>NZ_BDJA01000007.1:0-272994 GCF_003864275.1 Pseudomonas sp. SCT
CTCCTTGCGGGTTTGCTTGCGCTTGCCAGCGTACTCGGCGTCGGCGAAGGTCATCTGCTTCATCGGGAAACTCGGTGGGTGGGGTCGCGGTATTTTGCCAAATCAGAAAGTCTTTTTCAGAGTTTCCCTAGACGAAGAAAATCCTTTGGTTTGCTCATTTGGTTTACTTCCTAATGCTGACTAATGCGGTAGTTAATCTGGATCTATCTGACGTGCTACAGGGACGTCAGCGCGGGGGCGCGCGCACGCCGGCACAGGCGACGCGCTCGCTACGCTCGGCGTAGAGCTGTGCAGCCGTGCGCGCGCCAGAGAGCGTTAATGCTGTTACGGGGTCGGTGAATAACGTTGTCGGATCTTCCAGGCAGGTTTGTTCCTGGATGAAGGTCATCAGGTGGGGACGGTCAGGCGGCGGCGTGCTGATCCAGGCGAGGTAGAGCGCGAGGCTGGCCAGCGCGAGCAGGTGAGGAAGTTTGAGATCGGCGCGGCGCGCGAGGACGAATAACACCAAGGGCGCTGCCCTTGTCATCCCGCTCTCGCCGCCGAGGGCTCGGGAGCGTGGGGTGGAAAAGCTACCCCACACTCCCAGCGATAGGCTTTTCATAGTCGTGCAGGGTCAAGGGTGCGCTGCGCCCGTGCTTCCGTTCGACGGGACGGTGAAGCTGTCCCGACGAGCCGGGAGCGCGGCCCCTGACCTCCCGGCATTAGGGAGGGCAATGCGGTCCAGTACGTTGCCGGAACTATGCCGGTCGCGGTGCCGCATCACCCTGATGGTGAGTATGTCCATGAACGGGATCTCGCTCGGCGTGCGCCCGTCACTGGTGAAGCTCATGGCCATGAAGTAGGGATAATCCCAGACGCCTTCCTTCTCCAGCACCACGCCGACGATGTGCACGCAGCACCAGTACGGCGGCTCGTCTTCATCCATGTACAGCTCCATCAGCACGGACTCGCCGATGTAGGCCATTGCGGCTTGGGTATCCAGGGTGATGCCGGGCTTACGCATGGCTGTAGTCTCCTTCCTTGAACTCCTTTTTGCCTTTCTTCAGGTCGGCCCGCAGGCGCGCGAGGTTGACCATTCGGAAGTCGGCGAGGCGCATCGTCGGGATGGTGCCGGTGGCGGCCCAGTCGGCGGCCTCTTCTACAGATACGCCACTTGCAGCAGGGCCACGTTGACCATCGTGCGCTTGCCCACCTTCTGCGACGGCAGGTAGCCACGTTCCAACCAGGTGCGCACGACGATGGGTTCGTCGCCCATGCCGATCCACTCGGCGAACTTCGGCCACGGCATCAGGGGCGGGGCGCCGTGCAGCTTTTGCGGGTCAAGACCTTCCGTATCCATCAGCTTTACTCCACTATGTTCGGCAATTTTCCGACAGCCTGAGCAGTGCTCAGGTCAATAGTTACTTCAGGTCAATTATTGACTCGGCATAATGCCGAGTCAATAGTTACCTCGAACTAGTGGTTGCTTTTTTCTATATGGAAAGCTCAGCAGATAGAGCGCGCGTATTGATCAAGACGGTTGGCCCCAAGAGGCTGAGCCAGCTGAGCGACACGGATCACAGCCGTTGGCTGAACGTGAGCAAGGGAGCGGTGCGGGTGAGCACTGAAGAAATAGACGTACTGGTCAAGCTGTACCCGAAGTACGCCCTATGGTTGGCAAGCGGCCAGATCTCGCCCGGGATCGGCCAAACCAGCCCAGACTACGACGAAGCCAACCAAAGCTCGGAATAACCCAACCCGCAGTGAAACTGCTATGAGGATGCCAAAGGGAACTTGGGAAAATAGCTAGAGCAAGGAATATAAACATGAAGGAACAGTGGTTTGGTTATAGTTCAAATAAAAAAGTATTTGAACGGCTCGGCGCAAGATTGGATAGGTTCCTACACATAGCTAGCTCGGCTATAGGTACGATATTAATCGCAATCTCATCAATATTTCTTTCTAACTATACATTGGCAACCGAGATTGAAAATATAGCCGACGCAAAAGGCTTTCTAGTTTTTTTATATGAAAACCCTTGGCTGTACTTTATCAGCGGCGCTGTTTCTTTATTGCTTGGCGCAATCGGAATCAGTAAAGATCACAAAAATTTAAGCGAAAAGATCGGAGCCTTAACTCAGGCAAATCATGAGTTGAAGGGCGAGATTACTGACATTACCCGACTATCGGATAATCGCAGGGCTGAGCTGGACAAGCAAGCTGAGGATACGCATTCACTCAGAGGCGACATAGCAACTTTGCACGAGGAGCTCGTAAGGCAGTGGCTGATTAACTTTCCGACGCCAAAGGACAAGAAGTCCTACTGTAGAGTATCTCTATATTATTATTCCGAAAAAAGCTTCACGCTGCTGGCACGTTACTCTGAGAATCCGCGCTATAGCCGTATGCATAAGCAACGTTTTTCACAGAACGAAGGGGCCATTAGCAAGGCATGGCAGCATGGCGAGTGGATCGATAGCGATTGCCCTGACTACACTCAAGATGTAGAAGCATATTTGGCGCATCATAAAGAAATGTATCTCTTCGAACGTGAAAAGACCGTGAGCTTTACCATGAAGAGCTGCAGAATATTTGCATTAGCGGTAAAGGATGCTGGAATTAGAATTGGCGTAGTAGTTTTTGAAAGCGACAAATCAGACGCTTTAAATGCAAGAGTAATTAAAGAACTAAAAGAGCACTGCGCCAAATATGAAAGTAATATGGCAAAATTTATGAGGCAAGGAATGCTTTATGATCGAGCTCTCAACCTTCAACGGGCGCCCAGTGCGGCAATCGAACAAAATGACGTACTTAAGTCATTAAGGAGCGCAGCATGAATAAGGTTCAAGAAATAGCTGCTTATTTTTGCTCGCAATATCCGTACAAAGGAGAGCTTTCAAAAGCTCGCCTTACAAAACTTGTATATCTTGCTGATTGGTTTAGCGCTTTAGTAGACGACGCACAACTGACAGATATTGAATGGGTATTTAACCACTACGGCCCGTATGTTGATGATGTTGTTGACGAGACAAAGCGCCACGAAGATTTTGAAATAGAAGACGACTGGACAGCTTACGGATCGAGAAAACAGATAATTAAATATTACGGTGACACAAGCAGACTTTCTCTCAACAGAAGAGAAATTCAGATATTGGACGAAGTGATTAATAGAACGAAGCGCTTATACTTTAACGACTTTATTGATTACGTTTACTCAACCTACCCTGTGCAAGCCAAAGAGCGATACACAAAATTTAATCTGCCCGCTCTCGCCCGCGAGTACAAAGAAGAGCAAAACCTCTGACAGAAAGTGTCGAAAAACTGTCGAAATCAATGCCGACCAGAGCGGAGCAATGCAGCCAAGCTAGGTCGGCAGACCTAGCAAAGCTGAAGACAGCCGATTATTGCGCGCTAGAAAAACGAGTTCGACCCTCACTGCCTTCCGCCATTTCGACTCACACGCCGACTCCCAAACCCTCGACACCTACCCCGCGACAGCCCGCCCCACCTCGCAATATCAAAAAGCCATCGCGCTCCAGCGCGAAGCGCGTCACAATCGCGGTTTGTCTTTCCAGGGATAGGAGAGGTTTTGTGAGTGATCGGGCCGACGAACGCCGTGCATTGCACGCGCTGCGTGACCATATCGATTGCCTGCTGGCCGAAGGAGCGTCCGTTGTCGGTCGCGACCCGGTGCAGCTGAGTTTTCAGGGCCGGACGTTGACGGTACAGCACGGGATACTGCTCAACGAGAATGGCCATCAGGACCTGATCGAGACGCTTGCCGAGCTGGAGTGGACGAACAAGCGCACTCGCGATCTGGCCATCGATATCTGCATCCGCCAGCTGGACCATGCGATCAAGGCGAGCTGCTTCGACGCGCTGGAAAGCTCAAAGCCCGACAAGCCCTGAGAGGCCTGGCGCAACGCGGTGATGCTCTTTGCGCGGTGTGTGGGATGGCTACTGTCATCTACCGCGCTTCCAGTACCGCTACTTCCACTGCAACGCCTGCACATGGGCGTTGGCCGGGTCGAAGTTGTCCAGCCGCATACGTTCGGCGATGGCGGCTTCGGCGGCCTTGCCCAGCGGGAACTCCTCGCGCACGGCGCCCCAGTCTTCCGGCCTCAGGCGGACCAGCCAGCCATCACCGTAACAATCCTGATTGATCAGCGCCGGCCGCTCGAGTAGCGCTTCGTTGACGGCCAGCAGCTCACCGGCGAGGGGGCTGCGCGCTGAGGATGCGGCCTTGGCGAACTCGACCACACCGAAGCTGCGCTCGCGCTCGATACGGGCGCCGACGCGTTTGGGAGTGAAGGCGAATATCTGGCCGTAGAGTGCGCAGCCGTAGGCAGTCAGGCCAAGGGTGACACTGCCATCTACCTCTTCACGCAGCCACAGACTGTGCTCCGGCGCGTAACGCAGCGCGTCGGGGAAGTCGAGACCCTGCACATTCATAACGTCAGCACCCGGTCGTACTCGAGGATCATCTGCGCCAGCTCGCCGCCGCTGGAAATTTCGTCCAGTTCGGCGATCAGCGTGGCAGGGTCGACCTGTACGCCCGGCTGCCGGCACATCAGCAGGCGCGCGCCGGCCTGCTTGGCGTTGCGGATGAAGTGCAGTACCGGCTCGCCGCCTCCCACCGCGCGCAGCGATTCGACTACCTCGCGCCGCGCCAGCTGCACACCCTCGCCGGTGAGATAAAGGGTTACTTCGGCGTCCATGCAGGCCAACAGCGTGGCGATATGAAAAGGCGCGGCGCAGCGCGCCGGTGTGCTGGGGCCGCTGGCGACAAGGATCAGCACGCGTTGTGAATCGTTGTGTTCCATAAGCCCTCATGCGTAGCCCGTCGAGCTAAGCCGTCATATGCACGTTCGCCGTCGTTCGAACCATAGCGCGAAACTATCATCACCATAGCCTACAGTTCTGTATTGATGGTCTAGGATTTTCACGGATGCACTAAAAGGAGATGGAGCATGCTGGCGACATTGCTACCGGCCCTGAAAGAACTCGCCTTGCCGCTGAAGCTGCAACTGTGGGACGGCAAAGAGATCGACATCGGGCCCGCCCCCTGCGTCACCCTGGTTATCAAGGACCCGAACCTGGTAACCCGATTGGCGCAGCCGAGCCTGGTCGTGTTCGGTGCGGCCTACGTCGAAGGGCAGATCGACCTGCTCGGGCCGGTGCATGAGGTGATCCGCATCGGCGATGTGATCACCCGGGCGCTGGGCGAGGACGACTTTCCGCTGCCGTCACGCGAGGCGCACGACAAGACGACCGACGCAGAAGCCATTTCCTATCACTACGACCTGTCCAACGATTTCTACCGGCTCTGGCTGGACAAGGACATGGTCTATTCCTGCGCCTATTTCGAAACCGGCAGCGAGGACCTCGAGCAGGCGCAGCAGGCCAAGCTGCGCCACCTGTGCCGCAAGCTGCGGCTCAAGCCAGGCGAACGTCTGCTGGATGTCGGCTGCGGCTGGGGTGGCCTGGCTCGCTACGCCGCACGACAGTTCGGCGCGAAGGTATTCGGCATCACCCTCAGCCGCGAACAGCTCGAGCTGGCGCGCGAACGGGTAGCCGCCGAAGGCCTGGAAAAGCAGATCACCCTAGAGCTGATGGACTATCGCGATCTGCCGCAGGATGGCCGTTTCGACAAGGTCGTCAGCGTCGGCATGTTCGAGCATGTCGGCCACGCCAACCTGCCGCTGTACTGCCAGCGCCTGTTCGACGCCGTGCGCCCGGGCGGGCTGGTGATGAACCACGGCATCACCGCCCGACACATCGACGGCCGCCCGGTCGGGCACGGTGCGGGCGAGTTCATCGACCGCTACGTATTCCCCCACGGCGAACTACCGCATCTGGTGAACATCAGCAGCTGCATCAGCGAGGCCGGGCTGGAAATCGTCGATGTGGAAAGCCTGCGCCTGCACTACGCGCGCACGCTGGACTTCTGGAGTGAGCGGCTGGAAGCGCAGCTGGAGCAGGCAAAACAGATGGTCCCCGAACGCGCGTTGCGCATCTGGCGCCTCTATCTGGCCGGTTGCGCCTACGGCTTCCGCCACAACTGGATCAACCTGCACCAGATCCTCGCCAGCAAGCCGCTGGCGGATGGCTCCCACGAGCTGCCGTGGAGTCGGGCGGACCTTTATAGCTGACTGCCGCCGCGCCCGGGACGGGGGGGCGCAGCGGATAGCGATCAGCGCAGCAACAGCAGCGGCGTCGAGGTGGTGCGGATCATGTTGGTGGTGGTGCTGCCAACGAAGAACTGGCGAATGCGCGAGTGCCCGTAGGCGCCCATCACCAGCAGGTCGATACCGTGCTCGGCCTGATAGGCATGCAGGGTCGGCTCGACTTCACCGGCACGAATGGCGATTTCCACGTTGAAGCCGGCGGCGGTCAGCACGCCACGGGCATTTTCCAGCTGCGCCTGGTTGTCGGCGGTGTCCGCCGCGACCATCACCAGATGAATCGGCATGTCCTTGAACAGCGGGCTGCCGGCGAGCATCTCCACACCCTTGCGGCTGGTGGCGCTGCCGTCGAAGGCGAGCATCACGCTTTGCGGTTCGCTGAAATCGCCAGGGGCAACCAAGATCGGCCGCTGCATGGTGCGGATGACGTTTTCCAGCTGGCTACCGATGTGTTGGATGGCGTCGCCGCTGTCCTCGCCCTGGCGGCCAATGACCAGCAGGCGCGTCTCGCTTTGCAGATCACGCAGGGATTCGACCAGATCACCGTGGCGCTGCCGGCACTCGGGCTGGGCGACGCCGGCGGAGATCGCCCGCTGGCGTGCCGAATCGAGCATCATCCGGCCCTCTTCCAGCGCCAGCTTGGCGCGCTTCTCGTCCAGCGTCGCCAGTTCCTGCAGGAGGAATTCACGGCTGCCGAGGCCAATGATGCCGCTCAGGTCGCCCGACACCGGATACTGCTGGCGGTCGAGCACATGCAGCAGCGTCAGGGGCGCGTCCAGGCGCTTGCTGGCCCAGGCCGAATAGTCGCAAACCGCCGCAGCCTGCGGTGATCCGTCGATACACGCCATTACATGGGTCATTGTTGTTCTCCTGGTCAGTGGCTCATGAGCTTGTCGATGGCCTCGGGTTTGTCATGCACACCGAAGCGGTCGACGATGGTGGCGCTGGCTTCGTTCAGACCCAGCACTTCGACCTCGGTGCCTTCGCGGCGGAACTTGATGACCACCTTGTCCAGCGCCGCCACGGCAGTGATGTCCCAGAAATGTGCGCGGGACAGGTCGATGGTGACCTTGCCGAGCGCTTCCTTGAAATCGAACGCACCGGTGAACTTGTCCGATGAGCTGAAGAATACCTGCCCGATGACCTTGTAGGTGCGCTGATTGCCGGTGGCGTCCAGCTCCGAGCCGATGTGCAGGTAGTGGCCGACCTTGTTGGCAAAGAACATCGCCGCCAGCAGCACGCCCGCCAGAACACCGTAGGCCAGGTTGTGAGTGAAGACCACCACCACCACGGTGACGACCATGACGATGTTGGTGGAAAGCGGATAGCGCTTGAGGTTGCGCAGCGAATCCCAGCTGAAGGTGCCGATCGACACCATGATCATCACCGCTACCAGCGCGGCCATGGGGATCTGCCCGACCCAATCGCTGAGGAACACCACCATCAGCAACAGCACCACGCCGGCGATCAGCGTCGACAGGCGGGTACGGCCGCCGGATTTCACGTTGATCACCGACTGGCCGATCATCGCGCAGCCGGCCATGCCGCCGAACAGGCCGGAGACGATGTTGGAAACGCCCTGCCCTTTGCATTCGCGGTTCTTGTCGCTGGAGGTGTCGGTGAGGTCGTCGACGATGGTCGCGGTCATCAGCGATTCGAGCAGGCCGACCACCGCCAGCGCGGCGGAATACGGAAAGATGATCGCCAAGGTTTCGAAGGTCAGCGGCACTTCCGGCCAGAGGAAGACCGGCAGCGTGTCGGGCAGGTCGCCCATGTCGGCGACGGTGCGGATATCCAGACCGAGGAACATGGCCACGGCGGTCAGGCTGAGAATGCACACCAGTGGCGAGGGGATGACCCTGCCGAGCTTCGGCACATAGGGAAACAGGTAGATGATGCCCAGGCCCGCAGCGGTCATGGCGTAGACGTGCCAGGTGACGTTGGTCAGCTCCGGCAGCTGCGCCATGAAGATCAGGATCGCCAGTGCATTGACGAAGCCGGTGACCACCGAGCGTGAGACGAAGCGCATCAGCGAGCCGAGGCGCAGATAGCCGGCGCCGATCTGCAGCAGGCCGCAGAGCAACGTCGCCGCCAGCAGGTACTGCAGGCCGTGCTCGCGCACCAG
Source organism: Pseudomonas sp. SCT (assembly GCF_003864275.1). Taxonomy (NCBI): domain Bacteria; kingdom Pseudomonadati; phylum Pseudomonadota; class Gammaproteobacteria; order Pseudomonadales; family Pseudomonadaceae; genus Pseudomonas; species Pseudomonas sp. SCT. The sequence continues at coordinate 8,290 of NZ_BDJA01000007.1, forward strand.
CGTCACCATCAGCAGCGCCATCGCACCGGTGGCCGCGGAGATCATCCCCGGGCGGCCGCCGACGAAAGCGATCACCACGGCGATACAGAAGGAGGCGTACAGGCCGACCCGCGGATCGACCCCGGCGATGATGGAGAAGGCAATGGCTTCGGGAATCAGCGCCAGCGCGACGACGAGGCCGGACAGCACATCGCCGCGGATATTGGAGAACCAGTTTTGTTTGATCGATTGCAGCATCGGACTATCCAGAGCAAAAGCACCACCATGCAGACCACGGGCGGCCGGCAGCGATACAAGGCGAGTTTTTTGGTGTGATTGATTCGGCTGTCAGTCGACGAAACGCACGGACAGCGGCGTACGACCGCCCCATGACAGGCAGTCGCAAAGTGACGCGAGGGGGCGGAGCGCTATGGCGGACTAGGCAGCCAGGTCATGGGCATCAGGAGCTCTTTTCTGAGCGACTCGCCGCGCGAGCCGCGTTCGGGGGGCGACATTCTAGTCGCATGGCCCCGGTTTTACGACCGCCAATCTAGGTCCAGAGCGCATCGAGGTTGGTGAAGCCCCAGGCGGCGGGGTCTTCGCGGCCGACGATGCGGTCGCTACACTGCGGATTGGACAGGTCCATTTCCACCGGGACGATAGTTGCGCGGGCGCGTGTGGAATAGAACAGCTTCACGCGCGGCGCCGTCAGCTGCTGCGGGTGATGCTCGGTCACCACGCCCAGCCGCCCCGATTGCAGCCGCACCAGCGAGCCCAATGGATAGATGCCCACCGTGCGCACGAAGGCATGCAGCAGCTGGGTATCGAAATGCCCGTGCCACTGCGCCATGCGCGCCAGCGAACCGGACGCGTCCCAGGCCGTCTTGTACGGGCGGTTCGAGGTGATGGCGTCATACACGTCGCAGATCGCCCCCATGCGCGCCAACCGGCTGATCTGCTCGCCCGCCAGCCGGTGCGGATAACCGGTGCCGTTCACCTTTTCATGGTGATGCAGGCAGACATCCAGCACTGCATCGGACACCGCGGTCTGCGCCGCCAGCAACATGGCGTGTCCGCGCTCGGGGTGGCTGCGCATGACCGTGTATTCGTCATCGCTGAGCTTGCCGGGTTTGTTCAGCACATCCAGCGGCATGGCCATCTTGCCGATGTCGTGCAGCAGCCCGGCCATGCCGGCCTCGTGCACCTGGTCTTCGGGCAGCCCGAGCTGACGTGCCAGCGCCACCATCAGCGCGCAGACCGCCACCGAGTGCATGTAGGTGTATTCGTCCTTGGTCTTCAGCCGCGCCAGGCTGAGCAATGCCGAGCCGTTGCGCGCCAGGGAGGCGGAAATCTGTTCCACCAGCGGCTGACACTGCTGTGGATCGACGGCTTTGCCGAGCCGCGCCTCGTTGAACAGCAAGGTGACCTGCTCCCTGGAGCGCTTGAGCAGCGCGGTGGCGTGCTGCATTTCCTCCCTGGCGCTGCACTGCTGCGCTGGCGGGGTGACGGAAATCGACACGACGGGGACGGTGTCAGCCCCGAGGAGCGGGGCCTCTGCCGCCGGCGGCGTTGCCATCTCCACATCGACGCCCTTGCCCGCATCGATCCAGACGGCCTTGATACCACTGGCGTGCAGCGCTTGCAGGTCAGCGGGATCGGTCAGCAGAAACTTGCTGCGCCAGAACGGATGGTCGAACCAGCTGCCCTCCAGCGCGTGTACGTACATGCCGAAGCGCAATTGGCTGACAAGGACTTTTCTAAGCAAGGCTGACCTCGACTGAATGGAGCGGCCAGGCCGTTCCGTACCAGCGATCCCTGCTGAAATTGAAGGTAACCCCCGCAGTATATGTGTGATGGCACATTGCCTCCACAGCACCAGATCACGACTTTGGTGCTACGCCGCGCCCCGGCAATGCACCATGTGCGCTGGCTATCGCTTACCATCGGCGCGTCCCGTCGCGAGCGCCATCATGCCTGCCCTGCCCAACCGCCTGCGTGTAACCCTGATCGTTGCGCTGATACTCGTCGGCCTGCTGCTGAGCATGCACTGGGCCGGGCGTCTGGCCGAACAACGCGCCTGGGCCGAGCGCAGTCAGGAGTCCCAGGGCCAGCTTGAACTCTATGCGCAGGCGATCCATACCCAGGTCGAGCGCTTCCGCTCGGTGCCGGCATTGCTGGCGCTGGACAGCGACATCCAGGGGCTCCTTGCCGACCCGGGCAACCGTGCCTTGCGCCGCGAACTGAACCAGCGCCTGGAGCAGCAGAACCACGCCGCCGGGTCCTCGGTGCTGTACCTGCTCGACCGCAACGGCGAAACCATCGCCGCCAGCAACTGGCGCGACTGGAGCAGCTTCGTCGGCAACAACTACGCCTTCCGCCCGTACTTTCGCGATGCCGTAGCCCATGACAGCGGGCGTTATTTCGCGGTCGGCGTCACCACCGGGATTCCCGGCTATTTCCTCTCCAGCTCGGTGAAGAGCGCCACCGGCGAAGTGCTTGGCGTGCTGGTGGTCAAGCTGGAGCTGGAAGACATGCAGCGCGACTGGGTCGGCCAGCCAGGCATCCTGCTGATCGCCGATTCGCTGGATATCGTCATTCTCACCAACCGCCCGGCCTGGCGCTTCCGCTACCTGCGGCCGCTGAGCGACGAGGTGCGCAGCCGCCTGGTCGATGTGCGCCGCTATGCCGAGCAGACCCTGCAGCCGTTGCAGAGCAGCCGCGTGCAACAACTTTCCGAGAGCAGCGAGCGGCGTCTGGTGGATGGCCCGGACGGCCGCCGCGAGTACCTCTGGCAACGCCTGGCACTGCCCGAGGAAGACTGGACGCTGCACCTGCTGCACGATCCGCAGATGGTCGTCGCCAGCGTGCGCAGCTACCGCCTGGCCGCGGCCGGGGTGTGGATGACCCTCGCCTTCCTGCTGCTCTACCTGGCGCAGCGGCGCAAGACGCGGCGCGTGGAAATGCGCAGCCGCAGCGAACTGGAACATCTGGTGCACGAGCGCACCCGCGAGCTGCACACCGCCCAGGACGAGCTGGTGCATGCCGCGCGCATGGCCGCGCTGGGGCAGATGTCTGCCGCCCTCGCTCATGAGATCAACCAGCCGCTGACGGCGCTGCGCATGCAGCTCGCCAGTTTGCGTCTGCTGCTCGACAGCGGCCGCGACGGCGAGGTGCGCGAAGGCCTCGGGCATGTCGAAGGCCTGCTCGAACGCATGGCGGCACTGACCGGTCATCTGAAGACCTTTGCCCGCAAGAGCCCGGCCGGGCTGCGCCAGCGCCTGAGCCTGGCCGAGGTACTGGAGCAGGCCCTGCAGCTGCTGTCGCCACGCATTCGCAGCGAGCAGGTCGAGGTGTTCCGCCAGGTCCCGGCCGAAGCCATGGTCAGTGGCGATGCCATCCGCCTCGAGCAGGTGCTGATCAATCTGCTGCACAACGCGCTGGATGCCATGGCCGGACGTCCGCAACGCCGCCTGCGCATTCTTTGTCAGCTCAACGGCGACAGCTGGCAGCTCAGCGTCGGCGACAACGGTGGCGGTATCGCCAGCGAGCATCTGGATCAGGTGTTCGAGCCGTTCTTCACCACCAAACCGGTCGGCCAGGGCCTCGGCCTTGGGCTGGCGGTGTCCTACGGCATCGTCCGTGACATGGGCGGCACGCTGGAAGTCAGCAACGACGAGCACGGCGCGGTGTTCACCCTTACGCTGCCGGCTGTCGAAGGACACGCCGCCGAGTAAACTGCCACGACGCGACCGCGAGGAGCAGGCAATGAGCGGGCAGGTAATCTTCATCGACGACGAGGCGGCGATCCGCCAGGCCGTGCAGCAGTGGCTGGAGCTGTCCGGCTTTCAGGTGCGCACCTTCTCCCGCGCCCGCGAGGCGCTGACGGCGCTGGATCGGGACTTTCCCGGCGTGCTGATCAGCGACGTGCGCATGCCCGATCTCGATGGCCTCGGCCTGCTCGAACAGCTGGTGGCGCTGGACGCCGACCTGCCGGTGATCATGGTCACCGGCCACGGCGACGTGCCCATGGCGGTGCAGGCGCTGCGCCAGGGCGCCTACGACTTCATCGAGAAGCCCTTCACCCCCGAACGCCTGCTCGACAGCGTGCGCCGCGCCATGGACAAGCGCCGGCTGGTCTGCGAGAACCGTCAGCTGCGCGAGCAGTTCGCCCGCAAGGGGCGTATCGAGTCGCAGCTGCTGGGCGTGTCCCGTGCCATGGATAACCTGCGACGCCAGGTGCTGGAGCTGGCCGGGACCGACGTCAACGTGCTGATCCGCGGCGAAACCGGCAGCGGCAAGGAGCAGGTCGCGCGCTGCCTGCACGACTTCAGCCCACGCGCCGGTGGGCCGTTCGTGGCGCTGAACTGCGCGGCGATCCCGGAAACCATCTTCGAAAGCGAGCTGTTCGGTCACGAGAGCGGCGCCTTTACCGGCGCCCAAGGCAAGCGCATCGGTCGCATCGAGCACGCCGCCGGCGGCACGTTGTTCCTCGACGAGATCGAAAGCATGCCGCTGGCGCAACAGGTCAAGCTGCTGCGCGTGCTGCAGGAAAAGACCCTGGAACGGCTAGGTTCGAACCGCAGCATCGAGGTCGACCTGCGGGTGATCAGCGCGGCCAAGCCGGACCTGCTGGAAGAGGTGCGCGGCGGCCGCTTCCGCGAGGACCTGCTGTACCGGCTGAACGTCGCCGAGCTGCATATCCCGCCACTGCGCGAGCGCCGCGAGGATATCCCGCTGCTGTTCGAACACTTCGCCAGCCAGGCCGCCCAGCGCCACGGCCGCGCCGCTCCGCCGGTGACACCCGGCGAACTGACGCAGCTGCTCGCCCATGACTGGCCAGGCAACGTGCGCGAACTGATCAACGCCGCCGAACGCCACGCCCTCGGCCTCAGCGCCCCAGCCCCGGCGAGCAGCGGTGGCCAGTCGCTGGCCGAACAGATGGAAGCCTTCGAGGCGCAATGCCTGCACAACGCCCTGCAGCAATGCAAAGGCAACATCACCGAGGTCATGACCCAGCTGCAGCTGCCGCGCCGCACCCTCAACGAGAAGATGCAGCGCCATGGGCTGAGCCGCAGCGATTACTTGCCGGCAGGCAGTGCGGATAGCTGAGCGATCGGCCCGAGACGCTGAGCTTCGCGCAGCATCGGAACGCTCAGCGCAACTGCCACATCGGAGCGGACCTGCAGGCTTTCGGCGCAAACCGAGAGAGCGGCAGGCCGTGAAGCCTTTTGCGCAGGCGGAACGCTTTGCCCACGCTGGAGCCACCATCGACTGATTTATCGAGCCCTTCGCGACCGCTTCTACACCGGTTTGAGGCGCACCATCGGCAAGACATTCGGCAAGCGCCTGAGAAGGTTCGATCACCCGCCCAGGCTAGCCAGTTGCCTCTGCAGAAAACGCCGTTCCGGCTCCAGCTGCACCAGGCGCAGCGCCCTGCGATAGGCCTCACGCGCTTCGTCTGTACGTGCCAGGCGACGCAGCAGATCGGCACGTGTCGCATGGCTGAGGTGATAGTCCTGCAGATCACCACGCTCCAGCAGTTGATCCACCAACAGCAGACCGGCCTCGGCACCGTCACGCATGGCCACGGCCACCGCACGGTTCAACTCGACCACCGGCGACGGGCTCAGCTGCAGCAGCACATCGTAAAGCCGCACGATCTGCGCCCAGTCGGTCTGCGCGGCACTCGGCGCTTCGGCATGCACGGCGACGATAGCGGCCTGCAGCGCGTAGGCGCCGAACGCGCGACTGGTCAGCGCCAACTGCACCAGCTGCGCTCCCTCGGCGATCTGCGGCCGGTTCCACAGGCTGCGGTCCTGTTCGTCCAGCCGCACCAGCTCGCCGCTTGCATCGGTACGTGCAGCCCGGCGGGCATCGTGCAGCAGCATCAGCGCCAGCAGCCCCATCACTTCCGCGTTGGGCAGCAATTCGAGCAGCAAGCGGCCCAGCCGAATCGCCTCGGCACAAAGATCGGCGCGGGTCAGCTCGCCGCCGGCCGATGCCGTATAGCCCTCGTTGAACACCAGATAGACCACCCGCAGCACGCTCTCCAGGCGCGCCGGCAGCTCGTCGCGCTCGGGCACGCGATACGGCAGCTGGGCGTCACGGATCTTCGCCTTGGCGCGCACGATACGCTGGGCAATGGTGGCCGGTGGAGCGAGAAAGGCGCGGGCAATTTCCTCGGTGGTCAGGTCGCAGACCTCACGCAGTGTCAGCGCCACGCGACCATCGGCCGGCAGGGCGGGATGGCAGCAAGTGAAGATCAGCCGCAGGCGATCGTCTTCCATCTCGTCCACCTCCGCTGCCTCGACTGCGTCTTCCAGCTGTTCGGCCAGCAGCCGCAACGAGGCATCGAAGCGCGCCCGCCGGCGCAGGGCATCGATGGCCTTGAAGCGACCGGTGGACACCAGCCAGGCGCGCGGATTGTCCGGTACGCCGTCGCGCGGCCACTGCTGCAAGGCCGCGGCGAAGGCATCGTGCAAGGCCTCTTCGGCACGATCGAAATCGCCCAGCAGACGGATCAGCGTGGCCAGCACGCGGCGCGATTCGCTGCGATAGACCGCTTCGACCCGCGCCGCAGTGAAATGCCCGGTCAGCGGCATGCTCAGCGCTGCGGCAGCTGGCGCAACGGTCGGATCTCGACGCAGCCAAGGCTGGCCGGCGGGATCTTCGCCGCGATAGCCTCAGCCTCGCGCATGTCGGCCGCCTCGATCAGGTAAAAGCCCGCCAGCTGCTCGCGGGTTTCGGCGAATGGGCCGTCGACCACCGAGGTGACCCCGTCACGCACGCGCACCGTGCGCGCGGTACGCACCGACTGCAGCGGTTCGCCGGCGAGCATGTGGCCGCTGGCACGCAACTCTTCAGCGCAACTCAGGCAACGCGCGACCAGCGCATGCCACTGCTCATCGGTCATCGCATCCACACGCTGTTCGTCGTAATAGATCAGGCACAGGTAGTTCATGGCGGGGCTCCGTCTGCCGGCAACGCAGCAAAGCTAGCAGCCGATGACGAAGTGCGCCCGATCAGGCGACGAAGATTGCCAGCCAGCCTCACCCGGCCTGTTGCTGCGACGGAGCCTGATCCATGCACACCTGGCCGGTCTGCATGTCGAACGGCATCGAGAAATGCTCATGGATCACCTTCCATTCGCCACCCCGCCGCGCCCATACCCTGGTGCCGCGCATCCAGGCGGCCTGCATCTCGCCTTCGGCATTGGGTCCGCCACAGTGGGTGAGCATGCGGCTACAGGCCAGCTCACCGCCAACATCCACATGCAGTTCATGGCTCTCGAAAAAGCCTTCGCCCTGGCAGAACTCGAAGCAGCGCTGCCAGTGCGCCCGGTACTCGTCAACGCCCTTGAATTGCAGCGCGCCAACCGCATCGAAGGCCACTAAGTCGTCGGCGTACTGCGCCATGATCCGGTCGAGATCCTTGGCCTTGGTGGCCTGTTCGAACGTTTCATGCAGCTGGCGAATGGCGAGTTCGTCTTGGTGGGTTTCGCTGTTCATGTCCGTCTCCTGACATCTGATTGAATGGGGGTTCACCAACTAGTCGTCCGGCGTTTCCCTCAATCGACAGACCGGAACAATCTTTTTTTGCAAAGACGCTTGGGAACGACAGGCCGCGCGCCAGACAGCCAGGACGGTTGGCGCGCCAATGCGGCACGGTACCGCCAGACGGAATAATGTTGCGAAGCGTTATCTTTTAGATACGATAGTGGCTCTCAGATGGCACTGGTTCTCAATGCTCCGTCTCGCCGTCATCCGCCACTCTCACAGCTCAACGTCCGGTCAGGTCCGTCATGTCCACTCTCCGCTTCCCGCGCAAAACTGCACTGCTGCCCGTCTGCCTTGCTGCCAGCTTCGCTGGCTTCCCGCTGATGGCCCAGGAACAACTCGAGGACCAGCCCCAGAGCACAGCAGCCGAGCCGGTCGAGCTGCAGTCGGTGGAGATCACCGCCAGCGCCGATGCCTCGGCCGAAGGTCTGACCCAACCCTACGCTGGTGAGCAGGTGGCGCGAGGTGGGCGGGTCGGCATCCTCGGCAATCAGGATTATATGGAGACGCCGTTTACCTCTACGGCCTACACCTCCAAGCTGATTCAGGACCAGCAGGCGCGCAGCGTGTCGGACATCGTGCAGAACGACCCGTCGGTACGTGTGGCACGGGGCTACGGCAATATGCAGGAGCTGTACATGGTCCGGGGATTCCGCCTGTTCTCAGACGACATCTCATACAACGGTTTGTACGGCTTGTTGCCACGTCAATACGTAGCCGCTGAGTTCATCGAACGCGCCGAGGTCTTCCGCGGCGCGAGTGCTTTCCTCAATGGTGCAGCTCCAGGAGGCTCAGGGGTTGGCGGCATGATCAACCTCGTACCCAAACGTGCTCCGAATGAGCCGCTGACCCGTCTAACCGTAGGTGCCGAAAATGGCGGTCAAGGTTCGGCAGCCGTCGATCTGGGCCGCCGCTTCGGTGAAGAGGAGCGCTTCGGGTTGCGCCTCAATGCCGCCAAGCATACCGGCGAGACCTCGGTCGACAACGAAGAGCGTACTCTGGATATGTTTGCCCTCGGGCTGGACTACCAAGGGGACAACTTCCGCCTATCTGCTGATATTGGTCATCAGTACCACTTTATCGATGCACCACGGCCGAGTCTTTACATCGCCGATGGGATAGATCTTCCAAGCGCACCTGACGCGGAAGACAACTTTGCCCAAACCTGGACCTTCTCGAAGGAAAAGCAGACGTTTGGCACCGTCCGCGGCGAATATGACTTTTCTGACTCGGTCACGGGCTGGCTAGCCGTCGGCGCGCGCCATGGCGAGGAAGAAAACCGCTTGGCCAACCCGACTTACATCGGCGCCGACACCACCACCGCTTACCGCTTCGATAACCGCCGCAAGGAAGAGATCTCTACGGGTGAAATCGGCCTGCGCGGCCTTGCATCGACCGGACAGGTCTCCCACCAATGGGTAATGTCCGCAGCGGCTTTTAGGGCCGAGGAACGCAACGCGTTCGGTGGATCAGATTATGGCAACCTCTTGGTCGGTGGCCTCGATAACCCGTACGACATCCCTATCCCCGACTTGCTGCCGAAAAACATCAACGGTTCGTTTTCCGATCCGAATGTGATCGGCCGCACCTCCACTCAGAGCCTGGCGATCGCAGACACGCTTGGGTTCATGGATGATCGGCTACTTGTAACCCTGGGCGCACGCCGACAATGGATCGAGACCAGAAACTACTCTGCGGCGACCGGAGATCGCACGTCACGGATCAACCGCTACGAGACCACTCCAGTTGGCGGCGTGCTCTACAAGCTGACCGATGACGTATCGATCTATGCCAACTACATCGAGGGGCTTGCCAAAGGTGACACCGCCCCATGGAACACCACGCGACCCGATGGAACGACCGAGGCAGTTAGCAACGCCGCGCAAACGCTGGCACCACACATCGCCAAGCAAACCGAGATCGGCTTGAAGTACGACGGCATCAACCTGGGCGGCAGCCTGGCGATGTTCCGCACCGAGCGCCCTATCGGCGTAGTGACCGATGGCGTCTTCCGCGAAGGAGGCGATCAGCTCAATCGCGGCATCGAACTGTCGCTATTCGGCGAACCGGCCCCCGGGATCCGCCTGCTGGGCGGCGTGACCCTGCTCGATACCGAGCTAAGCGACACCGATAATGGCGATTACGACGGCAACCACGCTATTGGTGTGCCCAAAACGCAAGCCAACATTGGCGGCGAGTGGGATGTGCCCGGGCTTGCCGGCCTCACGCTGACCAGTCGCGTCGTCTATACCAGCAGCCAGTACACCGATATCAACAATGACCGGGAAATCCCGTCCTGGACGCGTCTGGACCTCGGTGCGCGCTACGGGATGAAAGTGCAGGACCGCGACGTGACCCTTCGCGCCCGCCTCGACAATGCCACTGGCCGTGACTATTGGGCATCGACTGGCGGCTACGCCAACGAAAACTACCTCGTCCTCGGCGCCCCGCGCACGCTCTCGGTCAGCGCTACGGTCGACTTCTGATGCAGGCAGTCACCCTGCGGCGGTGGGGCTGGGTCCATAAGTGGTCCAGCCTCGTCTCTACGCTGTTTATCCTGATGCTCTGCCTGACCGGCTTGCCGCTGGTCTTCTCGCACGAGATCGATCACCTCACCGGCAACGAGATCGAAGCGCCGGCGATGCCCGAAGGCACGCCGCGCGCTGCGGTCGATCGGGTGGCCGCCACGGCGGTTGAGGCCTACCCGGGTCTCGTGCCGCTGTACTTCTTCGCCGAGGAAGACGATCCGGATGTCTGGTACGTCAAGCTCGATACCCGCGTCGATACCGACGAGAGCGCGTCAACGCTGATCCTCTCCGACGCCCGTACTGCCGAGGTGCTCGGCGCGCCGAACATCGACGAAGGCTTCATGAGCGTGATGTACCGCCTGCACGTCGACCTCTATGCAGGGCTGGCGGGCAAGCTGTTTCTCGGCTTCATGGGGCTGCTGCTGATGGTGGCGATCGTCTCCGGCGTGGTGCTCTATGCGCCGTTCATGCGCAAGCTGCGCTTCGGCGAGGTGCGCCAGGAACGCACCGCCCGCACCCGCTGGCTGGATCTGCATAATCTGCTCGGCATCGTCACCCTGGTGTGGGCCCTGGCGGTTGGCTTTACCGGGGTGATCAATACCTGGGCGGACCTGATCTTTCAGGCCTGGCAGGCCGAGCAGGTCGCCGCGCTGCAGGCCGGCGAGACGCGAGTGTTGCTGGCAGCTGATGCTGACGACGCTCCCGCCGCAGATGGTTCGTTACAAACGGCTGTCGACCGCGTGCTGGCAGCCGCACCGGGCATGGCGGTGGCGATGATCGCCTACCCCGGCACGCTGCGCGCCACGCCGGAGCATGTCGCGGTGATCCTGCGTGGCGACACGCCGCTGACGTCACGCCTGACCCAGGCGCTGCTGGTCGACCCGGCCGATGGAGCGGTGCTGGAGGCCGGCCCCCGACCCTGGTACGTCACCGCGCTGCAGCTGTCCGAGCCGCTGCACTTCGGTGATTACGGCGGGCTGCCGCTGAAAATGCTCTGGGCGCTGCTGGACGTTCTCACCATCGTCGTGCTCGGCAGCGGCCTGTATCTGTGGCTCAAGCGCGGCGCGACGGAGGTGCGGACATGATGCGCATCTGGTTGTGGCCGGTGCTGATCGGCGTCGCGTCCATGCTCGGCCTGATCGCCGGGCTGGTCTCCGAAGGCGCAGGCGACTGGCTGAGCTGGCTGGCCCTGGCGGCACCCGTGGTTATCGGCGTTCATGGCCTGACCCGCTGCGGCGCCCGCCCAGTAGGGCGCCGCAGCGACGTTACGCCTGCAGGATCTCGGCGAGCTGGTCGAAGCTGAAGGGTTTGGGCAGTGAACGCGCCGGCAGTTTGCTTTCAATACGCCCCTCACCAGAGACGAACACCAGCTGTAGCCACGGCTGGGTGGCCAGGGCCTCGGCGGCGAATTCCGGCCCGGAGCGGCCCGGCAGGTTGACGTCGAGCAGCAGCTGATCGAAGCGCTGTTCGTGCAGCGCCTGCGCGGCCAGCTCCGCATTGGCATAACCGCAGGCGCGATGGCCCAGTTCCTCGACCATCTCGCAGGTCAGGGCAAGCAGCTGCGGCTGATCCTCCACCACCATCACCCATTGCTGCGGGGCGGTTCGCTCCTCGTTGTGCGGCGCGCCCAGCAGCTGGCGCACCTTGCGCGCCAGGTCTTCCTGGCGGTAAGGCTTGCTCAGCAGCTCCACGCCCGGATCGAGCCGGCCGCCATGGACGACGGCATTGCGCGTGTAGCCGGAGGTGAACAGCACCGCGATATCCGGCAGCAGCAGTCGCGCCTGGCGCGCCAGTTCGGTGCTGCTCAGCGGCCCGGGCATGACCACGTCGGTGAACAGAAGATCAATCGGAAGGCCGCTCTGCAGGATGCTCAAAGCGCTCTGCGCATCGTTGGCGCGCAGCACCGAATAGCCGAGGCCGGTGAGCAGCTCGATCACCGTGGCCTGCACCGGCAGGTCATCCTCCACCACCAGGATGGTTTCGCTGCCGCCGACCACCGGGCCAACGGTGGATGGCTGGGCCTGTACTTCTGGCTGCTCGGTACGCGGCAGGTAGAGCTTCACCGTAGTGCCGGTGCCCTCCTCGCTGTAGAGGCGGATATGCCCACCGCTCTGTTTAGCGAAGCCGTAGGCCATGCTCAACCCGAGCCCGGTGCCGTGACCCTCGGGCTTGGTGCTGAAGAACGGCTCGAAGGCCTGCTCGATGATCTCGGCAGGCATGCCGACGCCGGTGTCGGATACGGCCAGCAGCACGTACTGCCCGGGCGTGACATCGCTCTGGGTCTCGGCGTAATGCTCGTCGAGCATGGAATTGCCGAGTTCCAGGGTCAGCTTGCCGCCGTCAGGCATGGCATCACGGGCATTGATCGCCAGGTTCAGCACGACCTGCTCAAGCTGATTGGGATCGACCATGGTGGTCCACAGCCCACCCGCCACCACGGTTTCGATCTCGATGCGCTCGCCGAGGGCCTGGCGCAGCAGCTCGTCGAGATCACGCAACAACCGGCCGAGATTGGTCGGCTGCGGGCGCAGCGGCTGCCGGCGGGCGAAGGCGAGCAGTTGGCGCGCCAGCTTGGCACCGCGCTCGACAGCCGAGCCCGCGGCATCGACCCGCTTGGCGGCGGTGCGGTTGTCGTCTACCAGCGGCTGCAGCAATTGCAGGTTACCGGCGATCACTTGCAGCACGTTGTTGAAGTCGTGGGCGACACCACCGGTCAGCTTGCCGATGGCCTCAAGCTTCTGCGACTGATACAGCGCCTGACGGCTGAGTTCGAGTTCGCGGGTGCGCTCCTCGACCAGCTCCTGCAGGCGCTCGCTGGAGCGCTGCAGTTCCTGCTGCGCCAGCACCTGGGCGGTGACGTCATGGCCCTGGCAGAAGATCCCGCTGACCTGCTCGTCCTCCCTGAATACCGGCTGGAAGATGAAGTTCACGTAGCGCCGCTCGGCCTTACCGCCCGCCTGCGGCCGCACGCGCACCGCAATGTCGCGACCAATATAGGGCCGCCCGGTAACGTAGACCTGCTGCAGCAGCTCGGATAGGGCCCGGCTCTCCAGCTGCGGAAATACTTTGAAGGCCGGCCGGCCAAGCAGCTCGCGAGCACCAACCAGTTGATGGAACGCCCTGTTGGCGATTTTCAGCTGATGCTGCGGCCCTTCGGTGATGGCGATGAAGCCCGGTGCCTGGTCGAACAGGCGCTGCAGGTGCGTGCGCTCCTCGCTGAGCTGATGCCCTTGCAGTTCGCTGGCGCGGCGCTCGGCAACCAGTGCCGATACATCACGCACGGTCAGCGCCGCGCCCACCACTGCGCCACTCGCCGCGCAGACGGCTGCCACTACGATCTCCAGCGTCCGCCCACCGCCTACGTCGTCGTGCTGCAGGGTCAGCGTCTCATCGCAGTCCTGCACACGCGCCAAGGCCTGGGCCAGTTCGGCGCTCCAGAACGGCAGTCCGCTCGCAGGGCGCCCCAACACCTCGGCACGCGGCAGGCCGAACAGTTCGGCAGCGCCGGCACTCCAGTACAGCACCGCGCCCGCGTGATCGAGGCCGACGATGGCGTCGCGCGCCGCGTCGATGAAGTGATGCAGATAGAGTTCCGCCGCAGGCAGCGGTCGCCGGCTCGCGTGGGTGCCATCAACCGTGACGTTGGCCCGCGCCAGGGTCGTGCGCAGGCGCATGCGCCGGTGCACGCTCGCCAGCGCCTCGTCGAGTTGTTGCAGCAGTTTGGTGTCGAGCGTGACGATGGACCAGTAAGGCCCCAGCAAAGGCGCCGGCCCCAACTCCCGATGCAGCGCGTCGACACTCGCATCCTCGCTGAGGAACAGCAGTTGCGTGGCCTTCCAGCGACTACGCAATTGGCGGGCCAGGGCTACCGGGCGCGCCAGCCCTGGCGCCAACAGCACCAACCCGGGTTGTTCGTCTTCGGACGGCAATGCGCCCACATCCACAGTGCGCAGGTGCAATCCATGCGCCGCGGCCCAGCTAGCTATCCGCTCGCGCAGCTGCGCGTCGCCTGCCTCCAGCAGTGCGATCTGGTTGAGCAGCACCTCGCTCATAACAGCGGCAGCCCCAGCAGACTGCGACCTGTCCAGAGTTTGAGCAGGCCCGTTGTGGGAGTCATCACATGGCCGGCGCGGGCGTCGCGCAGCAGACGCGCCGCGCGACTGTTTTCGCGGTACGCGGCACCGCCACACAGGGTCATCGCCTCGTTCGCCAGGCGCACCGCGGTTTCCGCGGCTTCCGCCTTGCACGCCAGAATGAACGGCAGCGCCTCGGGATGTGCGGCATCGCCGCGGCGCGCCGCTTCGCGCACCAGAGCACGCGTCTTGACCAGATCGGTCCAGAGTTCGCCGTAGCGAATTTGCAGGCTTTCCACATCCCGCAGGGCCTCGCCGGAATGGCTGTAGCGCCGCGAGCGCAGCTGCAGGCTGGCTTCATCAAGCGCCGCCTGGGCAACGCCGAGATAGGTGCCGGCCATGGCCATCAAAAAGAACGGCGCGACCACCTCGAACACATACCAGACCTGATCGCCCGGTTCGCCGAGCAGGTTGCGCGCCGGCACCCGAACCTGATCCAGCCGCAACGGTCGCGAGGAGTTGCCGCGCATGCCGAAGCCGGCCCAGGCGTCGAGCCACTGCATGCCGGCGCTGCCCTTGTCGACGATCAGGCAGCTGAAATCTCCGGCTTCGGCGCCCGCGGCCACCGTGGAGATGACGTAGGAATCGGCGTGCCCACCATTGGTGACGAACTGCTTGGTGCCGTCGACCACGAAGTCTTCACCATCAGCGTCAAGGCGGGTTTCCGGCAGGTAGAAATGCGCGCCGGTGCCGTGCTCGGACAATGCCAGGGTGGTGATATGGCGTCCCTGGGCGATCTCGCGCAAATAATGATCACGCTGATGCTCGGTAGCCTTGGCGGCGATGACCGCGGTGGCGACGCAATGCATGCCGTAGCACAGCGCCGACGACGGGCAGGCGCGAGCGATCGCCTCGGTGAGCACACACAGGCCCAGCAGCCCCTGACCCAGCCCGCCGAGTTCGCTCGGAACCTGCAGCCCAAGCAGACCAGCATCAGCGAAAGCCTGCATCGAGTGGGCAGGCCAGCGGCATTCGGCGTCGACCTCGGCAGCCAGCGGCGCGATGACATTTTCAGCCAGATCGGTGGCGACGCTCTGCAATTCGACGAGCTGAACGGGTAGCAAATGGTCCATTAATCTTCCTGAAATCAAGGGAGGCCGGCATCCGCCCGGGTGGATATCAGACCGTAACAGTCAGGTAATGTTCGGCCGCGCTTCTTGCGGGAGCGTTGTGCAACACCGGCGGTCATAGTCGCATGACTACATTGACCAGGGGCAATTGGCCCACACTGCTTCGCCTCGCTTTCGCCCTGCTGGTCGGTGCGTTGCTGGCGGGCGGTGCGCGAGCCGAGACAGACGATATGCACATTCTCATCGGCAGCTACACGCACGATAGCGACAGCCCGGGCATCCTGCGTCTGCGCTTCGATCCCGCGACCGGGCAGATCGACCCGAAGCCCGTGCAAACGCTCACCAGCGACAACCCGTCCTGGCTGGTGCTGGATGACAAGCGCGGCCGGCTCTACGCCACCAATGAGAACGGTCCGGCACATGCTGACCCGGTCGGTCGTGTCAGTGCCTGGCAGCTCGACAGTAGCAGCGAGCACCAGCTGATCGGGCAGAACATCAGTCTGGGCGATGAGCCGACCCATGCCAGCCTGAGCCATGACGGCCGCTACCTGTTCATCAGCAACTACGGTTCGCGGCCCAACCCTGGCGGAAGTCTGGCGGTGATGCCGCTGGCCGAGGATGGCCACCCGCTGCCGGTCACACAGATCCTTGCGCATCAGTCGAGCGGCGTGCATCCCGAACGCCAGCGCTCGGCACATGTGCATTCCGCCGTACCGAGCCCGGACGGCAAGCGTCTGCTGGTCAGCGACCTGGGTGCCGATCGGGTGTTCGTCTACCGCTACGACCCGCAGAACTCGGAGCGCCCGCTGCAGGCCGACGAGCCGGCAAGCATCGAACTGCCGCCTGGCAGCGGCCCGCGCCATCTGGTCTTCCACCCCAATGGCAAACACGCCTATCTCGCCCTCGAGCTGAGCGCCCAGGTGGCGAGCTTCGACTACGCGAACGGCACCTTGACCCGCCGGCAACTGCTGGACCTGAAAAGTGCGGGGAGCGACGTGCGGCATTCGCCGGGCGCGATCCATAGCTCTGCCGATGGCCGCTTCCTCTATGTCAGCGACCGTGGCGACTACAACCACATCGTCGCCTTCGCCATCGAGGCCGACGGCACGCTGCGTGAAATCCAGCGCCGCCCGAGCGAAGGCCGCGAACCGCGGGAATTCGCCATCACCGCGGACGGGCGCTTCATGCTGATCGCCAATCAGTTGAGCGATGAGCTGGTGGTGATCCGGCGCGATCCGGATAGTGGGAAGCTCGGCGAGAAGCTGCAGACCCTGACGGTTGGACGGCCGTCGGATATCAAGCTGCTAGCGCCGAACTGAGTGGGAAGGGATCAGGACAACAGGCTGACCACCGCGAAGCGGCTGATATTGGCCTGCGCCACCACCGTCTGGGTGACGGCCGCGTAGCTGGAGGGGCTGCGCTGCATCAGGTTGAACACCGAGTGGGAGAAGTCCTTTGCCCACTGCTGCTCATCGACATCGGCCTGTTGCGCCAGGAACTCGCGGATCTCGCGCTGACGCTGGCCTAGCTGCTCGCGCAGCGCGCCGACCTTCTCCAGCCCGGCCACCACGGTATCGAGCATGCGCCGCAGTTCGCGCAGCGAGTCCAGTGCCGGCTCTTCGGGAAACTTCAGCAGCTGCTCTTCCTGGCTCGGCAGACGCTGAAAGCGGCCCTTGGCGAAGAGCTTGTCCTCGCCCTGCACCGCCAGCTGGTCCTTGAGCTGCTGCCAGTCGCTTTCCCGCGCCGAGAACCTGAGCCGGCCACTGTCATCGAGTTCGGCACGGATACCGGACTGCCCGAGGCTGCCGTTGAAGCGGCGCAGGATCTGCTCGTCGCTCATGTCGTCGTCGAGCACCACCGCGACCGGCTCGGCCAGCTGGCGACCACCACTGAACAGCAGCGTCTCGCGACCCGACTGGCGGATGGCTTCGAGCGATTCCAAGCCCTGCAGGCTGAAGCGGCTGCGCACCGGCTCGCTCAGGCGCAGCTTCAGCGTCGCGTCCAGAGAATTGGCCGAGCGCTTGCTGCGCTCGCGCAACAGCTGCTCCACCTCCTGCATGGCATGCCTAATCGCATCCGGCCCGCTACTCGAGGTCGGCGAGCTGATTTCGCGACTGAGGCTGAGCTTGAGCTGCGAAAGACGCCCGTGCAGGTCGTTCAGATAGCTTTCTGCCGACTGCATGGAAGACAGCTGCTGATTGAGCTGCAGGCTGAAGCTGGTGCTCTTCTTGTTGGCGACTTCCGCATGCGCGGTATCGCCCGGCACCGGCAGACGGCGCGACGGCGTCGGCACGTCGGCAAGCAGTGCCTGTCGGCGCTCATGGGGGTTGATGGCGGAAACGGCGGGTAGCGGCTTGCCGATCTTCATTCAAGCGTTCCTCGCCTTAGAGCATGCCGAACAGCGACAGGCCGTTGATCTTCAGATAGGTCTTCTGAGTGGCCTGCAGCGACAGCTGGTAATTGTTCAGGTCGATGCTCGCACCGGCATAGTCCAGGCGCGACAGCTCACCTTCGATCTTCTGGTTCACCAGCGAGACATCCTCGTTGCTGCTGCTGAGCAGGGTCAGGGTGTTCTGCCGGCCACCGAGATCGGTCACCGCGCCGAGCAGGCGGGCATGGGTGGCGTCCAGGTTATCCATGGTCGCGGTGATCTGTGCGCGTACGGCGGGGTCGGTGGAATCCAGCGCCGGGTCCTTGAGCACCTGCACCAGCGCACGCAGCTCGTTGAGCATGCCGACGTCGGCGCCAAAGACCTGCGCTGCAGTAACGTTCTCCTCCACCAGCACGCCGTTGGCCACCGCCGCCTGGCGATGCTGATCGTTGCCCTGCAGCACGTAAATACCACCGATCAGGGCGATCGCCGGCTGGTTGGAACGGGTGCCGGAGAACAGGTAACGGCCTTCCTCGTCACGCACGTTGGCGAAGCTCAGCACGGTGTTTTCCAGCGCCTCCAGCTCATTGGCGATGGCCGACAGATCCTCGTCGGTGTTGCTGCCGTTGGCCGCCCACAACAGCAGGTCACGAATGCTCAGCATGCTGTCGGAGGCGGCTTTCAGATTGGCTTCCTGCTTGGACAGGTTGCCAGAAACGTTGGCTATGTTGGTGCGGTACTGCGTCAGGCTGGCTTCCTCGCGCTGGATGCGCAGCACGCGGACCGCCGAGATCGGGTCGTCGGACGGCACCAGCATGCGCTCGCCGCTGGCCATCTGCTGCATCAGCTTGCCGAGCTTCTCGGAGCTGTTGTTCAGCGAGCCGTGCATCATCGCGGTGATCTGGGCGTTGGAAATGCGCATGGTGTCTTTCTCGTCAGTCGAATCGGGCGGCGAGCGCTCAGAACATCGCCAATACGGCGTTGAACAGGTCGTTGGAGGTGCTGATTACTTTCATGTTGGCCTGATAGGCCTGTTCGTAAGCCATCAGGTTGACCGCTTCCTCGTCCAGGTTCACTGCGCTGACGCTGTCGCGCTGGGCCTGGGCCTGCTCGGCGACAACCGTGGCGGCGGCGAGGTCGGCCTTGTTCTGCCGGCTGGCGCTGCCGACGCGGCCGACCAGGCCGGCGTAGGCATCGTTCAGCGGAACATCGCTGCCGGCCACGTTGACCTTGGCCGACTTGAGTTCCAGCAGGGCCAACAGATTCTCATTGTTGCCGACTTCGCCGGTGCCGCTCTGGCCGGCAGAAGAGAACGCCAGTTGTTCCGGCGTCAGCGCGGTCACCGCGAGCATGCCGCTGGTGCTGCCGGGGGTGTAGACGAACAGCGGCTGGCCCGGATTGCCATTGAGGTCGAAGCCACCGGCCAGGGTGTCGTTGACCATCTGCGCCAGGGCAGCGGCCATGTCGTGCAGGTCGGCCTGGGCCGGACGCAACGCGCCGTATTCCATGTCGTAGAGCGCGCCCAGCGAACCGCCGAGGCCTTCCTGCACCAGCGGGAAGGTGGTCTTGGCGAACACCAGGGTCAGTTCCTGTTCGCCGGCCAGGTTCTGCTCCACGCGCAGCTGGCCGGCCGTTGTACCCGCCACCAGCGGCTGGCCGTTGGCCAGGGACACGGTCAGCGTACCGTCGGCGACTTCCTGCACGCGAATGCCGGCGTACTGGCTGAGGTCCTTGATCAGGTTCTCGCGGTAGTCGCGCAGCGTGGCGGTATCGCGCCCGGCCGACTCCATCTTGAGAATTTCCGCATTCAGCTCGGCGATGTTGCCGGACAGCCCGTTGATCTCGGCGACCATCGCCACGCGCTGGCCCTGCAGGGCGTTGAGCTGGGTGCCGATGTTGCCGTTCAGGCCGTTGAAGCGCTGCGCCAGCTGCTTGGCCTCGCCGATGATCTGCTGGCGCAGGGCGATGGACTCCGGTGTGGAGCTGGCCTCGCTGAGCGCGGCGAAGAAGTTGTCCAGGCCGACGCTGACGCTGGAGCCTTCGCTGTGGATCAGGCCTTCCAGCGCGGTCAGATACTGCTGGCTGGTGCCGTAGTAGTTCTTGTCGGTGCTGGCGCGCCAGAGCTGCTGGTTCTGGAAATCGTTGGACAGCCGGCGGATGCTGCTGACCTGCACGCCGCCACCGATGCTGGTGGCGGTCTGCCCGCCGACCGAATGCATCTCCGGCGCCAGGCGGCTGAAGCCGGGCGTGTTGACGTTGGCGATGTTCTGCCCGGTCGCGGTTAGGGCGATCTGCGAGGCGCGTACGCCGCTATAGCCAATCTGACTCAAGACACTCACGACAGGGCTTCCTTCGAATCGATGCGGATCGGTTGAGCGAACGCCACGGAAAGATGGCGCGCGGCAACCGGCTGTTGTCTATCCAAGGCGACTGCGGCGGGCGCGCTATTAAGCCCGGCGGACGCTGCCTGCTGCTCGGCGATGCGCTTGCCCTCCACCACCGCCAGCAACTGCCCACGGGAAAGGCGCTCGGCAGTGGCCAGGCTGGCCTGTGCCGCCTGCGGCCAGCCAGACGCTTGCACGGCAGCCTGCGGCTCGTGTGGCTGGCTGTTGGCCGCCTGCAGGTCCTTGAGGATGTTGCGCGTGTAGTCGCGAGTCTCCTGGTACGGGATCTTGTGGATCCAGCTGGCCGCATCGATCTCGCCGCGGCGCGGGTCGCCATGGTTCTTCAACCACTCGTCGACCTTGCCGGGGCCGGCGTTGTAGGCGGCCAGCGCCAGCGCCTGGTGGCCGTCGTAGCGCTCGAGCATCTTGTTCAGGTAGGCGCTGCCCAGACGCTTGTTGTATTCGGCATCGCTGGTCAGCCGCGCTTCATCGAATGGCAGGCCGAGTTCGGCGGCCATGTCGCGGGCAGTACCCGGCATCAGCTGCATCAGGCCGCGGGCACCCTTGGGCGAAACGGCGGCGACGTTGCCGCTGGATTCGTGCTTGATGACGCTATCCACCAGCGCGCGGAAGCCCGCCTTGCCCGCCGCCCAGGCGTTGTCCAGCGCATCGACGCCGCGCTGCCAGGTACCACGCAGCGCATGCTGGCCGCCCTGCCCGGCACTGGCCAGACCGAGCGCGGCAGGCGCCGGCGCGGTGCCGTCGAGACCGCCGGAGAGCTGCTGCACCAGCATGTCGGCAATCCCGGTCTGGCGCTTTCCGGCCAGGGTTTCGGCGAGCACCTCGTCGTAGAAGTCGCGCATGGTGTCGAGCTCGCGGCTGCGCATCGGATTGCCGGCCGAGAGCACGTCGCCGGCCTTGCGCATCTGCTTGAGGATCTGCTGCAGGAACATGGCCTCGAACTGCTCGGAAACCATCTCCAGCTGCTGGCGGCGCGCGGCGCTCGGGCCGTCATGGCGCGCGCGCATGGCATTGAGGTGTTGCGGTAGGGAAACGATGCTCATGGGCGGCCTTACATCACGATCAGTTCGGCGTTCAGCGCGCCGGCGCGTTCCAGCGACTGGAGAATGCTCATCACGTCATCCGGGGTCGCGCCCAGGCTGTTGATGGTGTTGATGATGCTTTCCAGGCTGGCACCTTCGGGCCACTTGAACATGGCGTTGCGGTCCTGCTCGACGGCGACGTCCGATTGCGGCACCACGGCCGTCTGGCCCTGGGAGAAGGGGCCGGGCTGGCTGACCTGCGGCCGCTCGCTGATGGTCACGGTGAGCGAGCCATGGGCCACCGCGGCGGCCTTCACCCGCACGCCCTCGCCGACCACTACAGTGCCGGTGCGGCTGTTGAACACCACCTTCGGCCGCACGCGGCCTTCTTCAACGTCCAGGCGTTCGAGCATGGCCATGAAGCTCATGCGCTGGGTGCTGGTGACCGGGGCGCGAATCGAGATCTTGGTGGCATTGAGCGCAGTGGCGGTGCCCTTGCCGAAGTAGGCATCGACCGCATCGACCACGCGGGTGACGGTCTGGAAGCTCGGCTGGCGCACGTTGAGCATCACGTCCGGGCGCTCGGTGAAGTCGGTGGGAATCATCCGTTCCACCGTCGCGCCGTTGGGGATCAGGCCGCTGTTGGAGGTGTTGATCGCCACCTTCGAGCCGCTGGCGCCTTCGGCATTCACCCCACCGACCACCAGCGCACCCTGCGCCACGGCATAGATTTCGCCGTCGACGCCCTGCAGCGGGGTCATCAGCAGCTGGCCGCCGCGCAGGCTCTTGGCGTCGCCCAGCGAGGACACGGTGACGTCGACGCTCTGCCCAGGGCTGTAGGACGGCGGCACCGTGGCGGTGACGGTCACCGCGGCGACGTTCTTCAGCTTGGGGTCGACGTTGGCCGGCAGGTTGATGCCGAACTGCTTGATCATGTTGGCCACCGAGTGGCTGGTGAACTTCACCTGGTTCTTGTCGCCGGTGCCATCCAGGCCGACCACCAGACCGTAGCCGATCAGCTGGTTGCCGCGAATACCCTCGATATCCACCAGGTCCATCAACGGCACGGCCTGCGCCGGCAGCTGCCAGCACAGAACAAGAGAGGCGAGGAACAGCTTCACGGAGCGCAAGGGGCTAGTCATTGGAGTTACCGCTTAAAGGGGGAACAGCGGCGATGCGAAGAATCGCGTCAGCCAGCCAGCCGAGTTGCTGTCGTTGAGCACGCCACGACCCGCGTAGGAAATCTTGGCGTTGGCCACACTCTGCGAAGAAACCTGGTTGTAGCGGTTGATGTCATCGATGCGCACCAGGCCGGTCAGGCGGATGTACTCGTCGCCCTGGTTCAGGCGCAGCGCCTTCTCGCCCTTGATCAGCAAGGTCCCGTTCGGCAACACGCGGTGCACGCTGACGGCGATCGAGCCGCGCAGGGTGTTCTGCTGTGAGCTCTTGGCCGAGCCCTTGAACTCACGCTCGCCGGAGGCCGAGGTTTCCACGTCGGGGTAGGTCTTGCCCAGCACGGTGGGCACGCCGATGCCGACGCTCGATTCCTTGCCGAAGCTGGTGCCGGCGCTCTTGCTCGACTGGGTGGATTCGTCCAGCACCACGGTGAGAATGTCGCCGACCCGCACCGCGCGCCGGTCGCTGACCAGCGAGCCGCCGTAGCCGGAGCGGAACAGGCCGCCGCCAGTGGTCGGTGGCAGGCTGTAGTCGAGCTCCAGCGGCTCGTATTCGCTGGAATCCTCGTCCGGCAGCAGCTCGTCGAAGCTGGCGCAGCCGCCGAGCAGCAGAAAGGCGAACAGGAGGGCGATCGGCTTCATCGGCATCACACGGTCTGGTTGAGGAACTGCTGCATGCCGCTGGCGGCATCGAGGACCTTGGCGTTGGCCTCGTAGGCGCGCTGGATGGCGATCATCGCCACCATGGCTTCCACCACCTGCACGTTGGAGCCTTCCAGCACGCCCTGCTTGAGCTGGCCGAGGCCCTCCTCGCCCGGCACACCTTCCACCGGCTCGCCGCTGGCGACGGTTTCGCGGTAGAGGTTGCCGCCCAGTGCTTCCAGCCCGCCGGGGTTGGTGAAGTTGACCAGGGTGATCTGCCCCAGCTCGGACGGCAGGGTGTCGCCGGCCAGCACCGCGGTGACGATGCCGTCGCTGCCGACGGTGAAGCCGGTGCTGCCCTCAGGCACTTCGATGGCCGGGTTCAGCGGCAAGCCCTGGGCGTTGACCATCATGCCTTCAGCGTTGAGCTGGAACTGGCCGTTCTCGGTGTAGAAGATGTCGCCGTTGGGCGCCTCGACCTGGAAGAAGCCGCGGCCGACGATGGCCAGATCCATCGGCTGGCCGGTGGTCTGGATGCTGCCTTCGGTGAACACCTTCTGCGTGCCGGCGACGCGCACGCCGCTGCCCAGCTGGATGCCCGAGGGCACGGTGTTGATTTCGTCGGCCTGGGCGCCCGGCTGCTTTTCGATGACGTAGAACAGGTCCTCGAAGACCGCGCGGTCGCTCTTGAAGCCGTTGGTGTTGACGTTGGCCAGGTTGTTGGCGACGGTGGCCATGGCCTTGTCCTGGGCGGCCAAGCCGGTCTTGCTGACCCAAAGTGCAGAATTCATGCGTTATCTCCCGATCAGCTGCCGCGGATCATTCGGTTGCCGGCGTCGGAGAGGTCCTCGGCGGCTTTCATCATCTTTACCTGGGTTTCGAACAGGCGGTTCAGGCTCATGGTCGAGGCCAACTCGTCGATCGCCGAGACGTTGCTCGACTCGAGAAAGCCGCTGGCCAACCGTACGTCCTCGCTGGGCTGCGCCGGCTCGCCGTCGCGGGTCACCAGCAGGCCGGCCTGGTTCTTCATCAGGTTGGCCGCCGGCACGTCGACCAGGCGGATGCGATCGACCTCGGCCATCATCCAGTCACCGGGGGCCATGACCGACACGGTGCCGTCATTGCCGATCTCCATGCGGTCGTACTCCGGCAGGACGATGGGACCGCCCTCGCCGAGCACCGCACGGCCGTTGAGCGTCAGGCGCCCTTCGGCATCGACCTGCATGCTGCCCTGCCGGGTGTAGGCCTCGCCCTCGCCGTCCTGCAGCACGATCAGGCCGGTGCCCTTGACGGCGAAGTCCAGCTCGCGACCGGTGGCGACCATCGGCCCAGCGGCCAGGCTGACGCCGTTGTTCTCGATCAGCGCCATGTGCCGGCTGTCGTAGCCGTAGCCTTCCACCGCCACGGCCTGGGCGCGTTCGAGGTCGGCGCGAAAGCCGGGGGTGTTGACGTTGGCCAGGTTGTTCGAGCGCACCTGCAGCGACATCATCGTGCGGCTGGCGGCCGTCATCGCGGTGTATCCCAAGCGGTCCATGGGTCAGCCTCAGATTGCGTTGAACAGGACCTGGGTCAGTTCCTTGTTGGTGGAAATGACCTGGGTATTGGCCTGGTAGTTACGCTGGCCTTCCATCAGGCCTACCAGCTGCTGCGTGAGGTCGACGTTGGAGCTTTCCAGCGCGCCGGAGGCCAGGGTGCCGTACTG
Organism: Pseudomonas sp. SCT; assembly: GCF_003864275.1. NCBI lineage: Bacteria > Pseudomonadati > Pseudomonadota > Gammaproteobacteria > Pseudomonadales > Pseudomonadaceae > Pseudomonas > Pseudomonas sp. SCT. Next base: position 32,873 of record NZ_BDJA01000007.1, read on the forward strand.
GCCGACGCCTGGAGCGCCGAGCATCGCCGCGCCGGAGGCGGCGGTTTCGGTCCAGGCGGTGCCGCTGATGTTCTTCAGGCCTTCGGCGTTGACGAAGCTGGCCAGCACCACCTGGCCCTGCAGCATGCGTTCGCCATTGGAATAGCTGGCGTAGACCTTGCCGTCCTTCTCCACGGTCATGCCGGTCTGCTCGCCAGCCGCGTAGCCGGTGGCACGGTTGTTGGTGACGCTGAATTCCGAGCCGTACTGGCTGGTGCCGCTGTAGTCGAGCTGGATGGCCAGGGGGGCGACGCCACCGGTCAATGGGGCTGCCAGGGCGACCGTGCCGATCGGGGTGGCGAGCACGCCGGAGGTGTCGAAGGTCAGTGCCTGCGGCGCACCAGCCAGGGCGGCGCCGTCGACGTAGTAGTGGGCATTCCAGTTGTTGTCGGCGGTCTTGACGAAATACTGGGTCAGGGTGTGTTCCTTGCCCTGGGAGTCGTACAGCTTGGTGGTGTAGGTGGAGTTGTAGCTGTCCGCCGCCAGCGGGTCGAAGGCCACGGTCGGCACTTCCTGATTGGCGTCCAGATTAGCGACGAAGCTCAGCGCATCGGTGGCGCGGGCCGGGATGCCGCCGGAGCGCAGCTGCAGGTCACCGACGGTGCCGGTCTGCAGGTTGCCGGTGGCATCGGCCGGGTAACCCTGCAGGCGCTGGCCGAGGCTGTTGGTGATGTAGCTGTCCTTGTCGGTGCCGAAGATGCCGGCACGGGTGTAGCCGATGTCACCGTTGCTGGCGCGGGTGACGAAGAAGCCGCCGCCAGAAATGGCCAGGTCCAGGGTGCGGTTGGTCGAGGTCAGTGCGCCGCCCTGGCTGATGCTCTGGGTGGTGCCGATCACTTCCACACCCATGGCCTGGGTCTCGGCATACAGGCTGCCGAAGTTGGTGCGCGAGGACTTGAACCCCACAGTGCCGGAGTTGGCGATGTTGTTGCCGATGGTGTTGAGTTGTTCGTTGACGGCGGACAGGCCGGTCAGGGCGATATTGAAGCTCATGGTTGCGTCTCGACTCTGCTGGATGAAGGTTCGGTGACTGGCCGCCGCGCTCAGGCGCGGCCGGCACCGAACTCGAGAATGTTGTAGAACGGCACCGAGCCGACGCCGTCGATCTGCAGCACCGGGCCCTCGGCGCTGACGCGCACGTTGCCGACCAGACCGGCGACTTCCACCTGCGGGTACTCGCCGTTGTCCGACTCGATCACCACGCTGTACTGGCCGGCCGGCAGGCCAAGGCGCTGCGGATCGATGTCGAACGGCACCTGGCCGGGCGCGCGGGCGCCGAGCTCGACGGTGGTCTTCAGGCCGTTGGAATCGGTCAGTACCACGGCCGTGCGATTGGAGGCGTGGGCCAGGGTGAATTGCCCCTGCAGCGGCTGCGTGCCCAGCTGCAGGCTGTCCACCGCCACCCGCACCTGCTGACCAACCAGGCCGGCGGCGGTCAGGGTCTGCAGGTTGTCCATCAACACCAGGTTGTTCTGCGCCAGGCTGGTCATGTTTTCCATGCTCTTGACCTGGGACATCGCCGAGAACTGGTTGAGGAATTCGGTGCTGTCGACCGGCTTGGTCGGGTCCTGGTACTTGATCTGCGCGACCATCAGGCTGATGAAGTTGTTCTCCATCGTGGTGGCGTCGCTCACATTCACGGCGCGCTTGACCTGGTCGATGCTGTTGCCGGCCAGGCTGGCGTCCAGCGCGGAATTGACGCTACTCATCAGACTTCTCCCAGGCGCAGCAGGCTCTGCTGCATGCTCTTGACGCGGTTGAGCACCTCGACACCGGTCTCGAAGCTGCGGGTGGCCGACATCATGTCGGTCATCTCCTCGATCTCGTTGATGTCGGGGTAGTAGACGTAGCCCTCGCCGTCGGCCAGCGGATTGCCCGGCTCGTAGCGGCGCTTGGGTTCGGCCCCGGAGGTGACCACGTCGAGCACCTGCACATGGGCGCCGCCCAGGCCGACGCCGCGGGTCAGCGAGTTGTTCTCGTACACCGCGGCGAACATCGGCTTGCGCGCCTGGTAGACGTCCGCCGGGTTGGCCGCCGCCGAGTCGGTGTTGGCCAGGTTGCTGGCCACGGTGTTCAGCCGCACGGTCTGCGCGTTCATCGACGAACCGGCGATGCGGTAGATGGAATCAAAAGACATCAGCGGCCCTCGATGGCCTGCTTCAGGCCACGGAATTTCATGGTCAGGAAGGTCAGGCTGGTCTGGAAATCCATGGAGTTGCGCGAGAACTGCGCCTGCTCGACCGACAGCTCGACGGTGTTGCCGTCCTGCGAAGCCTGGGTCGGTACGCGATAGAGCATGCTCGGATCGCTGCCCGCGATGCTCAGGCGCGACGAGGCGTTATCGTCCAGACGCTGCATTTCGGCGCCGAAGTCGATGTCGCGGGCCTGGAAGCCCGGGGTGTCCTCGTTGGCCAGGTTCGCCGCGAGGATCTCGCTGCGCTGCATGCGCAAGCCCAGCGCCCGTTCGTGAACGCCGATTGCGTCTTCAATCCGTATACTCATTCGCCGATACCCTTGAAGCATGAGCGGTGTGATAACCGACCATCGCTTTTGCAGCATTCGTGCCGGTCCGCCAACGCATAGGTAACCCGTTGTTTTCAATGAAAAAAAGCGCAAAGCACAGGTCCCGCTTCAACACCCTGCTTCCGCATCGGGCGCAGCGTGAGGACGGAAGCGGAAAACGTACTTCCGCCTGGGCAGCGCTGCTGTTGCTGCCAGGGTTGGTGTGGGCGCAAGGCGGTGCCGATGAGCAGATTCGCCAGGCCGTCGACCGGCATCTGAACGATGCGCTGCTGCGCGAAGCGAAGCGCCAGGGTTGGCAGGGCGCCCGCCTGAGCCACGACACCAGCCTGCCGGCCAGCACCGCGCGACTGCCCCGCTGCGCCCAGCCGCTGCAGGTTCGCGACGCAAGCGGCAGCGAGTCGCTGCTGGACCGTCAGCGGCTGACGATCAGCTGCCCCGATGCGAACGGCTGGACCTTGGATATCAATAGCCAGCCCAGTGTGTGGCTGCCGGCGGTGCACGCTCAGGGCATCATCGAACGCGGGCAGACGCTGGGGCGCGACGACCTAAGGCTTGAGCCGATCAATATCGGCAAGGCCCAGCGTGGCTATTTCAATCGCCTGGAAGAGGTGCAGGGCATGGCCGCGAAACGACGCATCCGCGCCGGCCAGACCCTCACGCCGTCGCTGCTGGCGCAGCCCTTGGCAGTCAAGCGCGGCCAGCCGGTAAGGATCGTTGCCAGCCACGACGGTATCGAAGCCTCCACCAACGGCGAAGCACTGGGCGACGGGCAGCCGGGCGAGGTAATTCGCGTACGCAACGTACGCAGCGGCAAGGTGATCGATGCGAAGGTGGTGGAAGAAGGGGTGGTGACCAGTACGTTCTAACAGGCGAACGTGCATGGATATGATCCGCGCAAGGGCGCTGAAAGGCCAATTGGGAGCAATCCAAAAAAATTTTGGCGCCAGGATTTAATCCTTCTTCCTGGGCTGTCGCCTTACCCTTTCAGCAGGCAGTCAAGCCAGCTCCTACAGCCCACTTAGCACGAAGGATTTTCACATGGCCCTGTCCATTCATACCAACTATTCCTCGCTGATCACTCAGACCAACCTGAGCAAGACCAACAACACCCTGGGCACCAACCAGCAGCGCCTGGGCACCGGCCTGCGCATCAACAGCGCCGCCGACGACGCTGCTGGCCTGCAGATCGCCACCCGTCTGAACGCAGGCGCCCGCGGCATGGCCGTGGCCATACGCAACACCAACGATGCCGTATCGATGCTGCAAACTGCCGAGGGCGCGTTCAACGAAGCGACCGATATCCTGCAGCGCATGAAAGACCTGGCCACCCAATCGGCTAACGGCACCAATACTCAGAAAGACCGCGACGCCCTAGAAGCTGAATTCGTGGAGCTCGGCAAAGAGCTGAACAATATCGCAACCAATACCAAATATGCGGGTGATGCGCTGCTAGACGGCGGCACCTTGGCTGCCGACATCAATTTTCAGATCGGTGCTAGTTCTGCAGAAGTGATGACAGTGGCTATAGCCGATACCAAGATTGCTGCCGCACTGACCCAGATGACCACCACTGTGCCGGGCCTTTCAGTTGCAGCCGGTGCCGTTGCTACCATCGATGCGCTTGAGACCGCCCTTGACGATCTTGGCGCCACTCGTGGTGCTCTGGGCGCCAACATCAACCGCCTGAATCACACCGCCAACAACCTGGCCAACATGAAGGACAACACCGAAATGGCCAAGGGTCGCATCATGGATGCCGACTTCGCCTCGGAAAGCGCCAACATGACCAAGAACAGCATGCTGATGCAGTCCGGCATCTCCATGCTCAAGCAGGCAGGCCAGATGCCGAGCATGGTCATGGGCCTGCTGGGCTGATGACTGCCGGGTTGGCCCTTGGCTGACCCAACCGATACATGCAAAAAGCCCCGACTGGTTCGGGGCTTTTTGTTGTTCAGGTTTTTTCTCCTGTCTATCCGACTAACGGCTATTGATATCATTTTGAGGTCATATGGCCATCTCAAAATAACCTTAACCCCTTCTAGAATAGGCCTTTCAGCACCAGCCGTCGCTCCATGAGCCATCACTTTCAATGCAAATGATGGCACATAGCCATTATTCATGACCTCTATCGCCCTGATTAGTTCCCTTGTAAGTTCAAAAAAACGGCGTCAACATACTGCCAACTAGTTCACGGTAAACCTTTGCCTCCTATCACAGAAACCCTCATTCGCTTCTCAGGGCACCATGACTTCATCTCTGACCATGAAGGCCACCGATGGCACCGTCTATCCGCTCCTGAAGAGTGGCCGCGACAACTGCCTGGTTCGCTTCGATCGCTCGCTCTACCAGCTCTCGCTTTGCAGCGGCGATAACGTAGAAAAAGTTGACCTTGGCTTTTCCGGAAGCCGGGTTCTGGAGCGCCTGCTGCAAATGCCCGGCGAGGTCGTTTCGCGCGAGGAGCTGCTGAGCTACGCCTGGCAGGATCGAGTGGTCGGGCAAGGTAGCCTGAACCAGCAGATCTACACGCTGCGCCAGGTTCTCGGCGATGCCGACAGCCAGATCATTCAGACCCTGCCGCGTCGGGGCTATCTGTTCAACCCGAACTACCTGGTCAACATCGAGAAGGCCGCGCTGCCGCCGGTCCCGACTGCGGTCGAACAGCCGATCACGGAGCTGGCACAGCTCCCACTTCAAATGCCGCGGCGCTCTGCCTGGTTTGCCCCGACGATGCTTGGCACTGCGGTAGCACTGCTCTTGGCATGTGTCGCCCTGGGTTACCGCTTCATGCATGCGCCCAAGAGTTCGCTGACCTATACCCATTCCATCGGCCAGCTCGAAGTGCTGTACGTGGAAAAAAGCCAGCAGATGCTCGACCGGATGATGCAGGAAACCCGCCTGTTGGTAGCCAGCGTTGCCGGCATGAGTTCGCGGCCGGGTCGCCTGATCGTGAACATGTCACCCGGCTTCTATGAGCTTCGCTGCCTGCAAAACGATGGCCGGATGAACTGGGTGAAGGTTCACCGCAGCCAGGTGAACGCCATTCCGAATGAAACACTGCAAGGATGTCTGCGATGAATGCTTCTTTCGAGACCGGCACGGCAAGCAAGCGCCTGCTGCGCGTCATGGTGCCGACTGCTCTGGCGTTATGGGCCTTCGTTGCGATGGGCACCACCACCAACTACAGCGCCAACCTTGACGGTCGATATTCCTCGACTGGCCAGGTGCTGCTTAGCAACGGCCAACTGGTGCAGGTCAGTCAGAGCGTGGTGTTCAATGATGGGCGCTTCTATGCGATGACACGCAACAGCCCGGCCATCGTCGAAGCGTCTGGCCGGGTCGAAACCGACTTTCTCGGCCGTGCCCGGCTGGTGGTGGAAGAAGGCCAGATCAGCGGAATTGCCGGCGCCGACGAACTGGACGAAGAGCTGATCTTCAATCTGTTCTACGGCAAGCACAAAGGCGCCCGCATCACCCTGGAGGAAGTGGGCGCCTGCCTCTACGGCGTCGAGACCCAGCAGGTCTACTGCGCCGAACCGGCGGTGGCCCAGCTCTGACAACCCCGCTGCGCCAGACAGCCTGCAGCGGGCGCGCAGCCACACGCGTTGCAATCAGATTTCGTCGGACTCCGGAGCGCTGTAGCTCGCGCCCTTCTCGGTGAAGCGAACCTTGCCGTAGCTGTCGCCGAACAATTCCTTGTACAGGTTCTCCGCCGAGTCGGTCAGCAAGAGAATCTCCACCCGTCGATTGGCTCCATCTTCCGGCGCATCGGGGCGTAGTGGCATCACGTCCGCCTGCGCAGTCACTTGCAGCACTGAGCGCCCCGGCAGGCCGGCACTCACCAGCACATTGCGCGCACGCAAGGCGCGATCACCGGAGAGATTCCAGTTGTCATAGCCCGATTGCAGCCGGTAAGGCGTGGCATCGGTGTGGCCGCTGATGATCAGCTTGTTCTCGACCTTGGCCAGCACGCCGGCCAGCACACCGAGCAGGCGGGCGAAGTGCGGATTGAGCACGGCGCTGCCGCGCTGGAACATGAAGCGCTGCTGGTCGTCCTTGATCAGGATGCGCAGGCCCTGGGGCACCACGTCCACTTCCAGATTCGCCAGCGCATCGACCTGCCCGGCCACCTCCTGCATCAACGCTGCCAACGCCTGCAACTCGGCCGTCGAGGCATAGCGGCGGCTGCCATCCTCGGGCAACTCCCCCTCTGCGCGGTCGCTCTCGACACGCCGACGCTCGGGTTCGTCCTCATTGCGCGCCTGCCGTACCGGTACGCCATCAAGCTCCAGTGGCGAGGTGCTGGTGCCGTCGAAAATACCGGCACCGCCATCGACCAGGGGATTGCTTTCCTCATCGCCGAATGCGGGATTGGTCAGGTTCATCTGCGGCTGGATGATCCACAGCACCATGAACAGCGCCATCATCGCCAGGGTGAAGTCGGCGAAAGCCACCTTCCAGGCGCCGCCGTGCTCGTCGCCGTGACCCTTCTTGGTTCGGCGGCGAACGATGATTTCGTGCTCGTTACCGCTCTTGCCTCGGCTCTTCATGCCGCGTCCCTTTCTTCCTCGTACTGGTTGACCCAGACCTCGAGTTGACGGAAGGCCGGCTTGACGTCCTGCTCGATCAGCTTGCGGCCAGCGTCGACTGCCAGCAGCGTCGGCTTGCCAGCCAGATGCGCAACCAAGGTGGTACGTACGCATTCCAGCGCCGACAGCTCGGTCTTGACCCGTTGCCCCATCGCGTTGGAGAGCGGCTCCATCAGGCAGTAGCAGAAGAAGATGCCGAGAAAGGTACCGACCAGCGCCGCGGCCACATGGGCGCCGATCTCGGCGACGCTACCGCCGATGCTGCCCATGGTGATGATGATGCCCATGATCGCCGCCAGGATGCCGAAACCCGGCATCGCCTCGCCGATCTTGAACAGCGAACGCGACGGCTGCAGCAATGCATGCTCCATCGCCTCGAGTTCCTGCTCGAGAAAACCCTCGAGCTCGTGGGCGCTGATCTTGCCCATGGCCATCAGGCGGAAATTGTCGGCGATGAACGCCATCAGGTTCTTTTCCTTGAGGATCAGCGGGTAGCGTGCAAACAGCTCGCTCTGCTCTGGCTCCTCGATGTGCGAGTCGAGCACCTTGAGACCGCCCACATCGACCATTTCCAACAGCTCATAGAGCAGCATCAGCAGCTGGCGCTGGAACTCCTCGCCACGGCGTTCGTAGATGAACACGCCGCGGATCTGCGAAAGCATTTCCACCAGCACTTCCTTGGGATTGCCGACCACCAGGCTGCCGATCGCGGCGCCGAGGATGATCACGATCTCCGCGGGCTGCCAGAGCACCCGCATGTCGCCGTTGGCCATGGCGTAGCCGCCCAGCACGCAACCGATGATGATGAACGCACCTAATACTTTCTGCATGACGTTACTGACTTCTCTCGGTTAAAAAGCGACAGGCCTTGCCGATCGCCTGCTTGCTCAACTGACAGACCCTGGCGTCGCTGACTTCCAGCACCAGGGCGATTTCCTTGAGGCTCAATTCGTGCTGGTAGTACAGCGTCAGCACCAGTCGCTCGCGCTCGTCCAGCCGGCTCAACGCCTGCTCCAGCAAACGCTCCTTGAGCAGCCGCTCCTCGAACAGCTCGGCCGTGTCGGGAAAGTGCTCATGGCCGCTCTGCAGCAGCTCGTCGAGGCTCTCGATGGCCTCGGACGAATCGGCCCAGAGGAAGGCCTGATAATCCTTCTCGTCCAGCCCGGTGAATGTCTTGATCTCCTCGTCGCTTGGGCTGTGGCCCAGCTGGCGGGTGAGTTCACGAATCGCGTCGCGCACCTTGTGCGCCTGCTGCCGGACCTGACGCGGGCGCCAGTCCTGCCGGCGCAGCTCGTCGAGGATCGCACCGCGAATACGCAACGCGGCGAAGCGCCCGAACTGCTCGTCCGGTTCGCCGTAGCGACGCAGACCTTCGAGCAGACCGATCATGCCGATCTGCTCCATGTCCTCGCGGTCAAGCACCTGATTCGCCTGCAACGAAAGCTGTCGCACGATGCGCTTGACCAGCGGCAGGTACTGCATCAGCCAGCGCTGCTCGGCACCCGGTGCAAATAGCGCAGGGCTGGCCGGGCTGGCGCCGTAGTAGTCGACGGAACAGGTGGCGTTCATGGCGCGGGCCTTTACTGAACGATCATCTTGTTGACCAGTACGTGCCGGAACGGCACCACTGCGTTCTTGCTGGCGAAGTCGGCAAACAGCGCTTCCTCCAGACGGGTCTGCAACTCGCCGATCGGCATGGCACGCAGGTCGGCGAAGTCGAGCCCGGAGAGGTAGCTGACCACCGAATTGCGCACCAGCGGTTCAACCTGCTCGAAGTTCTTCGGCTCGTCCGAGGCTTCGGCCTGCAGTGCCAGGTCGAGCACGAAATAGCGCTCACGGCCCTCTCCGCGCAGGCTGACGATCACCTTGGTGACCGGATAGAACTGGTACTCCACCGGCTCGATGGTTTCCGTAACCACCTCACCACCGCTCATGCCCGGCTTGAGCAGCCAGTAGGCGGCACCGACCCCACCGGCAACGGTGACGACATTGAGCAGCAGCATCAGAAGAACCAGACGTGGCGTCGACATAACCTATTCACAATCCTGTAGTTGAAGTTGAGCCGGTCAGACCGTGACCAGCACATCGCTGCTGCGACCAGCCGAACGTGCGCCGCCATCCTCTACCGCGGCTGCGCGCGCGGGCGTGGTTGCGGCGAGAACCGCATCGCCGTCATGCGCCTGCTGCGACTGACCCTGACGGCCCGACTGGCCGTCGGCGCCGACCTGTACATTGACCTGCACGAAATGCTGCGCCACCAGTTCCTGGCGTAGACGGTCGCTGGTCTGCTGCAGCAGCCGCGCCACATCGGCATTGGCTGCGCTGAGCTGCACGCTGAGACGACCGGACTCATGGCTGAGATGAATTTCCAGGCTGCCCAGCTCCGGCGGATCCAGCCGAATGCTGGCGCTCTGCTGACGTTGCTGCAGCTGGATCTCGACGTGCTCGCGCAGGGCATGCAGCATCTGCTCGCCCCACTTGGCTTCGGGGCCCTGCAGCTTGAGCAGGCGCTCGGCCCCCTGAGCGACGCTACTAGTCGGGCGTTCAGCCAAGAGCGGCGCCGACTGGCTGCCCTCATCGATAGGGGCGAGTTCCTTCAACTGCTCCACCGGCAGTTCTGCGCCGAGATCGCTTCCCGCTGCACCGGTTGCCAGCAGACTCAACACAGCACCCGGTTCAACGACTGGACGTATGGCCTGAGCAGCGGGCATCGGCCGATCAGCGACCGGATCAGCCATCTGCCGACCGGATAGTTCGAGGGGCAACGGAGCTACCTGGCCCTGCAGCCGTGCTTCGGCAACGCCAGCGGCTTCACCTTCCGTTTCAGCGCCTGCCGGCTGTGGTGCCGCTGGCCAACCCGGCTGAACCGCCGCCTCCCGCGCCTGAACCTGCACCTGCTGCTGATCGAGCATCCCCAGCAGCCACTGCTCGACCGGACCTTGCTCGGCCGCTTCGTCGCTGCTCGCCTGGGCAACGGGTTCCGCTAGCGCGGACGGCGACAGCTCTGCCTGCTCGGCCACGGGCTGCTGCAGCGTGTCCATGTCCAGCTCGACGGCAGCAGTCAGCATGCGCGCGCTGAAATCCGCGCCGAGACCGGGCTGGCCCTCGGCCGCTCGCGCGGCCGCATGGCCACTCAGCGAGGCCGGACGCAGCGGTTGCGTCAACGCTTGTGCCGTTCCGGCAGCTGAGGCCGAAGCCGGGATCAACTGGATCACTCGCCGTTCCTCGCCTGATACATGTCGACTCGTTGATAAGCCGAGCGCCCTTCGGCGTACTCGAGGTGATTCACCAGCAGCAGGCGCAAGCGCTCGCATTCCTCGGCGCAGGCCTTCAAGGCCTGGCCATGCAAACGCTTGAGCTGCTGTCTGGCGCTCTGCACGGATGCGTGTGCATCTCGCGGCAACTGTTCCAGGCACTGCCGGATCGCCTGATCGGTTTCACCGACGGCGCGCCAGTCCTGGCTTTGCAATGCCGCCGCCAGCCTCTCGTGCAAGGCTTGCAGGCGCTGCTCGTCACTTGCGTGCGGCACTGACGCCCTCCCAACCTTCACGCAGCGTGCCGAGCAGGTTCACCACCTCGTCCAGGCCTTCCAGCGAGAGCGTCACGCTGACGTCGGAGAGGCGATAGATGCAGTATTCGTAGAGCCGCGCCAGGCCTTGCACTACCTCACCGCCGCCTTCCTCATCCAGTGCACCGTTGAGTCCGTTGAGGATGTTCATGCACTTTTCCAGCGAGGCGCCCTTCTGCTGATAGCGCTTGTGCTCGATGTGGCCACGCGCACGGGCCAGCTCGTCGAGCAGGCCATCCATCAGCACCAGCACCAGCTCATAGGGCGATGCCGAAGCGGCGCGCGCCTCGAGGTCCACCGAGCGGTAGCTGTCGTAACTGTCGTTGGGAAGGTAGGTCATCAGAACATTCCGAAGGTCTGCTCCATGTTCTGCATGGTCTGCATCATGGAGGTGAACTGCTTGAGGTAGCGGGAGTAATGGCTGTCGTACTGCTGTTGCAGCTTGTCGAACTGCTCGTTGGTGCGTCGCAGGTTCATGTCCAGCGTGTCCATGCGGTTCTTCAGCATGCCGTTGGTGCTGCTGGTGTAGCTGGCGACGGTCTTGTCGATGCTGTCGAGCAGGTTGTCCTTGCCGGTGAACAGCGCCTCGAACCCGGCCGGGTCCTTCGCCACGGCGGCCTCGAAGCGCGCGGTGTCGATGGTCAGCTTGCCGTTGCGGTCGGCACTGATACCGAAATTGATCAGACTGTTGCCGCCGAAGTCGGTACGCAGCAGGGTGTTCAGGCGGCCTTCGATGGCGCGCACGCTGGAGTCGCCCGCCAGCGCACCACGGGCACTGCTGTCGCTGCCGCTGGCGGTCAGCGAGTCGAAGCTGGTCATCAGGGCGTTGAAGGCGTCGACAAAGCTCTGCGCCTTGCCTTTGGTGGCGCTCTTGTCCTGGTCAATGGTCAGCGTCAGTGCCGGATCACCGTCCTTGTGCACCTTGTTGACCGACAGGCTGACGCCCTCGATGACGTTGTCGAAGGTGTTGCTCGAACTGGTCAGCTCGATACCACCAACACCGAAACTGCCGCCCATGCGAATACGCGCATCGGCCGCGGTCGACAGCGTAGTCGTGGTAGCAGCGGTGCCGGTCAGCGAATGTGCGAAGGCATTGGCCGTGCCACTTTCGGTGCTGGTCAATACCAGACTGACTTCACCGTTGCTGCGCACCAGCGTCGCCTGCACACCGAGATCGGCGCTGGCATTGATCGCCTTCGCGGCGTCTTCGAGGGTCGCGTAGGCACCCAGGTTGAATGTCTGATCCTTGAGATTCAGCGTTCCGCTGAGGGCGCCATCGACCAACCCCTGCACCGCCACCTGCTGTTTGCTGGCCAGCTGCTCGACATAGAACTGATAGCTGCCGGCTTGCGCCTTGGCACCGACCGTGGCACTGACGTAGCCCTCCTGACTGGTGGTGGCGCTGTTGACCAGCATGGTCGCCTTGCCGGTCTTCAATCCGGAGACGGCGGACTTGAAGGTCGTCAGCGAGGTGCGCAACTTGCTCAGCGCATCACGCTGAGTCTTGTAGTTGCTTTCGTTGCGATTGAGCCGGTCCAGCGAAGACTGAACTTCGTAGGTCGCCAGCTGCGTCGACATCTGCTTTATGTAATTCGAATCTATCGCCATTACCGATCCCCTTCCTGTGCTCTGTAGAGCAAGTTGAGTGCCAATTCACAAATCATTGATTTACAAGCGCTTTATGCCAAGTGGCGCAGAAGAAGCGCTTCCGCCTGGCGGCCTTATGAGGAAACGGGGAAATGCCGTTTCCGCCTGACCGAATGGCGCAATCTCTCTGGTTAAAGGCGACGAATACGGAGCCAACGCTAAGGCGCGCCGAAAATATCGATGGGAAGATCGCCCGACTGCCCCGCTCGCGAGCGGCGCTCATGTGCGGCAACCCAGGCAAGGCGCTGCAGGCATGCGCCGCGGAGCGGGCGCAATTCAGGAACCGAAGTGCCCGTGGCTTCCCACAGGTGCCAGCGCCTGGCGAACCGGCCGGCCGCAGCTCCAATGGCATCCGCGAGCAAGCTCACCGAGCAGGGAAGGCAGACCGATCAGCGGGAAACGGAGAAACGGAGAAACGGAGAAACGCGGGGATTACGCCGCGCGGGGATCAGTACATCTGCGGCTGATAGAGCCGCGCGTCATGACTGCCGGCCAGCAGCTGACCGAGGATCTCGTGATGCATGGCCAGCAGCTTGCCGTTGCGCTCGTTGATCTGCTGGCACTGGCTGGCCAGCACGCCGAGCTGCTGCCAGGACTGACGCAGACGCACCGCCTGCTCGTCAGGGTAAGAACCGAGGAGGCGCTGCATGCCATCGGCATCGGCCTGCAGGCGGAAGGCACTCAGCACCTTTGCCCGGCGCTGGGCCCGCGCACCGATGGTTTCGACGCGAGTGGTGATCTGCAGATTGAGTCGATCGATCTCTACACTGTCGCGTTCGAGCAGGAATGCGTAGAGCGCCTGCATCAGGTCACGCAGGGCCAGGTAGTCATCGCAATCCTGCTCAAGGTCGATGGCAACGACCGCGAGCAGCTTGTCGCGCTGGTTCACGCATCGCTTCCGCGATGGTAGGCGAGCATGCTCCCGGCCAGCTCCGCAGGATCGCTGGAGATCTCGCCGCGCTGCAGGGCCTGCTTGATCGCCGCAACCCGGTCGAGGTCGATTTCCGGCATAGCGCGCAGGGCGTCATGCATCTGCTCCAGCGGAAGGCTGGCAGGTTGGCGCACCAGCGCTTCAGCCGCAGGGCGTGCAGCGGGCTGGCGATTGGTGCTGGCCTCGGCGGCCGGTGTCAGGGCGGGCTTGAAATGCCGGCTGATTTCCATGATTTCATTCCAACTCGGTGGTTACAGCCAAACAGGCGACCATCATCGGCAAGTTATTAAATCGACTTTCACCTGCATCACGCAGGCGTGCGCGTGCAGTCTACCGGGCCGACCTGCGCGGCGTCGCCTGCCTCAATGCGTGGCGCGCCAATGGGCCTGCGCCGCCAGTCCGTCCTGGATTTTCTGTTCCTGTTGCGCAAGCAGCTGCTGCCATTGCTGCATCTTGTCATCGATCATGTGCTCGACCACTTTCTCGCTGCGCATGGCCTGCAGCAGCTCGCGCTGAATACGCTCCAGAGCCTGCTCGGCAACCGCCAGCTCACGGCGCTGCAGCTCCACCATCTTGTACAGGGTGGCCTTGTAACGTTGCTGGTTGTCGCGCTGAAGTGGTGTGTTCATCGGCACGGAAAAGCCGCACAGGCGGCTCAGGCCGGTGATGTTGTTGCGGTAGCGCTGGCAGAGGTTCTGCTGGTACTGCACGCGGCCGAGCATCTGCCGCACACGGTGGCTGCGCAGGCTGGCCAGGCGGCCGAGGGTCTCGATCTGCTGTTTCATCGCGGTTTCCCGAGGATGTTCTGCAAGGTGGCGACGCTGGTTTCCAGTTCGGCGGCTTCGCCGACGTCCTGACGCAGGAAGCGCTCGATGGTCGGCGCCAGCTGCACCGCACGATCGGTCTTGATGTCCGCGCCCGGCGTGTAGCCGCCGAGCGGAATCAGTTCCTTGATCTTCTCGAAGGTGCTGTAGCACTCCTTGAGCTGGCGCGCCGCGCCCAGGTGCGCCGGCTGGCCGACCTGACTCATGCAGCGGCTGACCGAGGCGCAGACGTCGATGGCCGGGTAGTGTCCGGCTTCGGCCAGGCGCCGCGAGAGCACGATGTGGCCGTCGAGAATCGCCCGCGCGCAGTCGACGATGGGATCCTGCTGGTCATCGCCCTCGGCCAGCACCGTATAGATAGCGCTCAGGCTGCCATTGTCGCTGGCACCGTTGCCGGCACTTTCCACCAGCTCCGGCAGCATGCCGAACACCGACGGTGGATAGCCCTTGGTCGCCGGCGGCTCGCCAAGGGCCAGGGCGATCTCGCGCTGGGCCATGGCGTAGCGGGTCAGCGAATCCACCAGCAGCAGCACGTCATGCCCCTGATCGCGGAAATAGGCGGCGATGCTGTGACAGAGCTCGGTGGCCTTCAGCCGCATCAGCGGCGATTCGTTGGCCGGCGCGACCACCACCACGGCCTTCTTCAGGCCCTCCTCGCCCAGCGAATGCAGCAGGAACTCCTGCACCTCGCGGCCCCGCTCACCGATCAGCCCGACCACCACCACATCGGCCTTGGTCTGCCGGGTGATCATGCCCAGCAGCACGCTCTTGCCGACACCGGAGCCGGCGAACAGGCCGACACGCTGGCCCTTGCCCAGGGTGAGGGTGGCGTTGATCGCACGCACGCCGACATCCAGCGCTTCGCTGACTGGCTTGCGCTTGAGCGGATTGACCGAGGGCAGCTCGGTCGGCAACGGGTCGCGCCCGCCGAGCTTGCCCAGTTCGTCCAGCGGTTCGCCGAGGCCGTTGACTACGCGGCCGAGCCAGGATTCGTCGATATGCAGCTTGGCGTCATCCGGCGCCGGGAATACCCGCGAACCGGCGGTCAGGCCGACCGGTTTCTTGAACGGCATCAGGTAGGTGATATCGCGGTTGAAGCCGACCACCTGCGCTTCCAGCATGCTGCCATCGCCCTGCTCGACATAGCAGCGCTGGCCGGTCATGCGCTGGCAGCCGAGGCTTTCCAGCAGCATGCCGGAGACCCGCACCAGCCGCCCGCTGACCTTGGCCAGCTGCACGTTGTCCAGCGAGCGCAGGGCCTCGTCGAGGCGGAAGCTGTCGCGCAGGGCCATCGGTCAGCCCTGCGCCGCGATGTGTTCGGCGAGGGTTTCCATGCACGAGTCCAGGCGCTGCTGGCAGCCGATATCAGCCTCGGCCTGGGCGGTGAGCACACGGCATTCGCCGAGCGCGAGCTTCTCGTCCGGCACCAGCCGCCAGGCGGCGGCGCGTTCCGGCGCCAGCTCGCGGATGCGCGCGCATTCTTCCGGATTGAGCTGGATACGCACGTCTTCCTGATCGCCCGGCATGGCGTTCAGCGCTTCCTCAGCCAGGGTCAGCAGCTGGGTCGGATGCAGGGTCAGCTCGCAGCGGATCACCTGCCGCGCGACCTTCTGCACCAGCTCCAGCAACTCCTCGCGACGCGCCTGCTCGTATTCCTGACGAAAACCTTCGAATGCCTCGATCAGGCGATCCAGCGGCCGACCGGCCTCGTCAAAGGCGCGACGACCCTGCTGGCGGCCCTCTTCCAGACCGAGCGCCTTGCCATCCTCGACGCCGCGCTGAAAGCCTTCGCGGTGCCCTGCTTCGCGGCCCTGCTCCAGGCCTTCGCGATAGCCCTTGTCGATGCCCTCCTGAAAGCCATCGGCCACCGCACGCTGCAGCGCTGCCGGGTCGCCGGCGAAACCAGCCGCCGCCTGTGCCGGGGTCTTCACCCTTGGCGGAAAGCGGAACGGCCGCCAGCTGCGGTCGGCACCCTTGATCACCTTGATCGTCATGTCATTCCACCGTCTGCTCGCGGAACAGCTGGACCTGCAGCTCGCCATCGGCGGACATCTCGCGCACCACGGCCATGATGTCCTTGCGTACCTGCTCGACACGGCTCAGCGGCACCGGACCCTGGCGCCGGTTGATCGACTCCATCTGCTGCGCCTGGCGCTTGGGCATGGCGCCCTGGATGGCCTTGACCAGCTCTGGTTCGGCGCCCTTCAGCGCGACCACCCACTCATCCAGCGGGATGACCTCCAACAGGGTCTGCAGCACGTCCTGGTTCTGCCGCGAAAGGATGAAGAAGTCATACATCTCATCCTCGATCTTGCCGACCAGCTCCTCGTTGTGCGCGCGCAGCAGCTCGAACATCTGGTCGCGATTGCCCTTGAAGCGGTTCATGATGTCGGCCGCCTGCTTGACGCCGCGAACCTGCGAACCCTGGGTACTGAGCACCTTGAGGCTGCGGTCAATCAGCTGCTCCAGCTCGGCGATCACATCGCTGTTGACCTCCGACAGGTTGGCGATGCGGTAGAGCAGCTCGTCCTGGCGCTCGGCCGGCATGCACTCGAGCACCTCGGTAGCCATGCCCGGCGGCAGGAAGGCGAGGAAAACCGCCTGCATCTGCGCGTGCTCCTTGGCGATCAGCGCGGCGAACTGCTTGGGATCGAGCCATTCCATCTTGGCCATCTTGGCGCGGATCTCCTCGCCATAGATGGAGTCCAGCAGCGAGCGGGTGATGTCGCCGCCGAGCGCCTTGCCGAGCATCCCGGCCAGGTAGGAACGCGAGGCGCCCTTGATGCTGCTCTGCTCCTTGTAGTCGTCGAAGAAGCGGCTGATCACGTCGGAAACCATCGGCTGCTTGACGTTGGACAGTCGCGCCATCGCCTGGCTGATGCTGATGATTTCCTCGCGGGAGAAGTTGCGCAGGATGCCCGCGGAAATCTCGTCGCCCATGCTCAGCATGAGGATTGCCGCCTGATCCAGCGAACTGACCGAGCGCAGCTGCACCGGCCGCGGCTTGATCTCGCGGGACGACGCCTGGCTTTCTTCAGCCGGCTGGGTTGAGATCTCTTTCATTGCGCCCTATCCAATGCTTGATGACTTCCGATACCCGCTCGGGATCGTTCTTGGCGAGCATCTGCAAATGCTCGATCTGCAGCTCCAACCCCGAACCCGGCGCCGGCAGGCGGATCTCCGAGAGCGGGTTGAGCTCGCCGAAAATATGCGGCCCGTTCGATTCGCGCGGGCTGGCCAGCGCCGGCCTGGCGTCGCCTTCCAATGCGGCCGGCGCACTCGGCTCGACCAGACTGCCTTCCAGTCCCTCGCCCTGCGGCAGCGCCTGGACGTTGCGCTGGGTCAGGTTGCGTACCGCCGGGCGCACCACGATCAGCAGCAGCAACAGGGCGATCAGTCCGGCCACGCCGACCTTGGCCAGCGCATGGATCTGGCTGTTCTCCCACCAGGGCACGACCTGCTCGATCTGCTCGACGGCGGCGAACGGCAACACGCTGAGGCTGAGCAGATCGCCGCGCTCCTGCTTGAAGCCGACGGCATTGCGCACCATTGCCTCCATTTCGGCACGGGCCTCGTCTGTCCAGCCACCCTTCGGCGCCGCCGCAGAGTTGAGGACCACCGCCACGCTTTGCTGACGCAGAGCGAAGCCGGCGTGCTTGACGTGCACGACGCTCTGGTCGTAATCCATCTGCCGGGTCGATTCCTCGCGCAGCGACGTCGCCCCCTTGTTCTCGGTGGCCAGCTGCTGCGCTTCCTCGCCGTCAGGCGCAGGCGGCAGCGGCCTGTTGCTCAGCGAGCCGGGCACGCCAAGCGCCAGGCGGTCCAGCGCGCTTTCGTTGCGCAGGACTTCGTTGCGCAGCCGCGGCGTGTCGCCGTAGGACTGGAAGGTCTCTTCCTTCTGGCTGAAATCGATATCCGCCGCCACGCTGATGCGGAAGTTGCCCAGGCCCAGCACGGGTGCCAGCACCTGCTCGATGTTGCCCGCGGCCTTCTGCTGGTAGTCCTCCACCGCCTGCCAGTTCTGCGCCGGCCCGCCGCCAACGTTGAGCCCGCGCGAGAGCAGCGCGCCGTACTGGTCGACCACGCCGACATCTTCCGGCTTGAGATTGGGCACGCTGTTGGCGACCAGATTGACGATGGCACCGACCTGGTCGCTGCTCAGCTTGTAGCCGGGCTCCAGCTGCAGCATCACCGACGCCTTGCTCGGCGCACGCTTGCTGACCACGAAGGAGCTGTTCTCCTCCTGCGCCAGATGCACCCGCGCCTGCTGTACGCCCTTGAGCGCCATCACTGTGCGCGCCAGCTCACCTTCCAGGCTGCGCTTGAGGCGCACGTCCTGAACGAACTGGCTGGTGCCAAGCGGCTCTTCCTTGTCGAACAGTTCGTAACCGGCCGGCTGCGCCACCTTCACGCCCTTGGCGTTGAGCAGCAGCCGCGCCTGTGCCAGCTGATCCTCACGGACCAGGATCTGCCCGCTCTGCGGATGGATGCGGTACTGCAGCGCTTCGCCGTCGAGTATCTGCATCACCTCGGCGGCAGGAAACGACTCACCGGCGCCGTGCAGCGGGCGGAACGAGCCGTTGTCACGCCACAGATAGAAGGCCACGGCCACGGCCAGCGCGGCGGCGATCACCGCCATGCCGGCCAGCGTCACGCGCGGATCGAGTTGCAGCCCACCTGCGGGCAACCTGGATTTGATTTTCTGCAGCACGTCTTAGCTCTCTGGGCCGATCAAAGCGGCATTCGCATGACGTCGTCGAACGCCGTCGTCAGTTTGTTGCGCACCTGCAGCAGGGCGGAGAACGACACGCTGGCCTTCTGACTGTCGATCATCGCGCCGACCAGATCGTCGCTCTTGCCGCTGTCGACCGCCGCCATCGCCGCGCTGGCCTGGCGCTGCTCGGCATCCACCGAACGCAGCGCCGCCTCGAACGAGCCGCTGATGGCGTTAGCCGCCATGCTCGACGGCCGGATCGGCTGCCCTTCGGCGGCCCCGGCCAGCTGTTGCATGCGGCCCAGCAGATCCTGCTGCACCTGAGTGATGGAACTCATGGTTGCTCTCCCCCGATCATTCAGAAATTCAGCTCGATGCCCTGCTCGCGCATCGCATTGAGGCGGTAGCGCAAGGCGCGCGAGGTCATGCCGAGGCTCGCGGCGGCCTTGGTCTTGTGGCCGTCGAAGCGGCGAATGGTGTCGATCACGTGCTGGTACTCGGCCCACTTGCCGCTGGCGCGCAGCGCTGCCTTGCCGTTCTCGGCCGCGAGCGTCAGCGGCTTTTCGACTCGGACCGATGCGGCCGCAGGTGCCGCCAGGCCGAGGTCCTGCGGCTGGATGAACAGGCCATTGCGCAGCACCAGCGCACGCTGCACCGTGTTTTCCAGCTCACGGGCATTGCCCGGCCAGTCGTGCTGCAGCAGCGCGCGGCAGGCATCCTCGGTGAGCAGCTCATCATGGGCCTCCTGCGGCGCGTACTTGCCGATGAAGCGGCGCGCCAGCGGCAACACATCTTCCTTGCGTTCGCGCAGCGGGCTGATGTGCAGCGGCAGCACGTCGAGGCGGAACATCAGGTCGGCACGGAAGCGGCCCTCGGCCACCTCCTGCTGCAGATCGCGGTTGGTCGCGGCGATGATGCGCACGTTCAGCTCGATCTCGCGCCGGCCACCCAGACGCTCCACACGCTGCTCCTGCAGCACCCGCAGCAGCTTGGCCTGCAGCCCCAGCGGCAGCTCGCCGATCTCGTCGAGCAGCAGGGTGCCGCCGTTGGCCAGCTCGAACTTGCCGGGCTGGGCACTCACCGCACCGGTGAAGGCGCCCTTTTCATGACCGAAGAGAATGGATTCGAGCATCTGCTCGGGAATTGCCGCGCAGTTGACCGCAATGAACGGAGCATCCGGACTGGCGGAGAAGCGATGGATGTAGCGCGCCATCAGCTCCTTGCCGGTACCGGTCTCGCCAGTGATGAGGATCGGCGCGCGAGTCAGCGAAACGCGCTGAGCCATGGCCAGCAGCCGGCGGCCGGCCTGGGAACAGGAGACGAAGCTTTCCTGGGCGGTCTCGGCGCAGACCTGGCGGCGCAGCAATGCAGCCAACTGGGCTTCACTGAAAGGCGACAGCAAGTAATCGACGCAACCGATCTCGAGCAGCGCTGCCGCCTTTTCCTGATCGGCGTATTCAACCACCGGGATGACACTTACATTGCGTGCCCGACGTGTCAGCGCCTCCACCTGTGCATATAAGGAGCGCGCCGGCAAACTTCCGACCACAACGAATATCAGGGAGAACTGATCGATCGCGGCTTTAACCAGTCCATCCAGATCGTCGTAGCGCTCAACTTTGCAGCCCTGCCGGCGCAAGCCAACCTGGAGAAAATCGCAAGCCGCCTCATGGGCACTTCCGATGATGGCGATCTTCTTCGCCGGCAATTCATCGAATAGCTCGTCGCATGAGTAATTCATTGCCTGACTGATACTCTTCAATGTGACCACCTTGCCCTTCCAGTATTGGCCGCGCTGGCGATGAGCGCGACACCAGAAACAAGCAAAAGAAAAAAAGATTTAATTTTCCGGAACCGAACGTCGTCTTCTGCATGGCAACTTCGCTGCCGAAGCGATCTACCCAACGGCACTTCCCGGACAAGTGCGCGCACGCTATCAGGACGCTGGATCAATCCCCCAATCAGTTCTGCTTAATTGAAATCAACCGATGCCTGATGAGCTCAAAAAAGCTCATTTGATATCTCTTGATTTAACCCCCTCACGCGCCCAGGCCTAGGATGGCGGCACGCTAGAGCCGTGCCCGGAAAACACCGGTGCCTGCCAGCCAACCATCTGCATGCACGGCCAGCGGCAACGCCGCCGTGTTAACCGACCCCAGGAAATACAGTTCACAACATGACTGGCAATTCAAAAGTCCACCATGGCGTGCCCGCCCAAAGCCTGACTGTATTGAAACCGCAGAAGCTGGGACGGCATCACCACAAGATTCCGCAGTACATAAAGGAAAGCACCAACAAGAACCCGCGCCTGATCGGCGACTACTTCCTGCGCAACTACCGGATCAACCTCGAGCTGAACAAGATCGATGTTCAGGAAGAGCGCAGCGAAGAGCCGGACGGCATTTATCGCTCGGCCATGGGCAAAGTTGGTTTTTCAATTGATCGCGCACTGCTTACAGAAGCCCTGGAGTGTTATTACGGCGGCACCGTAGTAGCCAGTCAGGACACCCCACCGATCAGTACGTCCGAGCAACGGATGCGCAATCGTCTGGGCATGGACATCACCGATATATTTGCGCGCTCGATATTGTCCGGCGAGACATTCGGCAAACTCGACAGTTATCGCAATGACTACGAGGAAACCAGCTGGGAATATGTGGCCGAGTACGAGTACATCAGCCATATCACCGGTAGCCGCTCCTCGATCTACATCTATCTGGATACCGACCTGGTCGACGAACTGACCAGCCGTCTCGCCGGCCCGGCCCCGGCGCGTTTGCCCGGCAACCCCATCGATCACATCAAGCATCTGCCGGTGCGCCTCGATTGCGTGGTCGCGGCGGCGCAGATGCCGCTGGCGCAGGTACTCGCGCTGCAGCTCGACGACATCCTGATGCTGCGCCCGCTGGACCGCTACGAAGTGCGCATCAACCAGCAGAAGCTCTATCGCGGCACCATCTTCGAAGAGGACGGGGCCCTGTTCCTTACTTCACTTGAAAGCGTGAACCCCCAATGAACGGCCATCTTTCCGACAACGAATTCGAAAACCTCATCAACGAAGGCGACCTCAGCCTGGATGCGGTCGACGCTCCGGCGCTCGAGGCCCCGGCCGCCGCACCTGCACCGCGCCAGGATCTGAGCTTCTTCGGCAAGATCCCGGTGAACGTCACTCTCGAGGTTGCCTCCGCGGAAATCTCCCTCAAGGAGCTGATGGAGTGCGATACCAGCAGCGTGATCGTGCTCGACAAGCTGGCCGGCGAACCGCTGGACGTGAAGGTCAACGGTACCCTGTTCGCCAAGGCCGAGGTGGTGGTGATGAACGGCAACTACGGCCTGCGCATCGTCGAGCTGTCCGGCACCAGCCTGGACGCCTTCGCCCCATGAACCTGCGTCGCGGCCTGAGCCTGTTCGGCCTGCTGCTGATCGGGCTGATGCCTCTGGCAGCCCAGGCCGCCGGCGGCGAGATCACCCTGTTCAACCTGAACGATACCGAGAACGGCCAGGAATTCTCGGTGAAGCTGCAGATCCTCATCATCATGACGCTGCTCGGCTTCCTGCCGGCGATGCTGATGATGATGACCTGCTTCACCCGCTTCATCATCGTCCTGGCCATCCTGCGCCAGGCCATCGGCTTACAGCAGAGCCCGCCGAACCAGGTACTGATCGGCATTGCCCTGATCGTCACCCTGCTGGTGATGCGCCCGGTCTGGCAGGAAATCCATAGCCAGGCCTACGAGCCGTTCCAGAACGACGAGATCACTCTTGAACAGGCACTCGATTCGGCCAAGGGCAGCCTGGCCGGCTTCATGCTGGCGCAGACCAACAAGAACTCCCTGGAAACCATGGTGGCCCTGGCCGGCGAACAGCTGCCGGAAAACCTCGACGAGCTGGATTTCTCGCTGCTGCTGCCGGCATTCGTGCTGAGCGAGCTGAAGACCGCGTTCCAGCTGGGCTTCATGATCTTCGTGCCGTTTCTGGTGATCGATCTGGTGGTGGCCAGCGTGCTGATGGCGATGGGCATGATGATGCTCTCGCCGATGATGATTTCGTTGCCGTTCAAGCTGATGGTGTTCGTGCTGGTCGATGGCTGGGCGCTGTTGATGGGGACGTTGACCACCAGTATTCAGCCGTTTTAGGTGATGGGAATGGATGCGTTTGCCAGGTGGTGGGGCTTGGAGAGTGGGGAGGCTGGGCACCTTTGCCGCGAAGTGTTTGGGCTTGGGGCTCTCCGAGTACAGCCCATTGGCGCAGTTGGCCGACGCATTGGTTTCGCCCGGCTGGGCGACTCACTTTTTTCAGTCGCGAAAAAAGTAAGCAAAAACGCTTGCCCCTCCATACGGCCCCGGCTGCGCCGGAGTTCCCTCGCTCCGGTGACGCTCCAGGGGCCCGCCGCGAAGGGTCATCCCTGGCCCATCGCGGCTCTCGCGGCATCCATGCCGCTCAACCCCTTCCACGCCACCTGCGCTCGGCCTCCTGAAAGGGGCGACTCGGTCGTGCCTGAAAGCTCTTGCAACGAAGTGGATGTGCGGGCTTCAAGGGATCGTAGGGTGGGTAACGCAAAGCTTACCCACCGATATTCAAAGGCAAATTTCTATACCGCCGATTGCGGTGGAAAATGCTTCGCAGTTTTCCACCCTACGGAGCCTGCCTGCGGGCAAAGCTGCTTTTCCATTGCACGAACTTCCAGACGACGCCAAACGCCCCTTTCAAAAGGCCGAATGGAATCGCTGCGCAGAGGGGCTAGCGGCATGGATGCCGCGAGAGCCGTGAAGGGCCATGGATGGCCCTTGCACGGCGACCCTCGGAGCAGCGATGGAGTGAGGGAAGTCGAGCGCAGCGAGACCCGGATGGAGGGGCAAGACCTTTTGGTTCCTTTTGGGGCGACTGCCAAAAGGGACTCGCCCAGCAGGGCGAAACCACTGCCTCAGCCAACCACAACAAAGAGCCATTACACCCGAGGCCAAAGCCGCTACCGGCTCGCCGCGACCTACAGCGGCTGTATCACCTTCCAGGTGCCCCAATGCTAACTCCCGACACCGCCGTCCATATCGTCTCCAACGCCATCCACGTGATCGTCCTGGTGGTCTGCGTACTGATCGTCCCGAGCCTGCTCGGCGGCCTCCTGATCAGCATTTTCCAGGCCGCCACCCAGATCAACGAACAGATGCTGAGCTTCCTCCCGCGCCTGCTGATCACCCTCGGCATGCTGGTGTTCGCCGGGCACTGGATCCTGCGCACGCTGAGCGATCTGTTCATCGAAACCTTCCAGCAGGCGGGTCGCCTGGTCGGCTGAATCATGCCCAACGATCCCCTGATGCACGCCGGCCAATACCTGCAATCACTGCTCGCCTACTGGTGGCCGTTCTGCCGGATCATGGCCGTGTTCAGCCTGGCGCCGATGTTCAATCACAAGGCGATCAGTGTACGCGTGCGCATCCTCCTGGCGCTGGCGCTGACCCTGGTGCTGGGCGCGGCGTTGCCGACGCCACCCAATCTCGACCCGCTGTCGCTGGCCGGCATGCTGACCGCCATCGAGCAGATCGCCATGGGCCTGCTGCTGGGCCTGGCGCTGCTGCTGGTGTTCACCGTGTTCACCCTGATCGGTGACGTGGTCTCGACTCAGCTCGGCCTGTCCATGGCGGTATTCAACGACCCCATGAACGGCGTCTCCTCGGCCTCGATCATCTACCAGCTGTACTTCATCCTGCTGGCGCTGCTGTTCTTCGCCGTCGACGGCCATCTGGTCACGGTAAGCATCATCTACCAGAGCTTCGTCTACTGGCCGATCGGCAGCGGGCTGTTCTACGACGGCCTGCAGACCATCGCCTGGTCGATGGCCTGGGTGATCTCGGCGGCGTTGCTGATCGCGCTGCCGATCGTCTTCTGCATGACCCTGGTGCAGTTCTGCTTCGGCCTGCTGAATCGCATCTCGCCGGCGATGAACCTCTTCTCGCTGGGCTTTCCCATGGCGATCCTGGCCGGGCTGTCGCTGATCTACCTGACCCTGCCAAACCTCGCCGAGGCTTACCTGCACCTGACCCGCGACCTGCTGGACAAGATCGGCGTACTGCTCAGGAGCAGCGGCCATGTCTGAGCAGAACAGCAGCCAGGAAAAGACCGAAGAGGCCTCCGAGCAGAAACTCAAGAAGAGTCGCGACGATGGCCAGGTCACCCGCTCCAAGGACGTTGCCACCACCGTGTCGCTGCTTGCCACGCTGCTGCTGCTCAAGCTCAGCGCCGGGGTGTTCCTCGACGGCATGCAGCAGAGCTTCAGCTACTCCTATATCAACTTCCAGCAGAGCGAGATCGGCATCGATGACGTGCAGGTGATTCTGCTGCACAACCTGCTGGTGTTCGTCAGCGTGCTGCTGCCGCTGCTGCTGACGCCGATCCTGGTCATCGCCTTTGCCCTGGTGCCGGGCGGCTGGGTATTCGCCTCGAAGAATTTCGCGCCGAACTTCGGCAAGCTCAACCCCATCACCGGACTGGGACGGATGGTCGGTGCGCAGAACTGGAGCGAGCTGGCCAAGTCGCTGCTGAAGATATCCGCGCTGCTCGGCATCGCCGGCTGGCAGCTGTACTACGCTGCGCCACGGCTGATCGCACTGCAGCGCACGGACATCTTCAACGCCATCGGTGGCGCCTTCTCGCTGACCTTCGATCTGGCGTTTTCGCTGCTGCTGGTGTTCGTCCTGTTCTCCTTCATCGACATCCCGCTGCAGCGCTTCTTCTTCCTGAAGAAGATGCGCATGACCAAGCAGGAGCGCAAGGAAGAGCACAAGAACCAGGAAGGCCGCCCCGAGGTGAAGGCACGCATCAAGCAGCTGCAACGCCAGCTCGCGCAGCGGCAGATCACCAAGGTGATCAAGGAGGCCGATGTGGTGATCGTCAACCCGACCCACTATGCCGTGGCGCTCAAGTACGACCCGAAGAAGGCCGAAACGCCCTTCGTCATCGCCCGCGGCGTCGACGAGATGGCGCTGTACATCCGCAAGATGGCCCAGGCCAATGCGCTGGAAGTGATCGAGCTGCCGCCGTTGGCCCGCGCGATCTACTACAGCACCCAGGTCAACCAGCAGATTCCGGCACCGCTCTATACCGCCGTGGCCCACGTGCTGACCTACATCCTCCAGCTCAAGGCCTGGAAACAGGGCCGTCGCCAGGGTAAACCGGCGCTGGCCAGCAACATCCACATCCCCGAAGAATTGTTCAACCGAGCACGCTCATGAGCCTGATGCAGAAACTGACGCCGACCTTCCGCAGTGGCCGGATCGGCATTCCGCTGATCATCCTGTCGATTCTGGCGATGATCATCCTGCCGCTGCCGCCGCAGCTGCTGGATATCCTGTTCACCTTCAACATCGCCATGGCGGTGCTGGTGCTGCTGGTCAGCGTATCGTCGAAGAGCCCGCTGGATTTCTCGCTGTTCCCCACGGTGATTCTGGTCACCACGCTGATGCGCCTGACCTTGAACGTCGCCTCGACGCGGGTGGTGCTGCTCGAGGGCCATACGGGCACCGGCGCGGCGGGCAAGGTGATCGAGGCCTTCGGCGAGGTGGTGATCGGCGGCAACTTCATCGTCGGCCTGGTGGTGTTCGTGATCCTGATGATCATCAACTTCATCGTCATCACCAAGGGCGGCGAGCGCATCTCCGAAGTCACCGCGCGCTTCACCCTCGACGCCCTGCCGGGCAAGCAGATGGCCATCGACGCCGATCTCAATGCCGGCCTGCTGACCCAGGAAGATGCCAAGGCACGGCGCCAGGAAGTGGCCAAGGAAGCCGACTTCTACGGTGCGATGGACGGTGCCTCGAAGTTCGTCCGCGGCGATGCCATCGCCGGCATCCTGATCTTGCTGATCAACCTGTTCGGCGGTTTCGCCATCGGTGTATTCGTCCACGATCTCGGCGCTGGCGAGGCCTTCAAGCAGTACGCCCTGCTGACCATCGGTGACGGCCTGGTGGCGCAGATTCCGGCGCTGCTGTTGTCCACCGCGGCGGCGATCATCGTCACCCGCATCAATGAATCCAGCGACATCACCAGCCAGGTCCAGCGCCAGCTGCTGGCCAACCCGGCCTCGCTGTACACCGTCGCCGGCATTCTCTTCGTGCTTGGCATGGTCCCGGGCATGCCGCACCTGGCGTTTCTCGGCTTCGCTGCGCTGATCGGCTTCATCGCCTGGCGCGTCTCGCTGCATGAACCGCCGGCCGCCGGCGCCGACCTCAAGGAGATCCAGCAGCTCGGCCAGGCCATGGACAAGGAAAAGGCGCAGAGCCTGGCATGGGAAGACATTCCGCTGGTCGAGCGGCTGTCGGTATCGCTCGGCTACAAACTGGTCGGGCTGGTCAACGAGGCCTCCGGCGCGCCACTGCCGGCGCGGGTACGCGGTGTGCGCCAGACACTCTCCGAGCACCTGGGCTTTCTGCTGCCGGAAGTGCAGATCCGCGATAGCCTCAGGCTCAAGGCCTCGCAGTACGACATCTACATCAATGGCGAGAAGATCGACGGCGCCGAGCTGCATGCCGACCGCCTGATGGCGATCCCCTCGCCGGAGCTGTACGGCGAGATCGACGGCATCCTCGGCACCGATCCGGCCTATCGCATGCAGGTCGTGTGGATCCAGCCGACCGACAAGTCGCGGGCGCTGAACCTCGGCTATCAGGTGATCGACTGCGCCAGCGTCATCGCCACGCACCTGAACAAGGTGATCCGCGAGCATCTGCCGGACCTGTTCAAGCACGACGACGTCGAGCACCTGATGCAGCGCCTGACCGTGCAGGCGCCGAAACTTGCCGAAAGCCTGAAGAACGCCCTGAGCTACACCCAGCAGATGCGCGTGTACCGTCAGCTGTTGCTGGAAGAAGTGCCGCTGCGCGACATCGAGACCATCGCCAGCACCCTGCTCGAATGCAGCGAAACCACCAAGGACCCGGTACTGCTCGCCGCTGACGTGCGCTATGCGCTGCGCCGCAGCATCGTTTCGATGGTCGCCGGTGACCGTCGTGAATTGGGCGTGTTCGTTCTGGAGAATGCGCTGGAAAACACCTTGCTCAACGCCCTGGCGATCGCCCAGCAGGCCGGACCGGTGAGCCTGGACAACATTCCGGTGGAACCAAGCCTGCTCAACCAGCTGCAGAACAGCATGCCGGTGGTGAAGGAAAAACTGCGCAAGGACGGCCACCCGCCGATCCTCACCGTGATGCCGCAGCTGCGCCCGCTATTGGCGCGTTACGCGCGGGTGTTCAGCCCGGGGCTGCACGTGCTGTCGCAGAACGAGATTCCCGACCGCGTCGGTGTGAACATCCTCGGCACGCTGGGCTGAGGGCAACCAGCCGCGGCAGCACAGGCCCTAGAAGACCTTGCGCCGCCGCGGCAGCTGTTGCGCGACCATGGCGGTGAATTCCGCCGACGGCCGATCGAGGGCGAAGCCCATTTCGAAGCTGTCGCGCCGTGAATCCTTGCGCGACCACTGACAGATCACCACCGCCTCGATCTGTCGCACCCGTTCACCCTGTTCCGGCACGTGCAGCACCATCTCGTAGCAACCGCCCACTGCCAGCGGCTGTTTGGCGACCAGGCGCAGCCCGCCGAGCGACAGATCGGCGACATAACCCATCGGCTCGCCGTTCAGCCGATTGGTGACCTGGATGCTGCTGATGTGGCGGAAGCTGAAGCGGCTGTGCTGGCGCATGTCCGTTGCTCGGGCAGATGGATCGGTGCTGCGGCACGGAAGGCTCCGCTACCGCAATCGCTGGCAGTGTATAGAGCCAGCAGGCGACCCGATCGCCGCTGCAGTTAAACGCAACCCGCCATCCCAATCATCCTCGTGATATCCGTCACACCGTCGCCCACTGCGCCTAGCGCTTCGACTCGCCCTGAGCCGGCTCGTCGCTGACTTCATCGGCCAATCCTGGCGGCACGTTGTAGGCACCGCCTGGCACGTCACTTTCGTCACCGCCGGCGACCTCGCCCTGGGTCGAGGTGGTCTCCGGATTCTGCTCGTGGGCATCGCCGCTCTGGTCGATGGACTCGATGCTTTCGCGGCCCTGTTCGTTCTCGCTCATCACGCGCTCCTCGTTCGTCGCAGCACCCCAGCCGATCCGGGGCCCTCTCGCTTAGGAAGGGCCGGGCCGGCGGAAGTTGCAGGGTCGAGCCGGCTTTCTGGACCAATGGCCGCTCGGCGGGGCAGCTGAACTAAACCCGCGACCGGGCAGCCAAAACTCCACTAGAACTGCCATAGAACAGAATCATGCAACTGACTTCTCGCAGCCTGCCGATCGCCCCTGCCATCAATGCGCAGCCGGACCAGTCGTCCCGGGCGCTGTACTTCACCCTCGTTCGCGAAGTCGATCAGCACGCGCGCGACAGTGCGGCGGATTACCTGCGCCTGCAGCTCGAAGCTG
Source organism: Pseudomonas sp. SCT (assembly GCF_003864275.1). NCBI lineage: Bacteria > Pseudomonadati > Pseudomonadota > Gammaproteobacteria > Pseudomonadales > Pseudomonadaceae > Pseudomonas > Pseudomonas sp. SCT. Next base: position 62,108 of record NZ_BDJA01000007.1, read on the forward strand.
CTGCCGCCTTGCCCTACGACCTGCCGGAAGACCCGGCCGATCTGCACGCCTGGGTTGTTCAGCGCACCGAAACGGTTGGCCGCCAGTACCAGGCCTATCTCGATCAGCGCCGGGCCGGCGGGGCGCGTCGCTATTTCTCCAGCAAGGCCCATGCGTTGCACTTCCTCCGTGGGGTCGCGCCGACCAAGCTGGTGGATGGCGCCTGGCTCTACGGCCTGCTGCAGCGCTGGGACGATGCGCGTTTCACCGCACTGATCCAGACCTATCTGGAAGAGCTCGGCGAAGGTCTGCCGGAAAAGAATCATGTGGTGCTCTATCGCAAGTTGCTCGCCAGTCAGGGCTGCGACGACTGGCAGGAGCTGGACGATGAGCACTTCGTCCAGGGTGCCATTCAGCTGGCGCTGGCCGAGCATGCCGAGCAGTTCCTGCCGGAGGTGATCGGTTTCAACCTGGGCTACGAACAACTGCCGCTGCACCTGCTGATCACCTCCTACGAGCTGACCGAACTGGGCATCGACCCCTACTACTTCACCCTGCACGTCACCGTGGACAACGCCGACAACGGTCACGCGAAGAAGGCCGTGCAGGGCCTGCTGGACGCCTTGCCGCAAGTCGGCGACAGCGCGGAGTTCTATCGACGGGTGCGCGACGGCTACCGGCTCAACGACCTCGGCGCCAGCACTGTCTCGGTGATCGGCGACTTCGATCTGCCCCGCGAGGTGCAGCGCATCTTCGAGAAGAAGGCCGCGGTCGGTCAGTTCGTGCATTCCGACTATTGCCGCTTCGAAGGTCGCACGGTCAACCAGTGGCTGGCCGAGGACGTCGAGCAGTTCCTCGCCGTGCTGGACAAGCGCGGCTGGATCAAGCGCGGCCATGACCCGCAGGAAAGTCGCTTCTGGCAACTCATCGTCGGCGAACAGGCACCGATGTTCGGGGTCTTCAGCGCCTATGAGCAGCAGATGATCCATGACTGGATCGCCCCCGACTGGCAGCCAGACGGCAAGCGCAGCCCGCGCGGTGCGCTGCTGCAGCGGCAGGCACTGTTCAACAGCCGCCGCGTGCCGCAGGTGCCGAGTGCAGCGCAACCGGCTGCGGCTGCTGCCGGCAACGATTTCGACGAAGAACTGCAGCTGCTCGAGCAGCAGGTGGCGCGCCTGCCCGATCGCGCCGCACGCATGCGCCTGCTGCTGCCGCTGCTCGCTCCGCAACGCCACCACACTGCCGCCGGGCTGCTCGCCACGCGGCTGTTCAACGGACTTTTCAACTGACGGCACCATCAAGGAAAGCGACGATGACCATGGAAAACGCGCAGGACCGCGCGCTGCTGCATCTGGGCCAGGCGCTGCGCGATCGCGGCTATCACTTCATCACCCCCACGCCGCTGACCCATGAACGGGTCAATCTGCGTCCGGAAAACGCGCTCGCCGAGGACCTGCCAGGGGTGTTCGGCTGGAGCCGCCCGTTCCAGCACGAACTGCTGCCACCACCGCTGTTCAGCCTGATGGATCAGGCCGCCGTGCTGGAAGCCCACGGCTCGCGCTGGCGCTCCAAGGTGCGCCTGTCCAGCCTCGACGGTCAGCTATTCCTGCACTCGGCCTTTCCCACCGAAGCCAGCGATGCGGTGTTCTTCGGGCCGGACACCTACCGTTTCGCCAGCGCCATCCGCTGCCACCTGAATCAGCATGCCGGCGAGATCCGCCGCGTGGTGGACATCGGCTGCGGCTCGGGCGCCGGCGCGATTCTCACCGCCCTGGCGCGACCGCAAGCCGAAGTGCTGGCGGTAGATATCAACCCACAGGCGCTGCGCCTGACCCGCATCAACGCGGCGCTGGCGGGTGTGGACAACTTGCGCACCGAACACAGTGACCTGCTGAGCAACGCGCAAGGCGAGTTCGATCTGGTCCTGGCCAACCCACCCTATCTGGTCGACGCCGATCAGCGCGCCTACCGCCACGGCGGCGGCCCGCTGGGGGCTGGTCTGTCGCTGGCAATTCTCGATGCCGCGCTCGGCCGGCTGGCACCGGGCGGCACGCTGCTGCTGTACACCGGGGTCGCCATGATCGACAACCAGGACCCGTTCCTGGCCGAGGTGCGCCAGCGCCTGGAGCGTACCGACCTGCAGTGGGGCTACCGTGAAATCGACCCGGACGTATTCGGCGAGGAGCTGCTTGGCGGCGCCTATACCCAGTGCGATCGCATCGCTGCCGTGGTGCTGGAAGTGACGCGGGCGGCGAGCTGAACGTTCCCGCGTGGAACACGCTTCGCGGTTTTCCACCCTGCGATCGGCCAGGCGTAGGGTGGATAACGCCGCAGGCTTATCCACGCGCAAGTGAGCGCGCTTATCAGACCGGCAATAGCACCAGAATCAGCGACAGGCTGATCAGCGAGCCCAGCGTCGACAGCAGCACCACCCGCGACACCCGCGAGCCTTCGCGTCCATAAAATTCCGCGAGCATGTACGGCCCGGTCCCGGTCGGTAACGCGCTGAGCAGCAGCGCCGAATAGGCCCACAGGGTGGGCAGCTCGAACACCTGAAAAGCCAGATACCAGGTGATCAGCGGCTGCACCACCAGCTTCAGCCCCACCAGCGGCCACACCCCCTGTACCTTGCCTCCCGGCTGCGGCTGGGCGAGGAACAGCCCCAGCGAAACCAGCGCACAAGGCGCCGCGGCCGCACCCAGCAGCTTGAGCAGCGTCGCCAGCGGCACCGGCAATTGCAGGGCACTCGCCGCCCAGAGCGCACCGAGCAGCGGCGCAATCACCAGAGGATTGCGTACCAGTGCACTGCTTACCTTGCCGAGCGTGCGCAGCAAGCCCTGCCCGGCATGCAGGCCGGTCTCGACGCAGGCCAGGGCAATGGCGAACAGCACGCAGACAACCACGATCGAGGCGACCATCGCCGGCTGCAGCGCCTCGTCGCCGAGCACCAGCATGCACAGCGGAATGCCGACATAGCCGGTGTTGGCGTAGGAGGCTCCCAGCGCATCCAGGCTGGCGTCGACCAGCGGCTGCTTCTGCAACATGCGATACGCAAGAGTGAAGGCAAACACGCCAAGGCAGCCGATGGCGAACGCGGCGATAAAGCCGGGCTGCCAGAGCTGCTCCCAGGTCGAGGTGGCGACGACGCTGAACAGCAGCGCCGGCAGGCCCAGCCAGACCACGAAACGGTTGAGTTCCGAGGCGCCGGTCGGCCCCATCCTGCCGCTACGGCGGCACAGGTAACCGAGCAGGATCAGCGCAAAGACGGGCAGGACGACATTGACGACCGAAGACATGGACTCTCATCTGCAAACTGGCGGCGCGGCACTAGGCCTGGACCAAAACGGCCGGCCACCATAGCAAATGCGGCGGATCGTCGCGCACAGAGTCGACCAGGCTGTGCCCGGCCGACCCGGACTTCAGCTCAGTGAAGCGATGGCGAATAGCCGTTGGGTTCGGCTCGTGCGGCAGCGAACTCGGTCTCGACGCTGCCACGAACCTGCGCAGTGCCACCGGGAAAACCGCTGCGGTCGCTGTAGTCCCATTCGACTGCCGGAACCCGCTCCTCATCCAATGCCTTGGCGCAGCTCAGGTCCAGCGCGGTAATACCGGCTACCGCGCCGGCGGCGATGGCCGCATTCGCCGGCTCGTGGCCGTGCTCGATGCTCCAGCCGAGACCGGCCAGGTCCAGGGCATCGCCGCCGATACGGCCGTAGATCCAGGGCTTGGGATCATCCGCCAGCAGGATGCCGACCCCAGTGGCGATCTCGCGCAGCCCGCAGGCGCGGACCAGCCCGTCGCTGCCGGGCATGCCGATAAAGCGTGCGACCTGCCGCGGCGCCACCAGCTGGACGAAGCCCAGACCGATGCTGAACCAGCCCAGCCCACGCGCCAGCGTGCGCGCGGAATGGTTGGGCCGGGTGACTTGACGTGGAATGCTCATAAAGACTCCTCGCTCGATAGCTTGGCTCGGCCAATCCCTACTTTAGGGATCGGCGACCGGTTCATGGCTTGAGGACCACCTTGATGCAGCCGTCATGCTTGTCGCGGAAAGTCTTGTACATCTCCGGACCCTGCTCGAGGCTGACGCTGTGGGTGATGACGAAGCTCGGATCGATCTCGCCTTCCTGGATGCGCCTGAGCAGGTCATCGGTCCAGCGGTTGACGTGGGTCTGGCCCATGCGGAAGGTCAGGCCCTTGTTCATCGCCGCGCCAAACGGGATCTTGTCGATCAGCCCGCCGTAGACGCCGGGAATCGAGATGATCCCGGCCGGGCGGCAGACGTAGATCATCTCGCGCAGCACGTGCGGCCGATCGCTCTCGAGCATCAGCGCCTGCTTGGCGCGGTCGTACATCGAATCGATCGAGCGGGCCGCGTGCGCCTCCATGCCCACCGAGTCGATGCATTTCTCCGGCCCCTTGCCACGGGTCAGCTCCTTGAGCCGCTCGAGTACGCTCTCTTCATCGAAGTTGATGGTGATGGCGCCGCCAGCGCGGGCCATCGACAGCCGCTCGGGCACGTTGTCGATGCAGATGACCTGCTCGGCGCCCATCATCACCGCGCTGCGGATGGCGAACTGGCCAACCGGCCCCGCGCCCCATATCGCCACCGTGTCGGTGGGCTGGATGTCGCATTGCGCCGCGGCCTGCCAGCCGGTGGGCAGGATGTCGCCGAGGAACAGCACCTGCTCATCGGTCAGGCCATTGGGAATCACCACCGGCCCGACATCGGCATAGGGCACGCGCACGTACTCGGCCTGGCCGCCGGCATAGCCGCCGGTGAGGTGGGTGTAGCCGTAAAGACCGGCAGTGGTGTGGCCGAACACCTTGTCGGCGATGTCCTTGTTGCGATTGGTGCGCTCGCACACCGAGAAGTTGCCGCGCCGGCACTGGTCGCACTCGCCGCAGACGATGGTGAAGGGCACCACCACGCGGTCGCCGACCTTGAGCTTCTTGTTCGCCGAGCCAACCTCCATCACCTCGCCCATGAACTCGTGGCCCATGATGTCGCCATGCTGCATGCCGGGCATGAAGCCGTCATACAGGTGCAGGTCGGAGCCGCAGATGGCGCAGGACGACACCTTGATGATGGCGTCGCGCGGGTCTTCGATGGAGGGATCGGGGACGTGGTTGTCGCAACGGATGTCGTGCTTGCCGTGCCAGCGGAGGGCTCTCATGGACAATCTCCTGGTCGGGTTTCGGAAACGCCGTCTCGGTGATTCTCCTTTGCTGCCTCGCTGTAGCTCCTCTGTGGCCGGTGCGGCGTGCTGTCAGGGATTTAGTAAGCAGCGCCGCAGCAGAGTTGCCGTTTACCGACGGGCTGCACTAATGCCGATTGCGACCCAGCGAGGCGTAGCCGTCGCGATAGCTGGGAAACCTGGGTTTCCAGCCCAGCGCGCGGGCGCGGGCATTGCTGCAGCGCTTGCTGCCGGCGCGGCGAGTCATGCTCTGCTCGGCCCAGTGGGTGATACCCAGCTGTTCGCGCAGCCAGTCGACGACTTCATGCAGCGGCGCCGGATCGTCGTCGACCCCGAGGTAGCACGATTCGAGCGCAACGCCGCTGGCGTCGGCCTGCAGCAGAAAGGCCAGCAGCGCGGCGGCATCGTCGCGATGAATGCGATTGCTGTACTGCGGCGGATCACGCTCGACGCGCAAGCCGGCACGCACCTGGTTCTGCAGCCAGGGCCGCGTTGGGTCGTAGAGGCCACCCATGCGCACACAGGTGGCCGGTACGCCACAGCCCAGGGCGAGCTGTTCGGCCTCGAGCATCACCTGTCCGGTGAAACCGCCAGGCTCGGTGGCCGAGGCCTCGTCGATCCATTCGCCGTCGCGCTGGGCGTACACGCCGGTGCTGGAGACGAACAGCACGCGTCGAGGCTGCTGACCATGCTGCTGCAGCCAGCCGAGTACATTGCGCAATCCTTCGACATAGGCCTGGCGGTAGCCAGCCTCATCATGCTCGGTGGCAGAGGCGGCATAGACCAGATAGTCCAGTCCGCCGTTGGGCCAGCTGCGCGGACAGGCCGCATCGGCAAGGTCACCCTTGATCGGCAGGATCGGCACCGGCAGCTCGGCGGCGTTGCGCCGCAGGCCATAGACGGTCCAGCCGGCACGACTCATTTGCAGGCCGAGACGACTGCCAAGGTCGCCGCAACCTGCGATCAATACGCTCAGGCGCTTGCCCATGTTCTGCTCCCTAAGTTGCACCCGCTACGCGGGCCGTATGTGCTGGAGTGTACCGACTTTCACACCACGGCCGACTGGTTGGTTCTGCGCTGCGCAAAAGGCTATGCTTGCAGGCACTTTGATGGATGCTGACTATGACTCTGACCGAACTGCGCTACATCGTCACGCTTGCCCAGGAACAGCACTTCGGCCGTGCCGCCGAACGCTGTCATGTCAGCCAGCCGACCCTCTCGGTCGGCGTGAAAAAGCTCGAGGACGAGCTCGGCGTACTGATCTTCGAACGCACCAAGAGCGCGGTGCGCCTGACCCCAGTCGGCGAAGGCATCGTGACCCAGGCGCAGAAAGTGCTGGAGCAGGCGCAGAGCATCCGCGAGCTGGCCCAGGTCGGCAAGAATCAGCTCGCCGCACCACTCAAGGTCGGCGCCATCTACACCGTCGGCCCTTACATGTTCCCGCACCTGATTCCGCAGCTGCATCGCGTGGCGCCGGACATGCCGCTGTACATCGAAGAGAACTTCACCCACATCCTGCGCGACAAGCTGCGCACCGGCGAGCTGGACGCGATCATCGTCGCGCTGCCGTTCCAGGAAGCCGACGTGCTGACCAAGCCGCTCTACGACGAGCCCTTCTACGTGCTGATGCCGGCCGACCATCCGTGGACTGCCAAGGAAACCATCGACGCCGAGATGCTCAACGACAAGAGCCTGCTGCTGCTCGGCGAAGGCCACTGCTTCCGCGATCAGGTGCTCGAAGCCTGCCCGACCACCCGCAAGGGCGAAGCACCGAGCCACACCACGGTCGAATCCAGCTCGCTGGAAACCATCCGCCACATGGTCGCCTCGGGGCTGGGCGTATCGATCCTGCCGCTGTCGGCGGTGGAGAGCCACCACTACTCCCCCGGCGTGCTGGAAATCCGCCCGCTGACGCCGCCGGTACCGTTCCGTACCGTGGCGATCGCCTGGCGCGCCAGCTTCCCGCGGCCCAAGGCCATCGAGATCCTCGCCGACTCGATTCGCCTGTGCTCGGTAGGCAAACCGACGGCGGCGAAATCCTGAGGCCATGAGCGAACTGGCGACCGTTCCGGTCACCGCACTCAAGGGCGTCGGCGCCGCACTGGCCGAGAAGCTCGCCAGGGTCGGCCTGGAAACCCTGCAGGACGTGCTCTTCCACCTGCCGCTGCGCTACCAGGACCGCACCCGCGTGGTGCCGATTGGTGCACTGCGACCGGGACAGGACGCGGTGATCGAAGGCGTCGTATCCGGCGCCGATATCGTCATGGGTCGCCGCCGCAGCCTGCTGGTGCGCCTGCAGGATGGCAGCGGCACGCTGAGCCTGCGCTTCTACCACTTCAGCCAGGCGCAGAAGGAAGCCATGAAGCGCGGCACCCAGCTGCGCTGCTACGGCGAGGCGCGCCCCGGGGCCTCGGGGCTGGAGATCTACCACCCGGAATACCGCGCACTGACCGGCGAGCCGGCGCCGGTGGAACAGACCCTGACGCCGATCTACCCGACCACCGAAGGCCTGACCCAGCAGCGCCTGCGCAACCTCAGTGAACAGGCGCTGAGCCGTCTCGGGCCGCACAGCCTGCCGGACTGGCTGCCCGCCGAACTGGCCCGTGATTATCGGCTCGGCCCGCTGGACCAGGCGTTGCGCTACCTGCACCGGCCACCGGCCGACGCCAATCTGGAAGAACTCGCCGAAGGCCGCCACTGGGCGCAGCATCGCCTGGCCTTCGAGGAACTGCTGACCCATCAGCTGTCGCTGCAGCGCCTGCGCGAACGGGTTCGCGCCCAGCAGGCGCCTTCACTGCCACCGGCGCGGCGACTGCCGCAGCAATTTCTCGCCAACCTCGGCTTCGCTCCCACCGGTGCGCAGCAGCGCGTCGGCGCCGAGATCGCCTATGACCTGGCCCAGGACGAGCCCATGCTGCGCCTGGTGCAGGGCGACGTGGGCGCCGGCAAGACGGTGGTTGCCGCCCTTGCGGCGCTGCAGGCGCTGGAAGCCGGCTACCAGGTGGCGCTGATGGCGCCGACCGAGATCCTCGCCGAGCAGCACTTTCTCAACTTCAGCAAGTGGCTCGAACCGCTCGGTATCGAGGTCGCCTGGCTGGCCGGCAAGCTCAAGGGCAAGGCGCGCGCCGCATCGCTGGAGCAGATCGCCGGCGGCTGCCCGATGGTGGTCGGCACCCATGCGCTGTTCCAGGACGAAGTGGTGTTCAAGCGCCTGGCGCTGGTGATCATCGACGAGCAGCACCGCTTCGGCGTGCAGCAGCGTCTGGCGCTGCGGCAGAAGGGCATCGACGGTCGACTCTGCCCGCATCAGCTGATCATGACCGCCACGCCGATCCCGCGGACCCTGGCGATGAGCGCCTACGCCGATCTCGATACCTCGATCCTCGACGAGCTGCCACCGGGGCGCACCCCGGTGAACACCCTGGTGATCGCCGACAGCCGCCGCCTGGAAGTGATCGAACGGGTACGCATCGCCTGCAACGAGGGGCGCCAGGCCTACTGGGTGTGCACGTTGATCGAGGAATCCGAGGAACTGACCTGCCAGGCCGCGGAAACCACCTTCGAGGATCTTTCGGCTGCGCTGGTCGGCTTGCGCGTCGGGCTGATCCACGGGCGCATGAAGCCGGCCGAGAAGGCCGCGGTGATGGAGCAGTTCAAGCGCGGCGAATTGCAGCTGCTGGTCGCCACCACCGTCATCGAGGTGGGCGTGGACGTGCCCAATGCCAGCCTGATGATCATCGAGAACCCGGAACGGCTGGGCCTGGCGCAGCTGCACCAGCTGCGCGGACGGGTCGGCCGTGGCAGTGCGGCAAGTCATTGCGTGCTGCTGTACCATCCGCCGCTGTCGCAACTGGGCCGCGAGCGGCTGGCGATCATGCGCGAGACCTGCGACGGCTTCCTGATTGCCGAAAAGGACCTGGAACTGCGCGGCCCCGGCGAGATGCTCGGCACCCGCCAGACCGGTCTCTTGCAATTCAAGGTCGCCGACCTGATGCGCGACGCCGAGCTGCTGCCGGCGGTGCGCGACGCTGCGCAGGAGCTGCTGGCGCGCTGGCCGCAACATGTCAGCCCGCTGCTCGAACGCTGGCTGCGTCATGGCCAGGAATACGGCCAGGTCTGACAACCATCCGTCGCCGCAACGCCCGCGCCCGGCGGCTTCGCTATACTCGGCAGGTCACCACAACAGGTCCGCTCATGAATACTGCTGTCGACACCGAAAGCTGCTCCGAACTGCCCCTGCTGATCACCAAGCTGTTGAAAGACCTCGGTGTGAGTTACCAGATTCAGCGCGATCGCCCCAATTTCCCGGCCGCACAACGGGTCCAGGCGGTGCTGCTGGACGACAGCATCGGCGCCATGCTGGTGCTCTTCCCACAGGATCATCTGCTCGACCTGGCGCGATTGGCCGAACTCACCGGTCGCGAACTGGCTGCAGTGAAACCAGAACGACTGGCGCGCATGCTCGCCAAGCACGAGCTGACTCGACTGCCCGGCCTGCCGCCATTGACCAGTTCGCCCTGCCTGTACGAAGAGCAGCTGCTGCAGCAACCGCGCCTGCTGGTGGAATCCGGCCAGCCGGGGCTATTGGTGGAAGTCGCCGGTGGCGAGTTCAAGCGCATGCTGAGCAAAGCCACGGCAGGCAGCTTCGCCGTGCCGCTGAACACTATCCGGCCCAATCTGAACCGCCCGAACGATGACCGTGCGGAAATTACCCAGGCGGTGCAGAGCTTCACCGCGCGGCGCATCCAGAAGCGCCTGGAAGAAACCATCGAAATCCCGCCGCTGCCGCACACAGCGCAGAAGATCATCAAGCTGCGGGTCAACCCCGAAGCCACGGTCGACGACATCACCGGTGTGGTGGAAACCGACCCCGCCCTGGCCGCACAGGTGATCAGCTGGGCGGCTTCGCCGTACTACGCGGCGCCCGGGCGTATCCGCTCGGTAGAGGACGCCATCGTCCGCGTGCTGGGCTTCGATCTGGTGATCAACCTCGCCCTCGGTCTGGCACTGGGCAAGACCATCAGCCTGCCCAACGACAAACCGCAGGACGCCACGCCCTACTGGCAGCAGGCGATCTATACCGCGGCGGTGATCGAGGGGCTGACCCGCGCGATTCCCCGTGAACAGCGCCCGGAGCCCGGCCTGAGCTACCTCGCCGGCCTGCTGCACAACTTCGGCTATCTGGTGCTGGCGCACGTCTTTCCGCCACATTTCTCGCTGATCTGTCGGCATCTGGAAGCCAACCCGCACCTGTCGCACAGCCATGTCGAGCAGCATCTGCTGGGCATCACCCGTGAGCAGATCGGTGCCTGGCTGATGCGTCTGTGGGGCATGCCCGAGGAACTGGCCGCCGCCCTGCGCTTCCAGAACGACCCGGGCTACGACGGCGAGGATGCGGCCTATCCGAACCTGGTCTGCCTGGCGGTGCGCATGCTGCGCAACCGCGGTATCGGCAGCGGGCCGGATGCCGAAGTACCGCAGGAACTGTTCGATCGCTTGGGTATTACCCGCGAAAAAGCCAACGATGCCGTGGCCAAGGTGCTTGCCGCCGAAGCTGCGCTACGTGCGCTGGCGATGCAGTTCAATACACCACATTGACGACCGATGCCGTCGGGTCTGCGCCAAAGGCTGCAGGCCCGGCGGCAGCCCCGGACTCAGGCACCCTCAAGTGCTGGCGCGAAAGCTCACCCGCGCATTCACCAACCCTTCTCCGGCGCGTTCCAGGCTGACTTCGGTAACGCTCACGCCCTGGCCCTGCAGCGCGTCGAACCAGCGCAGCAGCAGCGCATAAGAGGCCCCGGGAAGGCTCACCTGCAGGCTACCGTCGCTGCCGTTGTCGAAACTCTCGATCGACAGATTGCCCTGCTGCGCGCTTTCGGTGATCACGCCCTGCAGCTGCTCCGGTGCCAATTCGACCTGATTGCTGCGCTCCATCTGCCGCGCCAGTTCGGTGTTCTGCTCCATGTAAGCGTGCAGCTCGCGCTGCGCCTGGTAGTACTCGCGAGCGTCGGCGGCCTGGCGCTGGGCCGGCAGCCACAGCCAGAGGTAGAACAGCACCGCAAGCAGAAACGCGCCAAGCAGGCTCAGCGAGGTGCGCTCGCGTGGGGCCAGCCGTTGCCAGCGCTGCCACAGTGGTGAATCGGCGAGGCGCACGGCCAGTTGTTGCTTGAGATTCATCATCAGCCTCCGATCACCACGCGCGCACTGACGCCGTCGCCTTCACGACTGGCCGAGCCCAGCTGCACGCTCTGCCCCGCTTCACCCAGACGCCGGCGCAGGGTTTCCAGCGTGGCAAAGTCCATCGCCTGTACCTGCAGCGCCAGATCACCGCGATCCTGGTTGTAGTCGAGCTGGCCGATAGTCACCGGAATACCATCTTCCAGCGCTGCGGCGGCATGATCGAGCAGACGCAGGAAGCCCGCCTGACCACCGCTGCCGCGGGCCAGGTGATCATCGAACTGCGCGCGCATATTGACGATGCGGATGTCCTCGGGGAACAGCTCACGGTACAGCGCCAGGCTGGCGTCGGCATAGGCATCGCCCTGACGCTGGAAATACCAGGCCTGGCTCAGGTTGAAACCCAGCTGCACCAGCAGAATCAGCCCGGCGACCGCAAACAGTGGTTTCCAGTAACCGAGGCCGGTGTTGCCGACCTCCACGGCGAAGTCACCCTGGGCAAGGTTGATCGCCGCCGCGCGCTGGCTGACTAGAAAGGTGTAGGGGTCCTCCACCTGTCGATAACCCTCCACCACTGCCGGCGGTTCGGCCGCATCGCCCTGCGCATGCCAGGGCACCGGGCAAAAGGCGGAGAGCTGTGGCCAGTCTTCGCTTGCGAAGGCCATTCGCGTTTCACCGATGCCACCAAGCAGGCCACGCTCGCCGACGAACAGTAGCTGCGTGTCCTCGCGCGGCAGCAGGTCGGCATCGACATGGATCGCCACGATCAGCAGACCCAGCTCACGATGCTGCTCCAGCCAGCCGGCCAGCAGCTGGCGACGGATCGCCACGACGCGCTGGCGGCCATCGGGCAGCGTTTCGCCCAACGCCAGATGCAGATCATCGACGTTTTCGGCAAGCAGCTCCTCGGCGGCGTAGGCCAGCGCCTGCTGCATCCAGCGCGCCTTGCGGGTGGGCAGGCTGATCGCGAAGAAGCTGCAGACTTCGGCCGGCAGAATCAGGCTGATCGCGCCGCTGCCACCGCCGCAGTCGGCCAGGGGCTGCCAGCGGCCAGGGCCGTCCTTGGGCAGCCAATAGACACGCGTAGCGCCATCGAGCGTGGCAGGGCTGTCGGCGGGCAGAAACAGGCAATCCATGATCTAGCGTTCTCCATCGGATGAGCGGGCCAGCCGAGCAGGCTGGCCAAGATTTCGCGCGAGCACGCGCACGCTGCCGTCCTGCTCGCGTTGCAACAGGCTGACCAGCGCCAACCGGCGATCGCCCAGACGCACTTCGCTGGTGGCCTGGAAGAATTGACTGCCAACCGCCAACGCAGTGCCCTGCAGCGTAGTCCCGGCCATGGCCGGCTGCGCGAGGAAGGCCGCGCTGTTGCGAAACGGTGCGACGCGGCGCAGCTCCACCAGCGACTCGGCCGCACCGAGGTTGAGGTTGTCGCTCAAGCTGGACAGCACCATCGCGCTGGCCGTGTTCACGTTCAGCGGCACGTTAGGCGGCAACGCAGCGACATAGGGCGCCAGTCGCTGGAAATCCTCCTCGCGCATGTCCAGCAGCAGGCGCAGCTCGGACAAATCATGCAGCCGACGCCCGGCATTGCGGTAAGGCGGGTCCAGCGCAAGATAGGCGTTGTCTTCGGCGCCGAATTCGCCACTCGGCTGCTGGTCGGGATCTAGCCAGTCGACCAAGCGCTCGGCGTAGGGCGCGCTGATCTGCAGGCGCAGCAAGAGGCGGCGAAACTGCTCGACCGCTGCAGTATTGGGCTGCTGGTCGCGGAGCAGGTCGTTGAGATTGAAGCGCCCGGCCAGATCCTCGATACGCACCAGGATTTCGCCCTGATCGATCTCGAACGCCGGCAGCGGCTGCGCCCAGGGTTCGAGCAGATGATCGACCGCCGCGGCCTCACCACTGGCGCCCGGCTCGCCAGTCGCGCCGGTCCGCAGATCGCGAGCGAGGATGGCCTGCGCCAGCGCCTCGCCGCCCAGCGCGTAATGCCAGGCCTGGCGCGCCTGAAGCTGGTTGCTGCTGGCACGGATGCTGAGCTGCTGACGCGCGACCATCGCCGCGCTGACCACGGTGACGATGGCCACCACCAGCAGCACGGTAATCAGGGCAACGCCGCGCTGACGCTTCATTGCGGCAGCTCCCCTTCGAACGGCTCGGGCACGCCTTCGGCGCCGGGCAATGCCTGCTGCGTCGTCTGCTCGGCGGCATCCGGCAGCCGCAGCACGCGCGTAACTCGACCGTAGCGGGCATGTTCGATGCTCAGTTCCAGCCCGACCGGCAAGCGCTCGGCAGCGTCTTCCGGGCTGCCGCGGCCGAAATCGAATGGCGGCCATTCCTCGTGCCACACGGCTTCCTCGTCCAGATAGCGCAACTGCAGGCCCTGCACGTTCTCCAGCACCCGCTGCACCCGCGGCTCGCTGTCGAGATCGCGGTCGAGCACCACCCAGTAGACACGTTCGAGATTCTGCCCGGCCAGCCGCCAGCGCACCCGCTGCAGATTGGCGCGGCGCAGTCCGGTGGGGTTGCGCCAGCCGGCACGGGTCAATTCCAGCACCGGCGCGCCGTCGTCGCCGCCGAGCTGGCCGATGAAGGCATTGCGCTCGTCGCCGAAGCCGTCGCGAATCGGCCGTCCGACTACCTGTTGCAGGTCGCGCTCGAAGGCCCACACCGCACGGCTGAGCTCCCGCAGTTGCTGCTCCTGCGCGCGCACGGCCTCGTCGCTTTGCAACACCGCCTCGAGCATGCGGTAGGTACCCAGGCCAAGCAGCGCGAACAGGGCGATGGCAATCAGCAGCTCGAGCAAGGTAAAACCGGCGCTGGTGCGCGCGTGGGCGTTCATTGGCGCGCCACTCCCGGGCCGACCGCAATGAAGCCGGTGAGGCTGGTCACCGCACGCTCTGACAAGGGGCCGCTGCGCGCGCGCGGCGTCTGCAGCGCGACCCAGACGGTGACGCGCAGCAGGCCAGGGTCGGCGCTGGCCTCGATTTCGCTGAGCGTTTGCCACTTGCGGCTGCCGTAATCCAGCTCCTGGGTTTCGCGGCCGATGGCAGGCGGCGTCTGCTGCAACTGCAGTTCGCTGATGCGGTTGTCGGCGATCCAGCCGGCCAGGGTCAGTTCTTCCAAACGCCCTGCGTTGGTCAGACTTCGTCCGGCAGCGGTAAGCACCACGGCCGACACGCTGGCGAAGATCGCCAATGCCACCAGCACTTCGAGCAGGGTGAAGCCACGGCCGACCCTGGGCAAGTGTCTGCTCATCGCTTGTCCTCGATGACTTGCGCCTCAGGCAGACGAAAACCGTCGCTGGCGATCAGCCAGGCACCGCCGCGCGGCTTACGTTCGGACAGGCGCAGGTTGAATGGCGATAGCTCGCCGCTGGAAAGGATCAGCAGTTGCGGTTCCAGTCGCGGTGCCCGCCGTGCCGTGCGCTCATCATCGCGGGACAGCCCGGCGCGGTCGTCTTCGCGCTGGGTTGGGGCCAGCAGTTCCAGCGGCGTGCCGTCCAGTTCCAGATCCAGGCGCATCCACTCCGGCACCTTGTGCACCTTGCGTCGCTCGACTTCCAGCCAGCGTGTGGCCGCCTCGTCGTAGCGCAGTACGCGATAGCCCTCGCTGTTGACCAGCAGGCCGTATTCGCGACTGTCGAGCACCGCCTCATCGCTGAGCACGCCGATCAGCGCCGCCAGGCGCCGCGCCTCGTCACGCAGCTCGCGCGAGGTGCTCGAACCGCCGACGCTGAGCACCGCCACGCTGACCAGAATGCCCAGCAGGACGATGACCACCAGCAGCTCGATCAGCGTGAAGGCGCGGGCGCGCTGCCGCATCGATTACAGGTCCCAGTTACCGATATCGGCGTTGAGGTCGCTGCCGCCGGGCTTGCCGTCGGCGCCGAAGGAGTACAGGTCGAACTGGCCCTGGGTACCTGGCGACAGGTACTGGTAGTCGTTACCCCATGGGTCCTTGGGCAGGCGCTTGAGGTAGCCGTCGCGGTTCCAGTTCTTCGGTTGCGGATTGCCGGAAGGCTTTTTCACCAGCGCATCCAGGCCCTGCTGGGTGCTGGGGTAGGTGAAGTTGTCCAGCTTGTACATATCCAGCGCGGCGCCGATGGCCTTGATGTCGCCTTTGGCCACGGTGACCTTGGCCTGATCCGGCCGGCTCATCACCTGCGGCACCACCAGCGCGGCAAGGATGCCGAGGATGACCACCACCACCATGATTTCGATGAGGGTGAAGCCCCCTTGCGTGCGTCGTTGCAACTTCATTGTCATTACCCCACCAGTTGGTTGAGAGAGAGGATCGGCATCAGGATCGCCAGCACGATGACCAGCACCACAGCCCCCATGAACACCAGCATGAACGGTTCGAACAGACCGACCAGCAAAGACACCTGGGCAGCGAGGTCGTTCTCCTGATTGCGTGCGGTTCGCGCCAGCATCTGATCCAGTTCACCGGATTTCTCGCCGCTGGCGATCATGTGCAGCATCATCGGCGGAAATTCGCCGGTGGCGTCGAGTGCGCGGGTCAGGCTGCTGCCCTCGCGCACCTTCTGCGCGGCCTCGACCACCCGTTCGCGAATGCGCAGGTTGGCGATCACCGCGGCAGCGATGGACAACGCCTCCACCAGCGGTACGCCGCTCTTGGTCAGGATCGCCAGGGTCGAGGCGAAGCGCGCGGTGTTGGTCGCCCGGCTCAGCCGACCGATCAGCGGTATCCGCAGGATGAACGCGTGCCAACGCAGGCGCAGCGCCGGATCGCGCAATGCCGCACGCATGGCCAGCACGCCGGCGATGATGCCGAGCACGATCAGCCAGCCCCAGTTCTTCACCACGTCACTGGTGGCAATCAAACCGCGGGTCAGCGCCGGCAGCTCCTGGCCGGTGTTGACGAAGACCTTGACCACGTCCGGCACCACGTAGCCCAGCAGCAGCACGACGATGGCCAGCGAGGCGACCATCAGGATCACCGGATAGAGCAGCGCCAGCTGAATTTTCTGCCGCGACTGCTGACGCTGGTCGGTGTAGTCGGCCAGCTGGTCGAGCACCAGCCCGAGATGCCCGGCGTGCTCGCCGGCCGCCACCGTGGCGCGATACAGCTCGGGAAATGCCGATGGATATTCGCGCAGCGCCGCGGCCAGGCTGTGGCCTTCCATCACCCGCGCGCGCACTGCCAGCAGCATCGATTTGATCTTCGCCGAGGTGGACTGTGCCGCTGCCGCGCGCAGGGCTTCCTCGATCGGCAGCGCGGCCTGCACCAGCGTCGCCAGCTGGCGGGTGACCAAGGCCAGGTCGCGCGCCGACAGGCCGCGACCGAAACTCAGGCCGCCGCGGCTGACGTCTTCCTTGGACTTGGCCTGCTTCACCTCCAGCGGTGCCCACTGCTTCTCGCGCAGCAGCTGGCGCGCCTGACGCGGGCTGTCGGCCTCGATCAGGCCTTTCTGCTCACGGCCGCGGGGGTCGAGGGCAAGGTATTCGAAGGCAGCCATCAGGCGATCTCCAACACGGGCGATTCGCGGTCACGGCCGCTCCCATCTGGCCTGCTTGGGTGCATGGAAGTGGCGTTGGCCGCGAATGGCGCCATGACGCACCACCTGCCGCCCCGCAGATACCTCGCCAGGCGAGCCTGAAACAACCTCATCCCCTCACTCCTCACGCGTCACCCGCAGCACTTCCTCGATGGTGGTCACGCCTTCGCGCACCTTGCGCAGGCCGTCGTCGCGGATGCTCGGCCCCAGCACCCGCGCGTGGCGCAGCATGTCCTGCTCGCTGGCGCGGGTGTGCACCATGGTGCGCAAGGCATCGTCGAACAGCACCAATTCGTAGATGCCGGTACGCCCGCGGTAACCGAGCCCGCGACACTGCTCGCAGCCTTCGGCGTGATACAGCGTGGGTGCGTTGTCCGGGCTCACACCGAGCAGCGCGCACTCGGCGGCATCGGCGACGTAGGCACGTTTGCAGTCATTGCACAGCACCCGCACGAGGCGCTGGGCCAGCACACCGAGCAGCGAGGAGGAAATCAGGAACGGCTCGACACCCATGTCGACCAGGCGCGTGACGGCGCCGATGGCGCTGTTGGTGTGCAGCGTGGAGAGCACCAAGTGGCCGGTCAACGAGGCCTGCACGGCCATGTCGGCGGTTTCCTGATCGCGGATCTCGCCGACCATCACCACGTCGGGGTCCTGGCGCAGGATGGCGCGCAGGCCGCGGGCGAACGTCATGTCGACCTTGGTGTTGACCTGCGTCTGGCCGATGCCTTCGAGGTGGTATTCGATGGGGTCCTCGACGGTGAGGATATTGCGCGTGCGGTCATTGAGCGTGGTCAGCGCGGCATATAGCGTGGTGGTCTTGCCTGAGCCGGTAGGGCCGGTGACCAGAATGATGCCGTGGGGCTTCTTCACCGCCTGTTCCAGGTGGTCGCGGTCCTGCTCGTTCATGCCCAGGTGACGCAGGGTAAGGCGCCCGGCCTGCTTGTCGAGCAGACGCAACACCACCCGCTCGCCATTGGCCGAAGGCAAAGTCGAAACGCGGATGTCGACCTCACGCCCGCCGACCCGCAGCGAGATGCGCCCGTCCTGCGGGATGCGCTTCTCGGCGATATCCAGCTTGGCCATGACCTTGATCCGCGAAACCAGCAGCGCCGCCAGCTCGCGCTTGGGCTGCACCACTTCACGGAGGATGCCATCGACGCGAAAGCGGATCACCAGGCGCTTCTCGAAGGTTTCGATATGGATATCCGAGGCGTTCTCGGCGATCGCCTCGCCGAGAATGGCGTTGATCAGGCGGATGATCGGCGCGTCGTCCTCCTGCTCCAGCAGGTCCTCGGTTTCCTGAATCTGGTCGGCCAGGCTGGCCAGGTCGAGGTCGTTGCCCAGCCCCTCGACCATCAGCATCGCCGCCGAGGAATCGTGCTGATAGGCCGCGCCAAGCGCCTGCTCGAAGTCCGCCTGCGGCAGCCATTGCATCGGCAGGCGCATACCGACCACCCGCTGCGCCTCCTGCACCGCAGTCAGCGCGGCACCTTCGCGCAGGCCCAGACGCAGCTCGCTGCCCCGCTCCAGCAGGATAACGCCGTGGCGGCGGGCAAAGGCGAACGGCAGACGGCGCTGGGCCGGCTGTTCGAGCAGCATGGTGACTTCGTTTACATCGAGTTCGGGCATCGTGCAGCTCCACCAGCGATACGCAGCGACCCGACGTCACTGCGTTCGAAACACTCCAATCGGGTCCAACCAGCCTAGTTGGACTACAAGGATTGGATGACATTTCAACGTGCGCGCGTTTTTCCTGCATATCGACTTAACCCGACACCAAGGTCGGAGGCGCTTGGCACCGCTGACGAATACCCCGTCAATGGCGCGTCATTCATGATGCGGCCGTGTCGTGTGCCTGGCGCGGACGACTTGGACGTACGCAGAGCCAAACAGGACGCAATCTGCAGCGAAGCGCGGAAAACAGGCAGTCATCCTGCGACCGGCGCGTCAAATACAATCGTTTGATTGAAACAGTTGTTTGATTTTTTCAAGGCTTGCAGAATGCCGCGCCGGGCGATCCGTTTTTGCGCATCGCCCGGCTGGCTTCACCTGTTCCATACCCCGTCCGCCAGAGCAGCGGGCGGGTGAAAAGCACGTCGGTGCGCGGCTCGCCGCAGCACCGGTCATGATCACGCAGGAGAACAACAACAATGCACATCGGTGTTCCTCTCGAAACCCACTCCGGGGAAACGCGCGTCGCCGCGACCCCGGAAACCGTCAAGAAACTGATCGGCCAAGGGCACCGGGTGACGCTGCAAAGCGGCGCCGGGTTGCTTTCCAGCGTGCCGGACAGCGCCTATGAAGCGGTCGGCGCAACCATCGGCGATGCCGCCGCGGCGTTCGCCGCTGAGCTGGTGCTGAAGGTCAATGCGCCGGACGATGCCGAACTGGCGCAGATGCAGTCGGGCAGCGTGCTGCTGGGCATGCTCAACCCGTTCGACAATGCCTGCATTGCGCGCATGGCTGCCCGCGGCATCACCGCCTTCGCGCTGGAGGCCGCGCCGCGTACTTCCCGCGCGCAGAGCCTGGACGTGCTGTCGTCGCAGGCCAACATCGCCGGCTACAAGGCGGTGCTGGTCGGCGCCCATCACTACCCGCGCTTCATGCCGATGCTGATGACCGCCGCCGGTACCGTGAAGGCCGCGCGCGTGCTGATCCTCGGTGCCGGTGTCGCCGGGCTGCAGGCCATCGCCACGGCCAAGCGCCTGGGTGCGGTGGTCGAGGCTTCGGACGTGCGTCCGGCGGTGAAGGAGCAGATCGAATCGCTCGGCGCCAAGTTCGTCGACGTGCCGCTGGAGACCGACGAGGAGCGCGAATGCGCCGAAGGCGTCGGTGGCTATGCGCGGCCGATGCCCGCTTCGTGGATGGCGCGTCAGGCGCAGGCGGTGCACGAGCGCGCGCTGCAGTCGGACATCGTCATCACCACCGCGCTGATCCCTGGCCGCAACGCGCCGACGCTGCTGCAGGAAGCCACCGTCGAGCAGATGAAGCCCGGCTCGGTGATCGTCGACCTGGCGGCCGGCCATGGCGGCAACTGCCCGCTCACCGAGATCGATCAGGTGGTGGTGCGCCACGGCGTGACCATCGTCGGCCACGCCAACCTGGCGACGCTGGTGCCGGCGGACGCCTCGGCGCTGTACGCCCGCAACCTGCTGGATTTCCTCAAACTGGTCACCGACAAGGACGGCCAGTTCCAGCTCAACCTCGAAGACGACATCGTCGCCGCGTGCCTGATGTGCCGCGACGGCCAGGTCGTGCGGACCAACGGTTAAGGGAGACGCGAACATGGATCTGATTTCAGACGGCATCTACAACCTGATCATCTTCGTGCTGGCGATCTACGTCGGCTACCACGTGGTCTGGAACGTCACCCCGGCCCTGCACACCCCGCTGATGGCGGTTACCAACGCGATCTCGGCGATCGTCATCGTCGGCGCCATGCTGGCCGCCGCGCTCACCGTCACCCCGCTGGGCAAGGCGATGGGCACCCTCGCCGTGGCGCTGGCCGCGGTCAACGTGTTCGGGGGCTTCCTGGTCACCCGTCGCATGCTGGAAATGTTCAAGAAGAAGGACCGCAGCGCGGCCAAGGCGGAGGGCAAGTAAGCCATGAGCATGAACCTGATCACCCTGCTCTATCTGGTTGCCTCGGTGTGCTTCATCCAGGCACTGAAGGGCCTGTCCCACCCCACCACCTCACGCCGCGGCAACCTGTTCGGCATGATTGGCATGGGCCTGGCCGTACTGACCACGGTCGGCCTGATCTTCAAGCTCGGCAGCGAGCTGGCCACCGCCGGCATCGGCTACGTGATCGTCGGCCTGCTGATCGGCGGCAGCGTCGGCACCGTCATGGCCAAGCGCGTCGAGATGACCAAGATGCCCGAGCTGGTCGCCTTCATGCACAGCATGATCGGCCTGGCCGCGGTATTCATCGCCATCGCGGCGGTGGTCGAGCCGCAGTCGCTGGGCATTGTCGAGCAGATCGGCTACGCCATTCCGGTGGGCAACCGCCTGGAGCTGTTCCTTGGTGCGGCCATCGGTGCCATCACCTTCTCCGGTTCGGTGATCGCCTTCGGCAAGCTGTCCGGCAAGTACAAGTTCCGCCTGTTCCAGGGCGCCCCGGTGGTGTTCAAGGGCCAGCACATGGTCAACCTGGCCGTCGGCCTGGCGATCGTCGGCCTGGGTCTGGTCTACACCTTCACCGGCAACCTGACCGCCTTCGCGATCGTGGTGGCGCTGGCCTTCGTCATCGGCGTGCTGATCATCATCCCCATCGGCGGCGCCGACATGCCGGTGGTGGTGTCGATGCTCAACAGCTACTCGGGCTGGGCGGCGGCCGGTATCGGCTTCTCGCTGAACAACTCGATGCTGATCATCGCCGGCTCGCTGGTGGGCTCGAGCGGCGCGATCCTCTCGTACATCATGTGCAAGGCGATGAACCGCTCGTTCTTCAACGTGATCCTCGGCGGCTTCGGTGCCGACGCCGATGCCGGCGGCCCGGCGGGCGCGCAGTTGGAGCGCAACGTAAAGTCCGGTTCGGCCGACGACGCGGCCTTCCTGCTGACCAACGCCGACACCGTGATCATCGTCCCGGGCTACGGCCTGGCGGTGGCCCGCGCGCAGCACGCACTGATGGAGCTGGCCGAGAAGCTGACGCACATGGGCGTAACCGTGAAGTACGCGATCCACCCGGTGGCCGGACGCATGCCGGGGCACATGAACGTACTGCTGGCCGAGGCCGAAGTGCCTTACGAGCAAGTGTTCGAGATGGATGACATCAACTCCGAGTTCGGCCAGGCCGACGTGGTGCTGGTGCTCGGCGCCAACGACGTGGTCAACCCGGCGGCGAAGACCGATCCGAAGTCGGCGATCGCCGGCATGCCGATCCTTGAGGCCTACAAGGCCAAGACGGTCATCGTCAACAAGCGCTCCATGGCCAGCGGCTATGCCGGCCTCGACAACGAGCTGTTCTACATGGACAAGACCATGATGGTCTTCGGCGACGCGAAGAAAGTCGTCGAGGACATGGTCAAGGCCGTGGAATGATCGCCTCGCGCTGAAACGAAAAACCCCTCCCGGCCCACGCCGCGAGGGGTTTTTCTTTGCCTCGGCAAAGCTCAGACGCTGAAGCCGAACACCTCGCCAAGATGCCGGCGGTAGCGTTCGACGTCCGCCTCGATCTGCGGCCGCTTCATCACATCGACGCAAAGGAAGGTCGGCAGGCCCTGCAGGCCGAGAAACTCGTGGGCCTTGTGAAACGGCAGGTAGACGGCATCCACGCCCTTGCCGGCGAAGAAATCGCTGGGATCGTCGAAGGCCTGCTGTGGCGCGTTCCAGGTCGCGGAAATCATGTAGCGCTTGCCTTGCAACAGACCGCCGCTGCCGTATTTCTGCGAGGCATCGGAGCGGGTGCGGCCGTCGTTGGCGTAGAGGCTGCCGTGGCCGGCGGTGAACACCTCGTCGAGGTACTTCTTCACCGTCCAGGGCGCGCCCATCCACCAGCCAGGCATCTGGTAGATCAGCGCATCGGCCCAGAGAATCTTCTCGACCTCCTGCTGCACGTCATAGCCGGCGTCGATTTCGGTGGTGCGCACCTCGAAGCCGGCCGCCGTCAGGGTTTCGTTGGCAGCCTGATGCAGCGTGGCGTTGTACTGGCCGGCCGAGTGGGCGAAGGCCTTGCCGCCGTTGAGTAGCAGAATCTTCTTCATGGGAATGCCTCAGCAAAAGAATGGCGCGCAGCTTACCCACGGTCGGGCATGACACCCAGGCCAGGGCGAGCAAATCATCTTTGCGCGCCAGTCATGAATCTGCTGTGTATTGACTTCAGATCAGCTCGCTTTTGCCACCGAAGTCGTCTCCGGTCGCGACGCGTACCGCTGCGCCAGCACCGCGCAGACCATCAGTTGAATCTGGTGGAACAGCATCAGCGGCAGGATCAGCGTGCCCAGCGCGCCGCCAGCGAACAGCACCTGCGCCATGGGGATGCCGGTGGCCAGACTCTTCTTCGACCCGGCGAAGAGGATGGTGATGCGATCTTCCAGATCGAAGCCCAGCCAGCGCGCCACCAGCCAGGTGATCAGCAGGGCCAGCGCCAGCAGCAGGCAGCAGGCCAGCACCAGACCGAGCAGCTGCGGCAGCGGCACCTGCTGCCAGATGCCCTCCACCACCGCATGGCTGAACGCGGTATAGACCACCAGCAGGATAGAGCTCTGGTCGACGTTCTTTAGCCAGCCCTTGTTGCGCGCCACCCAGTCGCCGATCCAGCGCCGCGCGATCTGCCCGGCGATAAACGGCAGCAGCAGCTGCACGACGATCTTGCCGATGGCATCCAGCGTCGAGCCACCTTCACCCTGCGCGCCCATCAGCAGCAGCACCAGCAGCGGCGTGAGGAAGATGCCGATCAGGCTGGAGGCTGCCGCGCTACACACCGCCGCCGGGATATTGCCGCGCGCCAGGGAGGTGAAGGCGATGGCCGACTGCACCGTGGCCGGCAGGGCGCAGAGATAGAGGATCCCGAGATACAGCTCCGGCCCGACCATCGGCGTCAGCACCGGACGCAGCGCCAGGCCGAGCAGCGGGAACAGCACGAAGGTACAGCTGAACACCAAAAGATGCAGGCGCCAGTGGCCCATGCCGGCGAGGATCGCGCTACCCGACAGTTTGGCGCCGTGCATGAAGAACAGCAGGCCGATGGCCAGATTGGTGATCCACTCGAACACCACTACGCCCTGCCCGCGTGCCGGCAGCAGCGTGGCGATGGCCACCGCGCCGAGCAGGGCGAGGGTGAAATTGTCCGGTAGCAGGCGGGGTCTGGCCATGGGCGCTCCTGATGCATGTGGCTTGCAGCGAATGGCTCAGGAGTCTACTGTCGGCGCGAACATCCGACTAACGCTATCAGCCAGACAAATGTCGAGAAAAGGACAGGCCGGCCTCACCCAACGCAGCATTCCGGTCATGGATGCGCTGCCGCGACCGCTGTTCGCCCGCAGCGAATCCCTGGCCGAACGGACCACCACACCCCGCCACAACCACCCCTGGGCGCAGCTGTCCTACGCCATCAGCGGCGTGTTGCGCGTGCATACCGAGCGCGGGCGCTTTCTCGCTCCGCCGCAGCGCGCCATCCTGATTCCGCCCGGCCTGCTGCATGAGGTAATCAGCTCGCCGCAGACCGAGATGCGCAGCCTGTACATCGACCAGCGTGTGGTGCCCTGGGCGCCTGCGCATTGCCAGGTGCTGGCCGTGAGCCCGTTGCTGCGCGAGCTGATCCGGGCGTTCGGCACGCTGCCGGTGGACTACGACGAACCGGGCGCCGACGGCCGCCTGGCCGCGGTCATCCTCGACCAGCTGCGCGCCGCCCCGGAGCTTGGCTATTCGCTGCCCTGGCCCGACGATGCACGCCTGCGCGGCATTTGCGAGGCGCTGTACGAACAGCCAGATCTGTCCCTCAGCCTGGCGCAGTGGAGCGAGCGGCTGCACATATCCGAGAAGACCCTGACCCGCCAGTTCCAGCGCGACACCGGCCTCAGCTTTCGCGCCTGGCGCCAGCGTCTGCGCCTGCTCAGCGCCCTGCCGTTGCTGGAACGGGGCCAGCCCGTTACCGACGTCGCGCTGGCGTGCGGCTACGAGTCCACCTCGGCGTTTATCGCCGCGTTCGGCCAGCAGTTCGGCACCACCCCGGGGGCGCTGGCAAGGGCGCCGCGTCCCTAGCGAACAGTTGCTCGTCGCGCGAGCAGTACAGTCGCGATGGTTATCGAACTGCACCGGCACAATTGAAATCCCCTGTGGCTGTAACAGCAGCTGGCTGCGCGCGATCCTGTCTGCCCATAACCCGCACCCGGTTTGCCGGGAAGGAACGCGCTCATGGACCGCTCGCTGACTCGTCCATACCAAGCCACCCTCCATAGCCGCAGCTGGCAGCAGCTGTTGCGCCTGCTGCAGCGCTGGCAACGCAACTACCGTACCCGGCAGCAACTGGCGCAGCTCGATGACCGCCAACTGGCCGATATCGGCATCAGCCACAGCGAGCGTGTCAGCGAACTGGACAAGCCGTTCTGGCGCTGAGGCGGCTCGCACTATCACGTCTGCCGATCCCCGCCTAAGCTGATCGGTACGGCCGTGGCGGCGGGAACGCAACGCCCATGGTACGGTCTAGAGCCTCAATACTGGAGATCTGCCATGTCCCGAATCCTGCTCCCCTTCTTCGCTGCCGGCTTGCTGCTGAGCGGCGCTGCCTCGGCCGCCAGCTTCACCGCCACTACCGACATGGTGGTCGGCGGCCTGATCAATACCGTCGATGCCACCTCGGACCTGACCTCGTCCCTGCGCGACGACAAGCTGGTACTCGACGCCCGTGACGACGCCGCACGCTTCGTCGCCAGCCGTGGTGATCTGCGCGGCGCCCATCTAGAGGCGGCGCTGCAGCACATTCGCAGCCAGCAGCCGCAATTGCAGGCCAGCGACCTGCAGCTGGCCGAGGCGATACTCGCGCTTTGATGAGCCAGGCAGCGGACGCTGCCGAAACCTGCGGATGCAACCGGGCACTGGCTCTGGGACAGGCGTTTCGCTAGCCTTGGCGCCGTTTTACTCGGCAACAGGGTTCCCATGCGTTCGTTTTCCATCGCCATTCTGCTTATCGCTTTCACCACCGGCTCGGCGTACGCCTTCGATGTCACCACCGCAGGTGTCGTGCAGACCAGCTACGTCAGCAGCCAGCTGACCAGTGCTCCCTTCGACAACAAGCTGATCGCCGAGGCCCGCGAAGACGCCGCCGGCTTCGTCGCCAGCGAAGGCCAGCTCGCCGCGGCTCGCCTGCAGGCCGCCATGGCGCGGCTGCGCCAGGAACACCCGGAGCTTGCCGCCAGCGACCTGGAACTGGCCGAAGCGATCCTCGTCCAATAATCGCACCGGCCTGCCGGTGCCCCGACCCATGAGAGATTCATCGATGAACAAGCTATTGCTCGCCGCCCCGCTGGCGCTGGCCGTCGCCGCGGGCGCTGCCCAGGCGCAGACCCTCGTCGCCACCAGCAACATCGTGGTACGTGCCCTGGACCGCAGCATCAACTTCACCTCCGACGTGACCAGCCGCATCAGTGACATGAAGGTCGTCGTCGAAGCGCGTGAAGACGCTGCCAGCTTCGTCGCCAGCGCCGGCGAGATCCGCGGTGCGCACCTGGAAGCCGCGATCGGCACCCTGCGCAGTGAATTCCCCGCGGCGCGCGATGCCAGCGACCTGCAGCTGGCCGAAGCCATCCTCGCGCTGTGATTCGCCTCGGCGCCTGGCTGCTAGCGAGCTGCCTGAGCCTGGCCAGCATCGCGGCTCATGCCGAGCTGCGCCTGGTTCTCGACTCACGCACGCTGGACGCCGAGCAACGCGCCGCCAGCCAGGCACTGCTGGACGAAGCCATGGCCGCCCTGCCCCCGCGCCTGGTGCAGAGCCTCGATCGCGAGGTGCGCGTGCAATGGCGCGACAACCTGCCGGAACAGGCCTATGGCCGCGCCGGCGGCAAACAACTGGAACTCAACCGGCGACTGCTGCCGGCGCTGACCGACGGTAGCGCTGCCAACGAGAACACCAATCGTCCCCACGGCACAGTACGCCGCGAGCTGCTCGCCACCGTCATTCATGAAGTGGCGCATCTTTATGACCGCGCTCGCCTGTGGTCGCCCGAGCAGCACCTGCTGCAGGGCCAGTGCCGTCAGCGCGCCAGCAATCTCGGCCTGACTGGCCTGCCGGACCACTGCCGCGGGCAGACCGGCCGCCGCTTCACCCTGAGCGATGAACCGCGCCTGCTCGATCTCGCCGGCTGGCCGCAGCGCGTCGGCAAGCGCGGCCTGCGCGAGCAGGACAACGCGCAGCTGGCGCGCAGCCCAGATCCGTACGAGCTGACCAGCCCGCTGGAATTCGTCGCAGTGAATCTCGAATACTTTCTGCTCGACCCCAGCTACGCTTGCCGGCGCCCGTCCCTGTACCGCTACTTCAGCGAACACTTCGGTTGGGCGCCGGATACCGCTGCCGATTGCACCGCTGGCTATCCATTTCTGAACGCCGGGCGCGAGTTTGGCCGCACGCCCCTGTTGAGCCTCGACCCCGCGCGTGTCTACGAAGTCGACTACCTGTTCGCCGAAGCCAACGATGCCTGGGTCAGCCGCTGGGGCCACAGCATGCTACGCCTGGTGATCTGCGCGCCCGGCCGCGAGCCCGGTCCCGATTGCCGGCTGGACCTGGATCATCACCTGGTGCTGTCCTTCCGCGCCTTCGTCGACGATGTGCAGCTGTCCAGCTGGGACGGCCTTACCGGCGTCTACCCCTCGCGGTTGTTCATCCTGCCGCTGGGTCAGGTGATCGACGAATACACCAAGGTCGAGCTGCGCGGGCTGGCCTCGGTGCCGCTGAAGCTACAGCACGACGAGATCCGCGCGCTGGTCGAGCGCAGCGCCGAACTGCACTGGAGCTACGACGGCGACTACTACTTCCTGTCCAACAACTGCGCGGTGGAAACCCTGAAACTGCTGCGCAGCGGCACGGCGCGCAGCGATCTGGTGGCACTGGACAGCATCATGCCCAACGGGCTGCTGGAAGTGCTGATCCACCGCGGCCTGGCCGACGCCAGCGTGCTCGACGACGCCCGCGAGGCGCTGCGCCTGGGCTACCGCTTCGACTCCTACCGCGACCGCTACCAGGCCATGTTCGCCGTACTCAAGGACCGCCTGGGCCTGCCGCAGGGCAGCGTCGAACAGTGGCTGGAACTCAGCGCCGCCGAACGCCAGCCGTGGATCGACCGCGCCGACCTGCGCGCCGCCGCCGCCCTGCTGCTGGTCGAACAGGCCGCCCTGCGCCGCCAGCTGCTCCTGGCCCAGGACGAGCTGAAGAACCGCTACCTCGGCGGCCGCGGCCGGGACGCCACGCTAAATAAGGCCGACGGCGCCCTGCAGGAAATCCTCGCCAACAGCGGCTACCTCAGCCGCCCTGCCGAACTACTCGACGGCGCCGGCTACGGCCTGCCACAGACCCGCGAATGGACCCGCCTGGAACGCGAAAGCGAACAACGCCAGCTGCGCCTGAATCAGCTGAGTGAGGAGCTGGACCAGGAAGTCCGCGTGCTGCTGGGGGATGAGCGAAGGAAGGAACTGGAAGCGATCGAAGTGAACCTGGCGCAGATCGGCGAGCATCTGCGCGGGTTGCACAAGGCTGGGGGTGGGTTGGAGTTGCCGTGACAAGTTACGTTTCGGCAGTAATCCGATTAGCCAAACAACTCAATGGCAGTATTCGGACAACTACCTCTTGCGTCGGGTACGAGGGTTGACTCACACGTCCAATCCCCGCTCTCGCTCCAGGTCGATCAGTCGCGTAGTTGGGCCATCAGCTTGCAGACGTTCGGTCACAATCTGCGGCCAGCGATTGCGCGAGCGGCGTTTGGCAATTCTATAGGTGTACTCGTGTAGCCAGCTCGTCGGGTAAGACAGCACTTCCCAAGCCAGCATGAAAGCATCGGTCCACTCTAGGTAGTTCTTTCCGCCGTTGGCGGCTTTCTTCTCGGCTATCTTGGCCAGTGTCAATGAGTGCCAGTCAGTGCCTTTGATATTGCCGGCCTTGAGCATTTCCTTGATATAGGCATCCGAATCGCTGCGTTGGCCGTTTTCATCAAACCAGGGGCCGTTGTCCATATAGGCACGCAGCCATTCCCAGAAGCCTTTTTGCATTTGCAACGTCTTGCCCATGGGCAGCCCGAGACTGACTAGCAGCGCCTTATCCGGTTCCCCCAATCGGCGCACCAGAACCTCCAGCGAAGCGTTACGCATACCGCCGGTATGGGGGCCGACCATCACGTACTCACCGGCCAGCGCTTGAATACCATCCCATGGGCTGTGGTAGAGCTCACCGTTGTGATCGAAATAGACCTCGCGGGTACGGCGGTTGAAGAGGATTGGGAGGGGGAGAGGGCGGCGGGTTTCCCAGAGAAAAGGGACGATGAAGAAAATGCCAGCCAATGCCAGTCCCATCCAAACGCCTTCTATCTTCCCAGTCAGGATCAGAATGGCACTCATGAGAATTGTGGCTACTCCTCCAACACCGCCCATTACTCCAGTAAGCATTCCTCTATCAGTATCGCCTCCTGCCTTTAAGGCCAGATAGTGTTCGGTATGTTCTTCGGTAACGAACATCTCCCAAGGCCTTTCCCCCGTGGACTGGTCGGCGCGCAACAGCACACTGGGCGCTTGTCCGAAGCGGGCGCGGGCTTGCTGGATTAGGTCGCTTACAGCCACGCGAGTTCCTTGATTTCAATAGGTGGCAGGGTAAGGCCTTCAATGGGCGAATAGCTTAGTTCGCCATGAATGGCATCGAGTTCGTCGCCGTTATTTTCATGGTAAACGCGTCGGTAGACTGCAACCCCTGGTTCGGTTCTGACTTGAGTACCGCCGTGATGATCAAAATCTTTGCCCGTCCATTCCACGGCCTTGCGGGTGCCGCCGAAGCCCAGAAAGGTGCCCCAGGTTTCGTGCCCTTTGAAGTGGATCATCTCGTCGGTCAGGGTATCCCTGCCCGGTAGGCGAAGTAGTACATAGGTGATGGTCTGCATGCCGCGATAGGGGTTCAGCTCGTTGAGACGATAAGCCTGGAAGCTGATGGGGAAGACGATTCTATAAAGCTCGGTCATCGATTGCTCGTAACTATCGGCCCAGTCGGCAGGGCGGATGCCAAAGCGGGTGCGCTTGACCCAGGTTTCCAGTGGCGTGTCTTGCGTGTATTGCCGGGCGATGACCCCGCCGACAATCAGCAAGGTCCAGCCCAGTGCGCGGGTGGCCAGGTGCGGGACTACGCTAACACCTCGTCCGATAGCCGCAGCCTCGCCAGCGATCACCGCCGCTCGGGCGGCGCGTATGGCTCGAAAACTCTGCACGTACAGCCGCAGGTTGGCGGCGGAGGCCAGGGTAAGTCCGGAATTAATACTCGCGGTATCGATATCACCGGCTTGATAGGACTCCAATGCCTCAATACTGAAGACCATTACATCAAAGCCTGAGGTGATGGATTGCCATAAAGCGGTTCTCGCGCCGACGCCCAGGGCTTTGGTCAGAGCTGCTTGTGACGAGAGAGAATGGGAACCTGCAATCTTGGTGGTTGCCTCCCAGTCTACTTCGGCAACTTTTTGTGCTACTGCGGATGTAGCAGAGGCAACGCCAAAAGCTCCTCCTGTAAAACTCAGCCAGCTTTTACCTGACTGTTTTTCAGTCAGCTGTGCCCCACCCCAAACAAAATTCATTCCGGCGACTAGAGCCACCAGACACTTTACCGGAGCCTTTTCCATCGCTTCTTTGCTAAGGTCAAGCATTCCCTTGAGATTGACGTCGGCTGCCAAGTGCCCGGTCAACGCGGGCAGGTCTTTGGCCGGTAGCAGTCGGAAGAACGGCAAGGCATCACTGACCGCAACGCTCAGTTGTGTGGGTCTGAGTTTGGCGGGCAGTTGGGGCCGTGCGCCCATCAGGTCGCTCATCCACTCCCCGACTTGGCGCCGACTGACGACCTCGATAGCCAGACGCTGCTGACTACGCGCCAGCGCGGCAGCCAGGTAGAGGCGTCCGGCAGCCTTGGTGCCATCATTGGCTTGTTGCAGGCCCACCCCAGCAATTGGGGCTAGGGCGGTGAACAGCGCTTCCAGTGCTGATCCCTGAATATGGCGGGCCAGTTTTTCGGCCGCTTGGTTAAGCAGTTCCGCCACCTTGCGTGCTTCGGCCAGGGCACTGGCACCATTATCTCTGGCGCCATCAGCCAGCCCGACAATGGTGTTGATCTCGCCAATACCCAGGCGTTTACCCAGACCCAATAGTGACCAGACCAACCAGGGTTTACCTGCCTGTTGCTGAAGCGTTAAAGCATTGGCGATGGCCTGCGCGCCAGGACCCGTTGTCGCTGGGCCAAGGCAGGCAGCGGCGAAGTGCAGCTCTAGCTCCTTTCGTGGGGCCGGTTGGGTAATGTCAAAGTGACCGCAGGCAGTGCCTAGGCTGGCGGGGCCACGCTGTGCCAGGGTATTGAACCAGGCCGACCAGAGTTCACTGAGACGACGCACATCAGCAGTGTATGCATTCTCTTCCTGAGCTTGCTCCTGCCAAGCGGTTTGCAATTTGCGGTAATTGGTCATGCTGCGTAGCTGACCGCCAATTTGCGAGTCGCTTTTGGCCAAAGACTTGAGCACACCGGCCATGGCCCAATCTTCGCCACGGACTTCCCGGGTGACGTTGAACGCTTGTTGGCGCGCGCGGAGCAATTCAGCCAGATCCAGTAGTACGCCCCACTGATCGTCGATCAAGGCATAGGACTGTTGCTCGCAGCGTTGCATATCTTCCAGCAGTTGTGGCCAGGCTGGGCGGTGGGATGTGGATGGTTCGCAGCTCCAGCCATACCAGTTGGCGTCCATGTAGTCGCCGATGCGTTCGTGGACGGTGCGAGCCTGGCCGCTGAAGGGTGCGACGCCAGGAGTGATGGTTCGCATCACGCGTTGGCGCACCTCTGCTTTGTTTTTGGCTGCCGCGAATGACGCATCGGCCCATTGCTGCGGCGACCAGACCAACATCGCGGGTGTTCCGGCAGGGAGAAGCAGGTAGGGCAAGCTGCGTCCGTCAATGACCTTCCCGCCACGGGCTGTCTGGGAAAAGGTAGCCTGGCTGACGCGGTACTCGACTAGTTGCTGCAGGGTGCTTTGCCAAACGTATAGCCAGCCATCACGCAAAAGGCGAGCGGTGTAGTTAAGCGGACGGCCTTGCAGGGGCTCGAAGTAGTCACCGATGGCGGGGAAGTTGCCCTGCAGTGCGGGCAAATCATAGGCGGCGGTATCCACCGCCAGTGTTGGCCCGAGCGCATAGCGCAACGGCAGGACGGCGCTAAGCAGTGGGCAGGCGGCTACCGTCAAGCTGGCGGGTGCTGTGGTTTGAGCGGTCATAGAGCCGCCTCCTGTGCCGTGTCGCCCTGTTTGGCAAGTGCTTCCAGCAGCGGCCAGTCAAGTGTCAGTTGGACCGCAATCCCCTGACTGGTCGGGGCGCCGTCTTTTTCTGGGTGTTCATTGTTCCAGGCACAGAAAGTTGTGCCCTCGTAATGGAGCCAGATACGTGCGATGCGATGCCAGAAACCCTCTGGCCATTGCGCCTTGCTTTGCCACGCCTGGTACAAAGGGCGGGCGTCAGCAAAACGCAACCAGAGCTCGCGGTGTTCTGGGGTAAAGATGCGCAGACGGCGCTGCAGAATGCGGTGTAGTTCTTCCACTGAGGCATCGCTTTCCAGCCAAACGCTGTCCTTAATTCCACTGCCGTGCTTCCAGGCTTCATAGGCTGGGCTACCCATGGGGGCATCCAGCAGGATAGGCCCTGCTTCAGCGATTGCCTCATAGGGAGTGTTGAGCAGTAAAGGCCAGGGCTGATGGCTGGGGAAGGTCTGATAGAGCCAGGCCGTTGCGTTTTCATACCGCGCACCGTCTAGCAGAATGGCGCCATTGCCTGTGATCGTGGGCGCGCTCATACCTTGGTCTCCTGCTGTGCTTTGGCCGCCTCGCATAGCTCGCATACGCCCGCTCGAGTACTGCGAAATAGCAGGTTTTGCTTAAGCAAGGCTTCCAGCGGTACACCCGCCTTATCCGCATCCGCCGGCTTGGCCTTCCCCGGCAATACCGGCGCCGCACCGGCCCCCTTACCCGGACTTCCCCCCGAGTTCATCCTGATCACCGGCCCGACCATGGTGATGCCGCTGGCATCGAGCTTGATGAAGCTGCCGGCCGCCTTGAAGGTCAGTTCGCTGCCGGCTTCGAGGACTACTTTCAAGCCGCTGGACAGATGAATCTCCTGGCCCGCCTCGATGAATTGCCCAGTGCCGATCTTCAGGTGCTGGGTATTGCCCACGGTGAGGTGGTCGTTGGCGCGGATTTCGGTCTTGCGATCGGCGTGGGTGGTGCGGTGTTCTTCGGCCTTGAATTCGCTGTAGCTGTTGGCTTCCACGGTGTCGTGGCGTTCGTGGCCGACGCGGATCTTCTGGTCGTGCTCGATGTTTTCGTCCCAGTCGCGTTGGGCGTGGATATAAATCTGTTCCTGGCCCTTACGGTCTTCGATGCGCAGCTCGTTGTAGCCGCCACCACCCGGTGAGCTCAAGGTCTTGAACACCGTGCGGGTCCTGTTCGCCGGCAGGTCGTAAGGAACCTGGTGTTCCTTGTGATACAGGCAGCCGGTCACCAGCGGTTGGTCGGGGTCGCCTTCGAGGAAGGTCACCAGCACTTCCATGCCAACGCGCGGGATCGCGATGCCGCCGTAGCGGTCGCCGGCCCAGCTGGACGACACGCGCAGCCAGCAGCTGGTCTTGTCGTCGGCCTGGCCTTCACGATCCCAGTGAAATTGGACGCGCACGCCGCCGTATTCATCGCAGTGGATTTCTTCGCCCGCCGGGCCGGTGACCAAAGCGGTCTGGCTGCCGAGCACCTTCGGCTTCGGATGCTTCAGCGCCGGTCGGAAGGGGATGTCCCAGGGGGTGGCGGTGAAGTGGTTGCGGTAGCCTTGCTGGAAGTCGGAGCTGGCAAGAGCCCCCTCTCCCCATAGGGGAGAGGGGGCCAGTCCGTGGTGAGCTGGGACATTGGTAATTGACTCCTCCAACACCTGTGGCTGCTTACCTTCATGCAGCACTTCGGTCAGCAGCCAGAGCTGGTTCCAGTCGCTGCGGGGGTGTTCGCCGAGCGGGAGGAAGTGCCCGCTCGCCAGTCGCGGCTGGTCGCTTTCGCCTTCGGCCAGTTCGTAGTCGTGGCGGTAGCGCTCCAGGGCGCGTTGCGACAGGTGCTTGCCGCGGGCGCGCTCGGTGAAGCGGCCGGGGTAATCGTAGTCTTCAAGGTCGGGCTGGAAGTCACTGTGGAAGGCGGCCTCCATGCTCAGACGTGGCTTCTCGAAATCGTAGTCGCGGCGCGTGACGCGGCTGGTGCGGGTTTCCAGGCGCAGGCCGAAACGCTTGATCACCGGCTGGTCGGCGACCAGACCGCTGTCCTGCTGATAGGCGGTGGCGGCGAGCCTGGGGAAGACCGTCTGGTCATCGCCGAAGACCAGCACATGGCCGGCCGTGCTGTGCTCGAAGTGGTAATGGATACCTTCTTCCTCGCACAGGCGCTGGATGAAGTGCAGGTCGGATTCGTCGTACTGCACGCAATATTCGCGCGGCGGGTAAATCACCGGGCCGAGCTGGAAGCGGTAGGCATCGGCCTGGATGCCGTGTTCCTCGAGCACCTGGGCGATGATCTGCGGCACCGTCAGGTGCTGGAAGATGCGCTGGTTGGTGCGATGGGCGAGATAGGCCAGCTGCGGCACGAGCGTGAGCCGATAGCGGGTCAGGCGCTTGCCGGACTCACCCTGCGCGGCCTGATGAACCAGCCCATGAATACCGCTGCTGTCCGGCGCGAACGCGAGGAAGGCCGGGCGATGCAGCAGGTTCTCCAGATCGAGGTCGGGATGCTCGCTGACCAGTTCCAGGTCGAAACGATAGGGCTGGCTGATTGCCTCGCGGCCCCGGAATTCGAGCACCTTGAAGTCGTGCTCGATGCCTTCGAGGGAAAGCGTGAAGTGGGCCTGGTTGGCTGGGGCGAACATCCATGTTCCTCCTGTTCAGTCCATGTATCAGCGCATGGGCGCTTGCGGAGCTCCGTGTAACACAGGCCGGCCGCTCTAGAACGCATGGCTCGCGCATTCCCGAGTGACGATGGCGGAATATGTTCAGTGCTTCGCAAAAAAGCGTTCGGCCAGGCAAGCCTGGCCGAAGCGGGACCGCGGCGAATCAGCCGGCGATCGGGGTGCGCCAGTCGTCGGAGCCGGAGGTGCCGGAAACCTCGTGGGTCCAGACGATCTTGCGGTAGGTGAAGTACACGTCTTCCAGATGAGTGAAATGGGACATGTTCGGGTCCTGGCAGTTGGGCATGCGCGACTGCACGTCGACGATCACCGCATCTTCCAGTTCGATGGTGAAGTAGTGTTCCTGAGTACCGGTGGACGAGGTGCGATACCACTCCAGACGGCACTTGTTCAGGCGCTCGCCGGAAGTCAGGGCGTTGAAGATCAGCGGCGACGACTTGTCGAACACCTTGGTGATCATCAGCGGCTTGTGTACGCGCTGGCCAGTCGGCTGGCCGGACTGCGGGTCGCGCGGAATGATGACCTGATGCTGGAAGGCCTGCACCAGGATCTGGTCCTCATGGCCTTCCTGGAAGATGTTGCCAACCGAGTCCTCGGTGAAAGTGCCGGCGGTGATCAGGCCTTGTTTGGTGCCTTCGAGGGACAGATACGCGGGTGTTGGCATGAGTGCTCTCCTTGTCTGATATGAGTGCCGAATGGCCATTTCATAACAACAAGCAGCATGCCAAATTGGAAAAAATCTTATTTTTCAAATAGATACTGAATTGACAATATGCAGCCCGACTGGCAGAAGTGATCGCCAACACAGAAAGCTGCGCAAGTTCCTGCGCAGCCGCGGCAACAAGTTGCGCAACACTGCCGCAACGCGCGGCTGATCGCACTGCGAACAGCTTACCCACAAGGTTATCCACAGAACGCCTGCGCAAGAAACTGCGCAGGTCATTGTGGCTGCCGCGGCGTCCATGCCACTTTTCTGCAGGCAAAAAAAACCTCGAACTTCATTGGGGGAGGGGGAAGTTCGAGGTCCAAATCCGGACCGCTAGGGCGGGGTCCAGAGATCTGCCAACACTTAACACAACAAGGAGCATCGAAGGGCTTTTACACCCTTCGCATGCTCTGACCGAATCGTTGCAGAGAAAGTTCAACGCGGACGAAAAATTTCGTCGACTAGCGACATTTTCCGGCAGCTCGGTCAGTGCGCCTCGTCCCAGTTATTGCCAACGCCTGCTTCGACCAGCAGCGGCACGTCCAGCTGGGCGGCACCGCTCATCAGCGGGCAGATGGCTTCGCGGACCTGCTCGACCAGGTCTTCGCGCACTTCCAGCACCAATTCATCGTGGACCTGCAGGATCACCCGTGCATCCAGCCCGCTGTCCTGCAGCCAGCCGTCCACGGCGATCATGGCGCGCTTGATGATGTCCGCTGCGGTGCCCTGCATCGGCGCGTTGATCGCGGTGCGCTCGGCGCCCTTGCGCATGGCGCCGTTCTTCGAATTGATCTCCGGCAGGTACAGCCGACGGCCGAACAGCGTTTCGACATAGCCCTGCTCGGCGGCCTGGGTGCGGGTGCGCTCCATATAGGCGAGCACGCCGGGATAGCGGGCGAAATAGCGGTCGATGTACTCCTGCGCTTCCTTGCGGCCGACGTCGATCTGCTTGGCCAGGCCGAAGGCGCTCATGCCGTAGATCAGGCCGAAGTTGATCGCCTTCGCGCTGCGACGCTGGTCGTTGCTGACCTGCTCCAGCGGTACACCGAACACCTCGGCGGCGGTGGCGCGGTGCACGTCGAGGTCGTTCTGGAAGGCGTGCAACAGCCCGGCGTCCTGCGCCAGGTGGGCCATGATGCGCAGCTCGATCTGCGAGTAGTCCGCCGCCAGCAGCTTGTAGCCCGGCGCTGCGACGAAAGCCTGGCGAATGCGCCGCCCCTCGGCGGTGCGGATCGGGATGTTCTGCAGGTTCGGGTCGCTGGAGGACAGCCGGCCGGTGGCGGTGACTGCCTGATGGTAGCTGGTGTGGATGCGCCCGGTGCGCGGGTTGATCTGCTGCGGCAGCTTGTCGGTGTAGGTGCCCTTGAGCTTGCTCAGGCTGCGGTGCTGCATGATCACCTTGGGCAGCGGGTAATCCTGCTCGGCCAGTTCGGCCAGCACGCTTTCGGCGGTGGACGGCTGGCCGCCGGCGGTCTTGGAAATCACTGGGCAACCGAGCTTGTCGTAGAGGATCGCGCAGAGCTGCTTGGGCGAGCCGAGGTTGAACTCCTCGCCGGCAATCTCGAAGGCCTCGCGTTCCAGTTGCACCAGCTTGTCGCCCAGCTCGACGCTCTGCTGGCCGAGCAGCTGCGCATCGACCAGCGCGCCATTACGCTCGATGCGCGCCAGCACGGGCACCAGCGGCATCTCGATCTCGGTCAGCACCTTGAGCAGCGATGGCGTCTGTTCCAGCTTGCCGAGCAACGTCTGGTGCAGGCGCAGGGTGACATCGGCGTCCTCGGCGGCGTAGGGGCCGGCCTGCTCGATGGCGATCTGGTCGAAGGTCAGCTGCTTGGCGCCCTTGCCGGCGATGTCCTCGAAGCGAATGGTGCCGCGACCGAGGTACTTGAGCGCCAGGCTGTCCATGTCGTGGCGGGTGGCGGTGGCGTCGAGCACGTAGGATTCGAGCATGGTGTCGAAAGCCATGCCGCGCATCTCGATGCCATAGTGCATCAGCACGTTCATGTCGTACTTGCCGTGCTGGCAGATCTTGGTCTTCGCCGGATCTTCCAGCAGCGGCTTGAGCGCGGCGAGCACGGCATCCAGTTCGAGCTGCTGCGGCACACCCATATAGGAATGGCGCAGCGGCACATAGGCCGCCTGGCCCGGCTCGACGGCGAACGACACGCCGACCAGCTCGGCGCGCTGAGCATCGATGCTGGTGGTTTCGGTATCGAAGGCGAAGCACTCGGCTGTCTTCAGGCGATCCAACCAACGCTCGAAATCGGCCTGCTCAAGGAGTGTTTCGTACTGTGCCTCGGCCTGGATCGAGCAACCTTCTGGCTGCACCTCGCAGTTCTCGCCCGCGGCCTTGGCCTCGCGCAGCAGGTCGTCCAGCCAGTTCTTGAATTCCAGCTCGCGGTACAGCGCGATCAGCGCCTCGCGGTGCGGTTCGCCGGGCATCAGGTCGCCGACTTCGACATCCAGCGCCACGTCGATCTTGATCGTCGCCAGCTCGTAGGACATGAAGGCGGCATCGCGGTGTTCAGCGAGCTTGGCGCCCAGTGACTTGGCGCCGCGGATCGGCAGGCCGGCGACCTGGTCGAGGTTGTCGTAAAGCCCCTTGAGCCCGCCGGGAATACCGTTGAGCAGGCCACATGCCGTCTTCTCGCCCACGCCTGGCACGCCAGGAATGTTGTCGACCTTGTCGCCCATCAGCGCGAGGAAATCGATGATCAGCTCCGGGCCAACGCCGAACTTGGTCTTCACGCCTTCGATGTCATAGACGCTGCCGGTCATGGTGTTGACCAGGGTGACGTGCGGGCAGACCAGCTGGGCCATGTCCTTGTCGCCGGTGGAGATCACCACATCGCGGCCCAGCGCCGCGCACTGCCGGGCCAGGGTGCCGATGACGTCGTCGGCCTCGACCCCTTCCACGCACAGCAGCGGCATGCCGAGGGCGCGAACGCTGGCGTGCAGCGGCTCGACCTGCGAGCGCAGATCATCCGGCATCGGCGGGCGGTGCGACTTGTAGTTCTCGAACAGCGCGTCGCGAAAGGTCGGCCCTTTGGCGTCGAAAACCACGGCGAACGGGCTGTCCGGATACTGCCGGCGCAGGCTGAGCAACATGTTCAGCACACCCTTGACCGCGCCGGTCGGCTTGCCGGTGGAGGTGGTCAATGGAGGCAGGGCATGAAAGGCGCGATAGAGGTAGGACGAACCGTCCACTAGGATGAGGGGAGCTTGGCTCATGAGCGGAATCAACCTTTTCGGCGGGCCCGGAGCTAGAATGCCAAGGACCACTTATCGACAAAGGGACAAGGTTACCATGCGCGCTCTCAAACACCTGATGCTGGCCAGCCTACTGGCGTGCGCTCCCCTGGCCGGTTTCGCCCAGGAATCGGTCGACGGCGAGCCCGACGTAACCATCCGTCAGGAAGGCGACCGCACTGTCGAGGAATACCGCGTCAACGGCTTCCTCTACGCCGTGAAAGTCACGCCCAAGCACGGCAAGCCGTATTTCCTGGTGCGCGCAGACGGCAACGACGGCAACTTTGTCCGCGCCGATCAGCCGGACATGCTGATCCCCTCCTGGAAGATCTTCAGCTGGTAATCCATCAGTCACCAGGAGCACAGCATGTCGGTATTCACGCCCCTGCAACGCGATGAACTGGAAGCCTTCCTGGCGCCGTACCGGCTCGGCCGGCTGCGCGACTTCCAGGGCATCGCCGCAGGCAGCGAGAACAGCAATTTCTTCGTCAGCCTCGAACAGGGCGAATATGTGCTGACCCTGATCGAGCGCGGCCCGCGCCAGGATTTGCCGTTCTTCATCGAGCTGCTCGACGTGCTGCACCGCGCCGGCCTGCCGGTGCCCTACGCGCTGCGCAGCGAGGATGGCGACGCACTGCGCGAACTGGCGGAGAAGCCCGCGTTGCTGCAACCGCGCCTGC
Organism: Pseudomonas sp. SCT; assembly: GCF_003864275.1. Classification (NCBI taxonomy): domain Bacteria; kingdom Pseudomonadati; phylum Pseudomonadota; class Gammaproteobacteria; order Pseudomonadales; family Pseudomonadaceae; genus Pseudomonas; species Pseudomonas sp. SCT. The sequence goes on from NZ_BDJA01000007.1 coordinate 101,258, forward strand.
CGGGCAAGCATGTGGTGGAGCCCAATCCACACCAATGCGCCGAAGTCGGCCGGCTGCTGGCGCGGCTGCACCTGGCCACCCGCGAACACATCCTCGAGCGCGCCAGCGACCGCGGCCTGGACTGGATGCAGGAACAGGGGCCGAGCCTGGCACTGAGCCTGTCCGAGGACCAGCTGCCACTGTTGCGCGATGGCCTGGCGGAAATCGCCGAGCTACGGCCGAAACTCCTCGCCCTGCCGCGCGCCAACCTGCATGCCGATCTGTTCCGCGACAACGTGCTGTTCGAAGGCAGCCACCTGACTGGCGTGATCGACTTCTACAACGCCTGCTCCGGGCCGATGCTCTACGACCTGGCCATTGCGGTGAATGACTGGTGCTCGCACCCCAACGGCGAGATCGACGGCGAGCGCAGCGAACCCTTGCTGGCGGCCTACTCCGCGCTGCGCCGCTTCACCCCGGCCGAAGCCGAACTCTGGCAGCCGATGCTGCGTGTGGCCTGCGTGCGCTTCTGGCTATCCAGGCTGATCGCGGCGCAGCGTCACGAAGGCAAGACGGACGTGCAGGTGAAAGATCCCGGCGAATTTCATCGCCTGCTCTCCGCACGCCAGCACCCACAGAGTGTCTTACCTTTTGCATTCTGACAGCCGCGGCCCTGCGGCCAGAGCGAACGCTGCCGGCCACCCGCGGATGCAATGCACGATCGAGCGCCAGCCTGCGTTCCACGATGGCAGGTAAGATGGCGCACCTTTACCCTGCCGCGTTCACGAGCTCTTGCGAAGCCAGCGTCTTCGACACGCCTTGAACCGGCGGCCCCGGGCTTCCCCCGCGGGCTCACCATCGCAATGCGGCCGAAACGGCGGTATTTCAGGGAACGACGAATGACCCAACGCAACGTAATCAACGCCTCGGTTAGCCCCAAAGGCAGCCTGGAAACCCTCTCGCAACGCGAAGTACAGCAACTGAGCGAAGTCGGCTCCGGCAGCACGCACAAGCTGTTCCGCCAATGTGCCCTGGCGATCCTCAACACCGGCACGCGCATCGACAACGCCAAGACCATCCTCGAAGCTTACGAGGACTTCGAGGTGCGCATCCTGCAGCAGGATCGCGGCGTACGCCTGGAGCTGTTCAACGCGCCGGCCGATGCCTTCGTCGATGGCGAGATGATCGCCAGCACCCGCGAGATGCTCTTCAGCGCCCTGCGCGACATCGTCTATACCGAAAGCGAGCTGAGCAGCGCACGCATCGATCTGAGCACTTCGCAGGGCATCACCGACTATGTGTTCCACCTGCTGCGCAACGCCCGCACGCTGCGCCCTGGCATCGAGCCGAACATGGTGGTGTGCTGGGGCGGTCACTCGATCAGCACTGAGGAATACAAGTACAGCAAGCGCGTCGGCCACGAGCTGGGCCTGCGCAGCCTGGACGTCTGTACCGGCTGCGGCCCAGGTGTGATGAAGGGCCCGATGAAAGGCGCCACCATCGCCCATGCCAAGCAGCGCCGCAACGGCAGCCGCTATCTGGGGCTGACCGAGCCCGGCATCATCGCCGCCGAGGCACCGAACCCGATCGTCAACGAACTGGTCATCCTGCCGGACATCGAGAAACGCCTGGAAGCCTTCGTCCGTGTCGGTCACGGCATCATCATCTTCCCCGGCGGCGTCGGCACGGCCGAGGAATTCCTCTACCTGCTTGGCATCCTGCTGCACCCGGCCAATTGCGACGTGCCCTTTCCGGTCATCCTCACCGGCCCGAGCGATGCCGCAGACTATCTGCAGCAGCTGCACGATTTCGTCGGCGCGACCCTTGGCGAAGACGCGCAGAAGCGCTACCAGATCGTCTTCAACGACCCCACCGAAGTGGCCCGACAGATGACCGAGGGGCTGCGCGAAGTCCGTCGCTTCCGCCGCGAGCGCAACGATGCGTTCCACTTCAACTGGTTGCTGAAGATCGAGGAAGGCTTCCAGCGCCCCTTCGACCCGACCCACGAGGCCATGGCCAGCCTGCCGCTGCGCCGCGACCTGCCACCGCACGAACTCGCCGCCAATCTGCGCCGCGCGTTCTCCGGCATCGTCGCCGGCAACGTCAAGGACAAGGGCATCCGCCGCATCGAGCAGTACGGCCGTTACGAGATCCACGGCGACGCGGCGATCATGCAGCCGCTGGACAAGCTGCTGCAGGCCTTCGTCGAGCAGCACCGCATGAAGCTGCCCGGCGGCGTGCCCTACACGCCGTGCTACCGCGTGGTCAGCTGAAGCTGCCGAAAGGCCGGGCGGCAACCGCCCGGCCTTTGCTCATCCGCGATGCGGCTGCGGCGCGGCCCTGAACACCAGCGCCAGCCCCAGCAGAATCGCGCCCATCCCGAGCAGTCCGAGGCGCGACAGCTGATTGCCGAGGAACAGGTAATCCATCCCCACGGTCACCACCGGCACCAGGTAGAACAGGCTGGTGACATTGACCAGATTGCCAGTCTGGATCATGCGGTACAGCAGCAGCTGCGCCGCCACCGAGATCACCAGGCCCAGCCACAGCACCGGAATGATGAAGCCTGTCACCGCTTCCAGCTGGATCGGCTGCAACGGCACGAACGCCAGGCATAGCAGCAGGCTGACCGCGTACTGCAGCGGCATGACCTCCAGCGGGCTCTGGCGAACACGCTGCTGCAGGATCGCACCCACGGTCATGCACAGCAGCGCGCCGAGGGCGAAGAGCATCCCGGCGAGCGAGAAACGCGCCAGTACCAGACTCTGAAAGACCACCGCGGCCAGTCCGGCCAGTGCCACCAGCAATCCGAGCAGGCGCAGCGGCGAGAAGCGCCTTTCGAGGAGCAACAGGGTGAGAATCGGCTGCACGCCGAGCAGCGTCGCGATCACGCCTGGGGTCACGCCATGGGCCATGGCCTGGAAATAGCAGATCGAATAACAGCCGATCATCAGCAGCCCGGTCGCCGCCGTCTGCCAAGCAGTGCCAGGCGCTGGCCACCAGCGCCTACGGTAGAGGCCGATAAGCAGAACCGCAGTCAGCGCCAGAGCAAAGCGCACGATCAGCAGGGCGAAGGGCGTGCCGTGGTCCAGTCCCCAGCGGGTGAAGATGGCCGCACTGCCCCACAGCAGGACGAACACAGTCATGACGCCATAGGACGTCCACAACGATTTGTTGAAAGTCATCAGTGATTACCTGTCGAAGCCAAACAGGCTCCAGCGAACGCCGAAAGCGTGCGCGCACCGACCCATAAGGATCGGAAGCGAAAACCGGAGCTGCGAAGTGTGGGCGGATCAGCCCAGCGCGACCGCCTGTGGAGGTGGTGGCGCGATTGCCAGATCGGCAACGACAGAGGGAGGTGGAGCGATTGCGCACAGCCGGGCCGCACCGAGATCGGCTGGCTTCATGGGGAACAGGCTGTGAGCAGTGGAAGACATTTGGCCAAAAACCGGAAAGCTGTATACAGGTCCAAAGCTAGCAGAGCCAGGCCCGCCGGGTAAAGCGGGCCTGACGAGCAGCAGGCGAAATCAGCGCACGCCGTTTAGCCGCACTTGGAGTTGCCGCAGTTCAGACAGGTAGCGCAGCCGTCCATCTGCACCACAGCCTGGGTGTTGCACTTGTTGCACAGCTGTGCGCCGGCCGGAAAGCCTTCGCCCGGCTCGACAGCCACCGCGCCCTGGCTGGCTTCGTAGGCGGCGCGCTTTTCGGCCAGGTACTTGAGCTGGGTTTCGTCCAGCGCATGGCCTTCAAGCATGCCGATGGCGATCAGATGGCGCTCCAGCACCGCGCCGATCTCGGCCACGATCGACGGCATGTAGACGCCACCCTTCTTCAGATAGCCGCCGCGCGGGTCGAACACCGCCTTCAGCTCCTCGACGAGGAAAGTGCAGTCGCCGCCCTTGCGGAACACCGCGGACATGATGCGGGTAAGCGCAACGATCCACTGGAAGTGGTCCATGTTCTTCGAATTGATGAAGATCTCGAACGGCCGCCGTTGCTCATGCGGGGTGCCGGCGTTGAGCACGATGTCATTCACGGTAACGTACAGCGCGTGCTCGAACAGCGGCGACTTGATCTTGTAGGTCATGCCGATGAGGGTTTCCGGACGTTGCAGGCTCTCGTCCATTTCCACCACGTTGACGGCCTTGCTCGTCTTGCTCTCGGTGCTGGCCGCAGCGGCCGCGGGGCGCTCGAGGGCCTCGTCGACGACCTTGAAGCCCTTGATGCGCTGGGTGATCTTTACGGTCATTGTGCAGATTCTCCTGCCGGGCACAGCGATGGCCCGGCGCTTATACGATTGGCAGTCCGGTTCAGTACTTGCCGTAATAGCCTTCTTTGAGGGCATCGAACAGGTTGGCGGCGGTGTTCACCTCGCCGTCGTACTCGACTTCCTGGTTGCCCTTGAGCTCGACCACGCTGCCGTCCTCGAGGGTGAAGCGGTACAGCGTCTTCTCCAGATCGGACTCCTTGACCAGTACGCCCTGGAACGCCGCCGGGTTGAAGCGGAAGGTGGTGCAACCCTTGAGGCCCTGGCGCCAGGCGTAGCGGTAGATGTCCTTGAACGCCTCGAACGGATAATCGGTCGGCACGTTGGCGGTCTTGGAGATCGACGAGTCGACCCACTTCTGCGCGGCGGCCTGGATGTCCACGTGCTGGGTCGGGCTGACGTCATCGGCGGTGATGAAGTAGTCCGGCAGCTTCTCGCCCGGCTCGTCGGAACCCGGCTTGGCGCGCTCGTTGATCAGCGTGCGGTAGGCCAGCAGCTCGTAGCTGAACACCTCGATCTTCTCCTTGGCCTTGCGGCCGGGACGGATCAGGTTGCGCGAGTAGTGGTGGGCAAAGCTCGGTTCGATGCCATTGGAAGCATTGTTGGCCAGGCTCAGGCTGATGGTGCCGGTGGGCGCGATGGAGCTGTGGTGGGTGAAGCGCGCGCCCTGCTCGGCCAGCGCCTCGATCAGTTCCGGTGCGTACTCGGCGATCTTCTGCATGTAGCGTGAATACTTGGCGTGCAGCACGCGACCGGCAATCTTGTCACCGACCTTGTAACCGTCCTTGGCCATCTCCGGACGCTTGCGCAGCATCTCGGCGGTGACCTCGAAGGTCTGGCTCAGCAGCGGTGCCGCGCCCTTCTCCTTGGACAGCTCGAGCGCCTGCTCCCAGCCGACCAGCGCCATTTCACGGGCGACTTCCTCGGTGAACACGCAGGCTTCCGGGCTGCCGTAGCGCAGCTTGAGCAGCGTCAGCGTCGAGCCGAGGCCGAGGAAGCCCATGCCGTGGCGGCGCTTGCTCTCGATCTCGTGGCGCTGCTGCTCCAGCGGCAGGCCGTTGATCTCCACCACGTTATCCAGCATGCGGGTGAAGACGCGCACCACTTCGCGGTACTTGTCCCAGTCGAAGCGCGCATCGGCACCGAACGGGTCGATGACGAAGTTGGTCAGGTTGATCGAGCCCAGCAGGCACGAGCCGTACGGCGGCAGCGGCTGCTCACCGCAGGGGTTGGTGGCGCGGATCGCTTCGCACCACCAGTTGTTGTTCAGCTGGTTGACGCGGTCGATGAGGATAAAGCCCGGCTCGGCGTAGTCGTAGGTGGACACCATGATCATGTCCCACAGATGCCGCGCCTTGACCCGCCCGTAGATCTTGCAGGCGACCAGGCCGTCGTCGCGGACGATGTAGTTGTCGTGCACCGGCCATTCGCGCCAGAGCACGTGCTCGGCATCGTTCAGGTCGAGTTCGGCGGCTTCCTTGGCGTGTACCGGGAAGATCAGCGGCCACTCGCCGTCGGCGTCCACCGCCTGCATGAATTCGTCGGTGATCAGCAGGCTGAGGTTGAACTGGCGCAGCCGGCCGTCTTCGCGCTTGGCACGGATGAACTCGCGCACGTCCGGATGGCCGACCTCGAAGGTGCCCATCTGCGCGCCGCGGCGGCCGCCGGCGGAGCTGACGGTGAAGCACATCTTGTCGAAGATATCCATGAACGACAGCGGGCCGCTGGTGTGCGCGCCGGCACCCGAGACGAAGGAGCCGCGCGGGCGCAGGGTGCTGAACTCGTAGCCGATGCCGCAGCCGGCCTTGAGCGTCAGACCGGCCTCGTGGACCTTGCCGAGGATGTCGTCCATCGAGTCGGTGATCGAGCCGGAGACGGTGCAGTTGATGGTCGAGGTCGCCGGCTTGTAGTCCTGCGCGCCGGCGTTGGAGATGATCCGCCCGGCCGGGATGGCACCGTTGCGCAGCGCCCAGAGGAAGCGCTCATACCAGTGCTCGCGCTGCTTGGCCGGCTCGACATCGGCCAGGGCACGGGCGACGCGCTGCCAAGTGTCATCGACGCTCTCGTCGATCGGTGTGCCGTCCTTGCTGGTGAGCCGGTATTTCTGCGCCCAGATATCTTCGGAAGCCGCCTGCAGGGCGATGGAAGTGCTCTTGCTGTCTGCCGCGATGGGCCCGTCCGTCTTCGCCATGCGCTACGCATCCTCGTGCCGAAAGTGGGTAAACGAAAAGCTCGTACGATAGCGAATTTCCGGCCGAAGCATATGACTCTTGTCAAATTACCCGGAGCGGTGACGAACGGCGCTGACCATGTACCAAAAACGAAAAAACCCGCCGAGAGGCGGGTTCTTTCTTCAAGGGCCGATCAATTACTTGATCTTGGCTTCCTTGTAGATCACGTGCTTGCGTACGACCGGATCGAATTTCTTGATTTCGATCTTGTCGGGGGTGGTGCGCTTGTTCTTGTCGGTGGTGTAGAAGTGGCCGGTACCGGCGCTGGACACCAAACGGATCAGGTCACGCATGATTGCTCTCCTTAAACCTTTTCGCCGCGGGCGCGCAGCTCGGACAGAACGACGTCAATGCCGCGCTTGTCGATGATGCGCATGCCTTTGGCACTCAGGCGCAGACGGACGAAGCGGTTCTCCGACTCGACCCAGAAGCGATGATGCTGCAGGTTCGGCAGGAAACGACGACGGGTTTTGTTGTTTGCGTGGGAAACGTTGTTCCCGGTTACCGGACCCTTACCGGTAACTTGACAGACTCTCGACATGCCTCAGCCCTCTAAAACCACATGCCCAACCCGGCATGGGTTGGCCGCTTGAATTCACTTGTCAGTTCGGCGCTCAGCGCCACGTTTCATGGGGGTCTTACCGGCCACGTTGCGAACGAAGATACCGGGCCCCTAGAAAAGAGCGCTGCTTTATATCAGAAACCCCCCAGGGCAACAAGCGCGGATTGATATTTCCGCCCGGCTGCCTTGGACCCGAACCCCTTCGCCCGGCTCATCCGGTGGGTTGCGACCCGGCAGATCCGCCCGTCGCTTCGTACATATATATAGCTAGCGATCAGCTTGCAGCGGCGCGCGCCTCGTCACGCAGCTGCCGACGCAGCAACTTGCCGACCGCGGTCTTCGGCAGCTCGTCGCGCAGCTCGAGAAAGCTCGGCATCTTGTAGCCGGTGAGGTATCGCCGGCAATGTTCGAGCAAGGCCCGCTCATCAGCCGTATCGTCCTTGATGCTGACGAAGACCTTCACCGCCTCGCCCTTGCGCGCATCCGGCACGCCCACTGCCACGCATTCACGCACGGATGGATGCTGCATCAGCACATCCTCGATCTCGTTGGGGAACACGTTGAAGCCGGACACCAGGATCATGTCCTTCTTGCGGTCGACGATCTTCACGAAGCCATCGGCATCCAGCAGCGCGATATCGCCGGTCTTCAGCCAGCCATCGGGTGTGAGCACCTTGGCCGTCTCGTCCGGACGCTGCCAGTAGCCCTGCATGACCTGCGGGCCACGCAGCCACAGTTCGCCCGGCGTTTCCGGCGCCACGTCGTTGCCCTCGTCATCCACGGTGCGCAGTTCGGTCTCGATCAGCGCCTGGCCGATGTAGCCTTCACGGTAGGGGCTCAGCTGAGTGCCGGTTGCGACCACCGGCGACGCCTCGGTCAGCCCGAAACCTTCGCGAATCGGCGCGCCGGTCAGCGCCTGCCAGCGGCGGCCGACCTCACTGTTGAGCGGCGCGCCGCCGGACGTCGCCCACTTCAGGTGGGAGAAATCGATGCTGCGAAATTCCGGATGATTCATCAGTCCGACGAACAGCGTGTTGATGCCGCTGAGCAGGCTGAACGGATGACGCTGCATGGCACCGATGGTTTCGTCCAGATTGCGCCCGTCGCGGATGAATACGGTATGCAGGCCCATGCCCACCGAACTCAGACAGTTCGTGGCGAAAGCCATGATGTGATACAGCGGCAACGGGGCGATACGCACGTCCTTTTCCGGCTCGAGCAGACCAGGCTGGTCGAACAGCTCGATGGTCTGCAGCACGTTGGCCAGCAGGTTGCGGTGTGTGAGCATCGCCCCCTTGGACACACCGGTCGTACCGCCGGTGTACTGCAACAACGCCAGCCGGTCGAGACCTGCCTCGCGCTGCACAGGCGATCTCTGTTCGCCCAGGCGCAGCGCCTGCATGAAGCGGAGCGTTCCGTCCTCCTGGCTTTCGTAGATTGGCTGTTGCAGGTCGTCGACACTGGTCAGGATGATCTGTCGCAGCGCGGTGTCCGCCTGCACCGCACGGACCTGTGGCAACAGGCGATCGAGCACGAGGATCGCCTTGGCGCCGGAATCGTGGAACTGATGCCGGGCTTCGGCGGCGGTGTACTGCGGATTGGTGTTGACGATCACCAGCCCGGCCTTGAGCGCCCCGAACACGGCGATCGGATACTGCAAGCAGTTGGGTAGCTGTAGCGCCAGCCGGTCACCCGGTTGCAGACCCGCGTGATACCGCAGGTAGCGCGCGAAGGCGTCGGCACGACTGCCCAGCTCGGCGTACGTGAGGTGGTCGTCACCACAGGAAAATGCCGTGCGCTGCGGATGCGTCGCGCAGGCTCGAGAGAGCAGGTCATGGACGTTCTGGTAGCCGCCACGGGCGAGTTCGGCAGCCACGTAGCCTTGCGCGGAAGCGGACATCGACATTCTCCAAAATGAATTATTGTTTTACTGTGCGAAACTGGATGTCGAATCCGATAGTAGTGGAACAGTTTTTCTCCCGCAATGATCGCCAATGGCCGCACTGCCCGGCATCGGGCGATCTGCTATCGTTCGCCACCGCTGCCCACTAGCCAGACAGACCGAGACCAATGAGCGACGACATCGAAGACACCGGCACACCCAAGGATCGCAAGTTCGTCGAGGCGCTGGCCCGCGGGCTGGACGTGCTGCGTGCCTTTACCCATGGCTCGGTGGTGATGGGCAACCAGGACATCGCACGCATCACCGGGCTACCCAAGCCCACCGTGTCGCGCATGACCTACACGCTGACCAAGCTCGGCTACCTCAGCTATTCGCAGCAGCTGGAGAAGTACCAGCTCGATTCCGGCGTGCTGGCGCTCGGCTACGCCTACGTATCCAACCTGCGCGTGCGCCAGCTGGCCAAGCCGTACATGGATGAATTCGCCCGCCGCACCAACACCACGGTGGGCCTGACCTGCCGCGACCGGCTGTCGATGATCTACGTGGAAAACTGCCGCCCGGCCGAAGTCACTACCCTGCGCATGGACGCCGGCGTGCGCTTGCCGCTGGCCACCACCGCCGCCGGTCGCGCCTTTCTCGCCGCCACGCCGGAAAAGGAACGTGAACACCTGATGGCGGCGCTGGCGGCCAAGTATGGTGATGGCTGGGCCGCCATCGAAGCGTCGCTGCACGCCTCGTTCGAGGAGTTCGTACAGCACGGCTTCTGCCTGTCGCTCGGCGACTGGGACCGCAACGTGATGGCCGCCGGTGTGCCGCTGCACCTGGCCGACGGCAGCATCATGGCGCTGACCTGCGGTGCGCCATCATTCCAGCTCAGCGAGGACACCCTGAAGAACTCGCTGGCCCACCAGCTGGAAATGCTCGCCCGCGATATCGAAAGCCTCGGCGTCTGACCGTCAGGCCCTGACGCTGGCCCAGGCGATATCCGCGAGCAGCTCGCGGCAGTCGGCCAGCGCGGTACGGGAACGTCCCGCCAGCCAGTTGCGCGCCATGTCATGGCAGGGTCCGATCACCACCGCGAGAAAGCAGTCGCCGGGCATTCGCCGAAAGGCTCCGCTTTCCCGATGGCGGCGCAGAATCGCCCCAACCCGCTCGCCGTGGGTGCGATTGACCTCGCGCAGCTGCTCGCCCATCTCCCCCGCCTCGACCCGCCCGCGGTTGTGCAAGACGAAGCGCGCCCAGTCCGGGTTCGCCACCACCCAGTCGATGTAGCTGGTGACGAACAGCCGGACGCAGGCCTCGGCATCGAGCGTCTCGATCAGTCCGGCTTCCAGCAGCGCGGCGTACTCGCCGATGCCTTCCAGATACAGCGCAGCGATGATCCGCTCACGATTGCCGAAATGGTGATAGAGGCTGCCGATGCTGGCGCCGGAACGGTCGCGGATCATCTCGATGGTGGTCGCCTCCACACCGAACTCGGTGAAACAGGCGAGTGCGGCCTGAAGGATTTCCTGCTTGCGGCTACTACGGGCCATCCGGCCTCCAGTCTGGACTAGAATATTTTTCTAGAATTATCTTCTACCCTTCGTATACTGCACCGATCGCAGCAATCGCAGAAGCGCGGAGAACAACAAGATGGCGACGATACAGGTTGAAGAACGCTCCATCGACAATGGCAACGGCCATGCCCTGTCCAGCTACTGGTATCAGCCGAGCAGCGTGCCATGCGGCGTCGTGCTGATCGCGCCGGCGATGGGCGTGCCGCAGCGCTTCTACACTGACTTCGCCACCTGGCTCGCCGAGCGCGGCTATCAGGTGGTGACCTTCGATTACCTGGGCATGGGCCGCTCGCGGCGAATGCCGCTTCGCCAGTTGAACGTCGACATCCTCGACTGGGCGCGCCATGACTGCAGCGCGGTGCTCGCCGTGGCCGCTGAAGCCGCCGGCGAATTGCCGCTGTACTGGATCGGCCACAGCGTCGGCGCGCAGATTCTGCCGCTGGTCAAAGGCCATGAGCGCCTGACCCGCATCGTCACCATCGCCGCCGGCAGCGGCTACTGGCGCGAGAACAGCCCGCAGATCCGCAACAAGGCCTGGCTACTCTGGCATGGCCTGGCGCCGGTGTTGACTGCGGTGGCGGGCTACTTCCCGGGCGCTCGCATCGGGGCGGTCGGCGACCTGCCGGCCGGGGTCATTCGCCAGTGGCGGCGCTGGTGCCTGCATCCGGACTATCTGGTCGGTGTCGAAGGCGAGCCCGTGCGTCAGGCCTTCGCGGCGGTACGCACACCGCTGACCTCGCTGTCCTTCAGCGACGACGAAATGATGTCGGCGCGCAACACCGAATCCCTGCATGGCTTCTATAGCTCGGCGCCGAAGATCATGCAGCGCATCGCGCCAGCGGAAATCGGCGCCGCGCGGATCGGCCACTTCGGCTTCTTCCGTCGCGGTTTCGCCGACAACCTGTGGACGCCGCATCTGTTACCGGAGCTGATGCCGAGCCAACAACAAACGGTGGCGTGACTCCAAGCGCGTTAGTTTCGCAGAGCGGAACACTGCTAGCATATTTCGAAACATATGCAGGGGTTATTCACCTTGCCGGATGGCGGATCTCCGACAAAAGTGAGGATGGGCTGGTTACAGCCCTCCTTGCCAATGGAGCCTTGCCATGCACAACAACAATAACGGCTACCCCTCGCAAACCCGCGCCTGGGTCACGGTCGCCATCCTCATGCTCGCCTATGTGCTGTCCTTCGTCGATCGGCAGATCCTCAACCTGCTGGTCGAGCCGATCCGTCGTGATCTGGATATCACCGACACCCACATGAGCCTGCTGATGGGCTTCTCCTTCGCGGTGTTCTACACCATCTGCGGCGTGCCCATCGGGCGCCTGGCCGACCGCAAGAGCCGCCGCGGCATCATCGCCATCGGTGTGCTGGTGTGGAGCCTGATGACCGCCCTGTGCGGCACCGCGCGAACCTTCTGGCAGTTCCTCGTGTTCCGCATCGGCGTCGGTGTCGGCGAGGCGGCGCTGTCGCCTTCGGCCTATTCACTGATCGCCGACAGCTTCCCGCCCAAGCTGCGCGGCACCGCGATGAGTGTCTATTCGATGGGCATCTACATCGGCTCCGGCCTGGCCTTCCTGCTCGGCGGGCTGGTGGTCAAGTTCGCCTCGGCACAGGGCGATGTGGAGCTGCCGGTGCTCGGCATGGTGCGCCCCTGGCAGCTGATCTTCCTCGTACTTGGCGCGGCCGGCGTGCTGTTCACTGCCGTGCTCTTGCTGATCCGCGAGCCGTCACGCAAGGGCGTCGGCGCGGGCGTCGAGGTGCCACTGAGCGAGGTGGCCGGCTACATTCGCCAGAACCGCCGCACCGTGCTCTGCCACAACTTCGGCTTCGCCTGCCTGGCCTTCGCCGCCTACGGCAGTTCGGCGTGGATTCCGACCTTCTTCATCCGCACTTATGGATGGTCGGCCAGCGACGTCGGCGTGCTCTATGGCTCGGTGGTGGCGGTGGCCGGCTCGATCGGCATTATCGCCGGCGGACGGCTGTCGGACCTGCTGCACCGCCGCGGTTATCGCGACGCACCGCTGCGCGTCGGCATCATCTCCGCCGCGCTGACCCTGCCACTCAACCTCGCCTACCTGGCCGGCACCGGCGAACTGGCACTGGCGCTGATCGCCCTGCACGTCTTCACCATCGCCATGCCCTTCGGCGTCGGCCCGGCGGCGATCCAGGAGATCATGCCCAACTCCATGCGTGGCCAGGCCTCGGCGGTGTACCTGTTCGTCATCACCATGGTCGGTCTCGGCATCGGCCCGACCGCCGTGGCGCTGGGCACCGACTTCGTCTTCGGCGACGACAACGCCCTGCGCTACTCGCTATTGATCGTCACCGGCGTCGCCCTGGTCGGCGCGATGATCCTGCTCGGCATGGGCCTCAAGCACTACCGCGGCAGCCTGGATCGCTTGCAGGAGTGGAAGCCGCAGGGTGCAGCACCAGTCGAGGCACAGGCCAATCCGGCCTGAGCGGACGCGGGACCTCAGGCGTAGGGTGGATCACGCTTTATCGATCCACCGATCCACGGGTACCGACCCAACCGCGTGGATGTGAAAAGCGACATCCACCCTACGAACCCGAACCGACAGCGTAGGGTGGATCACGCTCCACCGCCCAGCCCAGCCACCGTGCCGACCCGCCGCGTGTGGTGGAAACGCGCCAACCGCCCTACCGGACTGTTCGCGTACCCGGCTTAGCACCGGAGCCAAGAAACGTCACGGATAAGTCCACTCCCACAGCACAATCACCGCAACGGTACCCACCGCCCACAAAAAACCCGCTCCTGAGAGCGGGTTCTTTATGTCTCGCGATCAACCGATCACGCCACCTGCATCAGCTTCGCATAGGCCTTCAGATGATGGTCGTCATCACCGAACTGGTGGGCGATCATCACCAGACGCTTGGCATGGTGGGCGAGGTTGTATTCCCAGGTCATGCCGATGCCGCCGTGCAGCTGTATCGCTTCCTCGGCCACCTTGCGCGCGGCGCGGGCGCAGATGTATTTGGCGGCGGCGATGATACGGCTCCGCTCGTCGTTGTCTTCGCCATCGGCAAAGGTCGCGGCGAGGATCGCCATGCTGGTGGCCTGCTCCAGTTCGGTCTGCATGTCGACCATGCGGTGCTGAAGGACCTGGAACTTGCCGATCGGCACGCCGAACTGCTTGCGCGTCTTCAGATAGTCGAGGGTCAGCTTGCAGGCTTCGTCCATGCTGCCGAGGGCATCGGCGCACTGCGCGGCGATGGCACGGCCCTGCTGGTAGCGCAGCGCCGGAAGCGCGTTGCCGATTTCGCCGAGCAGCGCATCGGCGCCGACCTGCACGTTGTCGAGGAACAAATCGCAGCCCTTGCGCCCGTCGATGGTCGGATAAACACGGCGGCTGACGCCTTGGGCGTTAGGGTCGACCAGAAACAGGCTGACGCCGGCTTCGTCGCGGCTGTCGCCAGCGGTGCGCGCGGAGACGATGATCTGCCCGGCGCTGTGCCCGCCGATCACCACGGCCTTGCGTCCGGATAGACGATAGCCGCCGTCCGCCGCCTCGGCTTTGGTCTGTACGTCGTTGAGGTTGTAGTGACTCTGCGGCTCGTCGAGCGCCACCGCCAGTTGCAGCGAACCGGCCGCCACCTGCGGCAGCAGCTCCTCTTTCTGCGCATCGCTGCCCAATTGAGTAAGCAGTCCGCCAGCGAAGATCACCGATTGCAGGTAGGGCTCCAGGGTCAGGCCGCGACCCAGTTCGGTCATCACCAGCATGGTTTCCACGCCGCCGCCACCGAAGCCGCCGATCTCCTCGTCGAACGGCACAGCTGTCAGGCCCAGCTCGCCCAGCTGCGCCCAGAACTCGGCGGAAAAGCCCAGCTCCGACTCGCTGAATTTCTCGCGCTGTTCGAACGGGTAGGCGTCGCGCACCAGACGCGCCGCGGTGTCTTGCAGCATTTGCTGCTCTTCAGTCAGTTTGAAGTCCATTGCGGTGCCCCCTTACAGCTCGAGAATCATCTTCGAGACGATGTTCTTCTGGATTTCGTTGGAGCCGCCGAAGATCGACAGCTTGCGCATGTTGAAGTAGTCACCGGCCAGCGACGCGCTGTAGTCGGCGTGCAACAGCTCGCCGTCGTAGTCCAGCTGCATCTCCTCTTCGAGGAACGGCAACGCGTAGGGGCCGATGACCTTGCGCAAGAGGTGAGTAATCGCCTGGCGAATCTCGGTGCCCTTGACCTTGAGGATCGAGGACTCCGCGCCGGGCACGCCGCCCTCCTTCGCCGCGGCGAGGATGCGCAGGGTGCTCATCTCGATGGCCATCAGCTGCATTTCCACTTCCGCGACCTGGGCGCGGAACAGCGGGTCTTCGAGCATTGGCTTGCCATCGCAGACTTCCTTCATCGCGATGCGCTTCAGATGCGCCAACACCGCCTTGGACGAGCCGATGCCGGCGAGGCCCGTGCGTTCGTGGGTCAGCAGGTACTTGGCGCAGGTCCAGCCCTGGTTTTCCTCGCCGACCAGGTTCTCCACCGGCACGCGGACGTTGTCGAAGAAGACCTCGTTGACCTCATGATCGCCGTCCAGGGTGATGATCGGCCGCACGCTGATGCCGGGGCTCTTCATGTCGATCAACAGAAAGCTGATGCCGCGCTGCTGCTGGGCCTCGGGGTCGGTGCGCACCAGGCAGAAGATCATGTTGGCGTGCTGACCAAGAGTGGTCCAGGTCTTCTGGCCGTTGACCACGTAGTGGTCGCCGTCGCGCACGGCGCGGGTCTTCAAGCTCGCCAGGTCAGAGCCGGCACCCGGCTCGGAATAGCCCTGGCACCACCAGTCCTCGCCAGAAAGAATACGCGGCAGGTAATGGTCGATCTGCTGCTGGGTGCCGAACTTGATGATCACCGGGGCGACCATGTTGACCCCAAAGGGCACGGTACGCGGCGCGCCGAAGGCCGAGCACTCCTCATCGAAGATGTGCTTCTCGACCGGGCCCCAGGTGGTGCCGCCCAGTTCCACCGGCCAGCCCGGCGCGTACCAGCCGCGCTTGACCAGAATCTGCTGCCAGCGCTCGTGATCCTGTTTGGACATGTGCTTGCCGAGCTTGACCTTGGCGGCGATGTCCGCCGGCAGCTCGCTTTTCAGGAAGGCGCGCACTTCATCGCGAAAGGCGAGCTCTTCGGCCGTGTAGTTGACGTTCATGGGAAAGTCCTCATGCTGCGTTCGGTTTGCAGGCGGGCGGCACTTATTGCCCGGCCTGCCAGTCGGTGAAGGTGCGGCCTTCGGCGGCCAGTTTTTCCAGCAGCGGCGCTGGCTTCCACCAGTCGCCGCAACGTGCGTGCAGTTCCTTGACCCGCGCCAGCACCCGGTCCAGGCCGACGCTGTCGGCATAGAACATCGGGCCACCACGGAAGGCCGGGAAGCCGTAGCCGTTCAGGTAGATGACGTCGATATCGCTGGAACGCTGGGCGATGCCCTCTTCGAGAATCTTCGCGCCTTCGTTGACCAGCGCGAAGATGCAGCGCTCGACGATGTACTGCTCGTCCAGCGCCTTTCGCTCGATGCCCTTTTCCAGCGACGCTGCCTCCAGCATAGGCGCGAGGTCGGGGTTTTCCTGCGGGGTGCGGTTGCCTGGCTCGTAGCGGTAATAGCCGGCGCCGGTCTTCTGCCCGAGCATGCCGGCGGCGCAGAGCTTGTCGGAGACGGTGGGGAAATCCAGGTGCGCCGGCAGCGTCGCGCGCTGACGCTTGCGGATCGCCTGGCCGATGTCCAGGCCCGACAGGTCACGCATGGCGAACGGTCCCATGGCCATGCCGAAGTTGCGCAGCGCAGCGTCGACCTGCTGTGGCGTGGCGCCCTCCTCCAGCAGGAACTCTGCCTCGCGGCCGTACTGGAAAACCATGCGGTTGCCGACGAAGCCATCGCAGACGCCGACCACCACCGAGACCTTCTTCAGCTGTTTGCCGATCGCCATGGCAGTGGCAAGCACTTCATCGCTGGTCTTCGCGCCGCGCACCACTTCCAGCAGGCGCATGACGTTGGCCGGGCTGAAGAAATGCAGGCCGACCACATCTTCCGGGCGCTTGGTGAAAGCCGCGATGGCGTCCAGATCAAGCGAGGAAGTGTTGGAGGCGAGAATCGCGCCGGGCTTGCAAATGGCATCCAGCTGCTCGAACACCTGCTGCTTGACGCCCATTTCCTCGAAGACCGCTTCGACCACCACGTCGGCATCAGCCAGCGCGGCGTACTCGGTCACGCCCTCGATCAGCGCGAGGCGCTGCTCCATCGCGTCTTCGGTCAGGCTGCCGCGCTTGACGCTCGCCGCGTAGGTGTCGCGGGCGCGCTGCAAGCCGCGTTGCAGCGCCTCCTCATTGATTTCCAGCAGCTTCACCGGCACGCCGGCATTGGCGAAGCTCAGCGCAATACCGACACCCATGGTGCCGCCGCCGATCACCGCGGCGGAGTTGATCGACCGCGGCTTCGTATCGGATGGCAGATCGTTGATCTTGCCCGCCTGGCGCTCGGCGAAGAATGAATGAACCAATGCACCACGCTGAGGCGAGTTCAGGCACTCGGCAAACAGCTCACGCTCGCGCTTGAGGCCTTCGGCCAGCGGCAGCTTCGTCGCAGCCTCGACCGCCGCGATGCAACGCAGCGGCGAGAACAGCCCGGGCATGCGCTTGGCCACCTCGGCATGCTTGGCGCGAATCAGCGCCTCGTTGTCGGCGCCCTCCAGGCCTTGGGTCTGCTCGCCAGTACGTCGCGGTGTGCGGCCTTCCTCGACCATGCGACGGACATAGGCCAGGCCAGCTTCCACCAGATCACCCTCGAACAGCTCGTCGACGATGTTGTGCTCGACCGCCTCGGCCGCACTGATCGGCTGGCCGCTGACGATCATCTCCAGCGCCTTCTCGACACCGGCCAGACGCGGCAGCCGCTGGGTGCCACCGGCGCCCGGCAACAAACCCAGCTTCACTTCCGGCAGGCCGACCTTGGCGTCCTTGCGCGCGATGCGGTAATGGCAGCCCAGCGCGACTTCAAGCCCGCCACCGAGCGCGGTGCCATGAATGACCGCAACGCTCGACTTGTTGCAGGCTTCGATGATTTCGATCACCTCGGGCAGGCTCGGCGCCTGCGGCGGCTTGCCGAATTCCTTGATGTCGGCCCCGGCGATAAAGGTGTTGCCCTCGCAGACCAGCGCCACCGCACGTACCTGCGGGTCCGCTTCGGCGCTCTGAAAGGCCTTCTGCAGCCCCTCACGCACCGCCTGGCCAAGGGCATTGACTGGTGGATTGTTGACCGTGATCAGCGCGATCTCGCCCTGAACTTCGAGCCGTACGACATCTGTCATGACTGGCCTCCGCTGTGTGAAATGCTGATTGGAATTGTAATTTCACGGAATCATGTTTCGCACAGCAGAATAATGGAGTCACGTTACGCGTGTCGATAGGCCTGCTGTTGGGAGCGGTTTAGCCGATGCAGAAGGCGTAATGCCCAGCAGGTGTGATGTTGCGGGTAATGGGTCCGGCGCCGGAGAGCATTATCAATCAGCGGAATAATGCCGCCAAAGCGCGCGGCGGCTTCAGCCTGGAACGGCGTGCCGCGGAGCGCGAAGCAACAGGTCGGGGTCGATGCGCAGCAAACGTACCGTACGTTCGTTGGCCAGAGAGGTAGGTTCAGTGCCTTCAGGCAGCTCCACCAGCAGGCGTGTCAGATTGAGTATCAGCGCTTCGCGGCGCAGCACACCGGCACCTAACGTGTAGTAGGCGCTGATTACCTGACGCAACTCCAATGGCAGCGCCCATTGCGCCCGCAACGCTGAGCCGAAGCCGGCCGCACGCTCGCGCAGACAGCGCTGCAGCTCTGCCTCATCGAGCGCGCCGCCGCTGTCGAGCCATTCCTGCAGGCTGCGCAACAGCGCCAGCTCACCGATGTTCTGCAGCAGTCCGGCGCTGAAGCAGAGCTCGGCATCCAGCTTCAGCTGGCGCGCCAGCCAGCTCGCCAGGCGCGCCGTGCGCAGCGCCTGGGCACTGAGCTGCGCCGCCAGCTCGGCGAGGCGAGGCTCGACCAACCGGGCGTTGTGCTGCAGGGCCAGTTCGGTGACCAGCTGCAGACTGCGCGCGGCGCCCAGCTGTCGTTGCGCCTGCGCCAGGCTCACGCAGGATGCCGCCGACGTTGCCGCACTGCTGCTGGCAACGCTGATCAGCCGGGCGCTGACCTGCGGATCGCGCGACAGCAGCTCCTCCAGCTCGGCGAAATCCTGGTCGCCGCCCTGCAAACGCTGCAACGCCGTCAGTACGCTGTCCAGCAGCGGCGCTCCACGATTATGCGGACGCATGCGTTCGAGAAAGCTGTCGAGGTCATCGACCACGGCCAGGCGCGCCGCGCCAGCGTGGCCGGCCGACCGCGGCAGCAGCTTGTCCAGCCGCTGGCGCAGGTCAGCGAGATCATAGGGTTTGCCGAGATAGGCGGCCGGCGCGAGCGGCAGCACGGTGCGCACGCTGGCGGTATCGGTACGGGCACTGATCAGCACGCAGGGCAGGCGCTGGGTCGGACCATGGCGACGCAGCTCGCGCAGCAGCTGGCGCCCGTCGAGCCCGTCCAGTTCGCCATCCACGATCAGCAGGCTGGGCGCCTGCCGCTTGCACGTCGCCAGGGCGGCATGGCCATCGGCCGCCGGTTGCACACGCATGCCGGGCCGCAGCTGGCGCACCAGCTGACAAAGTTGGTCCGCACGCCACGGTTCGTTGTAGGCGACCAGTACGAAGGAGACTTGGGCCGAGATGCTCACCGTGGTACTCGCTGGGGAGACGACTGCTACCGGATGGCAGGTCGACAATTGCAGCGCGTCGACTAACGCGACGCGCTGCGGGGGCGAGCGATTCTGACCGGAGGAGAACGCGACAGCCAGCCCCTGAGACCGACTGTCGCAGGGGGCATCAAATGCCCATGCAGAGGTACTTGATTTCCAGGTAGTCCTCGATGCCGTACTTGGAGCCCTCGCGGCCGAGGCCGGACGATTTGACCCCGCCGAATGGCGCCACCTCGGTGGAAATCAGCCCGGTGTTGATGCCGACCATGCCGTACTCCAGCGCCTCGGCGACGCGGAACACGCGGCCCAGATCGCGCGCGTAGAAGTAGGAGGCCAAGCCGAACTCGGTGTCATTAGCCTTGGCGATCGCGTCGGCCTCGTCCTTGAAGCGGAACAGCGGCGCCAGCGGGCCGAAGGTCTCTTCCTTGGCCACCTTGGCACTGTCCGGCACGTTAACCAGCACGGTCGGCTCGAAATAACTGCCGCCCAGCGCATGGGCCTGGCCACCTGCCACCAGCTGCGCGCCCTGGGCCACCGCGTCCTCGATGTGCTCGCGGACCTTGGCGGCAGCGCGATCGTCGATCAGCGGACCGAGATCGGTACCCTCCTCCAGGCCATTGCCAACCCGCAGCTTGGCCACCGCCGCCTGGAATTTCTCGGCGAAGGTGTCGTACACGCCGTCCTGCACATAGATGCGGTTGACGCAGACGCAGGTCTGCCCGGCATTGCGGTACTTGGACTGCACGGCACCCTTCACCGCCTCGTCCAGATCGGCATCGTCGAAGACAATGAACGGCGCGTTGCCGCCGAGCTCCAGCGAGACCTTCTTGATGCCCGGCGCGCACTGCTCCATCAGCTTGGCACCGACCTCGGTGGAGCCAGTGAAGGAGATCTTGCGTACCTTGGGGTTGGCGGTCAGCTCGTTGCCGATGTCGCCGGCCGAGCCAGTCACCACGCTGAGCACGCCCTTGGGAATGCCGGCGCGCTCGGCCAACTCGACCATCGCCAGCGCCGAGAACGGCGTCTGCGAAGCGGGCTTGATCACCATGGTGCAGCCGGCTGCGAGCGCGGGGCCGGCCTTGCGGGTGATCATCGCCGCCGGGAAATTCCACGGTGTGATCGCCGCGGTCACGCCGATCGGCTGCTTGATGACGATGATGCGTTTGTCTTTCTGGTGCCCGGGAATGGTGTCGCCGTAGATGCGCTTGGCTTCCTCGGCGAACCACTCGATGAACGAGGCAGCGTAGGCGATCTCGCCCTTGGCTTCGGCCAGCGGCTTGCCCTGCTCCAGCGTCATCAGGCGGCCGAGGTCGTCCTGGTTCTCCATCAGCAGCTCGAACCAGCGACGCAGCTTCTGCGAACGCTCCTTGGCGGTCAGATCACGCCAGGCCGGCAGCGCCCGCTCGGCGGCATCGATGGCGCGGCGGGTTTCCGCGGCGCCCATCTTCGGCACCGTGCCGAGCGTCTCGCCGGTGGCCGGGTTGTTCACGCTGATGGTCTGGCCGCTGTCGGCATCGACCCAGGCGCCATCGATATAGGCCTGCTGACGGAACAGAGCGGTGTCTTTGAGTTGCATGGCAGTCTCCTCGGGCATCGTAGCGGCAGGCCCGCTGCGGAAAGTTTGGCTGATACGACGCTCATCTGAACCGTCCTTCGCCGCCCGGTTCCTGTCGCCGCATTGCACTGCGAACGACCATGCTAGGACCGCAGCCACCGGCCCGGCAAGTTCATGGCGCTTGGCGTTGTCGCGCCATTGACCAGCCTGATGCCTGCGCGGCCTGTCACGCCTTGTTACCCAAACCCTGCTACTGGCCGGGGTATAGTTGCGCGCGAGCGGCCTCGGCCGCCGATAACCAAGGATCGATAAGGAGTTACCGTGAAAGCATTGATGACAGGCGCCGTGGCCGCCGTCCTGCTGGCCAGCACTGCCGTCCAGGCGCAGATGAAACCGGAAGAGATGGTCGAAACCCGCCAGGCCGGCTACCAGTTCATGTCGTGGAACATGGGCAAGATCAAGGCCCAGGTAATCGACGGCAAGGAGCCCTACGATCAGGCCAAGGTGGCTGCGGCCGCCAATGCCATCGCCGCGATCGCCAACTCCGGCATGGGCAGCCTGTACAGCCCGGACACCACCACCGAGCAGCTGGGCAAGGCGACTCGCCTGAAGCCTGAGTTCTTCCAGAACCTCGACGAAGCCGGGCAGATCGGTCGCAGCTTCACCGCCGCCGCCAACCAGCTCGCCAAGGTCGCCGCAGAAGGCGATCAGGCCGCGATCAAGAAGGCCTTCGGCGATGTCGGCGGCAGCTGCAAGTCCTGCCATGACAAGTTCCGCGCCGACTGATCAGGCGCAGCCAGCCGACACCTGCCGGTCGGCTGGCTTACCAGTCCAGGCTGGGCGCCACCGCCGCCGGCTCAGGCCGCAGCCAATCCCCCACCGCCTGCACGCCCCAGACGCAAGCCGCACCCAGAGCGATCGCCAGAACCGCCGAGGGCAGCGAGCCACCCCGCGCATCCTGCTGGGACGGATGCTCGCGCTGCGTCCGTCCCGCGATCATCGCCCGCACCAGTGGCCGGCGCATCACCAGCGTGTAATAGATGATGGCTGCGATGTGCATGCCGATCAGCACCAGCAGCAGCCACTTCGCCTGCCGATGCAGGCCGCTCAGCGCGCTGCCGGTCTCGCTGCTGATCAACGCATGGAGCGGGCCCTGAAAGGCGATGTCATCGGTTGCCATCAATCCGCTGGTCACCTGAAAGGTCACCAGCAGCAGCATGGCCAGCACCGAGAACGCGCCGAGCGGATTGTGCCCGGCTTCGCGCCAGTTGCCCTGTAGATAGTCCTTCACACCAACCGTGGCAGCGAAGATCCGCGACCAGCGGGCGTACGTCGAACCGACGAAGCCCCAGATCAGGCGGAACACCAGCAGCCCCAGTACCAGCAGGCCGAGCCGGCCATGCCAGGGCATCAGACTGCCGCCGACCCAGCCCGTGACGATGGCCGCGATAACCGCCCCGGCGAACAGCCAGTGAAACAGCCGCAGCGGCGCGTCCCAGAGTTTGATATGGCCCGACATCTCCATCCCCTCGCCATCCGAACACCCACGGCCCCCGGCCGCGACACGCAAGGGTACCAGCCGGCCCGGTGACAGGCAGCTGCGAAAAAGCCGCACCTGGGCGTATCCGCCCGGCCGCACCAGCATGGACGCCCGTCAACGACATGCGTATGATTGCGCCCCGCAACGCATCCGTAGCTCAGCTGGATAGAGTACTGCCCTCCGAAGGCAGGGGTCGTGGGTTCGAATCCCGCCGGATGCGCCATATATAGTCGTTTCGAGTTCCGCTCGAAGCGCTTCGCAAAAGCCCGCTCGCTGCGGGCTTTTGCGTTTCTGCAGGTACGTCAGCGATCAGCGGATCACCTGCCAGCAACGGTCGGCCGGCGCAAGGCAAACCTGCCGCGCGGCGTCACCGAGCCGCCTCAACCTGACCTCACGCTCGTTTTAGACGCATCCGTCGGGTGTTCTGTGAACCCGTTCACCGAGCCCGCACGACAACTGAACTTCAATGCCTCGCTCAGGTCGCGCCATGCGCACCTTGCCCCCACACACGACTTCAAGGAGGAAATCGCGTGCCCGTGCGCTATTACGCCCTCGTTTCGCTCATCGCCGCCGCGCTGCTCGCCGGTTGCACCGGCAACTACAAATTCGACGATGACCACTATCGCCCGCTGGGTGATCCGCAAGCCTTGAATCGCGGCAAGTAACCGCAAGGAGCGACACGACCATGGAACTGGTCTTCGATATGGTGGGCGCCCAGCAATTCGTGCCCGGGCTGCTGACCACCAAAACCTTCAAGCAGGCCGGCGGCGTGATCGGCCGGGCCGAAGGCTGCGATTGGGTGATCCCCGACCGCAAGCGCGTCCTCTCCGGCCGTCACGCCGTGATCAGCTACCGCGACGGCGGCTTCTTTCTCACCGATACCAGCAGTAACGGCATCCAGCTCAAGGACAGCGGCGCCAGCCTGGTCAAGGGCCAGCCGCAGCGCATCGAACATGGCAGCGTCTACTGCCTGGGCGACTTCGAGATCCGCGCCCGGCTGATCCAGGACCCGGCCTTGTTCGAAGGCGACATCGGCCGCCCGCAACCGGCCGGCACCATCATCCCCGACGATGCCTTCCTCGACCTCGATCCACTGGTCGCCATGGATCAGCAGGAGCGCATCT
Source organism: Pseudomonas sp. SCT (assembly GCF_003864275.1). Classification (NCBI taxonomy): domain Bacteria; kingdom Pseudomonadati; phylum Pseudomonadota; class Gammaproteobacteria; order Pseudomonadales; family Pseudomonadaceae; genus Pseudomonas; species Pseudomonas sp. SCT. The sequence continues at coordinate 124,755 of NZ_BDJA01000007.1, forward strand.
ATGCCGAAGTCGACGACCTCGACCTGACGCTGGTGGCACCGCAACGCCAGGCCCAGCAGCGCGACTACGCCCGCATCGACACCGAAAGCCTGCCGCTGCCGGAGCTGGTCATGCCGCCGGTGGCAACCGAATCCAAGCGCGAACCGGAGCCTGAACGCCTGCCTCCCGGCTTCTGGCAGCGCTTCGGCGACGCGCTGGGTGTCGATCTCAAGGATATGGACGAGGACCAGCGTCAGGCGCTGGCACTGAATGCCGCCCGCCTGTTCAAGCAAAGCATCGGCGGTCTGCAGCAGAGCCTGCGCACCCGCAGCGAGCTGAAGAACGAGCTGCGCCTGGCGCTGACCACGGTGCAGAGCGCCGGCAACAACCCACTCAAGCACAGCGCCGATGCGGGCGAGGCCATGAGCGCCCTGCTGCGCGCTAGCAAGCCCGGCCAACTGCCGGCCGAACAGGCCGTCGGTCGCGCCTTCCGCGACCTGCAGGCGCATCAGGTGGCACTGCTGGCCGCCAGCCGCGCAGCGGTGCAGGCGATGTTCGAACAACTGGCCCCGGAGCAGCTGGCGCTGCGTTTCGAACGCGAAGGCCGCAAACCGCTGCTCGCCACCGCCGGCAGTCGCTGGCGCGCCTACCGCCGTCTGCATCACAGCCTCGGCCAGGACGCCGACTGGAGCGAACGGCTGTTCGCCCGCGATTTCGCCAAGACCTATGAGGAGCAGGTGCGCCTGATCGCCACGCTCGATTCAACCCATCAAGGATGATCCCATGCCTCGTCGCATCACCCTGGCCATGCTGGCCTCGCTGCTCGTGCTGGGCGGCTGCTCAGCACTGTCGCCGTACTCCAAGCTGACCAAGCTGGACCTCGAGCTGCACGGCAGCGACCGTCTCAACCCCGACCTCAACGGCCGGCCTTCGCCGATCGTGCTGCGCCTGCTGGAGCTCAAGCATCCGGTGGCGTTCGAAAACGGCGACTTCTTCGCCCTCTACCAGCGGCCCAAGGAAGCCCTGGCACCGGACCGGGTGACCTCCGAGGAACTGGAGCTGCGCCCCGGCGAGAGCCGCGAGCTGAAGCTGTCGGTGCAGGACGGCAGCCGCTACGTCGGCGTGCTGGCGGCCTACCGCGACCTGCCGGAAGCCAGCTGGCGCTACGTCATCGCCGTACCGCCGCAAGAGCGCACCCGCGTCGCCCTGAGCCTGGACGAGCGCGGCATCGCGCTGTTCGACCCGCTCGCCGAAGAAGGACAATAAGCATGAGCCTGCACAAGGTTGTCTGGCAGGAAGGCATGCTGCTGCGTCCGCAGCACTTCCAGCAGAGCGATCGCTACTACGATCACCAACTCAAGGCGCGCACCCAGAAGCTGGGCAGCTATGCCTGGGGGTTCTTCAACCTGGAGATTGACCGCCAGTTCCTCAACATGGGCAAGCTGGTGCTCAGCCAGGCCAGCGGCATCCTCCCGGACGGTACGCTGTTCGAGCTGGGCAGCGAGCGCGAGCCACTGGCGCTGGACATCCCGCCGAACACCGGCAGCACACCGGTCTATCTCGCGCTGCCGCTGGTCACCGGCAACCACATCGAAACCCGCCGGCCCGAACAGAAGGACGTGCTGGCGCGTTATACCGCCCATGAGCTGGACGTCGCCGACTCCAATGCCGGCGACAGCAGCACCAGCCAGGTCAGCACCGGACTGCCGGATTTCCGCCTGCTGCTGGGCGAGCAGCAGAGCGACCAGGCCTATGTGAAGCTGCAGCTGTGCGAGGTGCTAGACACCACGCCGGACGGGGTCATCAGCCTCGACCCCGAGTTCATTCCCACCTACGTCAACTTCCAGGCTTCCGGCTATCTATTGTCGTGCCTGAAGGAAGTGATCAGCATGCTCGCCCACCGCGGCGATACCCTCGCCGAGCGCATCAGCGCCACCGGCAAGGTGGGTGGCGCCGAGGTCGGCGACTTCATGATGCTGCAGCTGATCAACCGTCACGAACCGGTGCTGCGCCACTACCTGGGCGTGGAGCAGGTGCATCCGGAGCAGATCTACCGCGACCTGCTTGGCCTGCTCGGCGAGCTGGCGACCTTCTCCAGCGAGAGCAAGCGCCCGCGCCTGGATGGCCGTTACCAGCACAGCGACCAGGGCGCGAGCTTCCGCAAGCTGATGGACGCGATTCGCCAGGTGTTGTCGATGGTGCTCGAACAGCACGCCATCGAGCTGCTGCTGCAGCAGCGTCAGTACGGCATCCAGGTATCGCCGCTGCATGACCACAAGCTGCTCGGCACGGCGTCCTTCGTGCTCGCCGCCAGCGCCCAGTGCGATTCGGAAACCCTGCGCACGCGGCTGCCGGCGCACTTGAAGATCGGCCCGGTGGAGCGTATCCGCCAGCTGGTCAACCTGCATCTGCCGGGCATCCGCCTCAAGCCGCTGCCGGTGGCGCCGCGGCAAATCCCCTTCCATGCCGGCAAAACCTATTTCGCCCTGGAGCTCAGCGCCGAGGACCAGGCGCAGCTGGAGCGCTCCGGCGGCTTTGCCTTCCATGTGTCCGGTGACTTCACCGGGCTCGAACTGAAATTCTGGGCGGTCAGGGACTGAGCGACATGATCAAGGAAATGGATTACGGACAGGACGACCGCACGGTCATCGTCAATCGCGCGGGAGAGACCCCGGCACAAGGCCCGCTGACCGACTTCGACACCCCGCCGCGCTTCGAGCAGCTGGAGGAGCGGATGATCTACGCGGCGCGCCTGCGCCCGGCGGAAACCTTCAACATCAGTCTCAATCCGCTGGTAGCTGCCGCCTCGCCGCTGCTCTCGGAAGTGGTGCGCTTCAAGCACAGCCTGGAAAGCGAAGACTTGCAGGCCCTGCACGGCCAGTTGAGCAGCGCGATCAAGCTGTTCGAACACCGCGCGCTGCATGACGGCGCCGAAAGCAGCCAGGTGATGGCGGCGCGCTACGTGCTCTGCACCGTGCTCGACGAGGCCGTGGTGACCACGCCCTGGGGCAACGAGAGCGAATGGTCGCAGATGAGCCTGCTGTCCTCCTTCCACAACGAGACCTTCGGCGGCGAGAAGTTCTTCCAGCTGCTCGAGCGGCTGTCGCGCAACCCGGTCAAGCACCTGCCGATGCTCGAGCTGATGTACCTCTGCCTGTCCCTCGGCTTCGAGGGCAAGTACCGCGTGCTGCCGCGCGGCATGCTCGAATTGGAAGCGGTACGCGACAGCCTCTACCGACAGATCCGCCAGATGCGCGGCGACATCCCGCGCGAGCTGTCGCCGCACTGGGAAGGCCTCAAGGACACCCGCCGACGCCTGGTGCGCATCGTGCCCTGGTGGATGGTCGCGCTGTTCACCCTGATGTGCCTCGGGGTGATCTACGGCGGTTTCGCCTGGGTGCTGGGCGAACAACGCGAGAGCGTGCTGCAATCCTATCGCTCGCTGGACATGGATGCCGGCGATTCCACCTTTTCAGGGATGAGATGAAATGAAGACGTTCTTTGGCAAGCTCGGCGCCGTGCTGCGCCGGACCTGGGTCTGGAGCCTGCTGCTGGTCCTGCTGCTGGCAGTCGTGGTGTGGTTCGTCGGGCCGCTGCTGGCGGTCGACGACTACCGCTTCTGGGAAGCGTCGACCGCACGCCTGCTGAGCATCAGCGTGCTGTTTCTCGGCTGGGGCCTGGCCATGGTCTTCGCCAGCTGGCGCGCCAGTGCGCGCAGGAAGCGCGACGCCGAGGACCAGGACGTCCAGGAACAGCTGCGCCGCAACGGCCTGATCGGCGAAGAGCAACAGGAGTTGCGCCATCGTTTCAAGCAGGCGCTACGCACCCTGAAGACCTCCAGCCTCTATCGCGGGCGCAGCGAGAAATGGCGCAGCGAGCTGCCCTGGTACCTGTTGATCGGTCCGCAGGGTAGCGGCAAGACCAGCCTGCTGGACTTCTCCGGGCTGGATTTCCCGCTCAACCGCAGCGAACAGCAGCGCCTGACCAAGGACGTCTCCGGCACCCGCTATGCCGACTGGTACTTCGCCGATCATGCCGTGCTGATCGACACCGCCGGCCGCTACTTGTCCCAGCCCGATGCAGCTGTCGACGGCAGCGCCTGGGACACCCTGATCGGCCTGCTGCGCAAGCGCCGCGCGCGTCCGCTCAACGGCGTGCTGGTCAACCTGCCGGTGGACCAGCTGCAGGGCGGCAGTGAACTGGAGCTGGAGAACCTGGCCCGCCAGACCCGCCAGCGCCTGCACGAGATCCATCAGCGTCTGAACGTGGACGTGCCGGTCTACCTGGTGCTGAGCAAGTCCGACCGGATTCTCGGTTTCGACGACTTCTTCGAGCAGTTGTCGCGGGAGGAAAGCGACCAGGTGCTCGGCGCGAGTTTCCGCAAGGAGCAGAACGGCAGCGATGCGCAGGTGGTGCGCCAGGAGTTCGAGGAACTGCTGCGCCGGCTGAACAGCCAGGTGATCCTGCGCATGCATCAAGAGCGCGATACACAGCGCCGTGGCCGGATCCTCGACTTCCCGCATCAGCTGGGGCAGATCGGCGAGCGCCTGAGCCTGTTCATCGAACTCGCCTTTTCCGGCAACCGCTACCAGCGTGCCAGCCAGCTGCGTGGCTTCTACCTGACCAGCGCGCCGCAGCTGCGCGAAACGCTCGACCCGCTCACCGCCGGCATCGGCCGCCAGCTCGGCATGTCCAGCAGTGCGCTGCCGACCTTCCGCAGCGGTCGTGCGCGCTTCATCAATCAGCTGCTCAGCCGGGTGATCTTCCCCGAAGCCGAACTGGCCGGCCTCGACCAGCGCGAAGTGCGCCGCATCGACTGGGGCCAGCGTGCCCTCTATGCCGGTGCCTTCGGCTGTCTGCTGCTGTTCGGCGCTGCCTGGGCTCTGAACTTCTCCGGCAACCATGAACGCCTGGAACAGCTGCGCGACATCGCCCAGCGACTCGGCAGCGAGCGCAAGACCATCGAGGCGGAAGACGAGGCACTGCGCACCCTCAAGGCTCTGGACGCGAGCTATGCGGCGACGCAGGTGTTCCCGCCGAAAGACGAGGTGTCCTGGCTGCGCCGGGGCGGCCTGTATCAGGGCGAAGCGGTCGACCCGACGCTGCACGAGGCCTACCGCCGCGATCTGGAGAAACTGCTGCTGCCACGTGTCGCCCGGCAGCTGGAAGCGCAGATTCGCGCCAACCTGAACGACCGCGAGCAGCTGCTCGGCAGCCTGCGCGCCTATCTCATGCTGAACCTGGCCGACCGCCGTGAAGAGGCCTTCCTCAAGGACTGGCTGGCCGCCGACTGGTCGCTTCGCCATCCGGGCAACGCTGTGGCGCAGCAGGGGCTCAACACCCATTTCGCGCGCCTGCTGGAAGAGTCCTTCGCGCCGTATCAGCTGAACGACAATCTGGTGGCCAAGGCCCGTGCCCAGCTGCGCAGCGAATCGCTGGCGGCAGTGGTGTACCGCATGCTGCGCGACCAGGCGCGCAATCTTCCCGACTATCGGCTGAACACCCAGCTCGGCCCGCAGGCATCCCTGTTCGTCGGCGGCGACTATACGATTCCCGGCTTCTACACCCAGCGCGGCTATCACAAGCTGTTCGTCGCCCAGGGTGCCGATCTGGTCAGCGAGATCCTGCGCGACAACTGGGTACTGGGCGAAGGCGACAGCCTCAGCGCCAAGGATCTCGGCCGTCTGCTGGTGGAAATGGAACAGCTGTACTTCCGCGACTACGCCGCGCATTGGAGCGAAGCGATCGCCCAACTGAACATCCTGCCGGCCGGCAGCGCGGCCCAAGGTGCCGCGCAGCTCGCTGGGCTCACCGCCGCCAACTCGCCGCTGCTGCAACTGCTGCTGGAGGTGCGCGAGAACACCCGCTTCGCCGGTCTGGCCGAAGCGACCGCCGGGGCTGGCGAGCTCGCCGAAGCGGCGCAAGGCGCCGGCGGCAAGCTCGGCAAGGCAGCCAAGCTGGCCACCGCCGCCGCCGAGCAGGCCCAGGCAGCACTGCTGAAAAACACGCCGGACACCGCGCGCAAGACCCTGGAGCGTCGCTTTGCACCGCTGCACCAGCTGCTCGACGAAAACGGCGCAGCCGGCCCCGAGTTAAGTGCCAGTCTGCAGGCCCTCGACGCCCTGCAACTGCAGCTGGCTTCCCTGGCTCATGCCAGCGCTCCGGAACAGGCCGCATTCGAGATGGCCAAGGCGCGCATGGGCGGCCAGCGCGACGCCATCAACCAGCTGCGCAGCAGCGCTGCACGGCTGCCGCAACCGGTCGGCAAGTGGCTGGGACTGCTGGCCGAAGACAGCTGGTCGCTGGTGCTCACCGATGCCTACCACTACCTCAACCAGCGCTATCGCAACGAGCTCTACGCCAGCTACCGCGGTTCGCTGCGCGAGCGCTATCCGTTCAGCGCCCACAGCGCCAGCGACGTCGCCCTCGCCGACTTCCGCGAGTTCTTCAAGGCCCAGGGCCTGGCGGACAGCTTTTTCGAGCGCTACCTCAAGCCCTTCGTCAGCGGCAGCGCTGGGCAGTATCAACTGCGCCGGGTCGACGGTCGCGGCCTGCCGCTGTCCGAGCAGTTCCTGGCGCAGATGAGCCGGGCGCAGACCATTCGCCGCAGCTTCTTTGCGGAGAACCCCAACGAACCGCTGATCCTGTTCAAGCTCGAACCGTACTCGCTGGATTCCAGCCTCGGCCGCGCCGACTTCCGCTTCGGCAACCAGCAGCTGGAGTACCGCCACGGGCCGATCGTGCAGACCGCATTCCGCTGGCCGGCCGAAGCCGACGACGGACGCACCAGCCTGGTGGTGGAAGAACTCGGCGGCCGTCGTGTCGGTATCGAGAAGAACACCGGGCCCTGGTCGCTGTTCCGCCTGATCGACCTGATGCAGGTCGACTACCACAGCGGCCGCGACGTGCTGATGCTCAAGGCCGATCTCGGCGGCCTGCGCGCCAACTACCTGCTGCACGCGCAGCGCTCGCCGAATCCGTTCGACCTCGCGCTGCTGCGCGGCTTCAAGTTGCCGGCGACGCTGTGATGGACGCAACGGCATGCAGCTGGCGCAGCGCCGCGCGCACCGATACCGGCAAGGTGCGTGCGCGCAACGAAGATGCCTTTCTCGACCTCCCACAGGCCGGGCTCTGGGCCGTGGCGGACGGCATGGGCGGACACCAGAACGGTGCTCTGGCCAGTCGCCTGATCATCGAGCAGCTGGTCGATCTATCCACTACGGGCGATCTGCCTGAGCGGCTGCTGGCGCTGCGGCGCTGCCTGCATGAGCTGAATCGCCGGCTCAGCCAGGAACTGACGGTCACCGCCGAACGCCCCGATCCGGTGATCGGCAGCACCGTGGTCGCCCTGCTCATGGAGGGTGACCACGCCGCCTGCATCTGGGCCGGCGACAGCCGCTGCTACCTGTGGCGCAGCGGCCGTCTCTATCAGCTGTCACGCGACCACTCGTTGCTGCAGCAACTGATCGACGAGCAGCAGCTCAGCCCCGAGGTTGCCGCCAAACACCCGGCCGCCCATGCGCTGACCCGCGCCATCGGCGCCAGCGAGAAGCTGGAGCTGGACATCCTCGAGTTCGTCGTGCTGCCTGGCGACACGCTGCTGCTGTGCAGCGATGGGCTATACCAGAGCATGTCCGCCGACGCCCTCGGCGCCGCACTCAGCCTGCCATCCACGCAGCTGGCGCTGGAGCGGCTGTTTTGCCAGGCGCTCAAGGGCCCGGCGCGGGACAATCTCAGCGCCGTGGTGATCCGCCGATGAACGCCCAGCCCGCCTGCGATCTCACCTATTTTGCCTTGGCATCCACCGCGGCCGCGCCAGCGCCGGTGGCACCGAAGACGCCTGCCGGCGAGTTGCCGGACGTACTCGGCGGCCGCTATCGGATCGAGCGGCTGCTCGGCGTCGGCGGCATGGGCGCGGTCTATCGAGCGCGTGACCTGCTGCGCGAACAGTTCGGCGATCCGGAACCCTACGTGGCGCTAAAGACGCTCAGCGAGGATTTTGCCGAGTACCCCGACGCCAGCGCGCTGCTCTACAGCGAATACGCGCTGACCACACGCCTTAGCCATCGGCATGTGGTGCGCCTGTACAACTTCGACATCGACCAAGCCAGCCAGCGCGCCTTCATCACCCTGGAGCTGCTCAAGGGCCCAACCCTCGACCAGCTGCTCTGCGAACGCCTACAGGGCATGCCTTGGAGCGAACTGCAGGGCATTGCGTTACCACTGCTGGAAGCGCTGACCTACTCCCATAGCCTGGGCGTACTGCATGGCGACCTGAAACCGAGCAACGTGATGCTCGCCGATGACGGCCTGCGCCTGTTCGACTATGGCCTCGGCCAGCCGCTGGAAGGCCTGCTGCCCGGTTTACCGCGCCTGTGCCGCACGCGCTTCGCCGCATGGACACCGCGTTATGCCGCGCTGGAACTGCTCGACGGCGGTGAGCTGACCGCCGCGGCGGATGTGTACGCCCTGGCCTGCGTGCTCTATGAACTGGCCAGCGGCAGCCATCCGTTTCGCCGGCTCAGCGCCCGCCAGGCCAAGGCGATGGAGCTGGATCGCGCCCTGCAACGGCCGCTTCAGCTGCCCGCGCATTGCTGGCCGGCACTGCGTCTGGCGCTGGCATTCGACGAAGCGCAGCGCAGCATCGATGCGGCGGGCCTGTTGCACGCCTTCAGCCGCCCCGCACCGAACCGTTGGCAGCGCTGGTTCGGCCATTCCCACGGATGACATCAGGACAAGGACAGCCCATGTTCAACGCGGCCAATGAAACCCACTTCAGCCTGACCCTGGAAGGCGTCGAACACGACTTCAAGGTGCTCGAATTCCGGGGCCGCGAGGCCATCAGCCAGCCCTACCGCTTCGACCTGGAACTGGTCAGCGAGCGCCCCGACCTCGATCTGCAGGCACTGCTGCATAAGCCCGCCTTTCTAACCTTCGACCCCGCCGGCATGGGCATACACGGTCTGGTCCACCGTATCGCCCAGGGCGAATCCGGCAAGCGCCTGACCCGCTATCGGCTCACGCTCGTGCCGCAGCTGGCCTACCTCGCCCATCGCACCAACCAGCGCATCTTCCAGCACCTCAGCGTGCCGCAGATCGTCGCCCAAGTGCTCGAAGAACATGGCATCCAGGCCGATGCCTACCGCTTCCAGCTCGGCCCGGTGATCTACCCAAAGCGCGAGTACTGCGTGCAGTACGACGAGACCGACCTGCACTTCATCCAGCGCCTGTGCGAGGAAGAAGGTATCCATTACCACTTCGAGCACAGCACCAGAGGCCACGTGCTGGTCTTCGGCGACGACCAGACCAGCTTCGCCCGACTCGGCCAGCCGACCGCCTATCTGCAGGACAACGGCATGACGGCTGACGAGCCGGTGATCAAGCGCTTCGCCGTGCGCGTCGCGACACGCACCAGCCGGGTCGGCCGACGTGATTACGACTTCGAACAACCCAGGCTGCTGATGGAAGCGGCCTACCGCGGCGAGCCAGCAGCGAACGCGCTGCCGCAGCCCGACCTGGAAGACTACGACTACCCGGGTCGCTTCACCGAACGCGCCCGCGGCAAGCACCTCGCGCAACGCGCGCTGGAGCGCCACCGCCACGACTACCGCCTGGCCGAGGGCAACAGCGACCAGCCGCGGCTGGTCAGCGGCCATCTGCTGGAAATCTCCGACCACCCGCGCCGCGAATGGAACGACCTCTGGCTGCTGACCGAGGTGCTGCATGAAGGCAAGCAGCCACAAGTGTTGGAGGAGTCAGTCACCAGCCATGTCGATACCGGTGACGGCTTCATCCAGGGCTACCGCAACCACTTCATCGCCACGCCCTGGGACATCCCCTTCCGCCCGCCACTGAACCATCCGAAGCCGAAGGTCCTTGGCAGCCAGACCGCCGTGGTCACCGGTCACGCCGGCGAAGAAATCCACTGCGACGAGTACGGACGCGTGCGCGTTCAATTCCACTGGGATCGCGAAGGCCAGGCCGACGACAAGACCAGCTGCTGGCTGCGCGTCAGCTCCAGCTGGGCCGGCGACCGCTACGGCGGTATCGCCATCCCGCGGGTCGGCATGGAAGTGCTGGTGACCTTCCTCGAAGGCGATCCCGATCAACCGCTGGTGACCGGCTGCCTGTACCACAAGGAGCATCAGGTCCCCTACGACTTGCCGGCCAACAAGACCCGCACCGTCTTCAAGACCCTGAGCTCCCCGGGTGGTGGTGGCTACAACGAGCTGCGCATCGAAGACCGCAAGGGCGCCGAACAGATCTACCTCCACGCCCAACGCGACTGGGACGAGAACATCGAGCACGATCAGAAAATCAGCGTCGGTAATGAACGCCACGACACCGTCGAGGCCAACAGCTACAGCGAGTTTAAGGCTGAGGAACATCTCATCGTCGCCGGCGACTGCAAGGTGGAAGTCAAACCTGACGACCACCTCACCATCGGCCAGACCCAGCACATCAAGCTCGGCACCGCCCAGCTGACCAAGGCCGGCCGCGAGATCCATCTCAAGGCCGGGCAGAAGATGGTCATCGAAGCCGGCGTCGAACTCACGCTTAAAGCCGGCGGCAGCTTCATTAAGCTCGACCCAGGCGGCATCACCGTCTCTGGCCCGCTAGCGCGAATCAACGCCGGCGGCGCACCGGGCAAGGGCTCGGGGATCAAGATCAAGCCGCCGGTGCTGCCGGGGATGGCTGATAGCGACAAGGCCGGGAGCCTACTGGAGCAGGCAGTGCCGGGTGAGGCGGACAGCCTGCTCAGCAAACGCAAGCGCTCGCTCAATTTTTCAGGCTAAGAAAAGGACAGAGCCAGCTGCCCCGCCGGCTCGAACGCAAGGAAGCATCGAACATGGCCGAACAAAAGCCGATCAACTGGGCTTATCCGTTTCCCAGCAAGGACACCAGCAACAATCCGCTGCAGCTGCTTACGCATATGGCCCAGGCCAAGGGCGGGTTCTACCCCACCGGCGAAAACGGCTTATGGCATGGCGGCGTGCACTTCGACGAAGGCACGGCTGCCGCATTCGACCAGTCGAGCGTGCGCTGTATCGCCGACGGGGAGGTGATTGCCTACCGTATCGACGAGCGCTACCCGGTCAGCGAATTCACTGACGATATCCCGCGCGTCAAGCGAGCACCCTTTTCAACAGGGTTCGTTCTCGTCAAGCACAGCCTGCAGCCACCGCCATTGAAGAACGCTGACGGCAGCATCGTCGAAGGACAAACTCCTCCAAGCCTCACTCTCTACAGCCTGTACATGCACCTGCTGGATTGGGCGGGCTACCAAGCGCAACCGGACCTGCCGCGCCCCACCTTTTGGGAAACCAAACGCTACACCGTGAATACGCAGCAGGATGGCCTGAGCGTCCGCGCAGGCCCGAGCAAGAACACCACTAAGCTGTCGACGCTGTCCAAGGGTGCCGAGATCACCATTGGCAGAGCGGAAGGCGAATTCAGCAAGCTGGTCAGCCTGCTCAGCGGGACGGCACAACCCGTCCTATCAGCTGACGACGAGAGGCAACTACCCGGCTATGTGTCCACCAGCTTGCTCAAACCGCACAGCGAGCCAGCGGAATACAACAAGGTCGTCGTTCTCGACAGCGGAGTACCGATCAACGCGGGCGACCTTATTGGCCATCCCGGTCTGTACCAGAACCACGACAGCGCCGCTCAGCGCATGGTCCATGTCGAACTGTTCAGCTGCGACGATGTGCCCTCCTTTATCGCCCGGAGCCGCGCCTGGGCCAGCCGCTTGCCGGACGACCAGAAAACCCTGCTCAAGGTCTACAAAGGTGCGAGCAAACTGATCACCCATCGGGACGATATCAATGCCGAGAACCCGCCCAAGCTGGATGACGATGGCACGCAGATCGGCGTCGACCTGATCATTCCGCAGTCCTTGCTGGATGGGCTCCCCGCTTCGAGAAAAATCCAGGCCAAGGATGGCGCGGACAACACTATGCACCGGTGGCGGTTGGACGGCCTGTTCGCCGACGCTAACGGCAACCCCATCGACGGCTGGCTCGCCGAGCAGGAGCTGATCACTACTCGCCACAGCCCGTGGGAGTGGGAAGGCTTCCAGTGCATTGAGGAAACCGGAACGCCCGTCGAAAAGCTCGCCTACGCGTTCAATGCCAGAGGCCTGCTAAGCGCAGACGAACAGCACAACTACCGGGCGCAGATCAGCAAAGCCGATGGCGGCCCAATCGTAACGCTCGCTCGACTCTACGATATCGCCGATACCGATAAGGATGGCGTATTGACCAGCGCTGAAATCCAAGCAGCGCTGGCCAGGCCTTGGCATGCCCAAGTGCTTGGTCAACTGGTCGCCAAATATGAAAGCGAGTGGTTCTGGAGCAAGGGCAAGTGGGATGAGCTTGATCCCTTGTTAGCGGAGGAGCCCGGGAAACCGAACCTTGTTTGGGAGGTGGAAAAACAGCGAATCGAGACGTTGAGTTGGTGGAGCGATTTAGCTGAGAAGCACGCAGTCCGGGCGGATGGAATGGCTTGGCACTTGAACCCAACCAAGATTGTGAGCCTACTCCGCCAGGATGAAAGCACTGACTGTGGATGTAACTTAGGGAAAATATTTTCCTGTGTCCGCTTCAAAGGGCAAAGCACGACAATTTATGGCCCGCTATACACTGGCTCAATTGACTTACAAAGCTACGCTAATTGGCACGAAACTGTAGCTACAGGCATCGTCACTGAAGAGGAAAAAAATATATTCATTGCGATGTCTCCCAACGAGGGAAAAATCGATTCGCTACAGTCTTACGACAGCGAAATACTTACTGCAGGCGCCATGCAAAAAACGATAAATCTGTCCGGCGCAGGAGAGTTCCCTATTCAGGTTTTTGATTTTAAAGAGCGCCAACCTCAACTCTATAAAGAATTATTCGAGAACTGTGGATGGTCAGTGGAAGGCCCTCGCACAGCTGCGAGAATGTACTATAAGCACCAAAGCTTCACAAAAGGTGAAAACTATACTGGCGCCGAACTTAAACGACTACTACGCGAAGGGTTTAACGAAACTACTTTCTCTCGAAAACAGAAAATTTGCTCCATTCCTTTAAGCTCAATCCTAAAAGCAATAACCCATGAGAAATTCCAAGAACAACAAGTCTTGGACTTTGCAAAACGCCTCAAACATGAGGCAATGGAGATTAAGCCTTCCGGCTCCGGATTTAAACTTAAGGACTATCTAAAATCACCCCTCGGAAAAGCGACCGTACTTGACCACCACATCAACCGGCCAGGCTATGTAAGTCGCGATTTTGGTGCTGCGTTACAGCGTTTCTTTGACAGCAATCCAAGTGCCGCCCAAGAACCAATTAACTGGGGTGACAACCATGAAAAATATGAACATTCAATTCTAAACGATTATGGAAACACAAGAAGAATGGCTATAGTAAATGGCCAGAGTGTCGCACCAATCAGATATCAACATCTTAAGGACAAGCTATGAGATTGATGAACATGAAAATCTTACTAGCATTATTTATTTATTTCACTGCAGCTAATACTACGGCCTGGGCTGAAGCTCAATCGGTCCTGAAGGCACACGGCGGTCAAGTAATTTTTGCGGATCCCGAAAAGGGCTTTTGGCGTAGCGTTTATTTTTTGAAAAATGGTAACCATTATAAATTATTCCCCAAAGAGCAAGCCTACTTTTATGCAAGCCTACCTTCTGACTTTTCTGAGGGCAGCAGATATCTAAAGATTGAAAAAACCATCCGTGGAAGTATTGAAGGAGGCGCTCTGGAAGAAGATTACGATCGTGCTTATTGCGCCTTCGTTGAAATGGCGAGCGGTTGTATCGTACGACAGGAAACAGGCTCATTCTGCGGAGGACAATGGGCGACCAATAACGATGCTTGGTTATGGGCTGGCGAAGAGATAACTGTTGATCAGCGCAATCAAAACACGGCGTCAAAGAATTCTGACGTGGAAGCGCTCGCAGAAATTAATGGAGACGCAAATTTGCACCTTTGCCATTGAGCCATAATTTGAAGTTTCCCAAAAAGCATATTGCCATCACCCCACAACCCTGCCATAAACGCGCACTCGCCATGACGCTACAAGGATGTAACGATGCGATTGCTGCGCCGAGCCCTGGGGGCTGTCTTGTTGTTGGCCGTGCTGGCCGTGGGGGTCGGGCTGTATTTTGTGGCCTACCCGAACCTTCCAGAATACGAAGCGCCTGAGGCGCTGCATTATCTGGAGCAGTGGGACGCCACGCAGCGGCAGACCTATTACTACACGCCGCAAGGCACCCAGGTTAAGGGGTTGGAGTACGACTGGTTCCGCGCGCTGGAGCTGCCCTTCGGACGGGACAGGTTCGCCACGCCCGACTACCTCGCCCGCTTCGGATTTCTGGTCGATCCCGCGCAAAAAGCCACCGCGCTGAACCCCGGCAACCTGCCGGTCGGCTTTGCCCGCCATGAGGACGACGAGACCGGTCGCGCCTATCTGGATGTGACCTGCGCGGCCTGCCACACCGGCGAGCTGCGCTACCAAGGTCAGGCCATTCGTATCGACGGTGGCGCGGCGATGCATTCGCTGGCCTCCACTGTGCCGACCCTGCGCGGTGGCGCCTTTGGCCAGGCGCTGGGCATGAGCATGGCCTTCACCTATTACAACCCGCTCAAGTTCCGCCGCTTCGCCGAGCAGGTGCTGGGCGAGCGCTACGAGCAGGACCGCGCGCAGTTGCGCCACGACTTCAAGCAGGTGCTCGACCGCCTGCTCGGCACCGCCTACAACGACTGGCACCGCGGGCTCTACCCCACCGAAGAAGGCTTCGGCCGTACCGATGCGTTTGGCCGCATCGCCAACAGCGTGTTCGGCGACGCCATCGATCCAGCGAACTACCGCGTGGCCAACGCGCCGGTGAGCTACCCGCATTTGTGGGATATCTGGAAGTTCGACTGGGTGCAGTGGAACGGCTCGGCCATGCAGCCGATGGCACGCAATATCGGCGAGGCGCTGGGTGTTGGCGCCACGCTGCGGCTGCTGCATGAGAACGGCCAGCCCGTCGCCGAAGCCGAGCGCTACGCATCGGGCGTTCGCGTACGCGACCTGCACAGGCTGGAAACCACCCTCATGCAGCTGGCCCCGCCCCGCTGGCCCGAAGACGTGCTGGGCGCGATCGATCTCAAGCAGGCCAGCCTCGGTCGCGCGCTGTACAAGGAAAACTGCGCGCATTGCCACGATGCCAGGCCCAAGCCGGTCGACAAGCGCTTCGCTGCCGAGCGCGACCCCGAGTGGCGCATGAAGCTGATCCCCACCTCCTTCGTCGGTACCGATCCGACCACGGCCGACAATATTGCCGACCACCGCTTCGACCTGACCCGCCTGGGCTGGACTCAGGATGAGCTGGATCGCCTGGATGTGCAGCTGTATGTCGCGCCATCCGCCCCGCTTGATCTTGCCAGCCTGTCCAGCGCTAAGGGGCTGGCCTATATCACCGCCTATGTCGAGGAGCGCGCCTACCGTGACGCCGGCATCGACGAGACCGAGCGCGCGACGTTCGACGGCTTCGGTCTGCAGATCGGCGTACAGGAGATTCGCGGCTACAAGGCGCGCCCGCTGGGCGGCATCTGGGCGACGCCGCCCTTCCTGCACAACGGCTCGGTGCCGACGCTGTTCCAGCTGCTGTCACCGGTGGCCGAGCGGCAGAAGCAGTTCTGGGTCGGCAGTCGCGAATACGATCCGCGGCATGTGGGCATTCGCACCGAGCGCTTCGACGGCGGCTTTCTGCTGGATACCGCGATCACCGGCAACAGCAACCGCGGCCACGAATTCCGCGCCGGCTGCCGCGGCAATGGCGTGATCGGCCGGGCATTGGCGTCGCATGAGCGCTGGGCGCTGGTCGAGTACCTCAAGGTGCTCGGCGACCCCCGCTTCGAACCGCGCCTCGAGGAACTGCCGGCGCGCCCCCACAACCCCGGCCCACGCTGCCGCTGAACTGCCCTTCGCACAAGGATCTGCCTCATGCTGACAAGACTCTGGCTCTGGATCGGCCGCCTGCTGGGCCGACTGCTGCTTGCCGTCACCGCCGTGGGCCTGGCCGGCTGGGCGATTGCCGCCGTGCACTTTCACCTCACCCATCGCGGCCCCGTCTCCAGCGAAGAGGTCGTCTCCCCGAGCGAAGCGGCCGACACCCAGGCGATCATCGCCGACGCCATCGCTGTGGTCGAACAGCACAGCGAGAACACCCGTGTGCTGCGCGACGCCCATGCCAAGGCCCACGGCTGCGTGCGCGCCGACGTCAGCGTGCGCGCCGACCTGAAACCCACACTGCGCCAGGGTGTGTTCAGCGAGCCCGGCAAGACCTGGCAAGCCTGGGTGCGGCTGTCCAACGGCAACGCCTATCCGCAGTTCGACCGCATCCGGGACGCCCGCGGCATGGCGATCAAGCTGCTCGATGTGCCGGGGGAAAAGCTCACGCGTGACCCGCGCCACGCCAGCGAGCAGGATTTCGTGATGTTCAACCACCCGGTGTTTTTCGTCCGCGACGTTGCCGAATACCGCAGCAACTTCGCCGCCCAGGCGCAGGGCAAGAAGGCGCTGGCGTTCTTCCCGAGTATCGATCCGCGCAGCTGGGAGCTGCGCCACCTGTTCATCGCGCTGCAGACCCTGGCGCCCGCGCCCCAGAGCCCGGTTGCCACCACTTACAGCTCCGTGGCGCCGTACAAGCTCGGCCCGCACAACATCAAGTACAGGGTCATCCCGACGCCGGAAAACTGCCCGACCTACCAGCTGCCCGAGCAGAACCGCGACCTGCCGAATTTCCTGCGCAGCGCGCTCTACCAGCAGCTGTCCCTCGACCGCGCACCCGCCTGCTTCGCCCTGCAGGTGCAGCGGCAGAACGCCGAGCACTACATGCCCATCGAGGACACCAGCATCGAGTGGGACGAGGCCATCGCGCCATTCGAGACGGTCGCCGACATCCGCCTGCCGCCGCAGGACTTCGACAGCCCCGAGCAGAACCTCGCCTGCGACAACCTCAGCTTCAACCCCTGGCACGCACTGCCGGAGCATCGCCCCATCGGCGGCATCAATCGGCTGCGCAAGGCGGTGTACGAGGCGATCAGCAGCTACCGGCTCGAGCGTAACGGCGCACTTTGACGCGACCGTCGTGGTCCATGGATCAGCAGCCGACGCCTGCCGCCGATTGCCGACCCAGGGCGACCCGGTCCTGTCTTGCCGGGCAGAGCCCTGCTAGCATCAATCAGTACCCCATCGCCCGACATAGGCACCCGTTTGCAGCAGATGAGCGCCACCCTGTCCTCGTCTCCCGGTTCGGTGACCCTCGATCAAGGGGCTTCACCATTGCGGGCGCGTATCCTCGGTGACTGGACCCTCGCCCATTACGCGGCACTGCGACGTGAGGTGCAGCGGCTCAGGACGCGGATCGACGAGCGCAGCCAGATCGAGCTGAGCGGGCTCGGTGCGCTGGACACGGCAGGCGCCGGTCTGCTGGTGGAGTTGCTGGGCCGCGAGCGGATCGCCGCCATCGAAGCCTGGGCGCCGCAATTGCCGGCAGAGCGCCTGGCGCTGCTGCGCACCGTCGCCACCGCCCTGGATCAACCGGATGCCGCCGAGCCGCCGCGCGGGTATGAATTCGGCGATCTGCTGGCGCATATCGGCCGCACGGTCACGTCGGTATGGAAGCAGCAGCGCGAGCTGCTCGGCTTCACTGGCCTGACTCTGCAGACGCTGCTGCTGACCCTGCCGCGACCGCGGCGCTGGCGGCTGACCTCACTGGCCGTGCATATCGAGCAGACCGGGCTGGACGCGGTGCCGATCGTCGCACTGCTGACCTTTCTGGTCGGTGCGGTGGTGGCCTTTCTTGGCGCGACCGTGCTCGCCGACTTCGGCGCAACCATCTACACCGTCAACCTGGTGGGCTTTTCCTTCCTGCGCGAGTTCGGCGTGCTGCTGGCGGCGATTCTGCTGGCCGGGCGCAGCGCCAGCGCCTTCGCCGCGCAGATCGGCTCGATGAAATCCAATGAAGAGATCGACGCGATCCGCACCCTTGGCCTGAGCCCGATCGAGCTATTGGTACTGCCGCGGGTGCTGGCGATGCTGATCACCCTGCCGATCCTGACCTTCGTCGGCATGCTCAGCGGCATCGCCGGCGGGCTGGTGGTCTGCGTGCTGGCGCTGGACATCTCACCGACGATGTTCTTCACCATCATGGCGCGCGACATTGCCGTCAGCCATTTCCTCGTCGGCCTGGCCAAGGCGCCGGTATTCGCCTTCGTCATCGCGGTGATCGGCTGCCTGGAAGGCTTCAAGGTCAGTGGCAGCGCGCAGTCGGTGGGCGAGCACACCACCTCCAGCGTGGTTCAGGCGATCTTCATGGTGATCCTGCTGGACGCCATCGCCGCAATGTTTTTCATGGAGATGGGCTGGTGACGAGCAACGACGCGCTGATCCAGGTACGCGGGCTGGTCAATCGTTTTGGCAGCCAGACCGTGCACGAGAATCTCGACCTGGACATCCGCCGTGGCGAGATTCTCGGCGTGGTCGGTGGCTCGGGCACCGGCAAGTCGGTGCTGCTGCGCAGCATCGTCGGCCTGCGCCGGCCCAACGCCGGCAGCGTAACGGTATTTGGCGAGAACCTGCTGGAGCTGTCGGCCGAACGCCGCTCGCAGGTGGAACGGCGCTTCGGCGTGCTGTTTCAGCGCGGCGCGCTGTTCACCTCACTGAACCTGCAGGAGAACGTCGCCCTGCCGCTGATCGAGCATGCCGGGCTTGAGCGCCGCGACGCCGAACACCTGGCGCGGCTGAAGCTGGCGCTGGCCGGCCTGCCGGCGGATGCCGCCTGCAAATATCCCGACGAGCTGTCCGGCGGCATGGTCAAGCGCGCCGCCCTGGCCCGGGCACTGGCGCTCGACCCTGAGGTGCTGTTTCTCGACGAACCCACCGCCGGCCTCGACCCCATTGGCGCGGCGGCCTTCGACCAGCTGATCCTGACCTTGCGCGATGCCTTGGGTCTGAGCGTGTTTCTGGTGACCCACGATCTGGATACGCTCTACACCATCTGCGACCGGGTCGCCGTGCTATCGCGCAAGCGCGTGCTGGTGGCCGATCGACTGGCGGTGGTGGAAGCCACCGACGACGCCTGGATTCGCGACTACTTCCATGGCCCGCGTGGCCGGGCGGCGCAGCAGGCCGCTGACTTGTTGGAGAGCTGAAAATGGAAACCCGCGCCCATCACGTGCTGATTGGCCTGTTCACCGTACTGGCAGTCGGCGGCGCCCTGCTGTTCGCCCTCTGGCTGGGCAAGTCGAGCATGGACCGCGAGTACAACTACTACGAGATCAGCTTCAATCGCGCGGTCAGCGGGCTGTCCAATGGCAGCTCGGTGGAGTACAGCGGCATCAAGGTCGGTGACGTCGAAGCGCTGTGGCTGGAGCCGGACGACCCACGCAAGGTGCGGGCGCGTATCCGCGTGTATTCCGGCACGCCGATCAAGCAGGACACCCGCGCCCGCCTGGCGCTGGCCAACATCACCGGCAGCATGATCATCCAGCTGCACAGCGGCACGCCACAGAGCCCACCACTGGAAGGCAAGCGCGGCGAGCCGCCACTGATCATCGCCGACCCATCGCCGCTGAGCGCGCTCTTGGAGAACGGCGAAGACCTGATGACCAACATCAACAACCTGCTGCGCAGCGCTAACCTGATGCTCTCCGAAGACAATGCCGGTCGCATCGGCCGCACCCTGGCCAATCTGGAGCAGGCGACCAGCGTGCTGGCCGAGCAACGGGGCGATCTCAGCGAAGCGCTGACCCAGCTCGGCCAACTGGGGCAGCAGACCAACACCGCACTGGCGGAAATCACTCGGCTGACGCAGAACGCCAATGGCCTGATCGACGACGAAGGGCGCCAGCTGCTGGGCAGCGCCGGCGCGTCAATGGCCGCACTGGAGCGCGCCACTTCGCGCCTCGACGAGCTGCTGTCGAGCAATCAGGGCGCATTGAACAACGGCCTGCAGGGCTTCAGCGACCTCGGCCCGGCAATCAACGAACTGCGCGGCACCCTCGGTGCGCTACGCCGTGTCACCCAGCGCCTCGAAGACAATCCAAGCGGCTTCCTGCTCGGCCGCGAGAAGATCCAGGAGTTCACCCCATGAGCCGCCGTGCACTGATCCGCCCCCTGGCCCTCGCGACCCTGCTCGGCACGCTCGCGGCCTGTACCCTGCTGCCCGAGGCCGAACCAATCCGCGTGTACCTGTTGCCGACCAGCGAAGCGCCGGCCGGCCAGCAGGGAGAGCGCCTGCAGCAGGCGCTGCGTATCCACACCCCGCATGCCAGCCGGATCTTGGCCGGGCCGCGTATCGCCGTGGTGCCGGACGGCAACCAGATCAGCAGCTACCAGGGCGCACGCTGGAGCGATGCCGCTCCGACGCTGCTGCGCGACCGGCTGATCGAGCAGTTCCGCCGGAGCGGACCGGTGGCGGTGGCGGTGAGCAATGAGGACAGCAATCTGTTCGCGGAGCTGGAGCTGTTCAGCGATTTGCGCGCCTTCCAGAGCGAATACGTTGATGGCCAGCCGCGGGTGCTGGTCCGCCTGGACGCCCAGCTGGTATCCGCTGTCGATCAACGCATCCTCGCCAGCCGCCACTTCGAAATCCGTCAGCCCAGCGCGAGCCCGCAGCTGGAAAGCGTGGTGGACGCCTTCGGCCAGGCCAGCGACGAGCTCAGCCGTCAGCTGCAACGCTGGACGATCGAGGTAGCAAAAAGCCAGCCCGCGCAGTGAAGTCCGGCGAAACGGTCAGATAAAATCGTTAAACAGCAGTTTTATTGACTCAGGCTAAGCGTAACCTTCAGGGCAATCGCTTAGCATGCGAACTATCGCTTCACGTAAGGAAAGTTCATGAAAGCGCCAGCCCAGAAAACTCTTCGCCGAGTGCTGTTCGTGCTCGTCGCGCTCGTGGTCATCGGCCTGCTGGCCTGGTCGGAGCTGCGCACCGATGGCCTGGGCGAGGGATTCGCCAGCGGTAATGGCCGCATCGAGGCCACCGAGATCGATGTGGCGACCAAGCTCGGCGGGCGCATTCGCGAGATCAGTGTCGACGAGGGTGATTTCGTCCAGCCCGGCCAGGTCATCGCCCGTATGGATACCGAGGTGCTGGACGCCCAGCTCAACCAGGCCCGCGCCCAGGTGCGCCAGGCGGAAAACGCCATCCTTACCGCCCAGGCGCTGGTCACCCAACGCGAGAGCGAGAAGGCCACGGCCGAAGCAGTGGTGCTGCAGCGCCGCGCCGAACTGACCGCCGCACAAAAACGCCATCAGCGCACCGAAACCCTGGTCGGCCGTAATGCGCTGCCACGCCAGCAGCTGGACGACGACCTCGCCGCCATGCAGAGCGCGCAGGCTGCTCTGGCCGCTTCGCGCTCGCAGGTGCTCTCGGCCGATGCCGGCATCGCCGCCGCCAGGTCCCAGGTCATCGAAGCGCAATCGGCGCTGGAGGCGGCCCAGGCCAGCGTGGTGCGGCTGCAGGCGGACATCACGGATAGCGAACTGAAGACCGATCGCGTGGCGCGCGTGCAGTACCGCGTGGCGCAGCCGGGCGAGGTGCTCGGCGCCGGCGGCAAGCTGCTCAATCTGGTCGACTTGGCCGACGTCTACATGACCTTCTTCCTTCCCGAGCGCCAGGCCGGCCGGGTGGCGATGGGCAGCGAGGTGCGCCTGGTGATCGATGCAGCGCCGCAGTACGTGATTCCCGCCAAGGTCACCTATGTCGCCAGCGTCGCGCAATTCACGCCGAAAACCGTGGAAACCGAGAGCGAGCGCGAGAAGCTGATGTTCCGGGTCAAGGCGCGGATCGACCCGGAATTGCTGAGAAAACACATGGAGCAGGTCAAGACCGGGCTGCCCGGCATGGCTTATCTGAAGCTCGACGCTGACGCCGAGTGGCCGGCACACCTGCAGATCAATGTCGGCAAATGAACACGTCCCCTGCCCCGGTCGCCGAGATCAGCGGCGTCAGCCTACGGTACGGCAAGACCCGCGCGCTGGATGACCTCAGCCTGAGCCTGCCGGCGCGCTGCATGGTCGGCCTGATCGGCCCCGACGGGGTCGGCAAGTCGAGCCTGCTGGCGCTGATCGCCGGTGCGCGCAAGTTGCAGCAGGGCCAAGTGCAGGTGCTCGACGGCGACATGGGCGATGCCGGCCACCGCCGCGCGGTCTGCCCGCGTATCGCCTACATGCCGCAGGGGCTGGGCAAGAACCTCTACCCCACGCTGACGGTGTTCGAGAACCTTGAGTTCTTCGGCCGGCTGTTCGGTCAAGACGCCGAAGAGCGCCACTGGCGCATCGCCGAACTGACCCGTAGCACGGGCCTCGCACCCTTCGTCGAACGCCCGGCGGGCAAGCTCTCCGGCGGCATGAAGCAAAAGCTCGGCCTCTGCTGCGCGCTGATCCACGACCCCGACCTGCTGATCCTCGATGAGCCCACCACCGGCGTCGACCCGCTGTCGCGCGCGCAGTTCTGGGAACTGATCGAACGCATCCGCAGCGAGCGCCCACAGATGAGCGTGCTGGTCGCCACCGCCTACATGGACGAAGCGCAGCGCTTCGACCATCTGGTGGCGATGGACGCCGGCCGCATACTTGCCACCGGCACGCCAGCCGAGCTGCTGGCGCGCACCAACAGCGACTCGCTGGAGCAGGCCTTCATCCGCCTGCTGCCGGAAGCCAAGCGCAGCCAGCATCGTGAACTGGTCATCCCGCCGCAGCCGCACAGTGACAGCATCGCCATCGAGGCTCACGGCCTGACCATGCGTTTCGGCGATTTCGTCGCAGTGGATCAAGTCAATTTCCGCATCGCCCGCGGCGAGATATTCGGCTTCCTCGGCTCCAATGGCTGCGGCAAGACCACCACCATGAAGATGCTCACCGGCCTGCTGCCAGCCAGCGAGGGCGACGCCCTGCTGTTCGGCAAACCGGTGGACCCGCACGACATGCAGACCCGTCAGCGGGTCGGCTACATGTCCCAGGCATTCTCGCTGTACAGCGAGCTGACGGTGCGGCAGAACCTCGACCTGCATGCACGACTGTTCCACCTGCCGGCCGAACGACGCGGGCCGCGCGTGCAGGAGATGCTCACCCGCTTCGACCTCACCGGCGATGCCGAAAGCCTACCCAGCAGCCTGCCGCTGGGCGTGCGCCAGCGCCTGTCGCTGGCGGTGGCGGTGATCCACAACCCCGAAATCCTCATCCTCGACGAGCCCACCTCCGGGGTCGATCCGGTAGCCCGCGACGGCTTCTGGGAGCTCTTGGTGCAGCTGTCGCGCGAAGACGGCGTGACCATCTTCATCTCCACCCACTTCATGAACGAGGCGCTGCGCTGCGATCGCATCTCGCTGATGCACGCCGGGCGCGTGCTCGACAGCGACACGCCGCAGGCGCTGATGGCCAAGCGCGGCCTGCCGACGCTGGAACAGACCTTTATCGCCTACCTGGAGGAAGCCGCCGCCGCACATGCCGCCGAACAGCCAGCAGCGCCTCCTGCCGCGACGCGCAACCCGATCCAACCGGCCGGCAACAATGGCCGTCAGGCCCGCTTCAGCCTGCGCCGCCTGCTCAGCTACACCCGCCGCGAGGCCGTGGAGCTGCGCCGCGACCCGATCCGCGCGACGCTGGCGATGCTCGGCAGCGTGCTGCTGATGTTCATCATGGGCTACGGGGTCAGCTTCGACGTCGAGAACCTGACCTACGCCGTGCTCGACCGCGACCAGACCACCACCAGCCAGCACTACCTGCTGAACATGGCCGGCTCGCGCTACTTCATCGAGCAGGCGCCGCTGGCCAACCATGCCGAGCTGGACCAGCGCATGCGCAGCAACGACATCAGCCTGGCGGTGGAGATTCCGCCGAATTTCGGCCGCGACCTCAAGCGCGGCGCGGTGCCGCAAGTCGCGTTCTGGATCGATGGCGCCATGCCGATGCGCGCCGACACCATCAAGGGCTATGTGCAGGGCATCCACCTCAACTACCTGCAGCAGCTGGCCCGCGAGGCGGGCGTCGACGGCCAGCTGGCACCGGCTGACGTGGCCATTCGTTATCGCTACAACCCGGACGTGCAGAGCCTGCCAGCCATGGCACCGGCGATGATCCCGCTGCTGCTGATGATGATCCCGGCGATGCTCACCGCCCTCGGCGTGGTGCGCGAAAAGGAACTGGGCTCGATCACCAATTTCTACGTCACGCCGACCACCCGCCTGGAATTCCTGCTCGGCAAGCAGCTGCCCTATATCGCCCTGGGCATGTTCAATTTCGCCACCCTGGCGCTGCTGGCGGTGTTCGTCTTCGGTATTCCGATCAAGGGCAGCATCCTCACCCTCTGCCTTGGCGCGCTGCTCTACGTGACCTGCGCCACCGGCCTGGGCCTGCTGATGTCATCGATCCTCAAT
Source organism: Pseudomonas sp. SCT (assembly GCF_003864275.1). Lineage (NCBI taxonomy): Bacteria > Pseudomonadati > Pseudomonadota > Gammaproteobacteria > Pseudomonadales > Pseudomonadaceae > Pseudomonas > Pseudomonas sp. SCT. Next base: position 149,165 of record NZ_BDJA01000007.1, read on the forward strand.
AGCCAGATCGCGGCGATCTTCGGCACCACCATCGTCACCCTGCTGCCGGCCATCCAGTTCTCCGGACTGATCCACCCGGTTTCGGCGATGGAGGGCGCCGGCGCCTTCATCGGCAAGCTCTACCCGACCAGCCACTTCCTGATCATCAGCCGCGGGGTATTCTCCAAGGCGCTCGGGCTGGCCGAGCTGTATCCCTATTTCATTCCCATGCTGCTGGCCATTCCGCTGCTGACCCTGCTCAGCGTCGCCGGCCTGCGCAAGCAGGAGAAATGACATGGGCGGCCTGCGACGCAAGCTCGGCAACATCTTCCAGCTCGGCCTCAAGGAGTTGCGCAGCCTCTACCGCGACCCGGCGATGCTGGTGCTGATCATCTATTCGTTCACCCTGGCCATCTACGAAGGCGCCACGGCGATTCCCGAGGCGCCGCACCGCGCCAGCATCGCGGTGGTCGACGAGGACCGCTCGCAGGCCTCGCTGCGCATCATCAATGCCTTCCAGCTGCCCTATTTCATCGAGCCGAAGGCCATCAGCCTGCAGGAGATGGACAGCGGCATGGACGATGGCCTCTACACCTTCACCCTGAACATCCCGCCGCGTTTCCAGCAGGACCTGCTCGCCGGCCGCCAGCCGACCATCCAGCTCAACGTCGATGCCACCCAGGTCAGCCAGGCCTTCACCGGCGCCGGGCACATTCAGCAGATCATCGCCAGCGAGACCGCCGAATTCGTTCGCCGCTATCGCAGCAGTGACGCGCTGCCCGTCGAGGCGGTAGTGCGCACGGCGTTCAACCCCAACCTCAGCCGCGCCTGGTTCGGCGCGGTGAACGAGGTGATCAACCAGATCACCATGCTGGCGATCATCCTCACCGGTGCGGCGCTGATCCGCGAGCGCGAGCACGGCACCATCGAGCACCTCCTGGTGATGCCGGTGACGCCGTTCGAGATCATGGTCGGCAAGGTCTGGGCCATGGGCCTGGTGGTGCTGGCGGCAGCGGCGTTCGCCCTGCGCTTCGTCGTCGAGGGCTGGCTGGACATCCCGATCCAGGGCTCGCTGTGGCTGTTCGCCGGCGGTGCGGCGCTGCACCTGTTCGCCGCCACCTCGATGGGCATCTTCTTCGGCACCGTGGCGCGTTCCATGCCGCAGCTGGGCCTCTTGGTGATTCTCACGCTGATCCCGCTGCAGATCCTCTCCGGCGGGGTGACGCCACGCGAGAGCATGCCGGAGCTGGTGCAGAACATCATGCTGGTGGCGCCGACCACGCATTTCGTCGAACTGGCCCAGGCGATCCTGTTCCGCAGCGCCGGCCCTTCCATCGTCTGGCCGCAGCTGCTCGCCCTGGGCGTGATCGGCACGGTGTTCTTTCTTGGCGCGCTGTCGCGGCTGCGGGTGTCGTTGCGCTAGCGTCGGTGTAGCCTGCCAGGTTCATCAACAGCGAACCGGCCTCTCTACCTCCGAGCGTTCTAGCGGCACGCCGGCGTGCTGAACGTGTGTCGGTAACCAGATGGTTACCCAACACCCCAAAGCGCTCGGGAATTTTTGTATCGAAGGCCGGTCTATCGTGCCGACATGCTAAGAGCCTGACGCTCGACAGCGCGCCAAGGAAGCCCCATCACTATGCGCATTCTCGTTACCGGTGGAGCCGGATTCATCGGCTCCGCACTGATCCGCCACCTCATTCTCGATACCGAGCACAGCGTGCTCAACCTGGACAAACTGACCTATGCCGGCAACCTGGAGTCGCTGGCAGCCGTGGAAGACAACCCGCGCTATCAGTTCCTCCAGGCCGACATCGCCGATCGTGAGCGGGTCAGCGAGGCGCTGCTGGAGTTCCAGCCGGACGCCATCATGCATCTGGCCGCCGAGTCCCATGTCGACCGCTCCATCGACGGCCCGGCCGAATTCATCCAGACCAACATCGTCGGCACCTATCAGCTGCTCGAGGCCACCCGCGCCTACTGGCAGAGCCTGCCGGTCGAGCGTCGCGAGGCCTTCCGCTTTCATCACATCTCCACCGATGAGGTCTACGGCGACCTGCATGGTGTCGACGACCTGTTCACCGAGACCACACCCTACGCGCCCAGCTCGCCCTATTCGGCCAGCAAGGCCTCGTCGGACCACCTGGTGCGAGCCTGGCAGCGTACCTACGGCCTGCCGGTGCTGATCACCAACTGCTCGAACAACTACGGGCCGTTCCACTTCCCGGAGAAGCTGATCCCGCTGGTGATCCTCAACGCCCTCGATGGCAAGCCGCTGCCGGTCTATGGCGACGGATCGCAGATCCGCGACTGGCTGTTCGTCGAGGACCACGCCCGCGCACTGTTCAAGGTGGTCAGCGAAGGCAAGGTCGGCGAGACCTACAACATCGGCGGCCATAACGAACAGAAGAACATCGAGGTGGTGCGCGGCATCTGCGCGCTGCTGGAAGAGCTGGCACCGAACAAGCCCGCCGGGCTTGCGCGCTATGAAGACCTGATCACCTTCGTCAAGGATCGCCCGGGCCACGACCTGCGCTACGCCATCGACGCCAGCAAGATCGAGCGCGAGCTCGGCTGGGTGCCGCAGGAAACCTTCCAGACCGGCCTGCGCAAGACCGTGCAGTGGTATCTGGACAACCTCGAATGGTGCCGTCGCGTTCAGGACGGCAGCTATCAACGCGAGCGCCTCGGCGCCCTGGAGAACGCATGAAAGGAATCATCCTCGCCGGAGGCTCCGGCACCCGTCTGCACCCCATCACCCTTGGCGTATCCAAGCAGCTCCTGCCGATCTACGACAAGCCGATGGCCTACTACCCGATTTCGGTGCTGATGCTTGCGGGCATCCGCGACATCCTGGTCATTTCCACGCCGCAGGATCTGCCGCAGTACAAGAACCTGCTGGGCGACGGCAGCCAGTTCGGCGTCAACTTCAGCTATGCCGAGCAGCCCTCGCCGGATGGCCTGGCGCAGGCCTTCCTGATCGGTGAAGAGTTCATCGGTGACGATTCGGTGTGCCTGATCCTCGGCGACAACATCTTCCACGGTCAGCACTTCACCGAGAAGCTGCAGCGCGCCGCAGCCCAGCCAAGCGGTGCCACCGTGTTCGGCTACTGGGTCAAGGACCCGGAGCGCTTCGGCGTGATCGACTTCGACGAGAACGGCAAGGCGCTGTCCATCGAAGAGAAGCCGAAGAAGCCCAAGTCCAGCTACGCGGTCACCGGCCTGTACTTCTACGACAACGACGTGATCGAGATCGCCAAGTCGATCAAGCCCTCGCCACGCGGCGAGCTGGAGATCACCGACGTCAACATGGCCTACCTCGAGCGCGGCGATCTCAATGTCGAACGCTTCGGCCGTGGCTTCGCCTGGCTCGACACCGGTACCCACGACAGCCTGCTGGAAGCCTCGCAGTACGTGCAGACCATCGAGCACCGCCAGGGTCTGAAGGTCGCCTGTCTGGAGGAGATCGCCTACCAGAACAAGTGGATCGACCGCGAGCAGCTGTTGCGCCGCGCCGACGCCCTGGGCAAGACCGGCTACGGCCAGTACCTGTTCAAGCTGGCGGGTGAAGACGCATGAAGGTCATCGAAACCAGCATTCCCGACGTACTGATCATCGAGCCCAAGGTCTTCGGCGACGAACGCGGTTTCTTCTACGAGAGCTTCAACGCGGCCGCTTTCGAAGCGGCCACGGGGCTCAAGCGCCAGTTCGTCCAGGACAACCACTCCAAGTCCCAGCGCGGCGTGCTGCGCGGCCTGCATTACCAGATCCAGCAGCCGCAGGGAAAACTGGTGCGCGTGGTGGCCGGCGAGGTGTTCGACGTAGCCGTCGACCTGCGCAAGAGCTCGCCAAGCTTCGGCCGCTGGTTCGGCACTCACCTGAGCGCGCAGAACCAGCGCCAGTTGTGGATACCCGAAGGCTTCGCACACGGTTTCGTGGTGCTCAGCGAGAGCGCCGAATTCCTCTACAAGACTACCGACTACTACGCGCCGGAGCACGAGCGCAGCCTGTTGTGGAACGATCCGGAGCTCGGCATCGAATGGCCGTTCGACGAGCCGCCACAACTGTCCGCCAAGGACCAGGCTGGCAAGCGCCTCAGCGACGCGGAGCTGTTCCCATGAAGATCCTGATCACCGGCAGCCAGGGGCAGCTTGCCCGCGAGCTGCAGTTGGAACTGGCTGGCGCCGGCAAACTGCTGGCCCTTGGGCACAACGCGCTGGACCTGTCCGATCCACACCAGGTCCGTGAGCAGGTGCGCCTGTTGCGGCCGGACCTGATCATCAATGCGGCCGCCTACACCGCCGTTGACCCGGCGGAAACCCATCGTGAGCTGGCCTTTGCGGTCAACGCTCGCGGGCCGCAGGTACTCGCCGAAGAGGCTGCGCGCCTTGGTGTGCCGCTGATCCATTACTCCACCGACTACGTGTTCGACGGCCGCAAGGACGAACCCTATAGCGAAGCCGACGTGCCGCAGCCGCTGAGCGTCTATGGCGCCAGCAAGCTGGCCGGGGAACAGGCGATTCAGGCGGTCGGAGGGGAATACCTGATCCTGCGCACCAGCTGGGTCTATTCACAACACGGCAAGAATTTCCTGCTGACCATGCAGCGTCTGCTGCAGGAGCGCGATGCGTTGTCGGTGGTCAGCGACGAGATCGGCGCGCCGACCTGGGCCGCGACCATCGCCCGCACCACCGCGGAAATGGTGCGCAAGCGCAGCGCTGGCGAAGCCGGTCCAAGTGGCCTTTACCACCTCACTGCGGGCGGCGAAACCTCCTGGTACGGCTTCGCCTGCAGCATCGCCGAGCACCTGCGCCAGCAGGGCCGCTTGCGCGCCGAGATCACCCCGATCCTGTCCAAGGATTACCCGACCGCTGCGCAGCGCCCGCTGAATTCGCGGCTCAATTGCGCGCGACTGCAGCATGACTGGGGCATCCATCTGCCGGACTGGGAAACCGCTCTGCATGAATGCCTTGTTCAGAGCGATGAGCAGGCTGCCGCAAGCGCGCCCCGGACTGCCACAGTCGGCCGCTGAGCTGGCTGGCGGTGGCTGCGCCCTGAGAGGTCCAATCAGAGGTTCCGCCTGACCGGCCAGCGCTATCGACGCTGAACGCCGGCACGCTCTGCGTGCATAATGCGCCGGACACCCAGGCGCCCACGCATGACCGCACTGCAACCTCACCGTCGCCCTCGCTGGCGCAACCTCGCCGTTCTGGCCTTGCTGCTGGCGCCTCTGCTCTGGCCGCTGCAGCAACTCGCCGAGCGCTATTACCGCAACGAGCTGACCGAACAGAACCGCCAGACCCTGGATCTGTACGTCGCCAACCTGCTCGGCACATTGAATCGCTATGAAGTGCTGCCGCGCATCCTCGGCGACTTGCCGGCCCTGCGCGCCGTGCTACAGCAGGACTCGCCCCAGGTGCGCGACAACGCCAACCGGCTGCTTAAGCGCCTGCGCAACCAGACCGGTGCCGATGTGATCTACCTCATGGGAACCGACGGCAACACCCTCGCCGCTTCCAACTGGGACGAGGAAGACAGTTTCGTCGATCGCAATTTCGCCTTCCGCCCCTACTTCCGCCAGGCCATGGAAGGGCGCCTCGGCCGCTTCTTCGGCCTCGGCACCACCTCCGGCAAGCGCGGCTACTACTTCGGCGCGGCGGTACGCGATGGCGACCAGGTGCTCGGTGTGCTGGTGGTCAAGGTCGATCTCGACCACACCGAGACGCTCTGGGGCAGCACGCCCGAGCAGCTGCTGGTGACCGACAACTTCGGTGTGGTGATCCTCACCTCGCGTCCGGAATGGCGATTTCGCGCAACCCGCGGGCTGGGCGTCGACGAACGCGAGCAGATCGCCTTCGATCAGCCCTATCCCACCCTGTACCCACAGGACCTGACCCTGAACATCAATGCCTGGCTGATCCAGAGCCGTGAGCTCAAGGAAACCGGCTGGACGGTACGCATCCTCGCCCCGGTCAACCTGGTCGAGCGCCCGGTACGCACTGTGGTCGCCATTGGTGCCGCGACGCTGCTGGCGCTGCTGCTCTGGCTCGGCCTGCTGATGCAGCGCCGCCGGCATTTCCTCGAACGGCTGGCGCTGGATGCCCAGGCGCGCCAGCAGCTGGAACAGCGCGTGCTGGAACGCACCCGTGATCTGGAGGCGCTGAACAGCCGGCTCAAGGTCGAGGTGCTCGAGCGCGAGCAGGCCCAGCAGGAACTGGTCCGCGCGCAGGACGAGCTGCTGCAAGCCGGCAAGCTGTCGGCGCTGGGCACTATGTCGGCGAGCATCAGCCACGAACTCAACCAACCGCTGGCGGCGATCCGCAGCTATGCCGATAACGCCGGGGTGCTGCTCGACCACCAGCGCAACGCCGAAGCACGCGACAACCTGCGACTGATCAGCGAACTGACCGCGCGCATGGCCTCGATCATCGCCCACCTGCGCGCCTTTGCCCGCCGTGATCAGCATGCGCCGGAGCGGGTGGCGCTGCAGCCGGCGCTGGATGATGCCCTCGCGCTACTGGCCAAGCGTCGGCAGGCCATGGGCGTCGAGCTGATCCGCGATCTGCCGGAGGCGACGCTGTGGGTGCAGGCTGGCGAAACCCGGCTGCGGCAGATTCTCGCCAACCTCCTGGCCAACGCCCTCGACGCACTGACCGAGCGACCACCGCCGCGGCGCATCTGGTTACGCGCCGAACAGCAGGGCGACGGCGTGCTGCTCAGCCTGCGCGACAACGGCCCCGGCTTCAGCGATGAAGCACTGCAGCGCGCCCGCGAACCGTTCTTCACCACCAAGACCAGCGCCCAGGGCCTGGGGTTGGGTCTGGCAATCTGCGATACCCTCACCCGCGCCCTTGGCGGCGAGCTGCGCATGAGCAACCATCCCGAGGGCGGCGCACAGCTTGGCCTGTTTCTGCGCAGTGCCGAACCGGGCATCGCCTTCCCCACCGAGGACCATTTTCAATGAGCAGCGAGCATTCGATCAGCGCCCAGACCCAGGTGCTGTTGATCGACGACGATCCGCACCTGCGCCAGGCGCTGAGCCAGACACTCGACCTCGCAGGGCTCAAAGTGGCCAGCCTGGGCGACGCTCGTGAGCTGGCCGCGCGCCTGCCGGCCGACTGGCCGGGAGTGGTGGTCAGCGACATCCGCATGCCGGGAATCGACGGTCTGGAACTGCTGCAGCAACTGCGCGCACGCGACAGCGAGCTGCCGGTGATCCTGATCACCGGGCATGGCGATATCCAGCTGGCGGTGCAGGCCATGCGCGCTGGCGCCTACGATTTTCTGGAAAAACCCTTCCCCAGCGAGGCGCTGCTGGACAGCGTGCGCCGTGCTCTGGCGCTGCGCCAACTGGTCCTGGACAACCGCTCGCTGCGCCTGGCGCTGGCCGACCGTCAGCAGCTGTCGGCGCGCCTGCTCGGCCAATCCAAGGCGATGCTGCGCCTGCGCGAGCAGATCGGCGCGTTGGCTGGAACCCAGGCCGACGTGCTGATCCTCGGCGAGACCGGCGCCGGCAAGGAGGTGGTGGCGCGCGCCCTGCATGACCTCTCCAACCGGCGAAACGGTCCGTTCGTCGCGATCAACGCCGGTGCGCTGGCCGAGTCGGTGGTGGAAAGCGAGCTGTTCGGCCACGAGCCCGGTGCCTTCACCGGCGCGCAGAAACGGCGCATCGGCAAGTTCGAGTTCGCCAACGGCGGCACGCTGTTCCTCGACGAGATCGAGAGCATGAGCCTGGACGTGCAGGTCAAGCTGCTGCGGCTGCTGCAGGAGCGGGTGGTCGAACGGCTCGGCGGCAACCAGTCGATCGCGCTGGACATTCGCGTCATCGCGGCAACCAAGGAGGATCTGCGCGTGGCCGCCGACCAGGGTCGGTTCCGCGCTGACCTGTACTACCGCCTCAACGTGGCACCGCTGGGAATTCCGCCGCTGCGCGAGCGCAACGAGGACATCCTCCTGCTGTTCCAGCACTTTGCCGAGGCGGGTGCCCAGCGCCACGGCCTGCCGATCCGCGAACTGCAGCCGGAACAGCGGGCTGCCCTGCTGCGCCACGCCTGGCCGGGCAACGTGCGCGAGCTGCAGAATACTGCCGAGCGCTTCGCCCTGGGTCTCGGTCTCGGGCTGGATCAGCCAGGCGCCGAACCGACCAGCAGTGTTGCCAGCACTGGCAACCTGAGCGAACAGGTCGAGGCGTTCGAGCGCGCACTGATCGCCGCCGAGTTGAACCGTCCCCACGGCTCGCTGCGCAGCGTCGCCGAGGCGCTCGGCGTGCCGCGCAAGACGCTGCATGACAAGCTGCGCAAACACGGCCTGAATTTCAGCGATGCTGGCGGAAGCTCGCCGGATGAAAACGACTAGATGGCGGAAACCCGCCATTTAGATCCTCGGCTAGAGCATCTGGCTGCCGCGTCCTGCGCCGGCCTCTGGCGTACCCCTCCCGCGCAGGGTGAACCCCGCAAAGGTGCGACCTAGACGCGCTTGTTGGCAATCTGCCATTCAAACCTTCATCTGTTGCTGGGTAAACTCCCTGCCCACAGGTTGCTCTGCCGGCGGTTGGCACAGGCATTGCTCCTGAAACTCAATGAACCGGACGGAACGAGTGGCGATCACCCATCGCAACCTGGACATTGCGCCTAGACTTGCCCAGCTGGTTACTGCCGGGATGCCCTGCGGCCTCCCACCCACAACAAGAGGAAACATCAATGTTCAAACTGACTGCCAAGGCGCTGGCATGCGCCCTGTCGCTGAGCATCGCCGGTCTGGCCCACGCGGCTGACCCGATCACCATCAAGTTCTCCCACGTCGTCGCCGAGAACACGCCGAAAGGCCAGGGCGCGCTGATGTTCAAGAAACTGGTGGAAGAGCGTCTGGCCGGCAAGGTCGAGGTACAGGTTTACCCGAACTCCTCGCTGTTCGGCGATGGCAAGGAAATGGAAGCCCTGCTGCTGGGCGACGTTCAGCTGATCGCACCGTCGCTGGCCAAGTTCGAACACTACTCCAAGGGCGTTCAGGTTTATGACCTGCCGTTCCTGTTCGACGATATCGCGGCAGTCGACCGCTTCCAGAAAGGCGAAGCCGGCCAGAGCCTGCTGCGCTCCATGGAAGACAAGAACATCACCGGTCTGGGCTACTGGCACAACGGCATGAAGCAGCTGTCGGCCAACAAGCCGCTGCGCGAGCCGAAGGATGCCCGTGGTCTGAAATTCCGCGTACAGGCTTCCGCCGTACTGGACGAGCAGTTCAAGGCCGTGCGCGCCAACCCGCGCAAGATGAGCTTCGCCGAGGTCTACCAGGGCCTGCAGACTGGCGTGGTGAATGGTGCCGAGAACCCCTACTCGAACATCTACTCGCAGAAGATGCACGAAGTGCAGAAGTACATCACCGAGTCCAACCACGGCCTGCTGGACTACATGGTGATCACCAACACCAAGTTCTGGAACGGTCTGCCGGCTGACGTTCGCAGCGAGCTGGAAAGCATCCTGAACGAAGTGACCGTCGCGGTGAACAAGCAGGCTGACGAGCTGAACCAGGCCGACAAGCAGCGCATCGTCGACGCTGGCACCACCGAGATCATCAACCTGACTCCGGAGCAGCGCGAAATGTGGCGTGAAGCCATGAAGCCGGTCTGGAAGAAGTTCGAAGGCGAGATCGGTGCTGACCTGATCAAGGCCGCCGAAGCAGCCAACCAGGCTAACTAAGCCTTGCCGAGGGGCGGGTACTCCGCCCCTTTGCTGCACCACCCGAAACACCCGACAGCTCAGTGAAAAAACATAGCAGCTGACGAAGGCGAAGCCCGCACCAAGGGCAGACAGGCCAGGCCAAGGTGATCCCCCGGCTACGCCGCTTCGACAGTGACAACAAGAGTTTTTCATTGCTCTGTCTGCCAGCCCGCCCCGGCTGGTTCACGGCGCACCTCGTGCTGCCTTCGCACAACAGCAGTCCATCGGGAGATGTCATCCATGAACGCCCTCTGGCGCGTCTGGGACCACTTCGAGGAAGGTTTTATCGCCTTTCTGTTGGCCGCCATGACACTGGTGACCTTCGTCTACGTGATCCTCAACAATCTTTACACGCTCTTCTACAACCTGGGCGACCGGTTCGAAGGCAGCGCCGACTTCTGGTTCGCCATCGGTGATTTCATCATCGGCCTGGCCCAGGCCATGACCTGGAGCACCGCGCTGACCAAGGCGCTGTTCGCCTGGCTGATCTTCTCCGGCCTCGCCTATGGCGTGCGCACCGCTGGCCACATCGGTGTCGATGCACTGGTCAAGCTGGCACCGCGACACATCCAGCGCATCATCGGCATCATCGCCTGCCTGCTCTGCCTGGGCTATGCCGGCCTGCTGACCGTGGCCAGTTTCGAATGGATCCAGACCCTGTTCATCGCCAACATCGGCGCGGAAGATCTGGGCCACATCGGCGTCAAGCAATGGCATATCGGCATGATCGTGCCGTTCGGCTTCGCCATGGTGTTCATCCGTTTCGCCGAAATCTTCGTGCGTATCCTGCGCAACGAGCAGACCGGCCTCGGCCTCGCCGATGAAGCGGCCGATGCGCTCAAGCACGGCGAAGAGGAGCCCAAGTAATGACCATTCTGTTCCTGTTCGTCGCCCTCTTCGTGCTGATGTTCATCGGCGTGCCGGTGGCCGTATCCCTCGGCCTGGCCGGTTCGCTGACCATCATGATCTTCAGCCAGGACTCGGTGCGCTCGCTGGCAATCAAGCTGTTCGAGACCTCCGAGCACTACACCCTGCTGGCCATCCCGTTCTTCCTTCTCGCCGGTGCCTTCATGACCACCGGCGGTGTGGCGCGGCGCCTGATCGACTTCGCCAACGCCTGCGTCGGCCACATCCGTGGCGGCCTGGCGATCGGCGCGGTACTGGCATGCATGCTGTTCGCCGCACTCTCCGGTTCGTCGCCAGCCACCGTAGCCGCGGTCGGCTCCATTGCCATCGCCGGCATGGTGCGCTCCGGTTACCCGCAGGCGTTCGGTGCCGGCATCGTCTGTAACGCCGGTACGCTGGGCATCCTGATTCCACCGTCGGTGGTCATGGTGGTCTACGCCGCCGCAACCGAGACGTCGGTGGGCAAGCTGTTCATGGCCGGTGTTGTGCCAGGCATCCTGCTCGGCGGCGCGCTGATGATCGCGATCTACATCATCGCAGTGAAAAAGAACCTGCCGGCCCTGCCGCGCGCGACCTTCCGCGAGTGGCTGTCCGCTGCACGCAAGGCGATCTGGGGCCTGCTGCTGATGGTGATCATCCTCGGCGGTATCTACTCCGGCATGTTCACCCCGACCGAAGCGGCGGCGGTGGCGGCGGTGTATTCGGCCTTCGTCGCGCTATTCGTCTACAAGGACATCTCCCTGCGCGACTGCCCGAAGGTGCTGCTGGAATCCGGCAAGCTGTCGATCATGCTGATGTTCATCATCGCCAACGCCATGCTGTTCGCCCACGTGCTGACCACCGAACAGATTCCGCAGGCGATTACCGCCTGGGTCATCGAGGCCGGCCTGCAGCCGTGGATGTTCCTGCTGGTGGTGAACATCGTGCTGCTGATCGCCGGTGCCTTCATGGAGCCATCGGCGATCATCCTGATCCTCGCGCCGATCCTGTTCCCGATCGCCATTCAGTTGGGCATCGACCCGATCCACCTGGGCATCATCATGGTGGTCAACATGGAGATCGGCTTGATCACGCCACCGGTGGGCTTGAACCTGTTCGTCGCCTCGGCGGTAACGGGCATGCCGGTGACCCAGGTGATCCGTGCAGTGCTGCCATGGCTGGCGCTGATGCTGAGCTTCCTGGTGATCATCACCTACGTGCCGTCGATTTCGCTGGCGCTGCCAAACATGCTTGGCATGTAGCGCGGAGCAATTACTTCCCTTTAGCCCGGCCCGTGCCGGGCTTTTTTTCGCCTGGAGAACAGGTGCGTCAGAGGGCGAGAACGTCCGCCGGGCGCCGGCGGAACCAGCCGGTCAGGGACAGGCGATCAGCCTGGGTGACCAGCACCTCGTGAGGAAAATCGCCGGAGAGAAACATCACCAGATTGCCGGCCAGCGGCGGTACGTCCAGCTGCGAGCCATCGGGCATGTGCATGCGCAACTCGCCGGCATGGGCCGCCTGCCAGCCCGGGTTGAGGTAGAGCACCGCGGTCACCGAACGGCTGTCATCGTCGCGAAAGCGGTCCAGATGGGTCTGGTAGAAGGCGCCGGGCGGGTAGAAGGCGAAATGGCATTCGAACTCTTCCAGGCCGAGATACAGCTCGCGGTTGAGCTGCTGACGCAACTCGTCCATCACCCCGAGATACTGATCGCAGACCGCCGCCTGGCCAGGCTCCAACCACTGGATATGGTCGCTGCGAATGCCTTCGCGCACCGCCTGCGCCTCGCCGCGGCCTACGCCGGCCGGTGCCAGGGCACCCTCGGCCTCGCGCCTGCGGCACTCGTCGGCCAGCTTGTGGGTCACATCACTGGGAAGAAAAGAACTCTGCAGCGACCAGCCGCGCTCGGCCAGGTCATCGATGATCGAAGAAAACTGCAAGGAAGTGACTCCGAAGGGATACTGAACGAGTCTAGGGGCTGTAGAGACTCCGCTACAAGCCAAGGCACTGCGCCATATCGCAGCAGCGCTCGCGCGCCTCGACAAGCATGCGTCGGGGCACCGAAAATGAACCGCCCGCCAGACAGGAGCTTCCATGCGCGCCCTTTTAGCCTGTGTACTGCTGACCTTCAGCTTCGCCAGCTTCGCCGACACCTATCAAGAGCTGTACGAAACCGCTGGCTGGACCGAACAGCAGGCCAATTTCGCCGATGCGCTGACCGCCGCCCAGCAGCGCTACAAGGACACCCTGCCGCCAGCGGTATTCCAGGCGCTGGTGACCAATAGCAACCGCCGCTTCGCCGCCCATGCCATCGACCAGCGTGCACAGCAGGCGCTGCGCGAGCATCTGCCGCAGCCGCAACCGGCGCTGGAGTTCTTCCAGTCGACGCTCGGCCGCAAGATCGTCTCTGCCGAAGTGCTGGCGGCACGCCGCGAGCAGCTGGCGCGCCATACCAACGGCTTGCCGCGGGTGACGGCCGAAAGCAACCGTCAGCTGCTGATTCGCCATCTGGCCCAGGCCATCCCGGCCAGCGAGGCCGGGGCGGAGGTCAGTCTGGCGCTGGCCGGTGTCGCCGCCGACAGCCTGAGCCAGATGATTCCCGGCCTGCTCGGTGGCAATCAGGCGCAGAGCCTGTTGAGCAGCCAACGCAAGCGGATGATCGAGCAGATCGAGGCCGATCTCGACAACACGCTGCTTTTCGTCTATCGCGATCTGTCCGATGCCGAGCTGGAAGAATACGTGCAGTTCGCCCAATCGGACGCAGGCAAAGCCTACTATCAGGCTGCGCTGCAGGCGCTGCGAGCCGGGCTGGCGGTGGGCATGAGCGGCGCTGATCTGGAGCCGCAGCAGGGTATCTGAGCGGCGCTACTTCAGCCGCTCGCGCAGGAAATCGAAGTAGGCACGGCGCAGCTCCTCGCGCTCGTTCACCAGATGGTGGCGCGCCTCGGGCAGACGCAGAACCTCGGCGCCAGCGAACTTGCGTTCGAGGATCGGCAGGTTGTACTGCCAGTCCACCGTCATGTCCGCCTCGCCCTGGATGATCAGCGGCGAGTGCCTGCTGCCCGCCGCCCCTTCAATACGCGGAATCCAGCGTGACAGCGCGCCGACCCAGGCCGTGGGCAGGATGTCCGGCTGCAGCGGATCCTGGCTCTGAACGAATTCCAGAAAGCTCGGATCGCCGGAATTCTCGCTGAACGTGCGCGGTATCTGCTGTACGAAGCGTCGCAGCAATTCGTAGCTGATGCGCGAGCGCAACCAGGCACGCGGCCGAATCAACGGCGCCAGCAGGATGGTGCGGCCCAGATCCGGGTTGTCGGCCTGGTGCAGCAGGTGATCCAGCGCGATGGCACCGCCGGTGCTCTGCCCGAGCAGATGCCAGGGTCGTGGCAGATCGAGCTGACGCGCCTGTTCGAACAGCCCGCTGAGTACCGCCTGGTATTCATCGAACTCGTTGATGCTGGCCCGCGGACCGCTGGACAGACCGTGGCCCGGCAGGTCGCAGGCGAGCACGGCGAAACCCATCTCCAGCCCCCAATCGACCACATGCCGGTACAGGCCCATATGGTCGTAGTAGCCATGCAGGATCAGCAGGCTGGCGTGAGGCTGTTCGGGCCACCAGGCCTGCGCAACCACGTCATAATCGTGCACGCGAAAGCGCCCCAGGCGGCGCTGCACATTGCGCCGGTGCGGCATGTCCAGGCCGTAGTAAGCCTGGTAGTGCAGCGTTTCGGCGGAGATGTCAGCTGCATCCGCCAGGGCAGGCAGACTGTTGCGCAGTCGATCAGGCTGGATACGCGAAGGCATGGACTTTCTTTAAGCGGTTGGGACCCGGGATATTCAGCTCTGCGCCGCGTCATGGCAAGCTTGCGCACCCACATCGGAGCCTGCCATGAGTGCTCGTCGCAAATACCTGATCGCCGCCCTGATCGCCCTGCTCTGGGGCGGCGCCATGCTGGCTGCGTTCTGGTGGTTCGAGGCGCGCTACCTGCGCACCTTCGACGGCGAGCGCGCCGAGCTGTTCTCCGGCGACGCGTTGCGTCTGCCGGCGGACCTGCAGGGCCCTGGGCCGGTGCGTTTCGTACATTTCTGGGACCCGAGCTGTCCGTGCAACGTCGGCAACCAGCAGCATCTGGAAGAGCTGCTGAAGCGCTTCGCCGGGCGGCCCGTCGAGTTCTACGAAGTACGCAAGCCGGGCAGTAAGGGCCGCCTGCCGCAGCCGCTGGCGTCGCTCAGACCCCTTGGCACCCTGCCCGGCTCCGAGCAACTGCCGGCCAGTCCTGCCGTGGGCATCTGGGACCAGAGCGGTGAGCTGGTCTATATCGGGCCTTACAGCGAGGGCGCTGTGTGCAGCTCGGACAACAGCTTCGTCGAGCCAATCCTCGATGCGGTACTCGCCGGGCGCAAGGTGCGCGCCACGCATTCGCTGGCCGTGGCCTGCTTTTGCGACTGGCAACAATAAGGCGGCGAGTGGCAAACTTGATCCCGATCAAATGATAATTATTATCAACTAAACGAGAATCGCTCCCATCCAGTCGGTTTCGCAGCCGACGAACCACCTGGGAGCCGCTCGATGATTCTTCGCCTTCACCCGCTCGCCCTGGCCTGCCTAGCCGTCAGCACCTCTTCCGCACTCGCCGCGCCCCTGGAGTTGCAGGAAACGGTCGTCACCGCCAAGGGCTACGAGGCCGCAACGCAGGACATTCCGCAAGCCATCGAGGTCCTGCAGGCACAGCCAACTGAATCGGCAGCGCCGGCCGGCAGCCTGTTCCGCGGCAAGCCGGGCCTGGCCGTGCACAGCGACGGCGCTTGGGGCCAGAACCCGGTGCTACGCGGTATGAAGAAGGAAAGCGTGGTGCTGATGGTCGACGGCGTACGGGTCAACTCCGGCCAGCCGCAGGGCTCGCTGGCCTCCATGCTCGATCTCGGCCTGCTGGAGCGCGCCGAGGTGGTCAAGGGGCCGGGCTCGGTGCTGTACGGCAGCGGGGCCATGGGCGGGGTGGTCAACCTGATCACGCCGCAGGCACGCTTCACCGAGCAGGACGAGCGCAGCGGACGTTTCTCCACCAGCGCCAGCAGCGTCGACAAGGGCTTTACCGGCGCTACGCTGCTGCGCGACTCCAGCAGCGATCATGCGCTGGTGCTGGGCGTTGCCGGGCGCAAGGTCAACGACTACAAGAGCCCCAACGGTACCGAAGAGAACACCGGCTACAGCTCCGATACCCTGCTGCTCAAGTACAAGCAGCGCCTGGCCGAGGATATCAGCGTCAATCTGAACGTCCAGCGCCACACTGATCGTGACGTCTGGTATCCGGGCTCCGCGCGTACCGGCGGCCAGCCGGGTGGCGCCGGCATCCCTGTGCCACTCGGCACCGCGACCATCCACTCGCCGGAACAACAGCGCGAGCTGTTCCAGATCGGCCTGGAGAACGGCCTCGGTGAAGGCACCCTGACCACCGATCTCTATCGTCAGGAGGTCTACCGGGAGATCCGCGCCTACTCCGAACGGCTCGATCGCGACTACGTACGCAACAACGTCAGCTTCATCACCCACGGGCTGCGCTCGAGCTGGGTGGTGCCTGTCGCCGATCACCTGCTGACGGTGGGCGTCGACGGCTGGAAGATGACCGGTGATCCGGAACGCTACGTGGATGGCCCGCCGACCTTCAACAACAACCAGCGCAACGACCCCTTCAAGGATGCCGAGATCGAATCCTACGGACTGTTCGTGCAGGATGAATTCGACCTCGGCCAGACGCGCCTGACGGCCGGCGCCCGCTACGACCGCGTCAGCGCCGACGCCCGAGCCAAGGGCAACGGTCCTTCATTTACAACCAGCGGCCTGGACAGCACC
The DNA here is from genome assembly GCF_003864275.1 of Pseudomonas sp. SCT. Taxonomy (NCBI): domain Bacteria; kingdom Pseudomonadati; phylum Pseudomonadota; class Gammaproteobacteria; order Pseudomonadales; family Pseudomonadaceae; genus Pseudomonas; species Pseudomonas sp. SCT. Next base: position 165,591 of record NZ_BDJA01000007.1, read on the forward strand.
GACCACAACCTGTCGTGGTCGCTGGGCGCGCTGCATCCGCTGACTGACACCCTCAACCTCTACGCCAACGTCGGCCAGGCCTACCGCGCCGCCGACATGCGCGAGCGCTACGACGACGCGCCGCGCGGCGACGGCTACTTCCACGTCGGCAACCCGCAGCTGGACCCGGAGCGTTCCACCAGCTTCGAGCTTGGCCTCAAGGGTAACGATGGCGATTTCACCTATCAGCTGGCGGCCTTCCACACCCGCATCGACGACTACATCGCCGGCCGCGTGACCGGCACCAACGCGCCCAATGGGCTGCCGATCAAGCGCACCGAGAACCTCGACAAAGTGGTGATCTACGGCCTCGAAGGCAGTGCCAGCAAGGGTGTCGGCGCCTTCGTGGTGGACGGCAGCTTCACCTGGCTGCGCGGCGAGAACAAACAGGACGACGAACCACTGCACCAGATGCCAGCCCACGAGTTGACCCTGGGCATCGGCCAGCCAGCCGAGCGCGGCCTCTACTGGCATGCGCAGCTGCGTGCCGTCGCGGAGCAGGATCGTGTAGCGACCGAGTTCACCCGCGGCGGCGAGGACCGTACCGCAGGCTTCGTTACTGCCGATGCCAGCCTCGGCTGGGGCTTCGGCAAGATCGGCGTGCTGCAGACTGCCAACCTCGACGCGCGCCTTAGCAACCTGTTCGACAAGACCTACCACGAGCATCTGGCTGACGGCATCAGCGGCAACGAGCTGGAAGCATCCGGGCGCGGCATCACCGTCGCGCTGAGCGGGAGCTTCTGATGCTGCGCCACCTACTGATGGCCGTTCTGCTGGCGGCTGGAGCACCAGCGCTGGCGGACAAGCTGCCGCGCCTGGTCCTGGCCGGCCCTTCCTCGTCGGTATCGAACCCGCTGATCCACATGGTCGAATCCGGCGCACTGGACGACCTGGCGGACAAGGTGGAATTCGTCAGCTGGCGCGATCCCGACCAGCTGCGCCTGCTGGCGCTGAACGAGCAGGCAGACGTGCTGGCCATGCCGGTCAACGTCGCCGCCAACCTGTACAACCGCGGCGCCAAGCTGCGCATGCTCAACGTTTCGACCTGGGGCTTGCTCTGGCTGGTATCCCGCGAGCAGGGCCTGAGCACCCTCGACGACCTGCGCGGCAAGGAAATCGCCATGCCGTTCCGCGGCGACATGCCGGACATCCTATTCGGCCTGCTGGCCGAGCGTGCCGGCATCGATGTGCGCAAGGATCTGCGTTTGCGCTACGTCGCCACCCCGATCGACGCCATGCAGCTGCTGCTGATGCGTCGTACCGACCATGCCCTGCTGGCCGAGCCGGCCATATCCATGGCCCTGCGCAAGGCCAGCGAAGGGCCGCTGGGACTGGTCGCGCCGGATCTGTATCGCAGTGTCGACCTGCAACAGGAGTGGGGCCGCCTGCTGCAACGCGAAGCACGCATCCCGCAGGCGGGCATCGCGCTGATGGCCAGCGTGAAGGACCAGCCGCAGATCGCCGCACGGATTGCCCAGGCCTACGCCGACTCGCTGCAATGGTGCAGCGCCAACGCCGAACGCTGCGGGCAGCTGGTCGCCAAGCATCTGCCGATGCTCAGCGCCGAAGCGGTAACCGACTCATTGGCCGTGGCGCAGATGGACGCCGTGCCCGCCGCCGACGCGCGGGTGGAAGTCGAGTATCTGTTCGAGCTGCTGCTGAAGAAGAATCCGGCGCTGATCGGCGGCAAACTGCCGGCCGATGACTTCTACTCGCCAGTCAGCGATCAGCCATGAGCCTCCTGCGCAGCTGGCTGGCCGGCCTGCCCGGCTATCTGTGGAGCGGCTGGGGCGCACTGGCCAGCCTGTTTCTGCTGCTGGCCGGCTGGGAGGCAGTGGCCAGTCACTATGGCGCGCTGGTGCTGCCTACGCCGCTGGAGACCTTTGTCCGCCTGCTCCAGCTGATCGATGAAGGTGCCGCCTGGCCGGAGTTGCTGGCCACCAGTCGCCGGGCGCTGCTCGGCTTTGCTCTTTCCGTGGCGGTCGGCAGCGTGCTCGGGCTCGCCGCCGGTGTCTCCATGACCGCTTCGATGATGGCGCGGCCACTGGTTACCGTGCTCATGGGCATGCCACCAATCGCCTGGCTGGTACTGGCGATGCTCTGGTTCGGCGCCAGTGACGGCACCCCGGTGTTCACCGTGTTCATCGCCAGCTTTCCACTGGTGTTCGTCGGTGCGTTGCAAGGCACCCGTACGCTGGACAACCAGCTCAAGGACATGGCCCTGGCATTTCGCCTGCCGCGGCGGATGCTGTTGCTCGATGTCTATCTGCCGCACGTCGTCTCCTACCTGTTCCCCGCCTGGATCACCGCGCTCGCCATGGCCTGGAAGATCGTGGTGATGGCCGAATTGCTGGCCACCCAGGATGGCGTCGGCGCCGCGCTGGCGGTGTCGCGCTCGCACCTGGATACCAGCGCGACCATGGCCTGGATCACCGCGGTGGTCGGCCTGCTGCTGGCGGTGGAGTACCTGCTGCTGGAACCGATCAAGCGCGAAGTCGAGCGCTGGCGCGAGGTGTCTTCATGACGCAATTGCACATCCACGGCCTGGCCCACGCCTTCGGTCGCGACGAGATCTTCAGCGGCATCGACTTCAACCTGGCGGCGGGCGAAGTGGTCGCCCTGGTCGGCCCCTCCGGCTGCGGCAAGACCACTCTGCTGCACCTCTGTGCCGGGCTGCTGGACGTGCAGGAAGGACGCATCGACAACGATTTCGGCAACCCCGCCAGCATGTTCCAGCAACCGCGGCTGCTGCCGTGGAAAACCACGCTCGACAACATCGCCCTGGGGCTCAAGGCGGCAGGCATACCGCGACAGCAACGCCTGCAGCAGGCCAGCTCCCTCGCGCTGCGCCTGGGCCTGGCCGCAGGCGATCTCGGCAAGTTTCCGCACCAGCTTTCCGGCGGCATGCAGAGCCGTGTGTCGCTGGCGCGCGCGCTGGTGCTGCAGCCGGATCTGCTGCTGCTCGACGAACCCTTCGCCGCGCTGGATATCGGCCTCAAGGAAGACCTCTATGCCCTGCTGCTGGCCGAGCAGGCCGCGCGCGGCATGGGCGTGCTGATGATCACCCACGACCTGATGGAAGCCGTGCGTCTGGCCGACCGCATCCTGGTCATGGCGGCGGCGCCGGGGCGCATCGTCAGTCACCTGGAGCTGGATCTGCCAGCCGTGCAGCGCAGCGATATCTGGATCTACCAGCAGACCGCCGAACTGCTGCAATTGCCCGCCGTGCGAAAGAGTTTCGGCCTGGCCAGCCGCGCTCAACAGACGTTGCCGCACAGCAACAGGGCAACCCTGCAAGAGACGACGGTTCCCCTCACCGCCAGCAGAGCGCGCTCACGATGCTGAAGTTCTTATCACCGCGACTCGCCAACTGGCCGCTGCTGCTATGCAGCTTCCGTCCGCTGTTTCTCGCCACCGTGCTGCTGGCGGTGTCTGGCATTGCACTTTGGCTGGGTTTTCTCGGGTTCGGGATACCGCTGCCAGGCGTGCCGGGCGGTCCGCTGGTCTGGCATGCCCACGAAATGCTGCTCGGCTTTGGCCTTGCGGCAGTCGCCGGCTTCGTCCTCACCGCGGTGCCGGAATTTACCGCCACCGCGGCATTCGGTCGGCAGGTAGGTTTCGGCTTTCTACTGCTGTGGCTAGCGGCTCGGCTGAGCTTCTGGCTTTCCGGCGTCGTCGGGCCGTGGCCGGCGGCGCTGTGCAACAGTGCCTTCGCCATTGCGCTGCTTGTGCTGCTCGCACCGCGCCTACTGGGTGATCCGTTGCGCCGGCAGCACGGCTTCTTCGGCGGACTCGTCGCGCTGGCGCTGGTGACTGTCGGCTTCAATATCGATGCCGTCAGCGGCCAGTACCCGATGCGCTGGCTGCATGCGACGGCCGGCGTGATGATGGTGCTGATCGTGGTGGCCATGAGCCGAATCTCCATGCGCATCCTCAACGATGCCATCCAGGCACGCCGGGATGCTGGGCACGATGTGGACGAGGACTACCGCGCGCGCCCGCCACGGCGCAACCTGGCGATCTTCTGCATCAGCCTCTTCACCCTCGCCGAATGGCTGACTCTGCCGGCCCCGCTAAACGGCTGGCTGGCCCTGGCCGCAGCCGCCGCCATGTTCAACCTGCTCAACGACTGGCACATCGGGCGCGCGTTGCTGGAACGCTGGGCGCTGATGCTCTACAGCGTCTACTGGCTGATGGCGCTGGGCTATGGCGCGCTGGGCGTATCACTGCTCGCCGACGGTTACGCCAGCAGCGCGGGTCGTCATCTGCTGACAGTCGGGGCCATGGGCGTGTCGATTCTCGCGGTGCTGTGCATCGCCGGGCGTACCCACAGCGGTTATGCGCTGGATCAACGGCCATGGGTGCCGATCGCCACCGGCCTGCTGATACTTGCTGCGCTGCTGCGTGCCAGTGCGGGGCTGCCGGGCGCGCCCGTGCCGCTGCTGAACATGCTCGCCGGGCTCGGTTGGCTGACTGCCTTTGCCCTGGCGTTACGCTACCTGGCACCAATCTGGCTGCGCCCGCGCCCGGATGGTGGTGCGGGATGCGACGAGCCACAGGACGAACACAGCATGGGGTCGGGTTGCCGGACCTGAGTGGTGATCGGCGCCTTACGAGATATTCATTGCAGGAGAGCAGACAACCGAGCCATGAATGCGCACTCGGCGCCGGAAAGGCACGGCGGTGGATAAGCTTCGCGTTATCCACCCTACTGCTCCAGCGCAATTGCGGGACGGACTACCAGAAACGAAAAGGGCGCATCGATGCGCCCTTTCGTTTTGCGGCTCAGACCATCCTCAACTATGCGCCGAGGGCGGTATCAGCACCTTGCGGCTGTCGATCACCTGACGCCAGGTGGACTTGCCAGTGGTTTCATCCATCGCCTGCTGCATCGCGCGGACGCGGCGCTTCTCGGCGCGGCGGGTGAGGTACCAGGCCAGGAAGGTCGCCAGCGACACGCTGAGCAGGATCAGGCTGGCCACCGCGTTGATCTCCGGTTTCACGCCCAGGCGCACGGCGGAGAAGATCTCCATCGGCAGGGTGGTCGAGCCGGGACCGGAAACGAAGCTCGCCAGCACCAGATCGTCCAGCGACAGGGCGAAGGAGAGCATGCCGCCAGCGGCCAGCGACGGCGCGATCATCGGCATGGTGATCAGGAAGAACACCTTCCACGGCCGTGCGCCGAGGTCCATCGCCGCTTCCTCGATGGACAGGTCCAGCTCACGCAGACGCGCCATCACCACCACCGCAACGTAGGCCGAGCAGAAGGTGGTGTGGGCGATCCAGATGGTCACCAACCCGCGCTGGGCCGGCCAGCCGACCAGTTGCGCCATGGCGACGAACAGCAGCAGCAGCGACAGACCAGTGATCACCTCGGGCATCACCAGCGGCGCGGTGACCAGGCCACCGAACAGCGTGCGGCCACGGAACACCGGGATGCGCGTGAGGACGAAGGCGGCCATGGTGCCCAGCGCCACGGCGGCAATCGCGGTATAGGCGGCGACTTCCAGCGAGCGCATCACCGCACCCATCAGCTGCGAGTTGTCGAGCAGCCCGGCGTACCACTTCAGCGACCAGCCACCCCACACCGTCACCAGCCGCGAGGCGTTGAACGAGTAGATGACCAGAATCACCATCGGCAGGTAGATGAACAGCAACCCGAGCACCAGGATCAGATTGGAAAAGCTCCAGCGCTTCATAGCTTGCCCTCCAGTTCCTTGGCCATGCTTGTGGATGAAGAGCCGGTTGAACAGGGCAGGCAGCGAGTCGAGTAGGTCATAGCTTGCCCTCCAGTTCCTTGGCTTGGTTGCGGTTGAACAGGATGATCGGGATCAGCAGGATCGCCAGCATCACCACCGCCAGCGCCGAGGCCACCGGCCAGTCACGGTTGTTGAAGAACTCCTGCCAGAGCACCTTGCCGATCATCAGTGTCTCCGGGCCGCCGAGCAATTCGGGGATGACGAACTCGCCCACCACCGGGATGAACACCAGCATGCAGCCGGCGATGATGCCGTTCTTCGACAGCGGCACGGTGATCTTCCAGAAGCTGGTGAGGTTGCGCGCGCCCAGGTCGGATGCAGCCTCCAGCAGGCTCGGGTCGTGCTTAACCAGATTGGCGTAGAGCGGCAGGATCATGAACGGCAGGTAGGAATAGACCACGCCGATATACACGGCGATATCGGTGTTGAGGATCTGTAGCGGTGTGTCGATCAACCCGATGCCGAGCAGCAGGCTATTGAGCAGGCCGTTGCTGCTGAGGATGCCCATCCAGGCGTAAACGCGGATCAGGATGGCGGTCCAGGTCGGCATCATGATCAGCAGCAGGAACACCGTCTGCAGATCCTTGCGCGCCCGGGCGATCGCATAGGCCATGGGATAGCCGATCAGCAGGCAGAGCAGCGTGCTGAAGAAGGCGATCCTCAGCGAGCCCAGATACGCCGCCAGATACAACTCGTCTTCACTGAGGAAGATGTAGTTGCCGAGATTGATCAGTACCTGCAGCTGCTGGTCGGCGTAGGCGAAGATGTCGGTATATGGCGGTATCGCCACATCGGCTTCGGCGAAGCTGATCTTCAGCACGATGGCGAACGGCAGCAGGAAGAACAGGAACAGCCAGAGGAAGGGCACGCCGATGACCAGTCGGCGCCCGCTATTCAACGGCGAGCGCTTCATGCCTGCAGCACCACGCCGCTGTCATCCCACCAGTAGACGTACACCTCTTCCTCCCAGGTTGGCAGCTTCACGTGGCGCTCGGTGTTGGCCATGAAGGCCTGCAGCACACCGCCGGACGGCAGTTTGATGTAGTACACCGAATGGCCGCCAAGATAGGCGATGTCGTGGACGACGCCCTTGGCCCAGTTGTAGCCGGGGCGCTCCAGCTCCGGCAGTTCGGTGCCGATCAGCAGCTTTTCCGGGCGAATCGCGTAGGTGATCTGCTTGTCTTCGGCACGGGTGCTGATGCCGTGACCGACATAGATCGGGTTTTCCAGGCCTGGGCTGGCGATGACGGCGTGGTCGCCCATGTCTTCGATCAGCTCGCCATCGAACAGGTTGACGTTGCCGATGAACTCGCAGACCAGCCGGCTCGCCGGAGTCTCGTAAATGTCCATCGGGCTGCCGACCTGGGCAATCCAGCCCAGGTGCATGATGGCAATGCGTTCGGCCATGGTCATGGCCTCTTCCTGATCGTGGGTCACCATCACGCAGGTCACGCCGACGCGCTCGATGATCTGCACCAGCTCCAGCTGCATCTGCGAGCGCAGCTTCTTGTCCAGCGCGCCCATCGGCTCGTCGAGCAGCAGCAGCTTCGGGCGCTTGGCCAGCGAGCGCGCCAGGGCGACACGCTGGCGCTGGCCACCAGAGAGCTGATGCGGCTTGCGCTTGGCGTACTGGGTCATCTGCACCAGGCCGAGCATTTCCTTGACCCGCTCCTCGATCTCCGCCTTGGGCAGACCGTCCTGCTTGAGGCCGAAGGCGATGTTCTGCTCCACCGTCATGTGCGGGAACAGCGCGTAGGACTGGAACATCATGTTGATCGGCCGCTCGTAGGGCGGCATGTCGGTGATGTCCTGGCCATCGAGGAAGATGCGCCCCTCGGTGGGCCGCTCGAAGCCGGCGAGCATGCGCAGCAGGGTCGACTTGCCCGAGCCGGAGCCGCCGAGCAGGGCGAAGATCTCGCCCTGATGGATGCTCAGCGACACGTCATCGACCGCCACCGTTTCGTCGAACTTCTTGGTGACCCGATCGATCTTGAGCAGCACCTGCTTGTTCTTGCTCTGGCCACTGAGGGCTTTCTTGTAGGCGCTGGAGGCAACGGCCATGCGCGAACTCCCGAAATGAAAAAGGTTGGCCGGCCTGAGCCGGGTATCTAGTGGTCGTTGCAACGAGCGCGTCACCGGACGCGCCCCTCGTTCAGCCCACCCCGCTTCGTCCTGGAAGCACCGTGGACGAAATGGAACGGACTGCGGGATTCACTTGCCGGACTTCACCTTGGTCCAGGTACGCGTCATCAGCCGCTGGATCTTCGGCGGCAGCTCGGCCGAGACATACAGGCGATCCAGCACCTCCTGCGGCGGATACACCGAAGCGTCCTCGCGCACCTCTTGGTCCATCAGCTCGCCTGCCTTGAGATTGGGGTTGGCGTAACCGACATAGTCGCTCACCGCGGCGATTACTTCGGGGCGCAGCAGATAGTTGATGAACGCATGGGCTTCCTCGACGTTGCTGGCATCGGCGGGGATGGCCAGCATGTCGAACCAGAGGTTGGCACCCTCCGCAGGAATGGCGTAGGCGATCTCGATGCCCTTGCCCGCTTCCTCGGCGCGGGCCGCAGCCTGGAACACATCGCCGGAGAACCCGGCGGCGACGCAGATATTGCCATTGGCGAGATCGGAAATGTACTTGGAGGAGTGGAAATAACGCACATGCGGACGCACAGCCAGGAGCTTCTCTTCGGCCTTCTGGTAATCCGCGGCGTTCTCGCTGTTGGGGTCCAGCCCGAGGTAGTTGAGCATGGCCGGGATCATCTCATCAGCCGAGTCGAGAAAGGCGATGCCGCAGCTGGCCAGCTTTGCCGCGTTCTCCGGCTCGAAAATCACTGACCAGGAGTCGATTTCATCGACGCCAAGGGCTGCCTTGACCTTCTCGACGTTATAGCCGATGCCATTGGTGCCCCACAGGTAGGGCGCGGCATGCGCGTTGCCGGGATCGTTCTTCTGCAGTTGCTTGAGCAGTGCCGGGTCGAGGTGTTCCCAGTTCGGCAGCTTGCTCTTGTCCAATGCCTGGAACGCACCGGCACGGATCTGCTTGCCGAGGAAATGGTTGGAAGGCACCACCACGTCGTAGCCGCTGCGGCCGGCGAGCAGTTTGCCTTCGAGGGTTTCGTTGGAATCGAAGACGTCGTAGACGGGCTTGATGCCGGTCTCCTTCTCGAACTCCTCCAGCGTCGTTTCGCCGATGTAATCCGACCAGTTGTAGATGTGCACGGAGGCAGCCTGGGCGGTCGCGGCACCGGTCATGGCAGCGGCGACGAGCAGCGACTTGAGGGTCGAGCGCATGGGATGAGTCCTCTTGTTACAGGCCGCGCGTGATCCCGGCGGGAAAGGCGGGCTGTTTATTGGAAAAACCTCTGAAAATCAACAGATTTGGTGTAATTGCCGGTGCAGTGGCGGGAATGAGCGGGAAACCTGAACCGCCGCCGGACGCTTTCGCATTGCCATTCCGCGCAACGCCCGCCCCGGCACGCAACCGGGACGGTGGTGGTTGACCGGCCTCCCCTGTCGGGTACGCATGCCTGATGCGACCCGACACGAGCGGCTGAATCAACGCCCGGATTTGATCTTGGTCCAGCTGCGGGTCATGGCGCGCTGGGTCTTCGGATCGAGATCGGGGAAGGTGTAGAGCTTTTGCAGCACCGCCTGGCTCGGGTAGATGCCCTCGTCGGTACGGATGGCTTCATCCAGCAGCGGGGTGGCCGCGGCGTTGCCGTTGGGGAACTGCACGTAGTTGGTGATCGAGGCCATCACGTCCGGCTTCATCAGGTAGTTGATGAAGGCATGGGCGCTTTCGACGTTCTTGGCATCGGCTGGCACCGCCAGCATGTCGAAGAAGCTGCCGGCACCTTCTTTCGGAATCTTGTAGCCGACGTTGACACCGTTGGCCGCTTCCTCGGCGCGCGACTTGCCCTGGTAGATATCGCCGGAGTAACCGATGGCCACGCAGATGTTGCCGTTGGCCAGGTCGGAGATGTACTTGGAGGAGTGGAAGTAGGCGACATGCGGACGGATCTGCATGAACAGGTCTTCGGCCTTCTTCAGCTCGTCAGCCTTGCCGCTGTCCGGCGCATAACCCAGATAGTGCAGCGCGGCCGGCAGCATCTCGGTCGGCGAGTCGAGGAAAGCGACGCCGCAGGACTTCAGCTTCTCGATGTTTTCCGGCTTGAACACCAGATCCCAGGAGTCCACCGGTGCGTTGTCGCCCAGCACGGCCTTGACCTTGTCGACGTTGTAGCCGATGCCGATGGTGCCCCACATGTAGGGGATCGAGTACTGGTTGCCCGGGTCGCTCGGCTCCAGCGCCTTGAGCAGGTCCTTGTCGAGGTTTTCCCAGTTCGGCAGCTTGGACTTGTCCAGCTTCTGGAACACGCCAGCCTTGATCTGCTTGGCCAGGAACGGGTTGGATGGCACCACCACGTCATAACCGGAGCTGCCGGCCAGCAGCTTGGCTTCCAGCACTTCGTTGCTGTCGAAGACGTCGTAGACGACCTTGATGCCGGTTTCCTTGGTGAAGTTCTCCAGGGTGTCTTCGGCGATGTAGTCGGACCAGTTGTAGACGTGCAGTACCTTTTCCTGGGCCTGCGCAGCCCCGGCAACGGTGCCGGCCAGCGTCATGGCAAGTAGGGTCTTGGCGAAGGGATTCATCCGTGCAGCTCCTGTTGTCATCATTAATGTCGGGGCAGTGGAACAGGCCATGAACAGCGCGGCGGCCTGGGTGTGCCGGCATCGACACACCCCTTGGTAGGTCTGGCTTCCAGCACGCGCGCAGTCTGGCAAGGTCAGAGGCTTTTTTTCAACAAGCCGAACGCATAGCCGTGTGCAATCGACAACCTTAGCTCAGCTGCCGCCAACTGCCGCACGCTCAGCCCAGCGCATCCTTGGCCGTTGCATCCAGACACAGACGCACCTTGCCGATCAGCTCGTCGATCTGCTCCTCGCTAATCACCAGCGGCGGCGAGATGATCATGGTGTCGCCAACCGCGCGCATGACCAGGCCGTTGCGGAAGCAGTGCTCGCGACAGAGCATGCCTACGCCGGGGTCGGCAAAGCGTTCGCGGGTCTTCTTGTTCTTCACCAGTTCCAGCGCGCCGAGCAGGCCGACGCCACGCGCCTCACCCACCAACGGATGGTCGAGCAGCTCCTGCCAGCGAGACTGCAAATAGGGTGCCGTCTTGGTCTTCACCCGCTCGACGATCTTCTCCTCGCGCAGGATGCGGATGTTCTCCAGCGCCACCGCGGCGGCCACCGGGTGCCCCGAGTAGGTGAAGCCGTGGTAGAACTCGCCGCCTTCGTTGAGCGTCTGCACCACTTCGTCGCGCACGATGACGCCGCCCATGGGGATGTAGCCCGAAGTCAGGCCCTTGGCGATCGGCATCAGGTCCGGCTCGAGGCCGTAGTAGTCGCTGCCGAACCACTCACCGGTACGGCCGAAGCCGCAGATGACCTCGTCAGCGATGAACAGGATGTCGTAGCGCGCGAGGATTTCCTTGACCCGCGGCCAGTAGCTCTCGGGCGGGATGATCACGCCGCCGGCGCCCTGGATCGGCTCGGCGATAAAGGCGGCGACCTTGTCCTCACCAACTTCGAGGATCTTCTGCTCCAGCTGGTCGGCGATGCGCACGCCGAACTCTTCCGGGCTCATGTCGCCGCCTTCACCGAACCAGTAGGGCTGATCGATATGCTCGATGCCGGGAATCGGGCCGTCACTCTGTTCGTGCATGGCCTTCATGCCACCAAGGCTGGCGCCGGCGATGGTCGAGCCGTGGTAGCCGTTCCAGCGGCCGATGACCACCTTCTTCGCCGGCTGGCCCTTGATCGCCCAGTAATGGCGCACCATGCGCAGCACGGTGTCGTTGGCTTCCGAGCCGGAGCCGGTGAAGAACACATGATTCATCCCGGCCGGCGCGATGTCGGCGATCGCCTTGGCCAGCGCCACGGCCGGCGGATGGGCGGTCTGGAAGAACAGGTTGTAGTACGGCAGCTCGCGCATCTGCCTGGTCGCGGCCTCGACCAGCTCCTCGCGACCGTAGCCGAGGTTGACGCACCAGAGCCCGGCCATGGCGTCGAGGATCTTGTGCCCTTCGCTGTCCCACAGGTAGACGCCGGAGGCCTTGGTGATGATGCGCGTGCCTTTGGCGTTCAGCGCCTTGTAATCGGTGAACGGCGGCAGATGATGGTCGCGGCTCAGCGCTTGCCAGTGCAGGGTTTGCGAATCGCTCATCAGTCACCTCTCGATAAAGTTCGTGCATGTTCGGTGGACGAGAAAAGCGTCATCCACCCTACGACCGGTTCCGGCGGAAGCGGCCCTACACCGACAGCATCAGGAATTCACGCTCCCATGAGCTGATCACCCGGTGGTAGTTCTCCTGCTCGGCACGTTTGACCGCGACGTAGCCGGTGATGAATTTCGGGCTCAGGTATTTCTCCAGCTCGCGGCAGGTTTCCATCCGTTCCAGCGCCGCTTCCAGGGTCAGCGGCAGGCGCAGGTTGCGCCGCTCGTAACCGCGGCCCTTGACCGGCTGGCTCGGCGGCAGCTGCTCGACCATGCCGATGTAGCCGCACAGCAGGCTCGCGGCGATGGCCAGGTAAGGGTTGGCGTCGGCTCCGGCCAGGCGGTTCTCGACGCGACGGTTCTGCGGATCGGAATCCGGCACGCGCAGACCCACGGTGCGGTTCTCTTCGCCCCACTCGACGTTCACCGGCGCCGAGGTATCCGGCAGGAAGCGGCGGAACGAATTGACGTTCGGCGCGAACATCGGCAGCAGTTCGGGGATGTACTTCTGCAGGCCGCCGACGTGGTGCAGGAACAGCTGGCTCATGGAGCCGTCTTCGTTGGAGAAGATGTTGCGCCCGGTGTTGCGGTCGATGACGCTCTGGTGCAGGTGCATCGCACTGCCCGGCTCGCCGGTCATCGGCTTGGCCATGAAGGTGGCGGCGACGTTGTGCTTGAGCGCTGCCTCGCGCATGGTGCGTTTGAACACCAGGATCTGGTCGGCCAGGTGCAGCGCCTCGCCGTGACGGAAGTTGATCTCCATCTGCGCGGTGCCTTCTTCGTGGATCAGGGTATCCAGGTCCAGGCCCTGAGCCTCGCACCAGTCATACATGTCCTCGAACAGCGGGTCGAATTCGTTGGCGGCATCGATGGAGAACGACTGGCGACCCGTCTCCTGGCGGCCGGAGCGGCCGATCGGCGGCTGGAACGGCAGATCCGGGTCTTCGCAGCGCTTGGTCAGGTAGAACTCCATCTCCGGCGCGACGATGGGTTGCCAGCCGCGATCGGCGTACATCTTCAGTACGCGCTTCAAGATGTTGCGCGGCGACAGCTCGATGGGGTTACCCATCTTGTCGTAGGTGTCGTGGATCACCTGGGCGGTCGGCTCGATGGCCCAGGGCACGAGGAATACGGCGTTCGGGTCGGGCCGGCAGAACATGTCGATGTCTGCCGGGTCGAGCAGCTCGTAGTAGATGTCATCCTCGACGTAATCACCGGTCACGGTCTGCAGCAGCACGCTTTCCGGCAGGCGCATGCCCTTCTCGCCGAGGAATTTGTTGGTGGGTGAAATCTTGCCGCGGGCGATGCCGGTCAGGTCGCTGATCAGGCATTCCACTTCGGTGATCTTGTGTTCTTTCAGCCAGCCGGTGAGCTGGTCGAGCTGGATACTCATGTTGACCTCAATTTGCTGGGGAGAGCCGCCAGGGTCGGCCGTCAGCGTTGCCGGGCGCGGGCCTCGCACGCCTCGGCGAAGCCCCTGAACAGCGCCAGATAATGCGGGTGCTCGTGAACCTGCCATTCCGGATGCCACTGTACGCCGAGGGCGAAGCTGCGTGCCTGCTCGACGGAAAATGCCTCGATCAGCCCGTCCGGTGCCAAGGCTTCGATGCGCAGGCCACCGCCGAGTCGCTCGACACCCTGACCGTGCACGGAATTGACCTGGATCTGCGCCGGCAAGCCGAGTCGCTCGAGCAGGCCGCCGGGCTGCACATGCAGCGCATGGCTGAGGCCATATTGCACGTCCAGCGGATCATCGGGGCGCTCGCGGTGGTCTTGGTAAGGCCCGGCTTCGTGAACCTTCTGATGCAGGCTGCCACCAAAGGCCACGTTCATTTCCTGGAAGCCACGACAGATACCGAACACCGGAATGCCGGCCTCGACCGCGGCGCGGATCAGCGGCAGGGTGAGGCGATCGCGCAGCGGATCGTGATGGGTGCCGGCGTCGGTCGCCGGCCCGCCATAATGATGGGGTTCGACGTTCGACGGCGAGCCGGTGAACAACAGGCCGTCGAAGCTTTCCAGCAGCGTCGCCGGGTCGATCAGCTCATCCAGCGCCGGAATCACCAGCGGCACGCCGGCGATCGCTGCAGCACGCAGGTACTTGTCACCGGCGATGTGAAAGCTGTGGTGGCCGATCTGCCTGGTACAGGCGGAAACGCCGATCAGAGGCTTGCGCGACATGGGATACTCGTCGTTCGGATAAGGCATACCGGAGAGTAGTCTTGTTCATTTTTATAGACAATAGCCCGAGCATTAGCTCGGCGAGCTATAACTTCAGCGCGCTGTAGATGCCCCAAAAAAGGCCTGTTGTGGGCACTCATGGGGCGCTGGCGGGCTACTCTTGACAGTGAACCGGCTTTTCGATTGACTCCAAGACAAGCATCTGATGATTGAAATTTTTAACAATTAAGGTAATTCATCATGGCCCCGCCGCGTGCCGTTCAGCTCAACGAAGCTAACGCATTTCTCAAGGAACATCCGGAGGTTCAGTACGTCGATCTGCTGATCACCGACATGAATGGAGTCGTGCGCGGCAAGCGCATCGAGCGCGCCAGCCTGCACAAGGTGTACGAAAAAGGCATCAACCTCCCCGCTTCGCTGTTCGCCCTCGACATCAACGGCATCACCGTTGAAAGCAGCGGGCTGGGCATGGACATCGGCGACTCCGACCGCACCTGTTTCCCGATCCCCAACACGCTGTGCAAGGAGCCCTGGCAGAAGCGGCCCACCGCACAGCTGCTGATGACCATGCACGAACGTGACGGCGATCCGTTCTTCGCCGACCCGCGCGAAGTGCTGCGCCAGGTGGTGAGCAAGTTCGACGAACTCGGCCTGACCATTTGCGCCGCCTTCGAACTCGAGTTCTATCTGATCGATCAGGAGAACATCAACGGCCGCCCGCAGCCGCCACGTTCGCCGATTTCCGGCAAGCGCCCCCATTCGACCCAGGTCTACCTGATCGATGATCTCGACGAGTACGTCGACTGCCTGCAGGACATTCTCGAGGGGGCCAAGGAGCAGGGCATTCCGGCCGATGCGATCGTCAAGGAGAGCGCCCCGGCGCAGTTCGAAGTCAACCTCCACCACGTCGCCGACCCGATCAAGGCCTGCGACTACGCGGTGCTGCTCAAGCGGCTGATCAAGAACATCGCCTACGACCACGAGATGGACACAACGTTCATGGCCAAACCCTATCCGGGCCAGGCCGGTAATGGGTTGCACGTGCACATCTCGCTGCTCGACAAGAATGGCAACAATATATTCGCCACCGAGAATCCGCTGGAAAGCGCGCCATTGCGCCACGCCATCGGTGGTCTGCAGGAAACCATGGCGGCCTCGATGGCCTTCCTCTGTCCGAACGTGAACTCCTATCGTCGCTTCGGTGCGCAGTTCTACGTGCCGAATGCGCCGTGCTGGGGCATGGACAACCGCACCGTGGCGCTGCGTGTGCCGACCGACAGCCCTGACGCCGTGCGTGTCGAGCATCGCGTTGCCGGCGCCGACGCCAACCCCTATCTGATGCTGGCGAGCATTCTTGCCGGGGTGCATCACGGCCTGACCAACAAGATCGAGCCGGACGCGCCCATCGAGGGCAACTCCTACGAGCAGGTCGAGCAGAGCCTGCCGACCAACCTGCGCGACGCGCTGCGCGAGCTGGACGACAGCGAGATCATGGCGCGCTACATCAGCCCGGATTACATCGACATCTTCGTCGCCTGCAAGGAGAGCGAACTGGCCGAGTTCGAGCACTCGATCTCGGACCTGGAATACAACTGGTATCTGCACACCGTCTAGCGCCAAGCATCCGGCACGGCGGTTTGCATCCGCCGCCGTGCTGGCTTCAAATAGGCCGATGACCAAGCCCAGCCCCGCGACGCCCAGTCGCCGCCCGCGCGCCAGCAGCCAGACGCGCATTCGCCAGATTCTCGCCAGCGCCCGCGAACTGCTCGCCGAGCAGGGCGCCACGACGTTATCCGTATATGCCGTGGCCGAGCGCGCCGGCATTCCGCCTTCTTCCGTCTATCACTTCTTCTCCGGTGTGCCGGCGCTGCTCGCAGCACTGACGGCGGACGTCCACGCGACCTTCAGGGCCAGCCTCGAACAGCCCATCGATCATCAAAGCCTGACCAGCTGGCGCGACCTCTCACGACTGATCGAGCAGCGCATGCTGGCGATATACGAGCAGGACAGCGCCGCCCGCCAGCTGATCCTGGTGCAGCACGGCCTCGGCGAAGTCACCCAGACCGACCAGCGTCTGGACCTGGAACTGGGTCAGGCGATGCAGACGGTGTTCGAACGCCACTTCGCCCTGCCGCCGCTGCCGCAGGACATCGATGTCTTTGCGTTAGCCGTGGAACTCGGCGACCGCGTCTATGCTCGATCCATACAGCTGTACGGCAGCCTGACGCCGCGGATGGCCGAGGAAGGCATGCGGGTGTTCGACGCCTACCTCGGGCTGTATCTGCCGCCTTACCTGCCGAAGCGGGAGCAAGTCGAAAGCTGATCGATAAATATCGACAAATGGTCGTTATTCATCGGCGTGAAGATCATGTATGCCCTATCAATCCGGATAACTATCGAATAAATTTGCGCCTTCGATAGCCGCCGTCCCTTCAACCGCAGCCGCGAGGTTTCCATGTCCCGAGTCGTTACCGTTGCCGCCACCCAGATGGCCTGTTCCTGGGATCGCCAGGCCAACATCGCCAATGCCGACAAGCTGGTACGCGAGGCCGCCGCCAAGGGCGCGCAGATCATCCTTATTCAGGAGCTGTTCGAGACACCCTACTTCTGCCAGAAGCCGAATGCCGAGTACCTGCGGCTGGCCACGCCGGTCGAGGAAAACCCGGCCATCCAGCATTTCCAGAAGGTTGCCGCCGAGCTGCAGGTGGTGCTGCCGATCAGCTTCTTCGAGCTCGCCGGCCGCGCGCGCTTCAACTCCATCGCCATCATCGATGCCGACGGCAAGCTGCTCGGCGTCTACCGCAAGAGCCACATTCCGGACGGCCCCGGCTACCACGAGAAGTACTACTTCAACCCGGGCGATACCGGCTTCAAGGTGTGGAATACCCGCTACGCGAAGATCGGCGTGGCCATCTGCTGGGACCAATGGTTCCCCGAGACCGCCCGCAGCATGGCGCTGATGGGCGCCGAACTGCTGTTCTACCCGACCGCCATCGGCAGCGAGCCGCATGACCCGAACATCACCTCGCGCGACCACTGGCAGCGCGTGCAGCAGGGCCATGCCGGCGCCAACCTGATGCCGCTGATCGCCAGCAATCGCATCGGCCGCGAAGAGCAGGATGGCTACGACATCACCTTCTACGGCTCGTCGTTCATCGCCGACCAGTTCGGCGCCAAGGTCGAGGAAATGGACGAGACCAGCGAAGGCGTGCTGGTGCATCAGTTCGATCTGGATCAGCTCGAGCATATCCGCAGCGCCTGGGGCGTGTTCCGCGATCGCCGGCCGAACCTCTACGGCTCGATCAAGACCCTGGACGGCCAGACGCCGTCGGAATGAACGTAGGGTGGAAAACCGCGCAGCGTTTTCCACCAGGGACGCCACGTGGTGGAAAAGGCCTGCGGCCGTTTTCCACCCTACCAGGACCTCAGCCATGACCACCCTCAGCTCCACGCCCCGCCAAGACGGCTACTTCATGCCCGCCGAATGGGCACCGCACAGCCAGACCTGGATGGTCTGGCCACAGCGCCCGGACAACTGGCGAGACAACGGCAGTCCCGCGCAGGCGGCTTTCACTGCGGTCGCCAAGGCCATCGCCCGCTTCGAACCGGTCACCGTCTGCGCCAGCGCCGAGCAGTACCTCGCCGCCCGCGCGGCACTGGATGACCCACGCATCCGCGTGGTGGAAATCAGCACGGACGATGCCTGGGTGCGTGACACCGGGCCGACCTTCGTTGTCGACGACAAGGGTGGGCTGCGCGGCGTGGACTGGACGTTCAACGCCTGGGGGGGTGAAGACGGTGGTCTTTATGCCGACTGGCAGCGCGACGACGAAGTGGCGTGCAAGATCCTCGAGATCGAGTACTGCGACCGCTACCGCACCGAGGGCTTCGTGCTCGAGGGCGGCTCGATCCATGTCGACGGCCAAGGCACGCTGATCACCACCGAGGAATGCCTGCTCAATCGCAACCGCAACCCGCAGCTGACCCGCGAGCAGATCGAGGCGGTGCTACGCGAGCACCTGGCGGTCGACAGCATCATCTGGCTGCCCCACGGCCTGTTCAATGATGAAACCGACGGCCACGTCGACAACTTCTGCTGCTTCGTGCGCCCCGGTGAAGTGCTGCTGGCCTGGACCGACGATGCGAGCGACCCCAACTTCGAGCGCTGCCAGGCGGCCATGGCTGTGCTGCAGAACGCCCGCGATGCCAAGGGCCGCGCGCTGAAGGTGCACAAGATGCCAATCCCCGGCCCGCTGCACGCAACCGCCGAGGAATGCGCCGGCGTCGTCGCGCTGGATGGCAGCCAGCCGCGCGATCCATCGGTTCGCCTGGCCGGTAGCTACGTGAATTTCCTTATCGTCAACGGCGGCATCATCGCGCCGGCCTTCGGTGACCCGCTGGATGCCGAAGCCGAACGCATCCTGGCGCAGGTGTTTCCGCAGCATCAGGTGGTGATGGTGCCGGGTCGCGAGATTCTCCTCGGCGGCGGCAACATCCACTGCATCACCCAGCAGCAACCGGCGCCGCTGGCGCGCTGATCCGCGCTGCATCGAAACCCGATGCCTGCTTCAGGCACGAGGAGGTCCGATGGAGTTTCTGGTGAACCTGGATGTCGACGATCTGGAGCGGGCCGTCGACTTCTACCAGTCGGTGTTCGACCTTCGTGAGGGCCGCCGCCTCGGCAGCTTCGCGGTGGAAATGCTCGGCGGCCCGACACCGATCTATCTATTGCTCAAGGACGCGGGCAGCGCCGCAACCCCGGGAGAGGCCCAGCAGCGCAGCTACGAGCGGCACTGGACACCGATCCACCTGGATTTCGTCGTCGAAGACATCGAGGCCGCGACAGCAAGGGCTGTAGCCCACGGCGCGCGATTGGAGCAGCCGATAGCAACCAAGGCTGGGCACATGCTCGCGCTGATGGCCGATCCATTCGGCCATGGCTTCTGCCTGATGCAGTTCGTTGGTCAGGGTTACGATGAGTTGGCGATCTAAAGCGCAGACCGGGCAGCTTTCAGCCCGGTCTGGTCAGCCGTAGCTCAGCCGATAATTACCTGATTCTTGCCCAGGCGCTTGGCGGTATACATCGCCGCGTCGGCACGGGCGAATACCGTGCTCAGCTCGGGATCGCTGGCCTTGAGGTAGGTCAGGCCCAAACTGGCCGTAACCCGGAAGCGATCGCCGTTTTCGGCGGTGAACACCACGCGCTCTATTTCGCGTTGCAGGCGCTCGGCGATTTGCTCGGCCAAGTCCGGCTGACAGCCAGGCAGCACAGCGGCGAATTCCTCACCGCCGATGCGCCCGAACAGATCGCTCTGGCGCAGAACGGAGGCCCCGCAACGGGCGACTTTCTGCAGCACCTGATCGCCCATCTGGTGCCCGTGGGTGTCGTTGATGCGCTTGAAGTCATCGATATCCAGTAGCAGGAAGCCCAGGGGTGAAGCGAACTGCCGGGCGCGCTCGAATTCGGCACGGGCACACTCGAAGAAGTGCCGGCGGTTGCTGCTCTGGGTCAGCACATCGGTCGTCGCCAGGCGCTGCAACTCGCCTTCGAGCTGCTTCTTCTCGGTGATGTCCTCGGCGATGCCGACGATGATCGGCCCCTGGCCATGCTCGGCCTTGCGTCCGATGAAGCACTTGTCGCTCAGCCAGCGCAGTTGCCCGTCGCCACGAATGATGCGGTACTCACGGGTTTCCACCGCGCCCTCGTCGAGCACGGCGAGCATGCTCTTCTGGGCATATTCGACGTCGTCTGGATAGATCGCGTTGCGCCACTCGCCGTAATCGGCCAGCAACAGGGCCGGTGAACGGCCGAAGATGCGCTCATAGGCCGGGCTGACGTAGATCATCCGTTGCGCCTGCCAGTCGAAGGCCCAGAGCACCGCATTGACGCCGCCCAGCAACGTACTGAAGAGCTGCTCTCGCTCGCCCAGACGCGCTGCCTCTGCCCGCGCGTGCATCAGCGCAAGCAAAGTCTGCGCATCCCCGCCGCCCGGCAGCATTCTCATTCCCGAATCACCCTGATTGCTTGCCAGCCGCATAGCCTTCTTCCTGAAACGACCGCTGCGCAGGGCAGCGGTACTGCATAGAGTAAAGAATGCTGTTCAGAGGGGCGCCAGGCCGCAAAGTTCCGGGCGCCGCTGCGCCCGGTGCTTGAGCTGATCGAAGGTCAAACAGGGGCGACGGACGGGCGCAGCGAGTAGGTCCGCAGATGTTCGGCAAATTCGCGCAGCGACTGGATGCCGCTGGCTTCGGCCTCGGTGACCCACTGTTTGATGGCGGCAAGCATGTCGTGGCTGTTGGAGCTGGTTCGCGTCCAGATCTGCTGCAGTGCCAGGCGCTTTTCGTAGATCACCTTGAGTGCCTGACTTTGCTCCAGCATGACGTCGATATGCGCCTGTTGCTCCTCCTGCAGCAGGCTTGGCTCGCGCGATAGCAGGCGCTTGGCGCGACGCAACTGGTGACGCAGGGTGGCGTCGGCACGGCCGATTTCCTGGCGCACCAGAGGCAGGATGACCAACTTGCGGTACTGCGCCATGATCTGGAAGCGGTTGTTGAGGATTGCCATGGCGCTGTCCATATCCAGCAGCTGCTTGCCTTCGATGCGGTGAGCGATGGGTGCGGTGCGGTTCACCTTGGCCAGCCCGAACAGGCTGAACAGACGTATCCAGGCCCAGCCCATGTCGAACTCCCACTTGCGTACCGATAGCTTGGCGGAGTTGGGATAGGTGTGGTGATTGTTGTGCAGCTCTTCGCCGCCAATGATGATGCCCCAGGGCACCAGATTGGTCGCCGCGTCGCGACACTCGAAGTTGCGGTAGCCGACCGCGTGACCGAGGCCATTGACCACACCGGCGGCCCAGAACGGAATCCAGATCATCTGCACGGCCCAGATGCTCAGGCCGACGACGCCGAACAGTGCCAGATCGATCAGCAGCATCAGCACGATGCCGGCATTGGGAAAGCGCGAATACAGGTTGCGCTCGATCCAGTCGTCCGGGCAGTTCTTACCGTAGATACGCAGCGTCTCCTCGTTCTTCGCCTCCTCCATGTACAGCTCGGCGCCTTTGCGCACCACCGTACTCAAACCCTTGTGAACAGGGCTGTGAGGGTCATCCGGGGTTTCGCATTTGGCGTGGTGTTTGCGGTGGATGGCGGTCCATTCGCGAGTGTTCATCGCCGTGGTCAGCCACAGCCAGAAGCGGAAGAAGTGCTTGAGCGCTGAATGCAGCTCGAGCGAGCGATGCGCCGAATAGCGATGCAGGTAAACCGTGACGCTGACGATGGTGACGTGAGTCAGCAACAGCGTGGTCGCGATGAGCTGCCAGACGGAAAGGTCGAGTAAACCGGTGTGCCACATAGTATCGGGTGCCTCTTGAATAGGTGTGCGGCAACGAGGCTTTCGCCAGCGTGAGCCTTCCTGCAGCCTAACATCACCCCGTGGGGAGTCTAGAAACTCGGCTGACCGACCGTCTAAAAGCTGGTGATTTTTTAGCCAGATTCGGCTGAAATCTCTACGTTTTTCAGACCTGAGTTTGCATCGAATTCACATCATGTCAGCAAGACTCGCTATCGACTGTGCTGGCATAGCGCTATCATCGTTTTCTTTTCGCTTTGGAAAGTTGTGGCTCATGCAAACGTCGTGCGTCGGGTACCGCTCTGCGCAGCCTCAATGCAGCGTACTGCCAGGCCACGTCGAGCGCTGCATTTCAGGCTATGGCCGGCCCGCTGATGAGTAACGTCGGCATCTCGACCCCCCACCGGATCTTCGCTCTTGGCAGCCTGCTACTGGTGCTGCTGTTTGGCGGTCTGGCCTTCAATGATTTTCGCGCCCGCGACGCGGCTTGGCATCTGGAAATCGAAAACCATGGTGAGCTGCAGAGCATGGCGCTGCAGAGTGCGCAGGTAAGTCAGCGTCGACAGGCCGATATGGTCGCCGCAGCCTTGGCCGGAAATGCCGAACTCCTGCGCCATGTTCGTCAGATCGATACTGCCCTGCGCGATGGACTGACGCTGGACGATCCGCAAGTCCAATTGCTGCGCCAGCGGCTGCGCACGACGCTGACACCGGCCTGGAGCGCCATGCAGCGCCACCAGGCCCTGCAGCTGCAGGTTTTCTGGGGCGAAGCCGGAATTGCTCTGCTGCGCATGCAGCAACCGGAACGTTTCGGCGATGCTGCCGCAACGCAGCGGCCGTTGCTGCAGCGTGTGCTCGACGAGGGTGTCGGGCAGTTCGGCATGGAGGTGGACGACCGGGGCGTCAGCAGTCGCGCCATCATTGCGCTGCGGGCAGCAGATGATCCTTCCAGCGACGTCATTGGCGCCCTGGAGGTTGGCTATAACGTGCTTCCGGAGTTGCCTGATCTCAGCGATCAACTCGCCGCTGGGTTGGCCTTGATCGTCAATCGCGATGCCGTGCATGCCGCTCAGCGTACGCCGCCCAGTGGCGTCCAGATGAGCGGTGACGGGCGCTGGCTGCTGATCGGTCACTCGGCGACGCAGATCCTGCACTGGTCACAGACGGGCATGCTGCCGGAGCCGGAAAGCGGCCCGGCCTCGCGCTTGCTCAGCGCTGACGGGCGCACTTACATGCTCAACCAGATTCCGCTTCACGGTGAGCGTCAGGCCGCGCCATCGCGGCCACTGCTGGCGGCGGCGCTGGTCTGGCGTGATATCAGCGCCATGCAGCGTGAACATCAGCAGGCCGAGCGTCGGCTGTTGATCAAATGGGGCCTGGCCTGGCTGGTCGTCGAAGCGCTGTTGCTAATGCTGGCGTTCCTGCTGCAGCGACGGGCCAGCGTGCAGCAGCAGTATCAGTTCGCTCAACAGCAGCAAGGCCGTCGGCGCCAGCGGCTGTTGGATCGGGCGCAGAAGATTGCCAGCCTGCTGCCAGGCGTGGTGTTTCAGCTCAAGCGCTTCCCCAGTGGTCGCTACGCCTTCCTATACGCCAGCGAAGGTGCGCGGGAGCTATACGGTATCGACCCGCAGCGGTTGCTCGAGGATGCGCCCCAAGCGCTGGCTCATGTTCATCCCGATGACCTGCCTCGCCTGAAGGTCACATTGCTGCGCTTGGCAGCCGACCCGGGAACCGGCGCGGTCGAATTTCGCATTCAGCATCCGCAGCGCGGCCTGCTCTGGGCCGAAGGCCGTGCGACGGCCGAACGGCTGCCCGACGGAACGGTGCTGTGGCATGGCTTCGTCACCGAAATTACGGAGCTGATGGAGGCAACCCGTGCGCTGCAGAAGAGCGAGAGCCGCTTCCGCGCCATGGTTGGCAACCTGCCGGGCGTGGTCTACCGCTGTCGCAACGATGGTCGCCGGCGCATGAGCTACCTCAGCGACGGCATCGAACGCCTTACCGGCTACCCGGCCAGCGATTTCGTCGGCGACCGCGTGCGCAGCTTCGCCAGCCTGATCCACGCCGACGACTTGCCGCTGGCCCGACAACATCCCGAGCAGGATACGTTCGAGAGTATCTACCGGCTCACCAACGCCGAGGGCCGCACCGTGTATGTGCGCGAGAAAGCCCGCGTGCTGTACGAGCGCGACGACCCGGTCGGCTGGTGCGACGGCTTCATCTGGGACGTCACCGACCAGGCATTGGCCAAGGAGGAGATGCTGCAGCGCGAGCGTTACCTGAGCATGCTGATCGACAACGTGATCGACGCCATCATCATCATCGACGCGCGCGGTGTCATCGAGACCTTCAACCACGCCGCCGAGCAGATTTTCGGCTACAGCAGCGAGGAAATGATCGGTCGCAACCTGTCGATGCTCATGCCCGAACCCGACCGCGGGGCCCATGACGGCTATCTCGAGGCCTACGATCGCCGCGGCGTTTCCCACGCACTGGAACAGAACCGCGAGCTCACCGCCCTGCGCCGCACCGGCGAAACCTTCACCATCGAGCTGCGGGTTTCGCAGATCAGCCACCACGGCGAGCGCAAGTTCATCGGGCTGGTGCGCGACATCACCGAGCGCAAACGCATCGAGCGGATGAAAAGCGAGCTGGTGTCCATCGTCAGTCATGAGCTGCGCACGCCATTGACCTCGATTTCCGGTGCGCTCGGTCTGATCGTCGGTGGCGCCTTGGGCGAGCCATCGCCCGCCATGCTGCAGATGCTGAGCATCGCCCATCAGAACAGCCAGCGCCTGGGCCGTTTGGTGGACGACCTGCTGGACATGGACAAGCTCGTCGCCGGCAAGATGACGCTCGAGCTGCGCGAGCATTCGGTGGCATCACAGCTGCAGCTGGCTATGGGGGCCAATCATGCGTATGCGGCCACGCTCGGCGTGTACTTGGAGCTGCTGCCAATGCCCGAGCTGCAGCTGATAGCAGACGACGACCGGTTACAGCAGGTACTGGCCAATCTCATCTCCAATGCGGTCAAATTCTCGCCTGAAGGCGGCACCGTCTCGCTCGGCGCGCAATGCCGCGGCGACTGGGTGCGGATCAGCGTGCGTGATCAGGGCCCGGGCATCGCGCCCGAATTCCACACACGGATATTCCAGAAGTTTTCCCAGGCCGACTCGTCTGATACGCGGCAGAAAGGCGGTACCGGGCTAGGCCTGGCCATCAGCAAGGAGCTGATCGAACACATGCATGGCCACATCGGCTTCGATTCCGAACCCGGCCATGGCGCCTGTTTCTGGTGTGAGCTACCGCTCGCGTCGGCGGCCAGCGAACAACCCTGATGCTTCCGTTGTTGCGGACGCGCATGCAAACCGACCCACGGAGACACAATGGCCGAGCTCAGGCGCATCCTTCACGTTGAAGACGACCCATCGATTCAGGCGGTGACCAAACTCGCCCTGGAAGCTATTGGCGGTTACCAGGTGCTGTCCTGCTCCTCCGGCGCACAGGCGCTGGAAGAGGTCGAAGCCTTCGCCCCCGATTTCATCCTGCTGGACGTGATGATGCCGGGTATGGATGGCCCGCAGACGCTGCTCAAGCTGCGTGAACGGATCGACCTCGAGCAGATTCCGGTAACATTCATGACGGCCAAGGTTCAGCCGAGTGAGATCGAGCATCTGCGCAAGCTCGGTGCGCGCGACGTGATCGTCAAGCCATTCGATCCGATGCTGCTGGCCGAGCAGATTCGCAGCATCTGGCTTGCTGGCCGATACTAGCCAGACGCCGATGTCCAGTCGCGACTCGCCGTCCGACCTGGCCAACATTCACTGAACCAGCAAGGCACCGACGATGGAGTCACCGCAAGCAAGCCCGGCGTCGACGCCATTCTCCGCCCAGCCCCGCGAGCTTTCGCGCCTGGCGGCATTGCTGCGCTACGAAATCCTCGATACGCCCGAAGAGAGCATTTTCGACGATTTCACCGAGCTGGCTGCGCAGATATGCGACACGCCCATTGCGCTGATCTCGCTGGTCGACGACCGGCGCCAGTGGTTCAAGAGTCGCGTCGGCCTGGATGTCTGCGAAACCCCACGGGAGATTTCCTTCTGTACCCACACCATCCTCGGTGAGGCGATCTTCGAGGTCCCGGATACGCTGCAGGACGCACGGTTCAGCGCTAACCCACTGGTCATCGGCGACCCGAAAATTCGTTTTTATGCCGGGGCACCGCTGACCTCGCCGGACGGTTACAACCTCGGCACGCTTTGTGTGATCGACCGTCGCCCAAGACAGCTTAGTGCGGGGCAACGCGAAACGCTTGAGCGTCTGGCCCGCCAGGTCATTCGGTTGTTCGAGCAGCACTTACTGGCGCACCGTCATGCCGAGCAGGCAGCCCTGCAGCAGGCCATTTTCGACAGCGCATCCAGCGCCGTGCTGGTGACGCGCCCGGACGGCGTCATCACCAGTGTCAACCCCACTGCAGAGCGCCTGCTCGGCTACAGCGAACAGGCGCTGGTCGGCCATCCGCTGACCGTAGCGCTGTTCAACCCGGAAACCCTGCAGCGCCGCGCAGCAATCCTTTCCAGCGAACTGCAGGTGCCGATCACGGCCGATTTCGCCGTGCTCGCCGCTCCGCTTCACCGCGGCCGGCGGGAGATGTCCGAGTGGCGGCTGCGTCATCGCAACGGCGCCGAGGTGCCTGTGCTGCTCGGTGTTTCCGCGATTCATGACGAGCAGGAGCTGCTGCGTGGCTATCTGGTCAATGCGTACGATCTGGCCTATCAGGAGCAATTGCAGCTGCGCCTGCAGCAGATCGCCGCGCAGGTGCCGGGTATGCTCTTCCAGTTCCACTGGCGCCCCGATGGGGCGGCCTGCTTTCCCTATGTCAGCGAAGGCGTCGAGCAGATCTACGGGCTTAGCCCAGGGCAGCTGGCCGGCAGCTTTGCGCCGATTGTCGGACGTGTACACGCGCTTGATCGAAGTGCCCTGCTGGTCAGCATCCGCAAGGCCGCGACCGGGTTGTCGCCTTGGCATATCGAGCATCGCGTCAATCATCCGCGCAAAGGGCTGATCTGGGTCGAAGCCCGCGCGACGCCCCTGCGTCAGGTCGATGGCTCGGTGCTCTGGCACGGCTTCGTTACCGACATCACCGAGCGCAAGGCCGAACAGCTGGAGCTGGACAAGCAACAGGAAATGAACCGCCGCCTGCTCGAAGCATTGAGCGAGGCCGTCATCGCCTGCGACGCCGACGGCAATCTGACCCTGTTCAATGAGAAGGCCAAGCAGTGGCATGGCGCCGATGCCGAGGCTGGGTCGCCCAATGACTGGGCTACACGCTATCAGCTGTACAAGGCCGACGGCATCACACCACTGCAGCCCGAGGAGATTCCGCTACACCGCGCCCTGCAAGGCGAGCATGTCATCGATCACGAAATGGTGCTGCTGGCGCTCGGCACGCCGCGACATGTGCTGTCCAACGCCGACCCGCTGTACACCTCCGATGGTCAGCCCTTGGGCGCAGTCGCCGTGTTGCACGACATCACCGAGCGCAAACGCATCGAACGGCTGCAGCGCGAATTCATTTCCACCGTCAGCCACGAGCTGCGCACGCCGCTGACCTCCATCACCGGTGCGCTGGCGTTGATCTGCTCCAACGTCATGGGCGAAGTGCCGGAATCGATGCACGAACTGCTGGAGATCGCGCAGCAGAACAGCCAGCGCCTGAGCGCGCTGATCGACGACCTGCTGGACATGGACAAGCTGCACGCCGGCAAGATGCGCTTCGATCTGATCGAGCAGCCGCTACAGGACCAGCTCGAACTGGCTCTGCGTAGCAACCGCAGTTATGCGGACCGCCATGACGTGCAGCTGCATCTGGGTGAGTGTCCGGCGGTGCTGGTAAAAGTCGATGCCATGCGTCTGCAGCAGGTGCTGAGCAACCTGCTGTCCAACGCCGCGAAGTTTTCCCCTGCCGGTGAACGGGTCGAGCTATCGGCCATGATGGGTGACGGACGGGTGCGGGTAAGCGTCCGAGACCAGGGGCCGGGGATCGCTGACGATTTCCGCGAGCGAGTATTTCAGAAGTTCGCCCAGGCCGACTCGTCCGATAGCCGCCAGCAAGGCGGGACGGGCCTGGGCCTGGCGATCAGCAAGGAGCTGATCGAACACATGGATGGGCAGATCGGTTTTGATTCCGAGCCCGGCCATGGTGCCTGCTTCTGGTTCGAATTGCCCAGTGAAGGGCAGGCCAAGGAGAGTCCGAGATGAAACAGCTCAAGCGCATTCTGCACGTTGAAGACGTACCGTCCATTCAGGTAGTGACGCGCATTGCCCTGGAGAAGATCGGCGGCTTCGAGGTGCTCAGCTGCCCGTCCGGCCAGGCGGCCCTCGATCAGGTGCAGGACTTTGCACCGGATCTGATTCTGCTCGATGTGATGCTGCCGCAGATGGATGGCATCGAGCTGGTACGCCAGCTCGCCCATCTCGTCGATCTGCAGCAGACCCCCGTGGTGTTCCTCACCGGCCACTTGCAGCCAGAGCGATTGCAGGAGCTGCGCCAGCTCGGCGTACGTCAGGTGTTGGGCAAGCCGTTCGATCCGCTGCAACTGGCTGCGCAGCTGCAGCAGGTGTGGGAAGCCGAGCATGGATGATCGGGCACGTCTCGCGCTGCAGGAGCAGCTCGAGCAACTCGAACAGCAGTTCGGCGAGCGGCTGCAGGCCGACCTGGCCGATCTCTGCGCGCTGGCCAGCGACTTGCAGCAGACCCGTGCGACGGCAAGTCGCCGGCAGGTGATGCTGAACATCCGTGAGCGCCTGCATCGCCTCGCCGGAGCTGCCGGTACCTTTGGTTTCGCCAAGCTCGGCGAGGGTGCCAGGCAGCTCGAGCAACGTGCCGATCGCTGGCTTGACTCGACTAAGCCCGGCACGCGCGCAGCGGAGGCCTTTGCGCGCACGCTGCAGCAGTTGGCCAGCGAAACACCCGGCCAGGAGCGCGAGGGCACCGCGGAATTACCGGAGCATCACGACGAGCCAGCACCCGGCTGTCGCATCTACCTGATGAAGGCCGATCCGGTCGCGGGCGCCAGCATGGCGGTGACCCTGCGCAATTTCGGTTATCTGGTCAGCCAGTGGCCCAATTTCGCCGCACTGGAAAAAGCCGTGGCCGATGAGCTGCCCGACGCACTGATCGTCAGCGTGGAACACGATAGCGAGTTCGAGGCGCTGGCTGCTCTGCAGCAGGGCCTCGAACAGCCACTGCCGCTGCTGGTCATTCACGATCGTGCCGATTTCGCCAACCAGCTGGCCGCCGTACGCGCCGGTGCCCAGGGCTTCTTCGTTCGCCCGCTGGATATCACCCAACTGGAGAACAGCCTGGAGCGTTGTCTCGATCGGCAGCAGGGCGAGCCCTTCCGCGTGCTGATCGTCGATGATGACGTCGAGCTGGCGACACGCTACAGCCTGGTGCTGCGCAACGCGCAGATGCAGGTGCAGATCCTCTCCGAACCGACCCACGTGCTGGACACCATGCGCAGCTTCAACCCCGAGGTACTGCTGCTGGACGTCAATATGCCGGACTGTTCGGGGCCGGAGCTGGCGCAGATGATCCGTCTGCACGACGAATGGCTGCGGGTGACCATCATCTACCTTTCCGCCGAGACCGATGCTCATCGGCAGATGGCAGCGCTGCTCAAGGCTGGCGACGATTTCATCACCAAGCCGATCAGTGATAACGCGTTGGTTGCGGCAGTGTATTCGCACTCCCAGCGCGCCCGCTCGCTGAGCACAGCGTTGGCGCGCGACAGCCTGACCGGCCTGCTCAAGCACGCCGATATCAAGGAACAGCTGGCACTGGAGGTACAGCGCGCCACGCGCAGCGGCAAACCCGCAAGCGTGGTGATGCTCGATCTCGACCACTTCAAGGGCGTCAACGACACTTACGGGCACGCCGCCGGCGACAACGTCATCCGCGCCCTGGCCAACCTGTTGCGCCAGCGCTTGCGGCGCATCGACAGCCTTGGCCGTTACGGCGGAGAGGAATTCGTCGCGGTGTTGCCCGAATGTTCGGCGTTGCAAGCCAGGCGCATATTCGACGAGATTCGCGTGCGATTCGCCGCGCTGAACTTCAAAGCCGGCGACAGCGATGAGTTTCGCGTGAGCTTTAGCGCTGGCATCTGCGAAACCGACGGTCACACCGCTTCCGGCGTTCTCCTTGAGCGTGCCGATCAGGCCCTTTACGCAGCCAAGCACAACGGCCGCAATCAGGTGCAGATCGCCCAGCGCTGAGCGCCGTTACCCTTCGGCGGCGAACGGCTCTGCATCTGGCTGGTCTGACTATACTGCGCCTATCCCGGTGATCCCGCTGCTGCGAGGCGAACCAGGGTTCTGTGCAGTCGTCCCTGGCGAAAGGAGTCCGGTTTGCCCGCAAGACTAGCGATCGGTTGGCATTCAATCGCATTTCTCGCAGCGTTTTTGCTGCTCGCTGCCCTTGGCTGGCAAGGCAAGCGCACGCAAGAAGCCCTGCTGCTGACGAATCAATCCGTCAATCAAAGCCTGGAGGTCATCACCTCGTTACAGGCCATTCTTTCCTCTCTGCAAGATATCGAATCTGGTGCTCGCGGGTTCATTCTGACCGGCGAGGAGGCCTACCTCGTTCCCTACGACCGCGGCCTGAGCCAGCTGGAAGTTCATCGGCGCAGTCTGCAGACCCAGGTTGTGGGCCGTAGCTTTCCTGACCAGCGTTGGTTTCAGGTGCTCGATACGACTATCGCTGAGCGGCTCCAGGTGGCCAGCGGCAATATTCAGGTGCGACGGGACTCGGGGCTGGAGGCGGCAGCAGGCAGCCTGCGCCTGGCGACCGGCAGGGTGCTGATGGATCGCTTGCGCGGCCTGCTAAACGCCGTCGAGCAGCGCGAGCGCCGTCAGCTCGCGGCGGCCAGTAGCGCGGTGGCCGTCACGACCCAGCGCGCCCAGCAGCTGGCGCTGGTTGGCAGCCTGGTGGTGATCGGTCTATTTCTCGCCGCGTTCTGGGCGGTGCAGCGAAACCTGCAGATTCGCCAGCAACTCGCGCGCACCGCACAGGCCGGTGAGGCACGCCTCGGCGCGCTGTTGCAGGCTATTCCCGATCATTTGTACGCCGTCGATGAGCGGCAGCGGGTTTCCAGCGTATCGCGCGGGATTCCTCGGCGGGCCCCCGCTCCCGAAGCAATCGAACCTCTACTGATCGATCTGCTGGGCCAAACCGACGACGGAACGATGCGGCAGAAGACCTGGTGCGAGCTGCAGACGCAGCGGACCTTCGAAGTTCGCCTGATGCCCACCGGGCTCGGCGATTACCTGGCGATCGCGCGGGATGTCAGCGAGCTGCAGCGCAACCGCGACACGCTGCACGACCAGCAAGTGTTCCTCCGCCGCGTGGTCGACACCGACGACAATCTGATCTTCGCTCGCGACGCCCAGGGCCGCTTTCTGCTCTGCAATACGGCACTGGCTGCGTTGCTCAATGGTCGGCCGCAGGATATCGAGCAGCGTCGCCCGGATGAACTGCCCTCTGCCCAGCTGTTACAGCCCATGCTACTCGGCGACGAAGAGCTGGCAGAGCTGGCAGGCGGTAGCGCGGAGCTGCGCACCACCGAGGTTGCGCTGACCGATGCTCACGGCGTTGAGCATTGGTTCCAGGTCGTCAAGCGCCCGCTCCGCATCTCGGCACGTACTTGCCATGTGGTCACGGTGGCGGTGGACATTTCATTGCGCCGGCGCATGGAGCAAATGAAGACCGAGTTCATCTCGACCGTCAGCCACGAACTGCGCACGCCGCTGACCGCCATTCGTGGTGCGCTCGGCATGCTTATTGGCGGAATTGCCGGCCACATTGGCGACGATGCGCGCCCGTTGATCGATATCGCCCACAAGAACAGTGAGCGGCTGGTACGGCTGATCAATGACATTCTCGACATCGAAAAGCTTGAGGCTGGTCGTTTGGCATTCAGCTTCGGCCGCCACGACGTGCGTGCGTTGGTGCAACAGGCGCTTTCCGACATCGCGCCTTACGCTCGCGAGTACGACGTCAGCGTCGAGTTCGTGGATGGCACTGACACGCACGCCAGCGATGCCACGCTGGACCCGGATCGCTTCGCGCAGGTGATGGCCAATCTACTGTCCAATGCCATAAAACACTCACCAGCCGGCGGCTGCGTAACGGTGGATCTTCGTTGCATTGGCGATAAGCTGGAATTGGGTGTTCAGGACCATGGTGCTGGTATTCCCGATGCCTTTCGTTCGCGAATTTTCGAGCGCTTCGCCCAGGCCGACTCCTCCGATGCCCGACAGCGAGGTGGCACCGGACTGGGGCTGGCGATCACCCGCTCGCTGGTTCAGCAGATGCATGGGCAGATCGGTTTCGACTCCCAGCCGGGGATGGGTACGCGTTTCTGGCTGCACCTGCCACTTGCAGAGCCGGGCCTACCGCCGTCGCAGGAGCCCGCGCCGCCGGTGCTCGGCACGGACAGCATCGGCAAGGCCCCGCTGATCCTGATACTCGAGCCAGATACACGCGCCGCCGAGCAGTTGGCGGCGGCATTGCATCAGCACGGCTATGCCACGCTGATCGCCAAGAGCGCGGCAGCTGCGCGCGAGCTGTTGACGCAGTTCAGAGTCCAGGCGCTGACCTTGAGCCCGGCGCTGGATGATGAAAACAGCGCGGCCTTTCTGCAGAGCCTGCGCAGCCAGCACAGCTATCGCAACCTGCCAGTGCTTATCGTCAGCCTGCAGCCACAGCGCCGTGACGAAGATGAAGGCATCCTGCGGGGCGGTGCCGTGGGCGTGATCGATTGGCTACACAAGCCTATCGACCCTTCACGGGTTCTTGAGGTGATTCGCGCCTGTCTGCAGACCCGAACGCACCGACCGCGCATCCTGCACGTGGAAGACGATGACGACCTCAGAGAGCTGCTCGCCAGACAGATAGCCGCCCTGGATGTCGAGCTGTCCGGCGCGGCTACGCTGCACGACGCACGGCAGCTGATCACGGCGCAACCGTTCGACCTCGCCATCATCGACCTGATGCTGCCAGACGGCGAAGGCACCGAACTGTTCGACCAGCTCGCGCAGAGCGTCCCTCCGCCGCCAGTGATCATCTTTTCCGCACTCGATACCCCGATTCAGGACAACCGCCTGGCGTTGCGCCAACTGGTGAAATCCCGTCACGACGGTGATGAGCTGGCCAAGCTGATCCAGCACCTGCTGCAGCACTGGCCGCCGGGGCACACTCACGAAACTGACGAGGCTCACCCATGAGCGAATCCGCCAGCAAACGCATTCTCATGGTGGAAGACGAAGAAGACATCGCCTTCCTCATCCGCTACATGCTCGAACGTCACGGCTTCGTCGTCGATCACGCCGCCGACGGTCGCCAGGCGCTGGAGCACTTCGCCCAGGCCGAACCGCCCGACCTGACGCTGATGGACATCATGTTGCCCTACCACGACGGCCTCGAACTCATCGAGCGGCTAAGGGCGCAGCCCGGTTGGGAAAGCGTGCCGGTGCTGATGCTGACGGCCAAGGCACGCGAGGTAGATATCGTCCGTGCGCTGGAGCTCGGTGCCGATGACTATGTGACCAAGCCGTTCCAGCCGGAAGAACTGCTGGCACGCATTCGACGGCTGCTGAGGGGCCGCCGATGAAGCCAGCGGTCGTGCTACTTGCCCTGGCGCTGCCCTGCGGTGCAGCGCTGGCGGACGTCGCTACCGCCGAGCGGCAGGTCCAGGCCCAGCAATTGGGCGCTGCCGAAGCGACCCTGCAGGCTCATCTGGCCCGGCAGCCGGACGATCAGGAGGCTAACTTTCTGCTCGCGCGCGTATTGAGCTGGCAAGGCCGCCCGGAACAGGCGCTGTCAATCTATGCGCGCTTGCTTGAGCGACAGCCGGACAATGCCGACTACCTGCTCGGCGAGGGTCAGGCGCTGCTCTGGGCCGGCCACCCGCAACGCGCTCTGGGATCGCTCGAGCGTGCAGCACGGCTCGCCCCGGACTATGCCGAGGTGCAACAGGTGATCCAGCAGGCTCGTGCCGCGCTGACCGTGCCCAGCACTGCAGCGGCTCCCGTGCCGGTGGTCGACGCAGCGACCAGGCGGCGCCACGAACTGGAAATTTCGGCCCGCCAGGATTGGCTCGACAGCGGCTTCGACAATTGGCGCAGCCAGCGTCTGGATTACGCCTCGACGAAACCTGAAAGCGTCGGCTGGTATGGCGCGCTCACGCGCGAGCAACGCTTCGGCGAGTGGGATGAGGGCGCGGAGGCCGGAGTGGTCATTCCGCTGGACGAAAACTGGACCTTGCAACCGGAGGTCGGTTATCAGCCCTCACCTTACTTTCTACCCGAGTGGCATGCCGATTTGCGTCTTCAGCGGCGGTTGCCCGATGGCTACCTCGGCGCCGTCAGTGTCCGTCGCACCGAGTACGAGACTACCCGGGTCGACCGCCTCGCGCTGAGCGCCGAACGCTACTGGAACGCCTGGCGCGCCGGCTACACCTTGAACGTTACCGACGTCGCCAATGCCGGTACGCCGATCGGCCATGACCTGGCCCTGGACTACTACTATCAGGGCCTGAGCTACGCCGGTCTGCGTCTGACGGTCGGAGAGGAAGAGGCGGTCGAAGAGCAGCAACTGATCACCAGTGATGTACACGCCATCAGCCTGCAGGGCCGCCACTGGTTCGACAGCAAGTGGGCGCTGAGCTGGGAAATCGGCCATCACCAGCAGGGCAGCTACTACGATCGACAATGGCTGCAGATCGGCCTGCGCCATGCTTTCTGAGTGGCTGGCGCACTGCCCACCTTGGCTGTGCGAAGCGCCGGGGCGGGCTTGGGCGAACCTCTGGCCGGAAGACCGCATGCTGCAACTGGCGTTGTACTGCGCTTTGGGCCTTGGCGCCCTGACGTTGCTGGTGCTGATACAGGTGCTCGTGCTTGGCGAAATATTCAGGCGGCGCGCCGTGCGCCGGCAGCAGTTCAACGAGCAGTGGCGGCCCTTCTTCGCGCTGTGCAGCCTGAGTGACGAGATGCCGCCCACCCATGCACCGCTGCCGCGCCGGCGTCAGCTCTGGTTTCTGTTGCAGTGGAACCGCACCCAACTGCAGCTACGCGGCGCCGCGCGCGAACGGATGAATCGGGCGCTCGTAGCCTTGGGGATGGACCGACATGCCCTGAGCCTGTTGCGTGGTCAGGTGCGCGGCAAGTTGATCGGTCTGACCTGCCTGCGCCATCTGGCTGACCCGGCACATTGGAATGCGGTGCAGCCGCTATTGACCAGCCGCAATTCCATTGTGGCGCTGGCCGCCGCACAAACCCTCGTTTCTATGGATGCCGCCAAGGCCATGC
Source organism: Pseudomonas sp. SCT (assembly GCF_003864275.1). NCBI lineage: Bacteria > Pseudomonadati > Pseudomonadota > Gammaproteobacteria > Pseudomonadales > Pseudomonadaceae > Pseudomonas > Pseudomonas sp. SCT. The sequence goes on from NZ_BDJA01000007.1 coordinate 200,578, forward strand.
AGCTGATTCTGCCAGCTGCTGTCGATCGCCCCGACTGGGCGCTGCCCCGGCTGACCAGTCTCTGCCAGCAGGCCGGAGAGCAGGCGGTGACAACGCCGTTGCTGATCGTTCTGTCCAGCTCCCCAGACCCTCGGCGTGAGCGCCTGGTCAATCTGTTGGTATATGGCGACCCCCGCCACGCGGCGCCCTGGGCACGGGCGCGGCTGAATGAAGATGCGTCGACCGAGCAGTTGCAAGTGGCGTTGCGCTGCCTCAGCGAACTCGGCGACCCGCGTGATCGGCCTCGGCTGCTACGCGCCTTGCAACACGAGCAGGCGGATGTACGCCTGGCCGCACTGCAGGCGTTGCACAAACAGGCGAGAAGTGAGGACGGCGACGTGTTCCTCCCGCTCTTGTCCGACAGCAGCTGGTGGATACGCCAGGCTGCCGCCGACAGCCTGGCGACGATGCCTGGGGCCACGCTGGAAGGATTGCAGCGGCTACTCGAACAGGTACACGACCGGTACGGCAAGGATGCGCTACGCCGAGCCATGGCGGAGGTGCGCCGATGACCTCTGATTGGCTGTGGTGGCTGCAGGTCGCCTTCATTCTTTATTTCCTGCTGCTCAACGGCATGTACCTGCTGCTCAACATGCTGTCGATGGCAAGCCTTATGGGCTACATCCGGCAACGGGCTGAGACCGGCGAACTGGCACCCTACCTGGGTGTGGAGCCGCCGGTGTCGGTGCTGATGCCGGCGTTCAACGAGGAAGCGACCATCCGCACCTCGGTGCGCTCGATGCTGCAGCTACAGTACCCCGAGTTCGAGATCGTGGTGATCAACGACGGTTCGAAGGACAACACCCTCGCCGTGCTGATCGAGGAATTCGATCTGGTCCCGCACCCCGAGCCGCTGCGCCAGGCGGTCGCCCACCAGCCGGTAACGGCGATCTATCGTTCGCGGCGCTACGCCAATCTTCGGGTGGTGGACAAGGCCAACGGCGGCAAGGCGGATGCGCTCAATGCCGGTATCAACGCGGCACGCCACGGGCTGTTCTGCGGCGTCGACGCCGACTCGATCCTGCAGCGCGACAGTCTGCTGCGCGTGGTGCAACCCTTCCTCGAAGACGAGCGCACCATTGCCGCCGGTGGCACCGTGCGCATCGCCAACGGCTCGCAGGTGCGTGGCGGCTTTCTTATCCAGGCCGGGTTGCCCCGCAACTGGCTGGCGCGTTTCCAGATCGTCGAATACCTGCGTGCGTTTCTCTTCGGCCGTCTCGGCTGGTCGCCGCTCAATGCCGTGCTGATCATCTCCGGGGCCTTCGGCCTGTTCGACCGCGAACGGGTGATGGCGGTCGGCGGCTATCGCACCGATACCGTCGGCGAGGACATGGAACTGGTGGTGCGGCTGCACCGCTATCACCGCGAAAGACGCATCCCATACCGCATTCGTTACCTGCCCGATCCGATCTGCTGGACCGAATGCCCGGAAGACCTCGGCACCCTCGGCCGCCAGCGCAGCCGCTGGCAACGCGGCCTGGCCGAAAGCCTGAGCCGGCATGCGCGGCTGGCCTTCAGCCTGCGTGGCGGTACGCCGGGCTGGTTGGCCTGGCCGTTCATGGCACTGTTCGAGTGGATCGGCCCGCTGATCGAACTGGTCGGCTACGGCTTCATGCTCGGGGGCTTTGCCTTTGGTGCGGTGTCCTACGCGGCGCTGGCAGCCTTCCTGCTGGTGGCGATCGGCATGGGCATCCTGCTGTCGGTCAACGGCCTGCTGCTGGAGACCATGTCGTTCCGCGTCTACAGCCGCCGACGCGACATGCTGCAGCTGTTTCTGATGGCCGTGCTGGAGAACTTCGGCTACCGCCAGCTGAATACCGTCTGGCGCTGCCGCGGGCTCTGGCAATGGTTCTCGCGACGCAAGCACCACTGGGGCGCAATGCGTCGCAGCGGGCAGTGGGGGCAAAGCTAGCTGAACGCTCAAAAAACGTAGGGTGGATCACGCTTCATCGATCAACCATGGCCGTGCAACAAGGTGGATGCAAAAAGCGACATCCACCCTACGGATGCCGTCAGAGCTGAATCCAGGTCGCCTTCAGCTCTGTGTACTTGTCGAAGGCGTGCAGCGACTTGTCACGGCCGTTGCCGGACTGCTTGAAGCCGCCGAACGGCGCGGTCATGTCGCCGCCGTCGTACTGGTTAACCCACACGCTGCCGGCGCGCAGCGCCCGTGCCGTGCGGTGCGCCTTGGACAGGTCGGCGGTCCAGACGGCGGCGGCGAGGCCGTAGGGCGTGTCGTTGGCGATCGCCACCGCTTCCTCGGCGTTGTCGAAGGTGATAACCGACAGCACCGGGCCGAAGATTTCTTCCTGGGCGATCTTCATCGCATTGTCTACGCCATCGAAGATGGTCGGCTCGACGTACAGCCCGCCGGTTTCCTCCAGCGTACGCTGGCCGCCAATCAGCACCTGCGCACCCGCTTCACGGCCGGCGTCGATATAGCCGAGCACGGTGTTGAGCTGCTGGGTGTCTACCAACGCGCCGACGTTGGTCGCCGGGTCCAGCGGGTTGCCCGGCTTCCAGCCCTTGAGCGCCTCCACCACCATGGGCAGGAAGCGCTCCTTGACCGACCGCTCTACCAGCAGCCGCGAGCCGGCGGTGCAGACCTCGCCCTGGTTGAAAGCAATGGCGCCGGCCGCGGCTTGCGCTGCCGCCTGCAGGTCGGGCGCATCGGCGAAGACGATGTTCGGACTCTTGCCGCCCGCCTCCAGCCAGACGCGCTTCATGTTCGACTCGCCGGCATAGATCATCAGCTGCTTGGCTACGCGGGTGGAGCCGGTGAAGACCAGGGTATCGACGTCCATGTGCAGCGCCAGCGCCTTGCCGACGGTGTGGCCGTAGCCCGGCAGAACATTCAGTACGCCGGCCGGAATGCCGGCGTCGATCGCCAGCTGGGCGATGCGGATAGCGGTCAGCGGCGACTTCTCGGAGGGCTTGAGCACCACCGAGTTGCCGGTGGCCAGCGCCGGGCCGAGCTTCCAGCAGGCCATCATCAGGGGGAAATTCCACGGCACGATGGCCGCCACCACGCCGACCGGCTCGCGGGTGACCAGGCCCAGCTGGTCGTGGGGCGTGGCCGCCACCTCGTCGTAGATCTTGTCGATCGCCTCGCCGCTCCAGCGCAGCGCCCGCGCGGCACCGGGAATGTCCACCGCCTGCGAGTCGCCGATCGGCTTGCCCATGTCGAGGGTCTCCAGCAGGGCCAGCTCCTCGCGGTTCGCTTCCAGCAGGTCGGCGAAGCGGATCAGCACCGCCTTGCGCTTGGCCGGCGCCAGCTTCGCCCAGCTGCCTGCCTCGAATGCGGCACGGGCGCTGGCCACTGCACGCTCGGCATCGGCCTGGTCGCAGCTCGCGACCTGGGCCAGCACTCGCCCGTCCACCGGGCTGATGCAGTCGAACTGGCCTCCGTCCGCCGCGGCGCAATACTCACCCTGGATAAAGGCGCGACCTTCGATGTGCAGGTCGCGGGCACGCTGTTGCCAGTCGGCGAGGGTCAGGGTGGGCATGGTGCATCCTCTCTAGTCAGGTCTTCGGGCTGTGGAAAAGGCACCCTAAACCAGCGGCGCGGACCCTATCAATATTTTTTACGAACGGCCGGTCAATCGCCTTGTTTTGTTCGTTTTATTAAACATAGACTCGATGAAAACCCTGCGGCTCGCCGTCGCAGCATAGCCGCTCGCCACCCGGAGCCAGCCCCATGTCACAGGATTTCCATCCCAACGCCTCGCCCGATCACTTCTGGATGCCCTTCACCGCCAACCGCCAGTTCAAGGCCACGCCGCGCCTGCTGGAGAGCGCCGAGGGCATGTATTACACGGCGAGCGACGGCCGCCAGGTACTCGACGGCACGGCCGGGCTCTGGTGCTGCAATGCCGGCCATGGGCGCCGCGAGATCAGCGAAGCGGTGAGCAAGCAGATCGCCAAGATGGACTTCGCGCCGACCTTTCAGATGGGCCATCCGCTACCTTTCGAGCTGGCCGAGAAACTCGCCGCCATCAGCCCCGAAGGACTGAACCGGGTGTTCTTCACCAACTCCGGATCGGAGTCGGCGGATACCGCGCTGAAGATCGCCCTCGCCTATCAGCGCGCCATCGGTCAGGGCTCGCGCACGCGGCTGATCGGCCGCGAATTGGCCTATCACGGCGTCGGTTTCGGCGGCATGTCGGTGGGTGGCATGGCCAACAACCGCCGCGCCTTCGGCCCGATGCTGCCGGGTGTCGATCACCTGCCGCATACCCTCGATCTGCAGCGCAACGCCTTCAGCAAGGGCCTGCCGCAGCATGGCGTGGAGCGCGCCGATGAGCTGGAGCGGCTGGTGACGCTGCATGGTGCGGAGAACATCGCCGCGGTGATCGTCGAGCCAATGTCCGGCTCGGCCGGGGTGATCCTGCCGCCAGTTGGCTATCTGCAGCGGCTGCGTGAGATCACTTCCAAACACGGCATCCTGCTGATCTTCGATGAGGTCATCACCGGCTTCGGCCGTGTCGGCGAGGCCTTCGCCGCGCAGCGCTGGGGCGTCACGCCGGACATCCTCACCTGCGCCAAGGGTCTGACCAACGGCGCGATCCCCATGGGGGCGGTACTGGTCGCCGACCACCTGTTCGATGCCTTCATGAAGGGCCCGGAAAGCGTCATCGAGTTCTTCCACGGTTACACCTATTCCGGGCACCCGGTGGCCTGCGCAGCGGCGCTGGCAACGCAGGAGATCTATCAGCAGGAAAACCTGTTCCAGAAAGCCATCGACCTGGAGCCCTACTGGCAGGAAGCGCTTTTCAGCCTGCGCGACCTGCCCAACGTGATCGATATCCGCACGGTCGGGCTGGTCGCGGGTATCCAGTTCGCCGCCCATGCCGATGGCGTCGGCAAGCGCGGTTACGAAGTGTTCCGCGAGTGTTTCGAGAAGGGGCTGCTGGTACGCGCCAGCGGCGACACCATTGCGCTGTCGCCGGCGCTGATCGTCGAGAAGGCCGAGATCGACCAGATGATGGAGCTGCTCGCCGACGGCATCCGCAAGGCGGGCTGAGCCTGCGCCAACCACTCATCGTGGGAGGCGCCCCTCGCGGCGATGCAGGCCGCAGGTCTGCCCGTGAAGCGAGGGGTCAGCCGAAGCGGCCGCAAAACGTCACAGCGACTCCAGACAGTCGGCGAGGGTGTCGCCGAGGCCTTCGAGCAAGCGCTCGTAACCCTTGGCGTCCGTCGGCAGGCCGACGCCCAATACGTCCAGTTCCGCCATCTTCACCGGCAGGCCGGCGGTCAGCGTTTCGGCCAGACGCGGTCGTGCTGGCGGTTCGCTGAACACGCAGCTCGGCCCGGCCTGCTGCAGGCGCTCGCGCATCGCCGCGACGTGGCGTGCACCCGGCTGAGCCTCGCCGCCGGCGCTGAACACGCCAGCGTGGCGCAGGCCGTACGCGGCTTCGAAGTAGTCGTAGGCTTCGTGGAAGACGAAGAATGGTTTGTTCTGCACCTTGGCGAAGCGCTGCTTCAGATGCGCATCGAGCGCCGCGATGCGCTGAGCGAAAATCGCCGTATTGGCGTGATACTGCTCTGCGTTCGCCGGATCGGCTGCAGCCAGATCCTCCGCCATGCGCTCGGCGATCACCAGAGCGTTGGCGGGCAACAGCCACAGGTGCGCATCCAGTGAACCAGGGCGATGGTCGTGATCGTGCTCGTCGGCATGAGCGGAATGGTCATGCTCGTCATGATCATGACCTTCATGCGTGCCGTGGTCGTCATGGCCGTGCTCGTCGTGATCGTTCTCAGCATGGACATGCGCATCGCCGAAGCGGCGCAGGGTCAGCTTCGGCAGGTCCTGCACCGCTACGGTCGTGCCTTCGCGAGCGCTCAGCGCACGCGGCAGAAAGCTCTCCAGATCAGGGCCGATCCAGTAGAACAGTTCGGCATCGCGCAGCCGCCGTACGTCGGACGGGCGCAACGAGTAATGATGCGCCGAAGCGCTGGCCGGCAGCAGCACATCGGGTTCGCCTACGCCGTCTTGTACCGCTGCGGCGATCAGCTGCAGCGGCTTGATGCTGGTCAGTACACGGACTTCGGCCTGGGCAGAGGAGGCGCCAGCGAGCAGCGCCGCCAGCAACGGAAAGGAGCAAAGACGATTCACGGGCATCACTCGAACGGAAAGAATTGGTACATAATAACGTCTCTCCCCTTACACGTCGCCGCCCATGTCCAAGACTCCACTGGCCTGCACGCCCCACGACCACGACCACTGCGTCAGCCATGCGTTGGCCGAAGCCGACAGCCTTTGCGCACGCCAGGGCGTACGCCTGACCGCCTTGCGCAAGCGCGTGCTGGAGCTGGTCTGGCAAAGCCACAGGCCGCTCGGCGCCTACGACATTCTCGCCGTGCTGAGCGAGCAGGATGGCCGTCGTGCAGCGCCGCCCACCGTTTATCGTGCGCTGGATTTCCTGCTGGAAAACGGCCTGGTGCATCGCATCGCGTCGCTCAATGCCTTCATGGGTTGCAACCACCCGGAGCATCCGCATCAGGGCCAGTTCCTCATCTGCCGCAATTGCCACACTGCCATCGAGCTGGAGCAGCCGGCCATTGCCGCCGCCATTGACAGCGCCGCCGGCAGCGTCGGCTTCGCCGTCGAGGGCCAGACCGTGGAAGTCGTTGGGCTCTGCTCGAACTGCCGGAAAGCCGCATGAGCGAAGTGCTGCTGAGGCTGGATGACATCCATGTGCGCTTCGCCAACCAGAACGTACTGGAAGGCGCGCAACTGCAGGTGCATCGCGGCGAGATCGTCACCCTGATCGGCCCTAACGGCGCCGGCAAGACCACCCTGGTGCGTGCCGTGCTCGGTTTGCTCAAACCCGATCAGGGGCAGGTCTGGCGCAAGCCGAAGCTGCGTGTCGGCTACATGCCGCAGAAGCTGCACGTCGATCCCACCTTGCCCTTGTCGGTACTGCGCTTTCTGCGCCTGGTCCCCGGCGTCGACCGCGCCCGTGCCCTCGCAGCGCTGGGCGAAGTCGGCGCCGAGCACGTCATCGACAGCCCGCTGCAGAAAATTTCCGGTGGCGAAATGCAGCGTGTGCTGCTCGCCCGTGCCCTGCTGCGCGAACCGGAGCTGCTGGTGCTCGACGAACCGGTGCAGGGTGTCGACGTTTCCGGCCAGGCCGAGCTGTACCGGCTGATCGGCGTGCTGCGCGACCGCTATGGCTGCGGCGTGCTGATGGTCTCCCACGACCTGCACCTGGTGATGAGCGCTACGGATCAGGTGGTCTGCCTGAACCGGCACGTCTGCTGCTCGGGGCATCCGGAGCAGGTCAGCAGCGACCCGGCCTTCGTCGAGCTGTTCGGCCAGGATGCGCGCAGCCTGGCGATCTACCACCACCAGCACGATCACAGCCACGACCTGCACGGCAGCGTCGTGATCGGCAAACCCCACGTTCACGGCCCGAACTGCAAGCATTAGACAGAGCATCAGATGCCCGATTTCCTTCTCAACGCCCTGCTCGCCGGCCTCGCCCTGGCGCTGGTCGCCGGCCCGCTCGGCTCCTTCGTCGTCTGGCGGCGCATGGCCTATTTCGGCGATACCCTGTCCCACGCCGCGCTGTTCGGCGTCGCCCTCGGGCTGATGCTGGACGTCAATCTGACCCTGGCGGTGACCGTCGGCTGCGTGCTGCTCGCCCTGCTGCTGGTGACCCTGCAGCAGCGCCAGCCGCTGGCCTCGGATACGTTGCTCGGCATCCTGGCCCACAGCACGCTTTCGCTCGGCCTGGTCTCGCTGAGTTTCATGAAGGATGTGCGCGTCGACCTGATGGGCTATCTGTTCGGCGACCTGCTCGCCGTGGGGCCGAGCGATCTGGCCTGGATCGTTGGCGGCAGCGCCCTGGTGCTGCTGATGCTGATCCCGCTGTGGCGGCCGCTGCTGGCGATCACCGTGCACGAGGAGCTGGCCAAGGTCGAAGGCCTGCCGGTGGCGGGCATCCGCCTGGCGCTGATGCTGCTGATCGCCGTGGTGATCGCCGTGGCGATGAAGATCGTCGGCGTGCTGCTGATCACCTCGCTGCTGATCATTCCTGCCGCCGCCGCACAGCGCCATGCGCGCACGCCGGAGCAGATGGCGCTGGGCGCGAGCATCCTGGGAATCGTCGCCGTGTGCCTGGGGCTGACGCTGTCCTGGTACGAGGACACCCCGGCCGGCCCGTCCATCGTGGTCAGCGCCGCCGCACTGTTCCTGCTCAGCTTCGCCTGGCCGAAACGCGCCTGATGAGCGACCTGAAATACCTGCTCGGCTACCCCGAGCCGCTGTTGGCTCAGGTGCGCCAGCTGATCGCAGAGGATCGCCTGGGCGACTACCTCGCGCGGCGTTACCCGGAGCGGCACCAGGTGCAGAGCGACAAGGCGCTGTACGGCTACGTGCAGCAGCTCAAGCAGGATCATCTGAAAAGTGCGCCGCCGATCGACAAGGTGCTCTATGACAGTCGCCTGGACCTGACCCATCGGGCGCTGGGCCTGCATACCGCGGTGTCACGGGTGCAGGGCGGCAAGCTCAAGGCGAAAAAGGAGATTCGCGTCGCCGCGCTGTTCCGCGAAGCGGCGCCGGAATTCCTCAAGATGATCGTGGTGCATGAGCTCGCCCATCTGCGCGAAAGTGAGCACAACCGCGCCTTCTACAAGCTGTGCGAACACATGCTGCCGGGCTACGGGCAGATCGAGTTCGACCTGCGGCTGTTCCTGCACTGGCGCGAGCTGCGGGCCCAGGATGCCGAACCCGGCGGCTACGCCTGACGCCCAATGGCGCCAGGCGTGCGGTTGCATGCCGGCAGCGCTCAGATCCAGCCCAGCCAGCGCCACCAGGTTGCCGCGAACAACAACATGGTCAAATAACCGATCAGCGTCACCAGCACGCCGACCTTGGCGAACTGCCGGGCGCTGAAGGTTTCAGTGCCCAGGCAGACCATGTTCTGCGGTGCGTTGATTGGCAGGATGAAGCCGTAACTGACGACGAAACCGAGCAGCATGGTCATCCCCAGCCGGCTGAAGTCCCCTGGCAGGCTGAGCAACACCGAGATCAGGATCGGCAGCATGGCCGAGGTCAGCGCCGTGGCACTGGCAAAGCCCAGATGGATCACGATGAGAAAGGCGCCGAGGATGGCGAAGATGCCCAGCGGCCCCACCACGCCAAGCCCGGTGTGGGCGACCACCTGCGCGCCGAGCCACTGTCCGGCCTGGGTCGTGAGCAATACCGTGCCGAGGCTGATCCCGACGCCGAAGACGATCACCGTGCCCCAGGGCACTCGCGTCTGAACCTCCTTCCAGTTCATCACGCCGATGCGCGGCAGCATCAGGATCACCAGGCCGGCATAGGTGGTACTGGTGGTGTCGAAGCTGTGCAACTTGCCCTCGGTGGCCCAGCACAGCAGTAGACCGATGGACACGGCGAGCAGGCGCTTCTGCGCCGAGGTCATCGGCCCGAGTTCGGCGAGCGAGCGCGCCACGGCTTCCTTGCCACCGGCTATCCGCTCGGTTTCCGGTGGCAGCAGCTTGAGCACGATGAACAGCAGCACGAAGGACATCAGCACGGCCCAGGGCGCGCCGGCGATGAGCCAGTCGATCCAGCTGACCCGCTCTCCCAGCAGCTTGTCCATGAAGCCCACCAGCAGCAGGTTTTGCGCCGCGGCGGTCTGGATGCCGATGTTCCAGATGCTGGTGCCCTGGGCGACGATGATCATCATGCCGGCGGCAAAGTTGGAACGTTTGTCGATGCCGAACGCGGTGATGATGCCGAGCATGATCGGCACCACGCAGGCGGCGCGTGCAGTGGCGCTGGGCACCACCAGGCTGAGCAGGACGATGACCACCAGCGTGCCGCCGAGGATATGCCGCGAACTGGTGCCGACCCTGGAGAGGGTCATCAAGGCAATGCGCCGGTCGAGCCCGGTAAGCGTCATCGCTGCGGCGATGAACAGCGCGCCCGCGACCAGCGCCAATGCAGGATTGGCGAAACCGGAAAGCCCCATGCCTATCGCCTTCGAGGTGCCGTAGACCACCTCGGGGTTCTCCAGCGTAGGCGCCGTGCCCACGAGGAACGCCAGCAGTGCGGTGATCATGATCGCGCTGACCTCGTAGGACACCGCTTCGGTGATCCACACCACCACTGCGAACACCAGGATGGCCAAGACACGCTGACCAGCCACGGGCAGATCGGCCGGCAACGGCATCAGCAGCACGCCAATCAGTGCCAGTAGGGCCACCAACAGACCGATCGGGATGCCGAGCAGACCTTGGCGAAGGACTACGTTAGGGGTATCGCTCATGGTAAGGCTCCATCCGCTGACAGACGCCTTCAGCATGGGCAAGCCAGACCACCACAACCATGACCTGCGTCTATTGCGGGCCTTTGCGGCGAGTTAACCAAGTAAAAAAAGCAGAACGCCGGCATGCGCCGGCGTTCTGTGCTCGATGACTCGCCGCCAGGTTCAAGCGGGCTGGTGCTCGCTCGAACCTCGCGCAAACCTCAAGCGGGGATGGCCTCCGCGGCGGCCTCGCGCGCCCAGACGCGATGCTGACCGAGTGCCTGGGCAAAGTTGCCAAACACCCCAGCCACGTCATCGCCTTCCAGCAGACCGGCGTCGGGTTGCAGACCGAGCGATGCCAACAGCGGACGCGCCGCGCCGAGCACTACGATGGGTTTCAGGTGCTTGTAGGCCTCCAGCACGTAGTGCTTGGCCTCGCCGGATTTGGCCATGGCCGCCGCCGCATCGGCGCCGCCGGGGACGAACACGGCGTCGAACATCACCGAAGGCATGCCATCCATCGCCGCGTCGACGACGAGCATCTGCCCCTCGGCGGTCTTCACCGGCGCGGGTGACGGACCGATGATCTTGGCCAGCGCCCCCTCCGAAGCCAGTTTGGCCTTGAACGCATCGATCGCCGCACCATCGACGCCGTTGGCTACCAGAATCGCCACCTTGCGCGACTTGATGTTGCCGGGCGCGTGGTTCATCAGGCTCAGTGCCGGCGAGCTTTGCACGCTGGACGCCTTGGTGGTGACGGTCGGTGCGCTCGGCGCCGGCAGCCCCAGGTTTTCGGCGACGCGGCGGGCCAGCTCCAAATCGATATTGGCGAGGATCTCGTTGACCTGGCGCTCGCGGATGAACACCCGCTCGACTTTGCCCAGCTCGAAGGTATAGGCGCCGACGATGTGCTCCTTCTCCGGACCGCTCATGCTGTTCCAGAACAGCGTGGCCTGGGAGAAGTGGTCGCCGAAGGATTCGCTGCGGTTGCGGATCTTGTGACCCTCGACCCGCTCCGGATAGCTCTCGAAGCCACCACCCTGAGCTGCTGGCGGGGTTTCCTTGGGCCAGCCACTGTCGATCGAGTTGGGCTCGTAGTTGGCGCGGCCCTTGTGGATGGTCTGGCGATGGAAAGCGTCGCGCTGGTTGTTGTGGAACGGACAGACCGGGCGGTTGATCGGGATCTCGTGGAAGTTCGGCCCACCGAGACGCAGCAGCTGGGTGTCGGTGTAGGAGAACAGCCGGCCCTGCAGCAGCGGGTCGTTGGTGAAGTCGATGCCCGGCACGATATGGCCAATGTGGAAGGCGGCCTGCTCGGTTTCGGCGAAGAAGTTGTCCGGGTTGCGGTTGAGGGTCATCTTGCCGAGCTTCTGCACCGGCACCAGCTCCTCGGGAATGAGCTTGGTTGGGTCGAGCAGGTCGAAATCGAATTTGTGCTCGTCGGCCTCTTCCACCACCTGCACGCCCAGCTCCCACTCGAAGTAGTCGCCCATCTCGATGGACTCCCACATGTCGCGGCGGTTGAAGTCCGGGTCCTTGCCGGCGATCTTCAGCGTCTCGTCCCAGACCAGCGAGAAGGCGCCCGCGACCGGCTTCCAGTGAAACTTGACGAAGCGGCTCGTGCCCTCGGCATTGATCAGGCGGAACGTATGCACGCCAAAGCCTTCCATCGCCCGGAAGCTGCGCGGCAGGGCGCGGTCGGACATGGTCCAGAGCACCATGTGCGCCGATTCCGGGGTCAGCGAGACGAAGTCCCAGAAGCTGTCGTGAGCCGATTGCGCCTGCGGGATTTCGTTGTGCGGCTCGGGTTTGACCGCATGCACGAAGTCCGGAAACTTGATCGCATCCTGAATGAAGAACACCGGCATGTTGTTGCCGACCAGGTCGAAGTTGCCCTCGTCGGTGTAGAACTTGGTGGCGAAGCCGCGCACGTCGCGCACGGTGTCGGCCGAGCCGCGCGAGCCCTGCACGGTGGAGAAGCGCGTGAAGACCGGGGTTTCCTTGCCTTCGGCGGCGAGAAACGAGGCCTTGGTCAGCCAGCTGTGGTCGGCGTAGCTGACGAACACACCGTGCGCCGCCGAACCGCGCGCATGCACGATGCGCTCGGGGATGCGCTCGTGGTCAAAGTGGGTGAGCTTCTCGCGCATGATGAAGTCTTCGAGCAGCGAGGGCCCACGATCGCCGGCCTTGAGGGTGTTCTGGTTGTCGGCGATCTTCACGCCCTGGTTGGTGCGCAACGCCGCGCCGGTGGCGTCGCTGCGAAATTCTTCCAGCTGATCGAGCTTGGCGTTGTGATTGGCACGGTCGACGGTATCGGTGCCGGCCAGCTCGCTCTGTTTAGGGGTCTTTTCGGTCATGATGGGCCTCCATTAGCGGTGAGCTGAACCGCGAACGATCGGGCCACGGTCTGGACCTGATGCGTGATCAATTCACGGCGTACCGGTTAGTGACCCCCATAGCCGCTACATGGTTGCCGGCCAAACCGATTTGCTTTGGCTATAAGGCCGATGGATTTGCTCAATCGGAGCGGCACAGACAAGCGACCTCGCCGGCAAACGGGTAGAATGCCCGGCTTTCGCCGAATATCCCGGCAACGAACGCCGCACCCACAAGGTTCGCCCGTGATCGAATTCCATCAAGTCCACAAAACCTATCGGACCGGCGGCAGAGACGTCCCCGCCCTGCAGCCGACGCAGCTGGAGATCGCCTCCGGTGAAGTCTTCGGCCTGATCGGCCACTCCGGCGCCGGCAAGAGCACGCTGCTGCGCCTGATCAACCGCCTCGAGGAACCCTCCGGCGGACGGATTCTGGTCAACGGCGAAGATGTCACCGCGCTGGATGCAGATGGCCTGCGGCGCTTCCGTCAGCGCGTCGGGATGATCTTCCAGCACTTCAACCTGCTGATGTCGAAGACCGTGGCGGACAACGTCGCCATGCCGCTGCGCCTGGCCGGCATCCGCTCGCGCCGCGAGATCGACGCCCGCGTCGCCGCCCTGCTCGAGCGTGTCGGCCTCAAGGAGCACGCGCGCAAATATCCGGCGCAGCTCTCCGGCGGGCAGAAGCAGCGCGTCGGTATCGCCCGTGCGCTGGCCACGGAGCCGAGCATCCTACTCTGCGACGAGGCCACCAGCGCCCTCGATCCGCAGACCACCGCCTCGGTGCTGCAGCTGCTGGCCGAGATCAATCGCGAACTGAAGCTGACCATCGTGCTGATCACCCACGAGATGGACGTGATCCGTCGCGTCTGCGACCGCGTGGCGGTAATGGATGCCGGTGCCATCGTCGAACAGGGGCCGGTCACCGAGGTGTTCCTGCACCCCAAGCATCCGACCACCCAGCGTTTCGTGCTGGAAGACGAAGCGATGGATGAGAGCGAGCTGCACGATGACTTCGCCCACGTGCCGGGCCGCATTCTGCGCCTGACCTTCCAGGGCGACTCCACCTACAAGCCGCTGCTGGGCACCGTCGCCCGCGAGACCGGGGTCGACTACAGCATCCTGTCCGGGCGCATCGACCGCATCAAGGACACGCCCTACGGCCAGCTCACCCTGGCGCTGATCGGCGGTGACATGACTGCAGCAATGACCCGTCTGCAGGCGGCGGACGTGCATGTGGAGGTGCTGCGCTGATGGAAGCCTTGTTTAGCTCCCTGTTGGGCAATGTCGACTGGTACGAGATCTGGCTGGCCACGCTGGACACCCTGCTGATGCTCGGCGGCTCGCTGCTGTTCACCATCCTGCTCGGCCTGCCGCTGGGCGTGCTGCTGTTTCTCTGCGGCCCGCGTCAGCTGTTCGAAAATGCCCCGCTGTATGCCGCGCTGTCATTCGTGGTCAACGTGCTGCGCTCGCTGCCGTTCATCATTCTCTTGATCGTGATGATTCCCTTTACCGTGCTGATCACCGGTACCTCGCTGGGCGTGGCCGGTGCCATCCCGCCGCTGGTGGTGGGCGCTGCGCCGTTCTTCGCCCGTCTGGTGGAAACCGCGCTGCGCGAGGTGGACCGCGGCATCATCGAGGCGACCCAGGCGATGGGCGCCACGACGCGGCAGATCATCTTCAGCGCATTGCTGCCGGAAGCGCGTCCGGGCATCATCGCCGCCATTACCGTCACCGCCATCACCCTGGTGTCCTACACCGCGATGGCCGGTGTAGTGGGGGCCGGCGGCCTCGGTGACCTGGCCATCCGCTTCGGCTACCAGCGTTTCCAGACCGACGTGATGGTCGTCACCGTGGTCCTGCTGCTGGTGCTGGTGCAGGTGCTGCAAAGCGTCGGCGATAGGCTGGTCACCCACTTTTCGCGCAAATGAACCGCAACCAGGGCGAGCGAACCTTCGCACCCCGCTCAACTTACGAAGGAACCGAACGATGAAGAAACTGATTGTCGCCCTGGCCGCCGTTGCCGCGTTTTCCGCGCAGGCCGAAACCCTGAACGTGGCCGCCACCGCCGTACCGCACGCCGAGCTGCTGGAGTTCGTCAAACCGCAACTCGCCGAGCAGGGCGTAACGCTGAACGTCAAGGTCTTCACCGACTACGTGCAGCCGAACATCCAGGTCGCCGAGAAGCGCCTGGACGCCAACTTCTTCCAGCACCAGCCGTACCTGGATGAATTCAACAAGGGCAAGGGCACCGATCTGGTCAGCGTCGCCGGCGTGCATATCGAGCCCTTCGGTGCCTATTCCAGCAAGCACAAGTCGCTGGAGGCGCTGCCCAATGGCGCCAACGTGGTCATCCCCAACGACGCCACCAACGGCGGCCGCGCCCTGCTGCTGCTGGCCAAGGCCGGCGTGATCAGCCTCAAGGATGGCGCCGGCATCACCGCCACGCCAAAGGACATCGCCGACAACCCCAAGCGCATCAAGGTGCGTGAGCTGGAAGCCGCGACCCTGCCGCGCGTGCTGACCCAGGTCGACCTGGCGCTGATCAACACCAACTACGCGCTGGAAGCCAAGCTGAACCCGACCCAGGATGCCCTGGTCATCGAAGGCAGCGACTCGCCTTACGTGAACATCCTGGTTGCCCGTCCGGACAACAAGGACAGCGACGCCATGCAGAAACTGGCCGCCGCGCTGCACAGCGAAGAAGTGCGCAAGTTCATCGAGGAAAAGTACAAGGGTGCCGTGGTTCCGGCCTTCTGACTGTGACCGCTCCGCTCTGAAGAAACCCCGCCTCGGCGGGGTTTTTCGTTTTCGCTGCGCTGGTACGGGTGCCTCCGGCCACAATCCCGCAAATTTGCTGCGTAGACCCCGGCGAATGATTTCGATGGATGGCCACCCGTGGATCGCCACCCGGTGGATCGATGAAGCGCGATCCACCCTACGTCCGAATCAGATCAGAACGCGGGCCGCTGATATGTCTCGCGCAGCATGCTCTTCACGGCACCAGCACTGCCGCACCCTGGAAGCGCCCGTTGCGCAGATCATCCAGTGCCTGGTTGGCTTGTTCCAGCGGGTAGGCATGGGTCTCGGTATGGATACCGACCTGGGCGGCGACCGGGAAGAACTCCAGGCCGTCCTGGCGGGTCAGGTTGGCCACCGAGACCAGTTCGCGCTCCTGCCAGAGGATGTCGTAGGGGAAGCTCGGAATATCGCTCATGTGGATGCCGGCGCAGACCACCCGGCCGCCCTTGCGCACGGCTCGCAGCGCCGCGGGCACCAGCTCACCGGCCGGTGCATAGATGATCGCCGCATCCAGCGGCACCGGTGGCAGCTCCCCTGAATCCCCGGCCCAAACCGCACCCAGCGCCCGGGCGAAGTCCTGCGCGGCCACATCGCCCGGGCGGCTAAAGGCATACACATCGCGCCCCTGCCAACGCGCCACCTGCATGACGATATGCGCCGCGGCGCCGAAACCGTAGAGGCCAAGGCGCTTGCCGTCGCCGGCCTTGACCAGCGAACGCCAGCCGATCAGCCCGGCGCAGAGCAGCGGCGCCAGTGCCACGGCGTCACCTTGCTCGCCAAGGCCGAAGGCGAAGCGCGCGTCGGCCACCACGTACTCGGCATAACCGCCCGGCCGTGTGTAGCCGGTGAACTGCGGCGCATCGCAGAGGTTTTCCTCGGCGTGCTGGCAATAGCTGCAGGTGCCGCAGGTATGCCCGAGCCAGGGAATGCCGACGCGCTGGCCCAGCTCGAAGCCGCTGACGCCTTCGCCCAGCGCATCGACGCGACCAACGATCTCGTGGCCGGGAATGATCGGCAGCGGCGCCGCCGGCAGCTCGCCGTCGACCACGTGCAGATCGGTGCGGCAGACGCCACAGGCCAGCACCCGCACGCGAACCTCGCCAGGCCCCGGTTGCGGCACGGGCAACTCGCGCAGCTGCAAGGGTTGGCCGCTCTGTTCCAGCAACATGGCACGCATCGACGTCTCTCCTTTCGTCTCCGGTCTGCTGCAGGGTAGGCCGAACGGCGGAAAAAGGCTCTAGACTCGAAGCGTCCCATGCTCAGGAGTACGCCCCGATGACGCTTTCGCCCTTTCATCTCGCCATTCCCGTTCACGATCTGGCCGCCGCTCGCGCCTTCTATGGCGAGGCGTTCGGCTGCGCCGAGGGCCGCAGCAGCGAGCACTGGGTGGATTTCGATTTCTTCGGCCACCAGCTGGTGATCCATGAGGCGCCGAAGATGCCGCACCAGCAGGCGGCGCACAGCAACCCGGTAGATGGCCATGACGTGCCGGTGCCGCACTTCGGTGTGGTACTCGGCTGGGAGCAATGGGAGGCGTTGGCCGAGCGGCTGCAGGCGCGCGGTACGCGCTTCGTGATCGAGCCCTATGTGCGCTTTCAGGGCCAGGTCGGCGAGCAGGCGACCATGTTCCTGCTCGACCCCTGCGGCAACGCCCTGGAGTTCAAGGCGTTCAAGGACATGAGTCAGCTGTTCGCCAAGTAAGCGGGATCAGTCGCGCTCGGCGAGGTGCTGGTCCTTGAGCTTCACATAATTGCCGGCGGTATAGCTGAAGAAGCTGCGCTCCTTGTCGGTTAGCGGGCGCGCCTGCTTCACCGGGCTGCCGACGTAGAGGTAGCCGGACTCCAGCGTCTTGCCCGGCGGCACCAGGCTGCCGGCACCGATGATCACTTCGTCCTCGACCACCACGCCGTCCATCACGATCGAGCCCATGCCCACCAGGATGCGATTGCCCAGGGTGCAACCGTGCAGGGTGACCTTGTGCCCGACGGTGACCTCGTCACCGATGGTCAGCGGAAAGCCGTCCGGGTTGTACGGCCCGGCATGGGTGATGTGCAGCACGCTGCCGTCCTGGATGCTTGAGCGCGCGCCGATACGGATGCGGTGCATGTCGCCGCGAATCACCGTCAGCGGCCAGACCGAGCTGTCGGCGCCGATCTCGATATCGCCGATAAGCACCGCGGAGTCGTCGACGAACACGCGCTCGCCCAGTTGTGGAGTGCTGTTGTGGTAGCTGCGTATCGCCACGATAGAAACCTCTTTGGCTGCGGGGAGGGTCGATTGTAATTAATATGGCCGGCATTGCCGCGGTAACCAGGCCTGAGCAGCATGCCGCCTGGCGTGGTCAGAGTTAACTACCGGCTGCTTGCCCGCGGCGCGTTTCGTCGCTCGGCGTTGAAAAAGCGCGGCAGCGCGTCCATCTAGGACATCTGCCTGCGCGCTGGCCTGTCCAGCCTCGCTCCAGTGAGCGGCCTGCAATCCCTTTCGTCACAAGGTGTCCCCCGTGAGCGCGAACAATCCCCTGCTGCAAGATTTCGACCTGCCACCCTACTCCGAGATCCGCCCGGAGCACGTCGAGCCGGCCATCGACACCATCCTCGGCGACAACCGCGTGGCGATCCAGGAACTGCTTAGCCGCCCGGCCGACAGCCTGGACTGGCAGACCCTGGTGGTCGGCCTCGACGAACTGAACGACCGCCTCGCGCGGGCCTGGGGGCCGGTCAGCCACCTCAACTCCGTGTGCAACAGCCCGGAGCTGCGTACCGCCTATGAGGCCTGCCTGCCCAAGCTGTCGGCCTACTACACCGAACTCGGACAGAACCGCGACCTGTTCGAGGCCTACCAGGCATTGGCCGCGAGCCCCGCGGCGGCTGGCTTCGAGGTGGCGCAGAAGACCATCCTCGAGCATTCGCTGCGTGACTTCCGCCTGTCCGGCATCGACCTGCCGCCGGTCGAGCAGCAACGCTTCGGCGCCATCCAGATGAAGCTCGCGGAGCTGGGCAGCAAGTTCTCCAACCAGCTGCTGGACGCCACCCAGGGCTGGACCCGGCACATCACCGACGAAAGCCTGCTGGCCGGTATCACCGATTCGGCCAAGGCGCAGATGGCCGAGGCAGCCAAGGCGAAGGATCTCGACGGCTGGCTGATCAGTCTGGAATTCCCCAGCTACTACGCGGTGATGACCTACGCCGACAACCGCGACCTGCGCGAGGAGGTCTACGCCGCCTACTGCACCCGCGCCTCGGACCAGGGCCCGAATGCCGGGCAGTTCGACAACGGCCCGGTAATGGCCGAGATCCTCGAGCTGCGCCACGAGCTGGCCGGGCTACTCGGCTACGGCAACTTCGCCGAGCTGTCGCTGGCGACCAAGATGGCCGAATCCACCGAGCAGGTGCTGAGCTTCCTGCGTGACCTGGCGGTGCGCAGCAAGCCGTTCGCCGAGCGCGACCTGGCCGAACTGCGCGTCTTCGCCGCCGAGCAGGGCCTGGACGATCTGCAGAGCTGGGACCTCGGTTACTACGCCGAGAAGCTGCGCCAGCAGCGCTACAGCCTGAACCAGGAAGAACTGCGCGCCTACTTCCCGATCGACAAGGTGCTGTCCGGGCTGTTCTGCATCGTCCAGCGCCTGTACGGCATCGAGATTCATGAGCTGGAAGGCTTCGACGGCTGGCATCCGGAGGTGCGTCTGTTCGAGATCAGCGAGAACGGCCAGCACGTCGGGCGCTTCTTCTTCGACCTCTACGCGCGGCCGAACAAGCGCGGTGGCGCCTGGATGGACGGCGCCCGTGACAAGCGCCGCACCGCCCTCGGCACCCTGCAGACGCCAGTGGCCAATCTGGTCTGCAACTTCACCCCGCCAGTGGGCGAGCGCCCGGCGCTGCTGACTCACGATGAAGTCACCACGCTGTTCCACGAGTTCGGCCATGGCCTGCATCACCTGCTGACCCAGGTCGAGCACGCCGGTGCCTCGGGCATCAATGGCGTGGCCTGGGACGCGGTGGAACTGCCGAGCCAGTTCATGGAGAACTGGTGCTGGGATCCCGAAGGCCTGGCGCATATCTCCGGTCATTACCAGACCGGCGAGCGCCTGCCGCAGGACAAGCTGGACATGATGCTGGCGGCGAAGAACTTCCAGTCCGGCATGATGATGGCGCGCCAGCTGGAGTTCTCCCTGTTCGACTTCGAACTGCACGCCACCCACGGTGACGGTCGCAGCGTGCTGCAGGTGCTCGAGCACATCCGCGACGAGGTCTCGGTGATGCGCCCGCCGGTCTACAACCGTTTCCCCAACAGCTTCGCGCACATCTTCTCCGGCGGATACGCGGCCGGTTACTACAGCTACAAGTGGGCCGAGGTGCTGTCGTCCGACGCCTTCTCGCGCTTCGAGGAAGAAGGCGTGTTCAACTCCGAGACCGGGCGCGCCTTCCGCGAGGCCATCCTCGCCCGTGGCGGCTCGCAGGAGCCGATGGTACTGTTCGTCGATTTCCGAGGCCGCGAGCCGTCCATCGACGCCCTGCTGCGCCACCTCGGGCTGGTAGCGGAGGCCGCGGCATGAGCAACGAAGTATCCCGAGTCACCACCAAACGCTTCATCGCCGGGGCCGTGTGCCCCGCGTGCAGCGGTGCGGACTGCATCAAGATGTGGGACGTCGACGGTGTGCCGCACCGCGAATGCATCGACTGCGGCTACGCCGACACCCTCAACGCCCAGGGCCAGTCGGTGCCGATGGAACTCGGCACGCGGGTGAACAAGGTCCAGCCCAAGCCGGCCAATCCGCAGGTGCAGTCGGTGCAGTTTTTCCCTAATCCGAAGTTGAAGAAGCCAGAGTAGTCACTGTGCTGCACCTGACCTGCGGCGACCTGGCCGGCGACAGCGTACGTGCGCTGCTGGCCAGGCTCGAGCCCGAGGTACAGGTGCGGGTGTTGCGCGACGACTTGGCTGTCGGACCGCTGAATGACGTGGATCGTGCGCCTTGCGCTGCTCGCGCCGCATTCTGGGAGCAGGTCTGGCCCGCAGAGGTGGCTCCACGCCCGGTGTTCACCGATGAGCTAGCGGCTGATGCACTCTGGCTAGCCAACCTAGCCAAACAGGCTGCAGCCGTAACGGTTTGGCACGGCGACAGCGCATCCGAACAGCTACTGCTGGCTCGCATCGCCGCGCTGCTGCAGGGCTCCAGCTGCTGGTTGCACGAAGTCGCTTGCGGCACCGGAGACAGCCGCGCCGGCCAGCGCAAGGCGGTGTCCATGCATTCGCCCGAGGCACTGGCGGCGCTATACAGTCCACAGGCGGTTCCCGCGTCTCGCCAGGCTGAACTCGCTGCGGTCTGGCACGAGCAGTGCGCCAGCACGCATGGCATTCGCCGCTGGTTCGAGGGGGCGTTTCGGGGCGAAGACTATCGGCTGATCGACGCGGCGCTGGTCGCTGCCAGCCCCGACGAATTCGCTCCGCTGGCGCGTGCGATGGCCGAGGTCATGGGCCATTGCGACGGCTTCTTTCCCACGGATTTCTTCATCTACTGGCGCGCCCGCGTACTGGTTGCCGCAGGACGTCTGGAGATCCAGGGCGATCCAACAGCCGCTTACCGTGATCTGCAGGTGCGCCGAGTCTTGAGGTGAAAGGCTCAATACCGAGCCATCTGCTTCGCGGCCAGGACTCGGCGCGCCCAACCTCTAAAACAAAGAACCCGCCAAAGTGGCGGGTTCCTTTTCTGTACCAGTCCAAATCAGCCTTCGGCCTTCGGCGTCGCCCGCCCCGGCTGCGGTGGCGAAGCAAACAGGCGCTTGAGCTTCATCGCTGGCGCTTCGATCAGGTGCCAGGACAGCGCAGCGAGGATCAACGTCGGCACGAAGGCGATCAACGTCAGGCCGAGCACGCCGACCTGCGGGCCGAACAGGTAGATGGTCAGCTGCTGGAACGGGAAGGCGTAGATGTACAGGCCGTAGGAAAAATCGCCGTACTTGCCGAAGCGCGAAATCAGCGGCAGCGGCGCATAGGCCAGGTAGAGCACCAGATAAGGCAGCGCAACGAAATACACCAGCGGACCGATGTCGGTACGGAAGGTCGCCACCAGTGCCGCGAACAACAACGCCGCGATCCAGCCGCGCCAGGGGATGTCGTCGCGGTAGAGGAACAGTGCCGCGCCACTGTAGTAGAGCAGGCCGAGCTTGAAGATGTTCTTGATGAAGTAGGACTCGATGCCCAGCTTGCCCAGCAGCCAGAAATGCCCGACCGCGAGCACGGCAATTGGCAGGAAGATCAGCCGGCGCTTGAGGAAACCGGTCAGCCCGAGAATCATCACGCCGATGTACATCAGCACTTCCAGCGGCAACGTCCACAGCGAGCCGTTGACCACATCCGGATAGATGTTGCCGGTGAATACGCCGGGCAGTTCGTAGCGCGTCACCAGCAGGATGTTCTGCAGGTAGGTCCAGGTGCCATCGGCGGCCAGGTAGCGACTGAGGCTGAGCTGCGTGACCAGCGGCCCGATGACGAAGACCGAGAGCAGCACCGCGACGATCAGCGCCGGGAAGATGCGCAACGCCCGCTTGATCAGAAAGCTCTTCGGACTGCTGCTGGCCAGCCAGGACGAGGTGATCAGGTAGCCGCTCATGACGAAGAAGATACCAACGGCGATCGAGCCGCCCTTTTCGTAGCCGGTGAGCAACGTCAGGGGTTCATCGCCGCGGCGACCGACCAGCGGATAGCTATGGGCGAACAGCACCAGAGCAGCGGCGAAGAAGCGCAGGAAATCGAAATTGTTTTCCCGGGAGTGAAAGGAACCGGTGGGATGCATGGTCTGCTCCTGACTGTCGGCAGTGGCTGGAAGCTGGAGTGCACTGGGAGTGCAATGCCGGTACTGCCGGATCGTTCGCCGAGGGCGCTCCGATCATCCTTTTGTTTTGTCTGCCGGCGGGCTCCAATTCAGGCAGCGTCTAATGACTGCGCTTACCCGATCAGCCTCCTTTGTCCGGAGCGGTAAGCAAATGTTCCCGAGCCAACCGACGGGCGGTAGCGGTTGCCATCGATCGGTTGAGCTGGCGCGCGGTCGTCGAGCTGTTTACTGTATATATAAACAGCATTCGACTCACAGCCATGACCCTGCCCACTTCCACACCACGCGGCCGCGGTACCGCGGTCAACCCGGACAATCGCTTCGCTTCCACGCGCAGCGAGGCCTATGACGACGGCTGGGAACAGGACGTTCCGCCGACCCGCGCCACCGAGGTGCGCCTGGAGACGGCCAAGAGCGTCCTGACCCGTAACCAGTCACCTGACGTGGGTTTCGATCGCTCGGTAAATCCTTACCGTGGCTGCGAACATGGCTGTATCTACTGTTTCGCGCGGCCCAGCCACGCCTATTGGGACCTTTCGCCGGGTATCGATTTCGAAACCAAACTGATCGCCAAGACCAACCTTGCCGAACGCCTGGAAGCCGAACTGAGCAAGCCGGGCTACGTGCCGCAACCGATCGCGCTGGGGGTGAACACCGATGCCTATCAGCCGCTGGAGCGTGAGCAGCAGCTGACGCGGCAGGCGCTGGAGATCCTGCTGCGCTTCAGGCATCCGGTGCACATCATCACCAAGGGCTCGCTGGTGCTGCGCGACCTCGATCTGCTGGTGCCGCTGGCCGAGCAGCGGCTGGTGAGCGTATCGGTCAGCCTGACCACGCTGGACGACGAACTGAAACGCATCATGGAGCCGCGCGCGGCCTCGCCCTCGGCGCGCCTGCGGGTGCTGCGCACGCTGCATGAAGCAGGCGTGCCGGTCAGCGTGATGTGCGCGCCGATGATTCCGATGATCAACGACATGGAGCTGGAGCGCCTGCTCGAAGCCGCCCGCGAGGCCGGTGCGCGCTCGGCCGGCTATGTGCTGCTGCGCCTGCCCCACGAAGTGGCGACGCTGTTCGATGAATGGCTGCAGGAGCATTTTCCGCAGCGCGCTGCCCATGTCATGAGCCTGGTGCGCCAGTCACGCGGCGGCAAGGATTACGACAGCCGCTTCGGCAGTCGCATGCGCGGCGAAGGTCAGTTCGCCCAGCTGCTGGCCCAGCGTTTCCAGCTGGCGTGCAAGCGCCTGGGCTTCAATCGCCGGGATCAGAACTATGGCCTGGACTGCAGTATTTTCGCCCCGCCCGGGCAGCAGCTGAGCCTGATCTGACGGTTTTGCCCGGCGGGCGAAGCCGTAGGCTGGATGACGCCCTACCCATCCACTGCAATGCACGCTGCCACGCACCGCTCTGGGACCCGCCCCGGACTGCGTGCAGACACGTGGAAAATGCTTCGCAGTTTTCCACCCTACGTTCGAGCCTGTGTCGCGAGGTTCCGCAGCATTCGGTGGGCGGCCCCTCGGCTGGGCTGACGCGCAGTCGTAGGGTGGATGGCGCTTCACCCATCCACCGCAACGCAGCCAAGCAAGCGTCGCGAAAGCAGGGTCCATGACTCGGGCGATTGCCGTCAGTCATCGCGCCCATCCCTCAGACAAGGCGCGCAGGAACTATCTCCCGCCGCTGTCGCACCAATCCCTGTATTCCTGCACCGGAGGCATCGTGGACTGGATTGATCTGCTGCAATGGCCGGCCATGGTGGTCACGGTGATCGCCGCCTGGCTGATCGGCTCGCTACAACCTGGGCGGCGTTTCGTCGGCTTCTGCTGTTTCCTGCTGAGCAACCTGCTCTGGGTGATCTGGGGCTGGCATGCCGAGGCCTGGGCGCTGATTACGCTGCAGGTCTGCCTGGCGCTGATGAACCTGCGCGGCGTGAAGAAGAACGATGCCCCCACACAGCCCGAGCCAGACACTCCCCGCGCTTAAATTGCGAGAGTGCGATCGCTGTCTATACTCCGAATCGTAGGCGTACCTGATTGAGTTCCGACTGCGCGTGCAAGCGTCCAGCTCAACCCCGAGCGTTTCGGTGGTCGTGCTGGGCAGAATCGGACTGATCGAGAACGTAGCTGGCATGACGGGAATGGTTTCCCCGGCCAGCCGATTTTCGGCGGTGCGATGGCGGTCGGCGGGATAACAAGAATCATAAGGGGAACCCGCAATGTCTCGACATCCATGCATCTGGATGGGGCTTGGGCTTTGGGCAATATTCGGCCAGGCTCAGGCGGCCTGGGACGTGAACATGCGCTCCGGCGCCACCGACGTCAGTCGGTCGGTGTTCGATCTGCACATGACGATCTTCTGGATCTGCGTGGTCATCGGCGTGCTGGTGTTCGGCGTGATGATCTATTCGATGGTCGCGCACCGCCGCTCCAAGCGTCAGCATTCCGCTCACTTCCACGAGAACACCCGCGTCGAGGTGCTCTGGACGGTCATCCCGCTGCTGATACTGGTGGGCATGGCGATCCCGGCGACGCGCACGCTGATCCATATCTACGACTCCAGCGAATCGGACGTCGACGTGCAGATCACTGGCTACCAGTGGAAATGGCACTACAAGTATCTGGGTGAGGACGTGGAGTTCTTCAGCAACCTCACCACGCCGCGCGAGCAGATCAACAACCAGTCGCCCAAGGGCGAGCACTACCTGCTGGAAGTCGACGAGCCGCTAGTGATTCCGGCCGGCGCCAAGGTGCGCTTCCTGATCACCGCGGCCGACGTCATCCACTCCTGGTGGGTGCCGGATCTGGCGGTGAAGAAGGACGCCATCCCCGGCTTCATCAACGAATCCTGGACCCGCGTCGAGCAACCCGGCATCTACCGCGGCCAGTGCACCGAACTGTGCGGCAAGGATCACGGCTTCATGCCGGTAGTGGTGGAGGTGAAGTCGCAGGAGGACTACGCCACCTGGCTCGGCGAGAAGAAGGCCGAAGCCGCCAAGCTGGCCGAACTGACCAGCAAGGAATGGACGCTGGCAGAGCTCTCCGAGCGCGGCCAGAAGGTCTACCAGACCGCCTGTGCCTCCTGCCACCAGGCTGGCGGTGAGGGCATTCCGCCGATGTTCCCGGCACTCAAGGGCTCGGCCATCGCGACCGGCGACATTGAGGCGCACATCAACATCGTGGTCAACGGCAAGCCGGGTACCGCGATGGCGGCCTTCGGCAAGCAGCTCTCGGAAGTCGATCTGGCCGCGGTCATCACCTACGAGCGCAACGCCTGGGGCAACAAGACCGACGACATGGTCACGCCGAAAGACGTGCTCGACTTCAAACAGGCCGAAGAAGCCACCCAGTAAGAGGATCAGGTGATGAGTGCAGTGATCGACGACCATGGTCATGTCGGGCATGACCACCACCACGGGCCGGCGAAGGGGCTCTCGCGCTGGCTGCTGACCACCAACCACAAGGACATCGGCTCGATGTACCTGTGGTTCAGCTTCTGCGCCTTCCTGCTCGGCGGCTCGATGGCCATGGTGATCCGCGCCGAGCTGTTCCAGCCGGGTCTGCAGATCGTGCAGCCGGAATTCTTCAACCAGATGACCACCATGCATGGCCTGATCATGGTCTTCGGCGCCGTCATGCCGGCCTTTGTCGGCCTGGCCAACTGGATGATCCCGCTGATGATCGGCGCGCCGGACATGGCCCTGCCGCGGATGAACAACTTCAGCTTCTGGCTGCTGCCGGCAGCATTCGGGCTACTGGTCTCGACGTTGTTCATGGAGGGTGGCGGGCCTAACTTCGGCTGGACCTTCTATGCGCCGCTGTCGACGACCTACGCGCCGGAGTCGGTGACCTTCTTCATCTTTGCCATCCACCTGATGGGCATCAGCTCGATCATGGGCGCGATCAACGTGATCGCCACCATCCTCAACCTGCGCGCCCCGGGCATGACGCTGATGAAGATGCCGCTGTTCGTCTGGACCTGGCTGATCACCGCCTTCCTCCTGATCGCGGTGATGCCGGTGCTGGCCGGCGTGGTGACCATGATGCTGATGGACATCCACTTCGGCACCAGCTTCTTCAGCGCCGCCGGTGGCGGCGACCCGGTGCTGTTCCAGCACGTGTTCTGGTTCTTCGGCCATCCCGAGGTGTACATCATGATCCTGCCGGCGTTCGGCGCGGTCAGCTCGATCATCCCCGCGTTCAGCCGCAAGCCGCTGTTCGGGTACACCTCGATGGTCTACGCCACCGGGGCAATCGCCTTCCTCTCCTTCATCGTCTGGGCGCACCACATGTTCACCGTCGGCATTCCGCTGACCGGCGAGCTGTTTTTCATGTACGCGACCATGCTGATTGCCGTGCCCACCGGGGTGAAGGTGTTCAACTGGGTGTCGACGATGTGGCGCGGCTCGCTGACCTTCGAGGCGCCGATGTTGTTCGCCGTGGCCTTCGTCATCCTCTTCACCATCGGCGGCTTCTCCGGGCTGATGCTGGCCATCGCCCCGGCGGACTTCCAGTACCACGATACCTACTTCGTGGTCGCGCACTTCCACTACGTGCTGGTGCCGGGGGCGATCTTCGGCATCTTCGCCT
Source organism: Pseudomonas sp. SCT (assembly GCF_003864275.1). Classification (NCBI taxonomy): domain Bacteria; kingdom Pseudomonadati; phylum Pseudomonadota; class Gammaproteobacteria; order Pseudomonadales; family Pseudomonadaceae; genus Pseudomonas; species Pseudomonas sp. SCT. The sequence continues at coordinate 227,462 of NZ_BDJA01000007.1, forward strand.
CGGCCTACTACTGGCTGCCGAAGTGGACCGGGCACATGTACGACGAAACGCTGGCCAAGCTGCATTTCTGGATGAGCTTCATCGGCATGAACCTGGCGTTCTTCCCGATGCACTTCGTCGGCCTGGCCGGCATGCCGCGGCGCATCCCCGACTACAACATGATGTTCGCCAACTTCAACATGGTCTCCAGCATCGGCGCCTTCATGTTCGGCGCCACCCAGCTCTTGTTCCTGTTCATCGTCATCAAGTGTATCCGCGGTGGTGTGCCAGCACCGGCCAAGCCCTGGGACGGCGCCGAGGGTCTGGAGTGGAGCGTGCCGTCGCCAGCGCCCTACCACACCTTCCAGACACCACCGGACATGAGCGATGTGCATGAGCACCGCAAGGGCACCGGCGGGGAGCTGACGCCGTGAGCGGGCAACAGGGCCTCGCTTGCAGGCTCGGCCGGGGTTGCCTGGCTGACCGCGAAAAGGCCCGCTACCGTCAATCCGGGAGGCTCCCATGAACGAGTCCCTGCCCACTCGACGCCTGGTCCGCCGCCTGCTGTTCGTGGTGGTCGGCATGTTCGGCTTCGGCTTCTTACTGGTGCCGATCTACGACGTCATGTGCCAGGCCTTTGGCATCAACGGCAAGACCGCCGGCGCCTACACCGGCATGCAGAGCGCCGACGAAGCGCGAGCAGTGCGGGTGCAGTTTCTCGCCACCAACGCTGCCGGGATGCGCTGGGAGTTCGGCCCGCAAGCCGACCAAATCAGCGTGCACCCGGGCGCCAGCCAGGAAATCCGCTTCGTCGCCTACAACCCGACCGACAAGCCGATGACAGCCCAGGCGATTCCCAGTGTGTCGCCCTCTCGGGCCGCCGCGTACTTCCACAAGACCGAATGCTTCTGCTTTACCCAGCAGGTGTTGCAGCCGGGCGAACGCATCGAGATGCCGGTGCGTTTCATCGTAGATCGCGATCTGCCCGCCGACGTGCACAACCTGACCCTCGCCTACACGCTGTTCGACATCACGTCCCGCCAGCCGCCGGTGGCCGTCAACGCCACATCGGCCCCGGCCAAGGAGAGTCTGCAATGAGCCAACAGACCACCCACGAGCAGTATTACGTACCTGATCAAAGCAAATGGCCGATCATCGCCACTGTTGCCCTGCTGGTGACCTTCTACGGCCTGGGCAGCTGGTTCAACGACCTCAAGGCCGGGCGCGATGAATCCAGCGGACCGATGATCTTCTTCGTCGGTGCGCTGCTGATCGCCTACATGATGTTCGGCTGGTTCGGTGCGGTGGTGAAGGAAAGTCGCGCCGGACTGTACAGCGCACAGATGGATCGCTCGTTCCGCTGGGGCATGAGCTGGTTCATCTTCTCGGAGGTGATGTTCTTCCTCGCGTTCTTCGGCGCGCTGTTCTACATCCGCTACTGGGCCGGCCCCTGGCTCGCCGGCGAAGGCGACAAGGGCGTCAGCAACATGCTCTGGCCCGGCTTCGAGTACAGCTGGCCGCTGCTGAACAACCCCGATCCCAAGCTCTATCCGGCGCCAGAGGGCACCATCAGTGCCTGGGGATTGCCGTTGATCAACACCATCCTGCTGGTCAGCTCCAGCTTCACCCTGACCTGGGCGCACCACGCGCTGCGCAAGAACAACCGCCAGCATCTGAAGATCGGCCTGGCGCTGACCGTACTGCTCGGCGCGGCATTCCTGATCCTGCAGATCGAGGAGTATGTGCATGCCTACACCGAACTCGGACTGACGCTGGGCTCGGGCATCTACGGCGCGACCTTCTTCATGCTCACCGGCTTCCACGGCGCTCACGTGACCATGGGCGCGATCATCCTCACGGTGATGCTCGTGCGCATCCTGCGCGGGCACTTCAGCCCGGAGCAGCACTTCGGTTTCGAGGCGGCGGCCTGGTACTGGCACTTCGTCGACGTGGTGTGGATTGCGTTGTTCGTCTTCGTCTATGTGATCTAGCGCTTCAGAAACCGAAGGCGGGGCGCAGTTGCCCTGAATAGAAACCCCAGCCGATCAGCGCAACGGTCAGTGCGCTGAGGCTGACCCGGATGAACAGGGCCGTAACGACACGGGAGGTGCGGCCCTCGTCCCTGACCAGGAAGAACATCCCACTGAACAGACTGACCAGCGTGGCCACTAACAACAGAACGATCGCCGCCTTGAGCATGAGCGATTCCACGACAGGGGTATTGGGGGTGGAGTATAGCCAGCCGTATCGATACATCAGGCTGCCGGCCATGAGCGGCTTCAGGCCCGGGCTGCTGCCTACCCTGCTGGTACTGGCCATGCTGCCGGTACTGGTGTGGCTGGGCTTCTGGCAACTGGAGCGCGGCGAGCAGAAGCGCGATCTGCTGGCCCGTCAGGAAGCCCGCCAGCAGGCGGCACCGTTGGCCCCTAACGAAATCGAACGACTCAACGATCCAGCATTCGCCCGCATCCATCTGCAGGGTCGCTTCGATGCCGAGCACAGCTTTCTGCTCGACAGCCGCACCCGCGACGGCCAGGTCGGCGTCGAGCTGCTGCAACCCTTCCGTGACGAACTCAGCGGCCGCTGGGTGATGGTCAACCGCGGCTGGATTCCCTGGCCGGACCGCCGCATACCGCCGGCCTTCGATACGCCGGCACAGCCGTTGAAGCTCGCCGCCTGGGTCTATGTACCGCCGGGCAAGCCGTTCGTCTTCAGCCATCGCACGGCCGAGGGCTGGCCGCGGCTGATCAACCATGTGGACATCGAGGCTATGTGGCAGCAGGCCGGTCGCGAAGGCTTGATCCATGAATTGCGCCTGGAGCCCGGGCCTAGCGCGTACCGCGCCGACTGGGTGGTGACCAGCATGAGCCCGTCGCAACACCTGGGCTATGCCGTGCAATGGTTCGCGCTGGCCGCCGCGCTGCTGGCGCTGTTTATCTACTTCGGCGTGCATCAGGCACGGGGGAAGCACAGTGGAAACGATGAATCCAACCCTTGCCGGCCATGAGCCGAAACGTGGTCGCGGCCGGCTGCAACTGTTGCTGATCATCGGCGTGGTTTTGGGGCCGATGCTGCTGGCGTCGGCGATGTATCGCTTCGGTTTCTGGGTACCGCAAACCCGCAGCTATGACGGTGTACTGATCGCCAACGGCCAGGACCGTGCTGCCATCGGCGTCACCGCGGCAGCCGCCGAGCGGCGCTGGGAACTGTTGGTCACCGCACCGCAGGGCTGCGAAGCGCAATGCCAGCAACTGGTCTACCTCGCCCGGCAGATCAATATCGGCCTGGCCCGTGAGGCAGCCCGCGCCAGCCACGCCCTGGCCAGCGCGACGGTCCTGGACGAGGCCTACGAGCAGCGCCTGGGCCGCGAATATCCACAGCTGCAGCGCCATGCGCTCGACGCCAGCGTGTATGCACGCAACCCCGACGCACCGGCAACACCGCAGCTATGGATCGTCGACCCACACGGCAACCTGGTGCTGCGCTACGACGCCGAAGCCGACGGCAAAGCAATTCTCGACGACCTGAAATACCTGCTGAAGATCTCGCAGATCGGCTGACGCACTCTGCCGTTTCGCTGCGGTCCCAAACTGGCCGCCCAAGGAGAAATCGATGGCCAAACCCGGATACCGCCTCGCCCTGATCGCCACGCTGCTGGCGGTGGTGGTCGTACTGCTCGGCGCCTATACGCGGTTGACCCACGCCGGCCTCGGCTGCCCGGACTGGCCGGGTTGCTATGGTTTTCTCGCCGTGCCGATGAGCGAGCACAAGCAGAACATCGCCGCGCTGCGCTTTCCCGAGGCTCCACTGGAAGTGGCCAAGGGCTGGAACGAGATGATCCATCGTTACTTCGCCGGTGCCCTGGGGCTGGTGATTCTCGCCATGGCGGTGCAGGCCGTTCGCCGCCGGACCGAACCCGGCCAACCGATGAAATTGCCGCTGCTGCTGCTCGCCGTGGTGATTGCCCAGGCCATATTCGGTATGTGGACGGTGACCCTGCAGCTCTGGCCGCAGGTAGTCACCGCGCACCTGCTCGGTGGTTTCACCACACTCAGCCTGCTGTTCCTGCTGTGCCTGAGGCTGTCCGGCGTATTTGCTCCGTTGCCAGCCATCGACAGTCGCCTGCGTAAATTCGCCGGCTTCGCCATGCTCGCGGTGATTCTGCAGATCGCCCTCGGTGGCTGGGTCAGCAGCAACTATGCAGCGGTGGCATGCACCGATTTCCCCACCTGCCACGGCGAATGGTGGCCGCAGATGGACTTCGCCAACGCTTTCAACCTGACCCATCACGACATCGGGCCGAACTACCTCGGCGGCCTGCTCTACGGCGAGGCACGCACCGCCATCCACCTTACCCACCGGATCGGCGCGCTGTGCGTGACGCTGGTGTTGCTCTTGCTCGCTGCCCTGCTCTGGCGCCGCGGCCTCGGCCGGCTGGCCGGGTTGCTCGTCGCCGCGCTGGCGCTGCAGGTCGGCCTCGGTATCAGCAACGTGCTGCTCAATCTGCCGCTGGCGGTCGCCGTAGCGCACAACGGTGGCGGTGCAGCGCTGCTGCTGGTGCTGGTACTGGTCAATTACCGGCTGCGCCAGCCCGCGCATGCGGCTCGGCAGACCAAGGCGGCGACGATTTCGAACACGACGGGGCAGCTCGATCTGCCCCGCGCATGACCACAAGGAGAACCCCATGGCGACTCTACTCAGCGAACGCAGCGCCCAGGCCAGCTGGCGCGACTATCTGGAGCTGACCAAGCCGAAGGTGGTGCTGCTGATGCTCATCACCTCGCTGGTGGGCATGTTCCTCGCCACCCGCGCCGGCGTGCCCTGGACGGTGCTGCTGTTCGGCAACCTGGGCATCGCCCTGTGTGCCGGCGGCGCGGCGGCGGTGAACCATGTGGTGGACCGGCAGATCGACTCGGTGATGGCCCGCACCCACAAGCGGCCACTGGCCGAAGGCCGGGTCTCGCCAGCGGCGGCACTGACCTTTGCCTTCATTCTCGGCGTCAGCGGGCTGGCCCTGCTGCTGACCTTCACCAATGCCCTCGCCGCCTGGCTGACGCTGGCCTCGCTGATCGGCTACGCGGTGATCTATACCGGCTTTCTCAAACGCGCCACCCCGCAGAACATCGTCATCGGCGGCCTCGCCGGCGCCGCACCGCCGCTGCTCGGCTGGGTGGCGGTGACTGGCCAGGTCACCGCCGAGCCGCTGCTGCTGGTGCTGATCATCTTCGCCTGGACGCCGCCACACTTCTGGGCCCTGGCCATCCATCGCAAGGACGAGTACGCCAAGGTCAACGTGCCAATGCTGCCGGTGACCCACGGCGTGCACTACACCAAGGTGCACATCCTGCTGTACACGGTGATGCTGCTGGCAGTCAGCTTCATGCCGTTCGCCATTCACATGAGCGGCCCGCTGTACCTGGCAGCAGCAACAGTTCTGGGGGCGCGCTTCCTCTACTGGGCTATCGCGCTATACCGCGACAGCCAGCCACATGCGGCAATCAAGACGTTCAAATTCAGCATCTGGTACCTGTTCGCGCTGTTCATCGCGCTGCTGGTTGATCATTATCTGCTGCTCGATTTCTAAGCAGCTGCACTAAGGACATCCATGACCCGCATCCAGAAAACCGTCTTCATCCTCGTGGCGCTGATCGCGCTGGTCGTCGGGCTGACGGTTTCCAAGGTGCTCAACAGCCAGCGTCAGCTCGACCCCACGCAGCTGCTGGATGCCGGCATCGTCCTGCTGCCGCAGAGCCGCACGGTGCCGGCGCTGAGCCTGACGGATCAGGACGGCGAAGCGGTAAAACTGGACGAACTGGACGGGCAGTGGTCGCTGCTGTTCTTCGGCTACACCTTCTGCCCGGACATCTGCCCCACCACCCTGGCCGAGCTGCGCCAGCTCAACGGCATGCTGCCGGAAGCCGTGCGCGACCAGCTGCGCATCATCCTCGTCAGTGTCGATCCGAATCGCGACACACCGGCCCAGCTCAAGGAATATCTCGGCTACTTCAACGCCGGGTTTCAGGGTCTGACCGGCCCGCTGGATGATATCCAGACCCTGGCCAACGGCGTCGGCATTCCCTTCATTCCGGGCGATACCAGCAAGGAAAACTACACCGTTGACCACAGCGGCAACCTGGTGCTGATCGGCCCGGACGGTCGCCAGCAGGGCTTTATCCGCTCGCCGCTGCGGGTGCAGAAGCTGGCCGAGCAACTACCCGAGCTGCTCAAGCGCCAGCCCTGAACCTTACCTGAGGCCGCCACCGCGCAGGGCGGAGCCTGCATCCGGCTCTCGCGAAGGGCCCCTCGGTAATTGTCACGGGTTTGCTACGACGCTTCAGCCTCCATTACCGCATCACGCCTCGCTGCTGCCGACCGTCGCGCCGACCGCTTGCGCCACCAGATCACTACGCCGGTGACCGAAAGCACCGCGATTGCCACGCCCAGCACGGCGATCAGGATGCGACCCGGCAGGCCGAGAATGCGTCCGCCATGGATCGCCGGTTGCAGCAGGTGGAACTGCTGTCCCAGCGTGCCCTGCCCAGGAATCTCCTGCCCCAGCAAACCCCCATCAGTACCGTGGAAGAACAGCCAGGCATTGCCTTGGTTGCTGTCGTGCTCGCCGAAACCGGCGCCATAGAAGTTGTACTCGAAGCTGTAGTACAGCTCGGTGATCGCTTCGGTCAGGCCCAGATCGGCGGCGTGCTGCATGGCGTAGTCGTACGCCTGGTGGAAGTCGTAAGCGGTAGTGCCCAGCTGCTCGTTCGGCATCCGCCCGCGGGCCTCGTAGACGCTCGCCTCAACGGGCGAGAACAGAGAGACCACCGGCTTGAACACCTGCTCCGGCAGGTTCATCGCCACGCTGCTGACCGCCACCGGTGTGAGCAACAGCCATAGCCACAGGCCGCCGGCGCGGTGCACGTCGTGATTCATGCGCTGGCGTTTGATCTTCCAGGCCGTCCACCACTTGGAAAGGAACGGCCGCCCACGGGGAAAGGTCAGCACCAGCGAGACGAAGCAATCGATTACCCAGGCGATCGCCACGATGCCCATCAACCACAGTCCCCAGTTGCCTGGCAGCGCCAGGTTGTAGTGAAACTCGAGAATGAAGGGCACGAAGTTCTTGCGCGAAAAGCAGCATTCGCCCCAGTACCGCGTGCCCACTGGCTCACCGCTCACTGCATCGAGGTAGTGCACCACCGGACGCTCGTCATAGGGTTTGCCGGTGGCCGGATCGTTGCGCGGCACCAGCGCCATCAACGCGGCATGGCCGGGTTCGCTGGGGAACTCCATGTACCAGACCTGCATGCGCGGGTTGGCCTGCTCGACGCGCTCCACCAGCGTCCCCGGCGCCAGCACCGGACCCTCGCTGGTGGTGTGGTAGAACTCGGGGTTGAGCCATTCGTCCAGTTCGTGGTGGAAGGCCAGGATGCTGCCGGTGATGCCGGCGAGGAACAGAAATACCGCCGTGGCCAGACCGATATAGCGGTGCACAAGCACAAGAATCGAACGCATCGTCGGTTGTCCGTATTTCAGAAAGCACAAAGCCGCCGGCCTTTGGGGACCGGCGGCAGCTCAGCGTTGATCAGAAGTCGTAGGTCACGGTAGCCATGACATTGCGCGACTCGCCGTAATAGCACTGGCTCAGGCTGTTGCACGCGGCGACGTATTTCTCGTCGGTGAGGTTGTTCAGGTTCAGGCGCACGCCAACCCCCTGCAGCCCTACGCGGGACAGGTCGTAGCCGAGCATCGCGTCATACAAGGTGTAGGACGGGATGCGCAGGGTGTTCTCTGCGTCCGCCCAGCTCTTGCCAAAGTAACGCGCACCACCACCCACCTGCAGACCGGCCAGCGGCCCCTGATCGAAGGTGTAATCGGTCCACAGCGAGGCCATGTTGCGCGCCACCGCGTTGGGCGTATTGCCGCGGTTGTTGACGCCGGGCCGGCCGACGTAATCCTTGCTGTATTCAACGTCCAGATATGTGTAGCTAGCCAGCACATTCACATTTTCAATTGGGCTGACACGAGCCTCGAGTTCCATACCCTTTGAGGTTATTTCGCCCACGGAACGGAAGAAGTATTCGGCTGAGTCTTTACTCGATAGGTTGGATTGCTTCAAGTCGAAGAAAGATATTGTGTAGAGATCATCCGTCCCTAGCGGCTGAAGTTTTACCCCTATTTCAACCTGCTCACCTTCGGTTGGATCCAAAAGCGAAATATCCCAACCGGTTGATGTGACGTTGTAAGCACTGCTTGTGTTCGGATTGAACGACTCGGAATAACTGACATAGGGCGAAACGCCATTATCAAATGCGTATAACACTCCCACACGACCGGTGAACTGCTCCAACTTCGACTTATCTTTATGAGTTCCGTAAGTTGCATCATTTACATGGTCGAACGAAACATCGACCCAGTCCTGACGCGCACCGAGTGAGAAACGCCAATTGCCAAGATCGATAAGATCCTGAACATAGAGCCCGGTTTGTTCCAGCCTTCGGGTTTCGTCGTACTGGTGGTAAAAGCTGTAGCTCGTTGCCGGATTTAACCCTGTATAAGGGTTAACACTGCTTACGTAGCCTCCGTCATAGCTGACTTTGGCCTTGCGACGCTGATAGTCGAGGCCAGTTACCAAAGTGTGACTCAAAGAGCCGGTGTCGAAGAGAAACTGCAACTGATTGTCTATAGTCCAGGCATGAAGCGACTCGTCCGCCCCGGTGTACTCAGGATACAGATCGCCAGGCAGGCCATAGTTGTAGTCAGTGGTATAGCCATACTGGTAGACCTGCTCTGACTCAACCCGTGAATCGAGATACTGAAAGTTCTGTCGGGCAGATACCACGTCGTTGAAACGATGCTCAAGCTGATAACCAAACATCTGCTGATTACGTTCAAATTTCTCGCGATCTTCTTCGCCTTCAAAAAAGCTGCGTGAAATACGCTGACCATTGAACGATGTAACCGAACCTACCGCCGGCAAGCCCCCGTGGTAACCGCTCTCCGGATCGCGCTGCAGCATCGCCAGCAGGGTCAGGCGGGTGTCATCGGTGAAATCGATGCTTACCGAGGGCATCACTGCATAGCGCTGCTCCTCGATGCCATCAACCTGGGTATCGGCATCCTTGGCCACGCCCACCAATCGATAGCTGATGCGTTCGTCGTCCAGCGGGCCGGTGAAGTCGAACGCGGCCTGCTTGTAGTCGTGGCTACCGTAGGAGAACTGCAGCTGGCGGCTGGCTTCCTTTTGTGGCTTCTTGCTGGTCATCGCCACCAGGCCGCCGGGCAGGCTGCGGCCATAGAGCACCGAGGACGGTCCCTTGAGGATGTCGATGCGCTCGATGAAGTACGGATCGACCTGCAGGCTGCTGTAGGTGCCGCTGTCGCCGAGCAGCTTCTGCCCATCGAGGTAAAGGTTGTCCACCGAGCCATCGGTGATGCCGCGCATGGCGACATAATCGTAGCGGGTGGTGGCGCCATACGGCGTGCTCATCAGGCCCGGCGTGTAGCGCACCGCCTGGGCGATGGAGCGCGAACCCTGATCCTCGATCTGCTGGCGGGTAACCACCGAAACGGTCTGCGAGGTCTCCGCCAGCGGCATGCTGGTCTTGGTCGCCACGCTGCTGTGGGTGGCGTTGTAGCCTTCCATCGAGCCCAGCGCGTTGCCCAGGGCAAAGCCTTCGACGGTCATCGGTTGCAGCTCGACGGCACCGCTCTGCTCGGTGCGACGGCTCAGCGAGTAGTTGCCCTGGCCGTCACGCACGGCCTGCAGGCCGCTGCCCTGCAGCAGCGCGGCGAAACCGTCGTCGACGCCGTACTGGCCTTGCAGCCCTTTGCTTTGCAGGCCCTGTAGCAGGCTGCCGTCCACCGACAGCAAGACGCCCGCCTCACCAGCAAAACGGCTCAATGCACTGGATAGCAGGCCGGCGGGAATGTCGTAGCTGCGTACTGCCTGCTGGGTCGCAGCCTGTGCCAAGGCGATGCCGGGCGCGACACTTGCGAGCGGCAGGCAGAACAGCGCGGCGCGAATGCCGAGTGCCAGGGCACGAGAGCGATTGGGACTGAACGGCAAGGCGGTCGAGCGCATGGGTGTTCCTGTTCGAATGGATGGATTTAGCCCTATGCCCAACCAGATTCGAGAAAGGGAACTACGGATGAGAATATTTTTTATTCGTGTCCATGTCGCATCATGCGTCGACTCGTTTTGCGGCGGGTTCAAGGCTGACCCACCAGGTCATGCGCCGCTCGATGCGCACCGGCAGGGTCGCCGCCAGCGCATCCAGAACGCGTTCGGTGTCGCCCAGGGGAAAAGCTCCGACTACCCGCAGATCGGCGATCCGCGGGTCACAACCGAGGTAGCCGTGGCGATAACGCGAAAGCTCGGCAAGAAAGTCCTCCAGGCGCTGATTGTCGGCGAGCAAGACGCCAGTGGCCCAGGCCTGGTGCTCGGCACGGGCAGCCACCAGCGGCGCAACATGACGGCGGTCGAATTCGGCCTGCTGCCCTGCGCCAACGCTGGCGATGGCGAAACCATCTAGCTGGATATCCACCACACCGGTGAATACGCTCAGACGCGTCCGGCCATCCTCCTGGCGCAGCGAGAAGCGCGCTGCCTGCTCGCTGCGCACACGCCCTTCGCGACTGCTCAGCAGCAGCGGTCGCGCACGACGGCTGGCCGGAGCATCGATCAAAAGCTCACCGCGATAGAGCGCCAGCGACCGCGCGTTCGCATCGAAGGCGATATCCACTGCCGTATCGGTGTTCAGCCACAGCTGTGAGCCATCGGCCAGACGCAGGTCGCGCACCTCACCCACGGCAGTGCGCTCATCAGCGGCCCACTGCCGCCACGGCAGCGAGCCACCGGCCAGACTGAGCGCGGCGCCGCCACAGAGGACGGACAGCACCTTCAGCGCCTGGCGCCGATTCGGCTGACGGCTGTGCAGCATGGCGCCGGCGCTTCGTCCAATGGCATCGCTAGCCAGCGGCTGGAACTGACCACTGATGCGCTCGACCCTGGCCCAGGCCTGGGCATGGTCCGGCTGCTGCAACCATGCCGCCCAGGCCTGGCGCTCACCTGGGCTGGCCGCGCCGGACTGCAGCACGGCAAACCACTTCGCCGCTTCCTGCAGCACACGGTAGTCGATGCCCATCAGTCCTCCGCCACCAGCAACAGGCAATGCAGCATCGCCTGCGCCATGTACTTCTTCACCATGCGTTCGGAAACGCCGAGTTCGGCAGCGATGGCCGCATAGGTCATGCCCTGCAGTTGCGACATGAGAAAAGCGCTGCGGACCTTGGATGGCAGCTGGGCCAGCACGGCGTCGATCTGCAGCAGGGTTTCGACGATCAGCGCCTGCGATTCCGGCGAGGGCGCCACCAGCTCGGGTTGCAGCGCCAACGCATCGAGATAGGCCTGCTCGATCTGCCGACGGCGCCAGTGGTTGATCAACAGGCCTTTGGCGATGGTGTGCAGGTAGGCTCGGGGCTCACGAATGGCGCCCATGTCTTCGTCCTTGGTCATCACTCGCACGAAAGTATCCTGTGCGAGATCGGCAGCCCGCTGATTACAGCCCAGCTGGCGCCGCAGCCAGCCATTCAGCCAGCCGTGATGATCGCTGTAGAGCCGATGCAGCATCTGCTGCCGAACCATACCTTCAGTTGCCATGCTGCCTCCCATGAGCGCTGCAGCCATTAATGCTAACGCTTCTCAACAACATAAATCCACGAGCAATCGCACCACCTGACCAAACGGATCACTGGGCTCGATCCTGGCGCCACGCTGTCGAAGCTCGGCTAGGCTTGAAAAACGATTGATTGCCGGAGAAAGAACCATGACTCAGCTGCCCCGTTTGGCCCTTCTTGCGGCCCTTTCATTTACCCTGCTTCCCGCTCACGCACAGAAAATCCTGCCCGGCCTCTGGGAGTTCAGCAGTGGCGATATTCAGGTGGATGGACAGCAGATGCCGGGCATGGACGCGATGCTTGCGCAGATGCAGAACCTGCCTGCCGAGCAACGCCGGATGATGGAAGAGATGCTCGCCGCACAGGGGGTAAAGCTCGGCGGCAAGGGCGTACAGATCTGCCTGAGCAAGGCGCAAGTCGAAGCGGACGAGCTACCGTTTCAGGATGACCCGGCCTGTACCCAGGAAATCACCGAACGCAGCGAGAAGCTATGGAAGTTCCGCTTCGAATGCCCTGACGCGCGCGGCCAGGGCGAAACGCGCTTTATCAGTGACAAGGAGTTCGTCAGTACCGTAAACAGCGAATACCGTCAGGGCGCCGAAACCGGCAGTTCAAGAATCGAATCCCATGCGCGCTGGGTCGCCGACGACTGCGGCACGCTGAAACCGGCACGCTGAGAAGCCGATGGCCGAGGTTCCACGTGAAACCCCCATGGCGGCTGGGTTCCAGCTACTGACTTACCCAGGCGCCTTGGCTGTTCTGCTCACAGGCTGGCTGCAGATAGCGCGCGTCGCTGGCGACACCGTAGTAATGGATGTCCTGGCGATAGGGCAGATTGGAAACCTGGGCATTGCGGCAGATGCCGAACGCGCCATCCGGGCACTGCTCGACGAACTCGACCTTGACCTCCTGATCCTTCAGCTGCGGCTGGCAGAAGCCGCTGCGAAACAGCTCGGCGGGAATGTTGATGTTCGCCTGACACAGCTTCACTTCCACCCGATCGTCGTGGCTGTGGATGATGCAGGCCTCGGCCATGACGTCGCCAGCAATGAGTACGCCGCAAACGGCTGTCAGCAAGAACGGTAATCGCACGATTTCATCCCTCGTCGAATCGCGGCGACTTTATCACGGGCGGGCTTTTCCCCTTCCAGCCGCTTCGCAAAATGCGCACCATAGCCGCCATGCTCGAACATATCCCGACCCATCTCATCGCCGGCCCGCTGGGCGCCGGCAAAACCAGCCTGATCCGTGATCTGCTGAGCCAGAAGCCGGCCGATGAACGCTGGGCAGTACTGATCAATGAGTTCGGCCAGATCGGCCTGGATGCCGCGCTGCTGAGCACCGGCACGGACGGTATTACCCTCGCGGAAATCCCCGGCGGCTGCCTGTGCTGCGTCAACGGCGTGCCGTTTCAGGTCGGTCTCGGCCGGCTGCTGCGCCAGGCACGTCCGGACCGGCTGCTGATCGAGCCCTCGGGCCTGGGGCACCCCGCCGAGCTGCTGCGCCAGCTCAGCCAGGCACCATGGCAGACAGTCCTGGCCGTTCAGCCGACCGTGCTGGTGCTGGATGCCGATGCCCTGAGCCGCGGCTTGCCGCTGCCCGACAGCCAGCAGCAGGCCTTGGCTGACGCCGGTCTGCTGTTGATGAATAAAAGCGAATCGCTCGACGAGGCGGCACGGGCAGCACTGAGTGGTCGCCTGCCACGGTGCCCGCTGTTCTGGACCCGCCACGGTCGGCTGCCTATCGCGAAATTGCCGGGCATCGGAGTGCGCGCCAGCGAACAACCGCAGGCGGTTGCGCTGCCAACGGGAGCTGCCTCGCTGCCACAGGTCTGGCTCGATCCGAGCAAAGCGATCTGCCAGGTGCAGGCGACGCCGGAAAACTGGAGCATCGGGTGGCGCTGGCACCCAAGCCAGCGCTTCGACCTCGAGGCAATTGCGCAGTGGCTGGCGCAGTGGCCATGGCGCCGCGCCAAACTGGTCGTCCAGGGCTGCAGCGGCTGGCAGTCGGCCAATGCCCTGGATGGCGAGGCGCTGGTCTTCAGCCCCAGCGAGTGGCGCCGCGATTCGCGGATCGAGCTGATCTTTGCCGAGCCCCAGCCACAGGCCGAGGTGGAAAGCGCCATGGAAGGCTGTCGTATCCGCGCTTGAGCTCAGTCGCGCGGCCGGCGCCAATCGTCCAGCTGAATCACCCGACCCGGCTCGTCGGCGGGCTGGAAGGGATGGGCAGCCAGCTCGATCCGCCCGACGTGGGCGCCAAACATGACGATGGTCCCGGGATGGCGTTGCTCACCGGTCACGGTGAACTCGAAACCATAGATTCGCGCCAGCCGGCGCTGGCCGCGTGCGTCGGCCAGCAAGGTCAGTTTGCGAAAGGCGACATTGCCGTCGAGCAACTCGACATCGAGCTTCTTGCAATGCCGTCGCACCGCCTGCAGCGCCCGCTCGCGAATGCCATGGGAATGCCACAGCCAGGCGCCGGCCGCAGCCAGCAGCATGAAGAGGAATAGATTGCTCAGAGTCAGCATGGAGTTTCGGAAAGTAACCGGCGGGCGCACAGCTTAGCAGGCCGCGGCCCTGCTGCCGTGTCGATGCAGGCGCCTATCCGCCTCAGCTTTCCAGCCAGACGTCGCGGGCCCAGTGCCATACCGTTTCCCAGGTTTCCTCGGTCAGCTCGGCATCGTCGCCGTCCCATAGCGTGACTTCGCCGTCCAGATCGACCACGTAGTAATCGCGCCCATCCTGGCAGATCGGGATCAGGTCGCGCGGTACGCCGGCATCCCAGGCGTTGGCCGCAACTTCCGGCAAGTAGGTATGCGACTGCGGATCGGTGGCAGTGACCGGCTCCAGGTGCCCGTAGATGACATCGCTGACCTGCAGCAGAAACTCGCGTAAGCCGAACGGCAGGTTGATCAGCAGCTGCTCCTCGATTTCCACCAGCAGATCATCGTCCGGCAACTCCAGCGGCACCGGCACCGGCTCGTTGAGCTCGCGCAGCTGTTCGATGACTTCTTCCACATCCACCTCCTGTCGTATGCCCCTGGGCAAGGCCCCGTTTATACAGTCCGCCGGATTGGCGAGCCAGTTCTGTCGCGTTAAAGTGCGGGGCCAAGCGAAACACTCGGTTAAGACTTTCCCCACAACTCCCACGCTCAACCTGCACAATCGCAGACCTTAGGTAGCAACTTGCATTGGTGCCTGCCCGCCACCTCCGGTCCGTACCGGGCCTGAACAAGGACACACACAATGGCCACTACCGAAGCTCGGGACCTGCTCGCGGCAATCGACCGATGCGCCGATGAACCCATCCATATACCTGGCAGCATCCAGCCCCACGGGTTTCTGCTGGTGGTCAGCGAGCCGGAACTGCACGTGCAGCAGGCCAGCGAGAACGTCCAGCAGTGGCTTGGCGTCGAGGCGCAGTCATTGCTCGGTCAACCGCTATCGAACCTGCTGCCGACGGCGCGCCTCGAAGCGGGTCTGGCAGCACTGACCGAGGACGACCACAACCCGTTTCATCTGAGCGATGTCTGCATCCGCGTCCACGGCACCGTGGACCAGACCTTCGCCCTGCTCGGGCATCGCCACGGCGGTCACCTGATTCTTGAATTCGAGCGTGCGGACAACGCGCACCAGGCTTACGACGCCCTGTACCCCCTGATGCGCACCTTCGTCGTTCAGCTGCAGGAGACGCGCGAGCTTGAAGCGCTCTGCCAACTGGCGGTGCGCGAGGTCAAGCGCATTACCGGTTTCGGCCGCGTCAAGGCTTACCGTTTCGATGCCGAAGACAATGGGCTGGTGCTGGCAGAGGTCGCCGATCCCGGTTACCCCAGTTACCTGGGCCTGTGCTTTCCCGCCGCGGACATACCGCCACAGGCACGCCGCCTGTACCGGGAGAACCTGATCCGCGTGATTCAGGACGCCAACTACACGCCCTCCCCTCTGGTGCCTGCACTGAACCCGGTTTCGGGAGCGCCGCTGGACCTGAGCTTTGCCGCATTGCGCAGCGTCTCCCCGGTGCATCTGCAATACATGCGCAACATGGGCACGCTGGCGTCGATGTCGATCTCCATCGTCATTCGCGACCGCCTCTGGGGCCTGATCTCCTGCCATGATGCCGAACCGCGCACGGTCAGCTACCAGACCCGCACCGCCTGCGAACTGCTCGGCCGCATCCTTTCGCTGCAGATCGAAGCGCGGGTAACGGAAACCCTGGCTCAGCGCAAACTGGAACTGCGCCACCAGATCGTGCATCTGCTCTCGGCCATGGCCGACCGTGACAGCGTGGTCGAGGGCTTCCGCCACCTGCCGGACGTCGTGCTGGGTTTCGCTGCAGCCGACGGTGCGGCGATCATTTCCGCGGACAAATGCGAAACCGTCGGCAATACACCCGACCACCTGCAGATCCTGCGGTTGACCGAATGGCTGGGCGAACGACGCGACCAGCTGATCTTTCATAGCGACTGCATCAGCCGGGACATTCCCGAGATGCCGGAGCTGGCCGGCCACTGCGCCGGCGTCATGGCGATTTCCATCTCGCGCTTGCACGCGCATTACCTCATCTGGTTCCGTCAGGAGCAGATCAAGACGGTCAATTGGGCAGGCGCGCCGGAAAAACAGGTCGACCGCCAGAGCGGTGCACTCAGCCCGCGGCACAGCTTCGCGCGCTGGCAGGAAACCTTGCGCGGCTATGCGCAGCCCTGGGACCCGGTGGTCATCGAAGGGGCGCTGGAGCTGCGCAACGCGGTGCTTGGCATCGTCTTGCGCAAGGCCGAGGAAATGGCTCAGCTGGCCGGCGAACTGCGCGCCAGCAACAAGGAACTGGAGGCCTTTTCCTACAGCGTGTCCCACGATCTGCGCGCGCCGTTACGGCATATCGCCGGCTACACCGAACTGCTCAGCGAGATGGAAAGCAGCCAGCTGAGCGAACGCGGTATGCGCTTTCTCGACAACATTGCCGACGCCGCGCGCTTTGCCGGCACGCTGGTGGACAACCTGCTGAGCTTTTCACAGATGGGTCGCGCGGCGCTGCGCCTGACGGATGTGGATCTGGAAGCGCTGGTCGCCTCGATCCGCGAGGAGCTGGCGCCTGACTGCGAGGGCCGTCAGATCGAGTGGCACCTGTTGCCGATGCCGATCGTCGTGGCTGATGCGGCCTTCCTCCATATGGTGTTGCGCAACCTCATCGACAACGCGGTCAAGTACAGCCGTACCCGTGAGGTCGCCGTGATCGAAGTGGGTGCCGAGCAACGCGCCGGCGAAGTCGTGGTCTACGTGCGCGACAACGGCGTCGGCTTCGACATGCAGTACGCCGGCAAGCTGTTCGGCGTATTCCAGCGACTGCACCGCATGGAGGAGTTCGAGGGCACCGGTATCGGCCTGGCCAGCGTACGCCGGATCATCGAGCGCCACGATGGCCGGGTCTGGGCCGAAAGCCAGCTGGACAAGGGCGCCACCTTCTATTTCTCTCTACCCAAACTGACCTATACGTCCTCCCTCTTGGACCGAGACATCTGATGCTGAAACCGATACTGCTGGTGGAAGACAACCCCCACGACCTGGAACTCACGCTGATCGCGCTGGAGCGCAGCCAGCTGGCCAACGAAGTGGTGATCATGCGTGACGGCGCCGAGGCGCTGAGCTACCTGCAGCGCACCGGCGCCTACGCCGAGCGAGTCGACGGCAACCCTGCCGTGCTGTTGCTGGACCTCAAACTGCCCAAGGTCGACGGACTGGAAGTGCTCAAGACGGTGCGCGAGACCGCCGAGCTGCGCAGCATTCCGGTGGTCATGCTGACATCCTCGCGGGAGGAGCCCGACCTGCTGAAAGCCTATGAACTCGGGGTGAACGCTTACGTGGTCAAACCGGTCGAATTCAAGGATTTCGTCGCCGCAATCTCCGACCTCGGCATCTTCTGGGCCGTGCTCAACGAGCCGCCACCTGGTTCGCTGCGACTCAAACGCGCGCGCAACAAAGACGAAAAGCACTGAATGAACCTCTGCCCGCCAATGCCTGGCGGGCCGTCACGACGACTCCTGCATCCTCGACAGGATAGATATGCCAGCGTCAAAGAACATCAGCGTCCTGTTCATCGAGGACAGCCCGCACGACGCCGAACTGGCCCAGCTGGCCCTGGAGCGCAGTGGCTACACGCTGCACACCGAGCTGGTCTACAGCCACGCCGGGGTCGTCGAAGCGCTGCAGCGGCGATCCTTCGACCTGATCCTGGCGGACTTCATCCTGCCCGGCTTCTCCGGTAGCCAGGCGTTGCAGGAAGCACAGCGGCTGGCGCCACAGACGCCTTTCATCTTTCTCTCCGGCGTATTCGGCGAAGAGCACGCAGTCAACATGATGCGCTCCGGCGCCGTCGACTATGTGCTCAAGCAGAAACTCGGCTTCCTGCCCAAGGCCGTCGAACGGGCGTTGGCGGAGGTCAACGAGCGCCGCCGGCGGCTACAGGCCGAGCAGGCGCTGCGTGAAGTAGAAGTGCGCGCGCGCCTGGCCATCGACGCGGCGCGCCTGGGCATGTGGGACTACGAGCCGCAGAGCGACACGCTGATCTGGGACGAGCGCTGCCGGGCCATGCTAGAAGTCGATACACAGACCCCGGTCGACATGCAGCTGTTCGAGCGCCTCTGCCATCCGGGCGATCGCGAACGGATACGCGAACAGGTCGCCGGTGCCATTTCCGGTGAGAATGCCGGCGAGTTCTGTACTACCTACCGCGTGCTTTTCAAAGACGGCAGCCTGCGCTGGATGGAAACCCGCGGCCAGGCCTTCTTCGAAGGCGGCCGGTGCACCCGCTTCGTCGGCGTGGTGATGGACATCACCGAGCAGCAACTGGCGACACAGACGCTCAAGCAGCAGAACGAAACCCTCGGTGAGCGAGTGCAGCAGCGCACGCGCGAACGCGACCGTACCTGGGAGCTGTCACGCGACCTGCTGGCCGTTACCGATCTCGAGATGATGCCGGTTGCGCTCAACCCCATGTGGGGGCTGGCTTTCGACTTTCCTCTCGAGCAGTTGATGCAGCATTCGCTGACCTGGCTGGTGCACCCGGACGATCTGCAAGCGACACGTGAAGAAAACACGCGCGTCAGCCGCGGCAGGGTCGCCAATCGCTTCGTCAACCGCATGCGCCATCGCGACGGCAGCTATCGCTGGCTGTCCTGGTCGTTGGTGGCCGATGGCGGTCGTATCTATTCCGCGGCGCGGGACATCACCAGCGAAATCGCCGCGGTCGACAAACTGGCCGAAGCCAACCGCGAGCTGCGCGCGCAGATTCAGGAACGCGAGCGTGTCGAGGCCACATTGCAGCAGATGCAGCGCCTCGAAGCGGTCGGCCAGCTGACTGCCGGCGTCGCCCATGACTTCAACAACCTGCTCACCGTCATTCTGACCAGCGCCAGCTTCCTGCAGAACGATCTGGAGCAAGGCGCGCCGGCAGAGCGCAGCCTGCGGCGGCTGCAATACATCCGCGAATCCGGCGAACGTGGCGCGACGCTGACCAGCCAGTTGCTTGCCTTCGCCCGTCGTCAGCAGTTGACACCCACTGCGATCGACCTCAACGACACCCTGGTCAGTCTGCTCAGCCTGCTGAAAAGCACCCTGGGCGGCAGTGTCAGCATCGAAACCGACACCCAGGCCAACATCTGGCATGCGCTGGTGGATCCAACGCAGATCGAGATGATCATCCTCAACCTGGCGATCAACGCCCGCGACGCCATGGGCGATAGCGGGCGATTGACGCTGGGTACACGCAATGTGGTGATCACCGAACCGGCGCTGCGCGCCGAGGACCCGAGCCCCGGGGAATATGTCGTACTTTCGGTCACCGATACCGGCACCGGCATGAGCGAAGAGGTGCTGAGCAAGGCGTTCGAGCCGTTCTTCACCACCAAGGAGGTCGGCAAGGGCTCGGGGCTGGGCCTGGCCCAGGTATTCGGTTTCGCCAAGCAGTCCGGCGGTGGTGCACGCATCGAAAGCCGTCCGGGCGCCGGGACTACGGTAAAGGTATTCCTGCCGCGTACCGAGCTACCGGCAGCAACGGAGCCGACCGCTGCCTTGAGCGCCGGCAGCCAGGAAGACAACAGTCAGCATCGCATTCTGCTGGTCGATGACGATCACGCCGTGCGCGAAGTGACCGCGCAGATGCTGCAGAACCTTGGTTTCGCAGTCATCGAAGCAGACAGCGGCGAGCATGCCTTGCAGCTGCTCGGAGAAGGCATCGAAGTCGATCTGCTGCTGGCGGATTTCGCCATGCCCGGAATGAATGGCGGCGAACTGGCACGGGCGGTACGGGTGGGCCAGCCCGAGCTGCCGGTGATATTCGTGACGGGCTATGCCGAGCTGTGTGAATTGGGCCTGGTTGGTTACTCGATCATCCAGAAGCCGTTTCGTGAAGAGCAGCTGGCCAACAAGATTCACCTCGCATTGCGCGAAGGCAGCCCGACCGATGGCTGAGCTAAGGACACGTCTCAGACAGGCGACAGCTGCCCTGCACGAGCAAGTCGATACCGCCTACTCAGGCTTCGCTCTGGACCAGCCGGACGACTATCGGCGCTTCCTGCGTGCTCACGCCCGGGTGCTGAGCGCCACGGAAATTGCGCTGGAACAGGCCGGCATCGCCGAGCTGCTCGACGACTGGCCGATGCGCGCGCGCCGGCACGCGCTGCTGGCCGATCTGGCTGAACTGGGCTGCCCTGCTCCCGCGCCGCTGCAGGCGCCGCGAATAAACGACATAGCCAGCTCCTGGGGCGCGGTCTACGTGCTCGAAGGATCACGCCTGGGCGGGCGGGTACTGGCCCGACGCATACGCCTGGGCGACCCGACAGCACCGGTTCGCTACCTTGAGCATGGTGACGTCGCGAGGCTCTGGCCGGCCTTTCTCACGCGGCTGGAACAGGCCGCTCCCGACTGTGCCTGGGCGCCGATGCTGGCCGCCGCCGAAGCGACGTTCGGCTTATTCACCGCCGCTGCTACAGTCGAGCGGGACTACGACTACAGCTGAACAGAAAAGGCCCCGCAGGGCCTTTTCTTTTTTGCACACGCTCATGGTGGCTTACAAATAATTCTGACAATTTCAGAGCTATAAATCGGGGGCTGAGGTCGATTAGAGTCAGCTTTCAAATAATAATATTTCGACAATCAACGTGTAGAGAACTGACTAGAACAACGATTTTTGCCAAAATATTTTGACAATTTCACCGTACATACAACGTGCATGCTGTGGAGCCCAAGATTGCTGCTGCAACTTAGGCTTTGGCATCACACTGCTGCAACTCTACAGCACATAAAACCTTTGCCGCGCCTCACTCCGTTGACCTGCAGACCCTGCTCAAGAGGCGCGTAGGAACAACAATACACTGCCTCCACGGAGCAGCGCCTCGTCGAACCGCCATCTCCACGGTGCTAGAGCACCTTGTTCATGCTTGCCACTGAGGTGAAAAAGCGGAAAAGGCATGAGATATTTGGTCTATCCAGATCCCAGGAGCGCGATTTTTCGCAGCCCGCGATGTAAGGCTCGCGCTATCGAGGCGTTAGCCGGTCATTACCTCGTAGCGCCAATGTGCCGGCCGTTGCGAATATCGCGCGGCAGTTTTTTGCAACGATCTCAATAAGCCAACGTACATGCCGCGCTGGTGATGGCCGTCGCATGCCCGCAGCCACGATCGGAGATGCCGCTGTACTCGGATTGCGGCAGGGAGCTGTTGGGATAATGCGGCGATAGAGAGCTTTTTCAGCTCGTTTAACGCCGAACTGGTGTACCTGACTCGCTATGAAGCGAAAACCGACCTGCTCGACTACATCCGCTTATACAATCACCCTCGGCGCCACTCGACGCTGGGCTACCTTAGTCCGATCGAGGTTTGAGCGGGCAAACGCGAGCAGTAGCTCTCAACTATCTGTCCGCCAACCCCGGGACAGACCTGCCTAGTTGCTTTCAGCTTCTAGTGTGTCGTTGGGCGAAGTCTGCAACACTCCTAACAAGTTTTTCGGATAAGAGGGAGCATGATGTTTCAAATCCATCGGATGGGGGCTCTGACGCTAGTGTTCGCCAACGCCAAGAGTTCACCGCAATGATCCCTCAACGTTCCAATATGACCTGGAACCTGCTGCTGCTAACCTGGCTGTTCGCACTGGTATCGACCCTGTCCGCGCTGTTCATTGGTGAGGTAATGGGCCAAGCACCCTGCGTGTTGTGCTGGTTCCAGCGTGCCTTCATGTTTCCGCTGGCTGTGATCCTGGCGATCGCCAGCTACCGCTCGGATTTCACCGTCTGGCGCTATGCCCTGCCGCTGACCGTTATCGGTGCGGCGCTGGCATTTGTCCACACGCTGCTCTATGCCGGGCTGATACCACAGCCGATCCAGCCCTGCACGGCCACCGGTCCATCCTGCTCAGGCGCCGGAATGACCCTTTTCGGCGTAGTGCCCCTGCCGGCACTCGCCTTGTTAGCTTTTATCCTTATCGGCATCCTGCTCATTATCATCCGTCGGAGAACCACCCCATGAATCGCCGTTCCGTGGTCCTGATCGTCAGTGTCGTGATCCTGGCCGTCTTTGCTGCCGCTGCATTCTTATATTCCCCCTCCCAGTCGCCTCAACAGGCCCAGGCTCCCGGTTCGACCGTCCAAGAGACCGGGACACAGCCCAAACAGAACGGCGGCCAGTTGGTTCGCTTCCACTCACCGGTGTTCGGCCCGGCGCAGGCTCCAGTAACCATCGTCGAATTCTTTGACCCTTCCTGCGAGGCATGCCGCGCCTTCCACCCCTATGTGAAGCAGATCCTCGCCGAGAACCCGGAAGACGTGCGTTTGGTGCTGCGCTATGTACTGTTCCATCAAGGCTCCGAAGAGGTGGCGCGAATGCTGGAGGCGGCGCGTAAGCAAAATCTCCATGAACAAGTGTTGGAGGCTGTGCTGGAGGCCCAACCCGGTTGGCACGACGACCCCAAGGTAACGCAGGCATGGGCTGCTGCAGAGCGCGTCGGTTTGAACTTGGAGCAGGCCCGCCAGGAGATGCATACGCCTGGCGTCAACGCCGTGCTGGAAACGGACATGCAGGACGTTAAGGCCGTTGGGGTTCGTGGCACGCCGACCTTTTTTGTCAATGGTCGTGCGCTCAGCGAGTTTGGCCCGGAGCCGCTGCGCCAGTTGGTGAACAGCGAAGTGGCCAAGGCACGGGAATAACACTATGAGCGCGCTGGAAAACCGCGTGCCACCGCTGCTCGTGGCGGGCCTGATGGCTGTGCTGATGGGTTTGTCGGGAACCAAATTGCCGGGCTTCGAACTGGCATGGACCGCGCGCCTGACCTTCGCTTTGCCGGTACTGCTCCTGGGGCTCGGCGTGTGCCTCGCCGGCGTACTGTCGTTTCGCCGCGCTCGCACTACGGTCAATCCACTAATGCCGCAGCAGGCTTCGGCATTAGTGGAGGCTGGCATCTAGCAATACAGCCGCAATCCCATGTACTTAGGCTTCGCCATTATCCTTGCGGCTTGGGCGCTGGCCTTGGCCTCGCCTCTGACCCTGCTGGGCGTGGTTGCTTTCGTGCTGTACATGAACCGTTTCCAAGTAGCACCCGAAGAGTGGGCGCTGGAAGCACTGTTCGGCGAATCATTCGTCCGCTACCGCGCACAAGTCCGCCGCTGGCTCTGAGCCTCGGCGGCGTTAGCGTCTGCCGGGGCTTACTCGTCACATCAGCATGCCGAAGATGCCCACGACCTAGCCTGATCTCCTTGTGAAGAACTGCTTTAGCCACATGCCGCTAGCATGTCTCTGGTCGATGACATAGCGGCAACGAGTGATGTCACAAGTTCACTCCGTTGATATCGAGCTAACTGTCTAGCAACAGCGTTGAGCGCAAAGCAGGCTTATGCTTCGCTGCGATGACTGTCGGCCTGCCTGGTGTCGATACAAACACTGCCGTCTAGCTCCATTTCAAGTGTCGAGTGGCTGACTTTGAATTGCTCATGAAGTACTCGTTTTAAATCAGTCTTTACTCGTTCAATATCGGGCAGGCTAGCCTTCTTGATGACAACATGTGCTTCCAGTGCGATTGTATGCTCAGCGATTTCCCATACGTGTACGTGGTGAACACTCACAACGTCGTTTACATGTTCCATGATATTGATTATGTCGGCGATGGAAACTCCTTCTGGCGCGCCCTCCATCAACAAGTGAATGGTTTTAGGTAGCATGCTAAAGCCTTGCCAGAGCACGTAACCAGCAATCATCAGTGTCAGTACAGTATCCGTCCAGTACCAGCCATATAGAAGTATCAATGTCCCGGCGATAATCACGCCGACGGACGCCAGTGCATCCGACACATTGTGCAAGAATGCCGCCTTTATGTTCATGCTGTCCTTAGACATCGTGTATGTGAGCAAGGCAGTGACGATATCTACAATTAAGGCTACTCCCGCGACCACGACCACCGTCCAACCTTCAATGGGCTGCGGGGAAAACAACCGGCCTACAGCCTCATAGATAAGATAGAGGCCGACGATAATCAGCGTGACCAAGTTGATCAAAGCCGCTATGGTTTCACTGCGCCGGTAGCCAAAGGTTTTAAAAGCATCTGGCGGCCTGCGACCGATCTTACGTGCGATCAGCGCAATAACCAGTGATGCGGCATCGCTCAAATTATGTAGCGCGTCAGCTATGAGCGATAAGCTACCAGAAAGTATTCCGCCGACTATTTGCCCCAGTGTTAATGCTGTATTAACGCCAATAGCAACCATTAGACGCTTATCGCCTATGGCTTCGGTGTTATGGTTATGTTCGTGGACCATTGGTTTATAACCGCCTATTAAAAAACCACCATTAGACTAAGGCCAAGAAGCCAAACAGCCGCCCATAACGGCAAATAGACAATAATAGCCATTTATATCGTCTTGCACGGAAACAGCTTCCAAACCATTGACAGAAATCTGACCACCACCGCCCGCGTTCGTGCGTCATTGCCTACAATATGCCGATAACTGGCCGACCCTTGTCATGGTCTGAACATGACAGACCTGTAATCTTTCGATAATTTTCCGGGGGCTCAAGCTGCACTGCGAAATATTACATTTCAATAATGTAATGCTTGGCTCACACTGCCGTTATCTTCGGTCGCGCAAAATTCATTCGCACCTGTAGAGCTCACCGGGAAAGCTCAATAAGCCACTTGAATTTCGCGAGGACTGCATTATGAACCTGTTGAAAGCTATTGTTGTTGGATCGGTCATCTTCGGCTCCGCATTGTCTTATGCAGGAGATGGCTATGACCGTTCAATGAAATTTAATGAAAAATTCCGTGCAGATCAAAAACGAATTCACGGATCCGAGTCAGCTGGAAAAAAATTAGACGTCCTAGAAGCTAAGAATACGCGACCAGATCAGAGCAATATGCTAATCAAGAAAGAAACCAAAACTGACTAACCGCTTCATCCCGAACAATCTCCGCCTCCGATAGCTTCCGAGTCCCGTTGGTAAAGCTGTATTAAGCGCCTTTCGAGGCGCTTTTCTTTTCTTCCAATAACGTGCCCGTCATCGTTACCAGCGCATTGGGGGCCCACAAATCGCTCAGTGAACCCTTTAAAGCTTCGATTTTGATGTTCATAAAAAAGGCCAGGCATCGAGCCTGGCCTTTTTGTGCGAAAACCAATATCAGGTCGCGTCCTCATTCTCTTCGTTGCGTCTCCTGCGGCCCTGCAGGACCGTGTAATAGAGCGCTGGCAATACCAGCAGCGTCAGTGCCGTCGAGGAGAGGATGCCGCCAATGACTACGGTTGCCAGGGGCCGCTGGACTTCCGCACCGGTCCCGGTGGCCAACGCCATTGGGACGAAGCCGAGCGACGCCACCAGCGCTGTCATCAGGACTGGGCGCAATCGCACCAGTGCGCCCTCACGCACAGCCTCGGATAAAGGCCGGCCTTCCTCTAGCAATCCTTTAATGAAAGCAATCATCACCAGTCCGTTGAGTACTGCCACACCCGACAACGCGATGAACCCGACGCCAGCGGAAATTGAGAGGGGAATGTCCCGGAGCCAGAGTGCAAGAATTCCCCCAGTAAGCGCGAACGGAATGCCAGTGAAGACGACCAGCCCATCGCGCAGTGTGTTGAACATCATGAACAGCAGCACGAAGACCAGCAGTAAGGCAACTGGGACGACCAGCTGCAGGCGCTTGGCGGCAGCCTGCAGCTGCTCGAACTGCCCACCCCACGTCGTCCAGTAACCGGGCGGTACCGGGTTTCGTTCAGCGATTGCTGCAGACGCATCTTGGACGAAACTGCCAATGTCACGCCCTCGAACGTTGGCGCTTACCACCACCAGACGCTTGCCATCCTCACGGCTGATCTGATTCGGGCCCAGCACGAATTCCAGCGTGGCAACCTCAGCCAGCGGGATAAAGTCGATTCGGTCGTTGGCAGCACCCGCTACCGCTGGCACCGGAATCGGCAGGCGAGCCAGCACATCCGGATCGGCACGCAGCGTATCGGAAAGACGAACAACGATGTCGAAACGACGGTCACCCTCAAAAAAGGTTCCGGCTTCCCGTCCGCCAATCGCGGCGGCGACGGTATCCTGCACATCGCCGATGTTGAGCCCGAAGCGTGCCGCCTTGTCACGATCCACATTGACGCTCAGCAATGGGAGGCCCGTCGTCTGCTCCACTTTAACTTCGGAAGCGCCTGGTACGTCTTGCAATATCGCCGCGATGTCATCAGCTGTTTTGTTGAGAACATCCATATCGTCCCCGAACACCTTAACGGCCACATCGCTGCGAACTCCGGAAATTAGCTCGTTAAAGCGTAACTGGATCGGCTGAGACATCTCATAGTTGCTGCCCGGCACAGATGCGGCCGCCTTTTGGATGTCCTCAATGAGCTGCTCGCGGGATTTGTCCGGATCTGGCCATTCTTCCTTGGGCTTGAGCATCACATAGCTGTCCGAAATATTCGGCGGCATCGGGTCAGCCGCGATCTCGGCGGTGCCGGTTCGGGCAAATGTACGCTTGACCTCCGGGACCTGCTTGGCAATTGCCTTTTCCAGCCGCTGCTGCATATCCACGGATTGGGAGAGGCTGGTCCCTGGAACGCGCAGAGCTTGAAGCGCAAAATCACCCTCGCTAAGGCTCGGAATGAACTCGCTACCCATTCGCATCACCAGCAGGGCAGACAGCAGCACGCTAGCGACGGCGCCACTGAATACCAATGTGCGGTGACGCATGACCCAGTCGAGCACGGGCGCATAGCCATTGCGCGCTGCGCGCATCAGGCGGTTGTCCTTCTCTTGCACCTTACCAGTGACAAAAAGCGCAACAGCAGCGGGCACGAAGGTGACCGATAGAATCATGGCACCCAACAGTGCGATTACCACGGTGAATGCCATGGGGTGGAACATCTTCCCCTCGACACCGGTGAGCGCAAAGATGGGCAGGTAGACCACCATGATGATCAGCTGGCCGTAGATGAGCGGACGCCGTGCCTCCTTGGCCGCCGCGAATACTTCGTGGAAACGCTCGCTACGGGTCAGAATCCTGCCATGTTTTTCCTGGGCGTGGGCAAGCCGGCGGATGGCGTTTTCGACGATGACCACCGCACCGTCGACGATGATGCCGAAGTCGAGAGCCCCTAGGCTCATGAGGTTGGCACTGACTTTGTTGGTGGCCATGCCGGTGAAGGTGAACAGCATGGACAACGGGATGACCATTGCTGTGATCAGGGCTGCACGCAGGTTGCCGAGGAAGAGAAACAGCACGGCGATAACCAGGATCGCGCCTTCGATCAGGTTCTTGCGAACCGTGGCGATGGCCTTGTCCACGAGGTCGGTCCGGTCATAGACCGTTATCGCGCTTACGCCTTTTGGCAGGTTCTGGTTGATACTCTCCAAGCGCTGCGCGACGGCCTGCGACACGCTACGGCTATTTTCTCCTACCAGCATGAAGGCGGTCCCAAGGACCACCTCGCGTCCATTGTCGGTGGCCGCCCCTGAACGCAGCTCACGGCCGATCCCCACTTCGGCAATATCGCGAACCCGCACGGGCGCGCCGCCTGCGTTGCTCAGGACGATATTGCCAATGTCCGCGGGGGAGTCGAGCTGGCCAGGTGTGCGGATCGACAACTGTTCGCCGTTACGCTCAATGAAGCCGGCGCCGACGTTGGCATTGTTGCGCTCAAGCGCAACGACGAGCTGTTCCAGAGTGATTCGGTAAGCGGCCATGAGCTTCGGGTCGGGCGCGACCTGATACTCTTTGGCGAAGCCACCGATTGTGTTGATCTCGGCAACCCCTCGAACGTTTCGCAGCTGCGGCTTGATGATCCAGTCCTGGATTTCGCGCAGGTCCGTCGGCGTGTAGGGCTGACCATCAGCACGGCGCGCCTCGGGCTCTGCCTCGACCGTCCAGAGGAAAATTTCCCCCAGGCCCGTGGAGATGGGACCGAGGGTGACCTCCACGCCCTGCGGAAGCTCATTACTCGCGGCCTGCAGCCGTTCACTCACAAGTTGCCGAGCGAAATAGAGATCGGTGCCATCGTCAAAGATCACGGTGATCTGAGCGAACCCGGAGCGCGACAATGAACGTGTCTGGCGCAGGTGGGGCAAGCCGGCCATCGCCGTCTCGATGGGGAAGGTAACGCGTTGCTCGGTTTCAAGCGGCGACGCGCCTGGGACTGCGACGTTAATTTGAACCTGTACATTGGTGATGTCGGGCACAGCGTCGATGGGCAAGTGCTGGTAGCTATAAACCCCGACGCCGGCCATGCCCAAGACCGCGAGCAGCACTAGCCAGCGCTGCTCGATGGCGAAGCGAAGAATACGTTCGAACATGAGTTAGGTATCCGGAGGATCAGTGAACGTGCTCGGCGGAGCCTTTGCCGAGTTCGGATTTCAGGATGAAGCTGCCAGCGGTCGCGATCTGTTGGCCGGCCTGCAATCCGTCACGAATTTCCACGCGATTTTCGTCGCGCTGGCCCAGCGAGACCGAGTGCGCCTGGAAGCCGTGCGGCGTGCGAACGAAAACCGTCGGCGCGTTTTCGACGGTCTGGACCGCCTCGACTGGAACCGTGACCGGAACACTACGTCCGTCGGCGCTAACTCGGACCGTCACGAAAAGACCGGGACGCCAAGCCCCATCGGGGTTGGCCAGGGTCACGCGGGCTGTTGCGGCACGCGTCTGCTCGCCCAGCAGGCTGCCCACATGGGCGACCTTACCCATTGTTCGCACCCCTAGCTCGCCGGCAACAACTTCGACTTCTCGGCCGACGGTTACGCGCATCAAATCACGGGCAGGTACGCTGAACGTAGCCCAAACCCGCGACAAATCAGTCAGCGTGAAGACGCTGGTCGTTTCATCTGCACGTTCGCCCAGCACAATATGCTTCTCGACGACGACTGCATCGAAAGGTGCACGGAGCTCGTAGCGATTGCCCACACCGGAGTCACTTCCGCCGCCCAGCGCCCGGGTTTTTTCCTGGGCATTACGCAAGTCGATTTCTGCTACGCGCAGGCTCTGCTGGGCCTGCAAATAGTCCTGTTCTGCAGAGATACGCTCCTGCCACAGAGTGCGCTCACGCTCGAACAAGATGCGAGCCAGTCGGAGGCGCTGCTCGGCGGCAGCCAGCTCACTACGCTGTTCGGACAGCTGCTGGCTGGCGATAACCGCCAGCAACTGGCCCTTCTTCACTTGGTCACCCAGGTTGACCGAAACCGATTCGACAACGCCGGCCACACGGGGCACGACATGTGCGGTACGGTCTTCGTCGAAACGCAGCTCGCCCGGCAAAGATACAGACGAGCCGATTTCAGCCGGTCCGGCCTTGCTTAGCTGAATGCCTGCGGCACGTATCTGCTCTTCGGAAAGCTCAATCTCACCTTCGGCATGCGTTTCGTTGCCGTGCTCGTCCTCCTCACCGCCATGACCGCTTTCGTCACCATGGCCGTGGCCATCGCCTTCAGCGTCATGACCGTCTTCGTCCCCATGGTCGTTCTCAGATTCCTCGTGACCGCTTTCTCCATCCTCATGCGCGTGGCCATCCTCGGCGTGCTCAGCCTTGTTATCGCTGGCCTGCGCCTCAAGAACGAAGCCCTGTTTTACGCCAACGCCGGTCAGCAGTACCAAAGCGACCGCCAGAGCGATTCCCGTCTGTTTTTTCATGCAAGCTCCCCCACCGCCAATACGTAATGGCGGCGTTTCGGTCATTCGAAGGTAGTGGTAGGTCCGTACAGCCGCTCGATACGCGCCCAGGCGTCGACCACGGCTTGCAATGACTGCAGATAGCGCGTGCGTGCATCTATCAGCGCACGCTGTGCGTCGAGCACGTCGAGGAACGCGAAGCGGCCAAGACTGAAACCACGTGTGGCCGCTTCCACGGTTCGCTGTCCTGCCGGCAGTATCCGGTTGCGTATTTCCTCGACGTCTGCACGTGCGGTACGCCAGTCGCGAAGGGCCTGCTGGATCTCCGCACGAACGCGCAGCTCTGCCGCATTACGAAGATCACGCGCCTGCTCCGCCCGCCGTGCGGCCGCCAGAACATTGCCTTGGTTACGATCGAATAAAGGCAGCGGAACAGAGAGGCCGACGAGGTTGACGCGCTCACGCTCGATTTCGTCGTACTGGCTACCGATACTGACGCTTATGTCCGGGTAGCGCTGGCTTCGCTGAAGCCCCAGCTCGGCTTCACTCAAGGCCACTTGGCGCAGAGCCCTACGCATATCGGCACTCTCACGCACGCGCGCCAATAATGCAGATTCGCTAGGCACATCTGGCAGGTGTTCGAAACTGCCCAGCAAACTGCCAAACTCCGGTGCGTCGGTCCCGAGCAGGCGCGCTAGCATCTGTCGAGCGTTGTCCCATTCCTGGCGTGCTCGCCGCAGGTCCAGTTGTACGGTCGCCAGTTGCATATCGGCGCGCGTCGCCTCCACTGGCGAAACTTTTCCGGCATCGACCTGTGCATCGGCGACCTTAGCAGCCCGTTCGGCCAATGACAGAGAGGCCTCGGCCAGTCGCATGCCTTCTTGGGCGCGCAGGGCGGCGAAGAATGCCTGGATCACATCTGCACGTAATCCTTGGCGTCGAAGGTCGAGATCGGCATCCACCATCGAGCGATTAGCATCCGCCACGCCGATTCGAGCGCCGCGCTTGCCGCCCAACTCGATCGACTGGGTGATTGTAATTGAGCGGGTCTGGCGGTCGGACTGAGTGTCTTCCACCTCGAACCCTAATTCCGGGTTCGGGATAACCCCAGCTTGGCGGCGCAGACCGCTTGCGATGCCGATCTCCGACCGCGCAGCGGAAAATTCTGGGTTGCGTTCATACGCAAGGGACACGGCCCGCTCCAGTGTCAGACCGTCTTGCGCGCCCACCTCGAGCGACATTAGTGCCAGCCCGAGCCCAAGCAGCCCGCTAGCAAGCAGATACAAGCGTTTCTTTTGATACATACGCAACACTGCAGTGCAGTGCCCCCTTCGTCGATAGCGTTTCCTCAGCCGCACTAAACCGGCCAGATAGCTGATGGCTAAGCGGCGTGACTTTAGATAAGCGCGGATATCGGCCGGGTGACTACGACATTACAAATTTGTAATCCAAGGAATATCTGCGATTGCACCGCTCAAGATTACGAGATCGTCATTTACCGCTAATCCTGCGGTCATTTACAGGGGAAGATCATCGCCCGGCACTCGAACAAAAAGGCGAAGGCGTCATTCGAGCGCTGACATGCCGTATATCAGGAGCATCATCATGAGCAAAAAGGCCGCCCTTTCACTTACAGCCCTTTCACTGGCACTGGGCAGCGCCCCGGTCTTTGCCCAATCGGAAACAGCGGAGGGCTTCATCGAAGGCAGCACGCTTTCGCTGATAAATCGCAACTTTTATTTCAACCGAGATTTTCGCGACGGTGGGAGCGCCACCGGCAATGGCTATTCTGAGGAATGGGCTCACGGACTGATGGCATTCTTTGAGTCCGGATATACCCAAGGCTCGGTGGGGATCGGCGTCGACGCCTTCGCCATGCTCGGCCTCAAACTCGATTCTGGATCAGGACGTTCCGGTGCTGGCGGAACCGTCGATCTTCTCCCCTACAATAGCGCCGGCGATGCCGAGGATGACTTTTCTCGAGTAGGGGGGGCCGTGAAAGCACGGTTCTTGGGCACCGAGATCAAGGCAGGCGATGTATTTCCCGCTACTCCTGTCGTGCACTTTGGTGACGCACGGCTGCTGCCGGAGTCTTTCAAGGGTGTCACCGTTGTGAACAACTCGCTGGACGACCTCACCCTCCAGGGCGGCCGCCTGCACGCGATGAGCCAGCCCAATACCAGCAACACGAACGATGACTTCGTCACCTTCTACGGCGGGGCCGTGGACGCGCCTTGGCTCGGCTACGCAGGCGGCGACTATAGCGTGAACGAAAATCTCAGTCTTAGTCTGTACACCAGCCGGCTTAAGGACGCTTGGAACCAACATTACTTCGGTCTATCGGCCACCTATCCGCTTTCTGATGTCGTCGCGCTGCTGGGCAGCTTCAATTACTACAAGGCAATCGACGAAGGCCGCGAGCTGCTGGGCGAGTTCAACAACAACATCTGGAGTTCCAGCCTGGGTGTCGCCTTCGGCGCGCACACCGTCACGGCGTCGTATCAGCGAAACAACGGTAACAACGACTTTGACTACTTGCGCCAAGCGGACTCGATCTACCTGAATAACTCCATCCAGTACAGTGATTTCAACTCACCTAAAGAGCAGTCCTGGATGCTGCGTTATGACCTGAACATGGCGGGTTACGGCATACCTGGGCTTACGTTCATGACTCGCTACGCCCGCGGCTGGGGCGCCGATTACAGCAACGCAAATGAGGTATATATGCGCCAAGACGATAACGGCGCGCCTCTGTCCGGACAGAAGCGCTGGGAACGCGACGTCGAAGCACGCTACGTTGTACAGACAGGCTCGTTCAAGGACCTCTCTCTGCGGGTGCGCCAGGCTACAACACGGGCGACTGCTTTCGAGTCCGACCTCAATGAGGTTCGATTCATCGCCGAGTACCCGCTCTCGATCCTGTGAAGCACCACGGGCAACACCACATCTTCGTTTTTTGCTCCCTTGGTTTGAAGATGTGTTTCAGGCGCCCATAGGGGCGCCTTTTTTTGCTTGAGTGAGCCTCCTTGCGCTGCCAGTCAACCAAATGACCAGTAGATTACAAATCTGCAAGATGGCCCTGCAGGTCTTTTACGGCGCTAGAGTGCTTCGCGCTTCCCTAGGCAGATCTTCGCTTCTGTCTTTCACGCTAGGGCCAGGTCGCTTTTGTCTTGACCTTATAGTTACTACATAGATTATTTTTGGTTCCGTTTAACCGGCACCCTACCTCCTTGCCGAGCTACCTGAAAACATGCGCATCCTGGTTGTAGAAGACGAAAACAAAGCTGCGGACTACCTGCAGCAGGGCCTTATCGAATGTGGTTACACGGTTGATCGAGCGGATGATGGGCTCGATGGATTTCACCTGGCACTGCAGAACGACTATGACATCGTGCTACTGGATGTAAATCTGCCAACCATGGATGGGTGGGAGGTGCTCGAACTCATCAGGCGGCGTAAGCAGACACGCGTGATCATGCTGACAGCCAACGCCCGCCTAGAGCAAAAAGTCCGCGGCTTGGAACTGGGCGCCGACGACTACCTGGTCAAGCCGTTCCAGTTCCCCGAGCTGCTCGCTCGTATCCGGACACTGTTGCGGCGAGGCGAGGCAGTCGCACTTCCAAGCAACCTGCGTGTAGCCGACCTCGAACTGGACCCTGGCCGGCATCGGGCCTACCGGAGTGGTCAGCGTATTGATCTCACCAGCAAAGAATTTGCGTTACTGCACCTGCTCATGCGCCGGACTGGCGAGGTGCTGACGCGCACCGAAATTACCGCCTTGGTCTGGGACATTAACTTCGACTGCGATACCAACGTGGTGGATGTCGCAATTCGTCGCTTGCGGATGAAGGTGGACGAACCCTTTGGCGATCGCCTGATACACACCATTCGCGGTGTCGGGTACGTGCTGGAGGCGCGGCCTTGAAGCCACTCAGCCTCGCATCGCGTCTCGCGCTTCAAATCACACTGACCGGCGCCGCTTTGGTCGCGCTACTGATTGCACTGAGCTACTGGGTACTTGTGCGCCAACTGGAACTGCGCGCCCAGGAGGAGGTGACGGCCAAGCTCTCGCAGATCGATCATGGACTCCTAGAAGACACCAAAGCCCGTATGGGTCGTTCCTGGCAACACGCACTGAGCGATACGGTACTCGGCCATGACAACCTTTCGATTACGGTCATCGGCGATACGGCGCAATCAGCCATTTTCAATATCGGCCGGTTCGCCCATGCGCCGCAGCAGCTGGATCTCGTGAGCAGGGACGGCGACTATCTTGGCTGGACAACGAAGGATGGCGTGCAGATGCTAACCGGGCGCAAGCAAATCCAGGTCCCGGGACTGGCTCCAATGACGCTTTTGCTTTCGCAAGATCGCAGTGCCGATCAACGGCTGGTGGCTGCATTCCTGCGCTCGGCCTTAGTGATCGTGCCGATGCTACTGATATTGATCGGATTGGCTGGATGGCTAATCGCCCAAAATGGTTTGCGACCGCTGCGCAAGTTCCGGGTCTTGGCGACTAAGGTATCGACACAGGACCTATCACCCCGAATCCGCAGCGATCGGCTCCCACAAGAACTCCAGGCATTAGCGCACAGCCTCAACGTAATGCTTCATCGACTCGATGACGGAGTTCAGCAACTGTCACAGTTCTCGGACGATGTGGCCCATGAATTGAAAACTCCGCTGAACAACCTAATAGGCAAGGCGCAAGTGACTTTGGTACGTGAGCGAAGCAAAGAGCAGTATCGTGAAGTACTCGAATCATCCGTTGAAGAACTGGAACGTATGGATCGAATCGTGTCAGACATGCTGTTTCTCGCCCAGGCCAGCCACGCCAGCCCAGCACTGAAACTCGAACAACTATCCCTGGGAAGTGAGGCGAATCGCGTCTGTGAATACCTCGAAGTCCTCGCCGAAGAAGCCGGAGTCGCAACGACGGTAACGGGCGATGCCATAGTTCTAGGAAATCGGCTTATGGTCCAACGGGCCATTTCCAACCTGCTATCCAACGCGTTGCGGCATTCGAATACTGGCAGCACGGTCGAAATTAAGATACTTGAGAAGGACATAGACATCGTCTCGCTGGCTGTCACCAATCATGGCGCGACTATCGAATCGGATCATCTCCCGCACCTGTTCGACCGCTTTTACCGCGTTAACGGCATACAACCTCGTGGGGCAGGATTGGGGCTAGCTATTGTCCGTTCAGTGATGAACCTCCACAAAGGCCACGTGGCCGTCGCCAGCAAAGACGGTCGGACCACATTCGAACTCACCTTTCCTCGGCACGCCTGATTCAAAGTGATACGGCATGGAGACGAACGTCACTGCGAAAGGTACTGTCAAACTACGCGACGAGCGACTATCTAAAGTGGATCTCGGCTTGGTATCCACTCCCACGAGCCCAACGCCATACATGTAATGCATGCGTCTGGCGAGAATTCACAGCCTCAACTTCCGCCTATCGTGCAAGTTGCCGACGGGGGAGTTGCGCTGACCGACATGTCGTCGATGCACAGACTATGAACGGCATCCCGACTGGGTCGCAAAAGGTGAACATGGCCATGGACCAGAAGTTGGCGGGCCAGACCGTTAATGCCACCAGCATGGTCAAGTATGATTATAAGCGCGACCGTCACCTGCTCACGGTCAGGCCTAATCGAAGCGTAGGGTGGTCTACAATAATGATGAGTTTTCAAATAGGGTCGGATCAGCAAAAAGCGAGGGTTAATTACGCCTTTGTAATGCAAAGATCATCTTCTGGTAAGGGTCAAACCTATAATATAAATTATCAACTAACCAAGAGGTGTAATAATGAGCCGCCCTGCTAAAGTAATTCTACCGTTCTTTTTCGCTTTTGCTTCTTCGCTCGCAGTGGCAGAAGGCGGGGGGGGAACTAACAATGCAGCGCGTTGACAGTGCGCCAGTAACAAAGCCCACTCTAAAAATGCTTTTAAAAGAAGGTAAAGTGCTGAGTATAGCACCCGCAGGAATGACCGGTACGACCGGAATGATTCAGAACTATGGAGCTAACGGAAAAGTTCAAACGTACGAGATGAAGATTAAGTCTCCTGATGGGAATATCCATACGGTCGAGTTTTTGAGCGCCCCGGTTGGTGTAAACAACGGCTAACGGGCCAGTAAGTTCCCAACACCATTCATTTAGTGCATGCGTTCTCGCTAATGCCGGCGAGAATGCCGCAAGCCTCAACTTCCCGCCCATCGTTGCAATTAGCCCGCAGTGAAACGAGTTGTCGTTCGAGTGACTGCCGGGCGGTTATCTGCGACCTGACTTGAGAAATGTGTTCATCGAGCAAGGCATTAAGGAAACCCTGAAGAAGACTTCCTGAATCTGGTGAAATACGCCGATCCCGTTGCCCGAGTTTCCCGATGAAGCAGATGACCTTCGCCGACGCCGAGTACGCCGGCAAGCGCAAGCAGACCCGCAAGGAATTGTTCCTGATCGAGATGGACCAGGTGGTGCCGTGGAAGGGCTTGATTGCCTTGATCGAGCCGCACTACCCGAAGGGCGAAGGTGGTCGTCCGGCCTACCCGCTGCTGGCGATGCTGCGTGTGCACCTGATGCAGAACTGGTTCGGCTACAGCGATCCAGCGATGGAGGAAGCGTTGTACGAGACCACCATCCTGCGCCAGTTCGCCGGCCTGAGCCTGGAGCGCATTCCCGACGAAACCACCACCCTCAACTTCCGCCGCCTGCTGGAGAAACACGAGTTGGCGGCTGGGATTCTGGCGGTGATCAATGGCTACCTGGGTGACCGGGGTCTGTCGCTGCGCCAGGGCACCATCGTCGATGCCACGCTGATCCACGCACCCAGTTCGACCAAGAACAAGGACGGTAAGCGTGACCCGGAGATGCATCAAACGAAGAAGGGCAACCAGTATTACTTCGGCGCTAAAGCGCACATCGGTGCCGACGAAGAATCGGGCTTGGTGCACAGCGTGGTGGTGACCGCCGCCAATGTCGCGGACATCACCCAGGTCGACAAACTGCTGCACGGCGAGGAAAACGTAGTGTGTGCCGACGCTGGTTATACCGGAGTCGAAAAACGCCCTGAACATGAAGGCCGCCGAGTCATCTGGCAGGTCGCGGCCCGACGCAGCACCTATAAGAAGCATGGCAAGCGCAGTGCCTTGTACAAAGCGATCCGCAAGATTGAGAAAGCCAAGGCTCAGGTGCGGGCGAAGGTTGAGCATCCATTCCGCGTGATCAAGCGGCAGTTCGGCTACACCAAGGTGCGCTTCCGCGGATTGGCCAAGAATACTGCGCAGATGGTGACGCTGTTTGCCCTGTCGAATCTGTGGATGGCCCGCCGACATTTGCTGGCCAGCGCAGGAGAGGTACGCCTGTAATGCGGAAAATGACTGCTGCGAAGCGCTCGCGGTAGCGAAAAAGATAGAAAAGTGCGACTGACTTGAGTGTTTTGGATCGAGTGGCCACTTTCAAAATCGGTAGGCGCTGAATTCAGCCAGAAATGCATGGCTACTTCAGACCATCCTTAACGGCCGTACAAGGCTGGCGAGG
The DNA here is from genome assembly GCF_003864275.1 of Pseudomonas sp. SCT. NCBI lineage: Bacteria > Pseudomonadati > Pseudomonadota > Gammaproteobacteria > Pseudomonadales > Pseudomonadaceae > Pseudomonas > Pseudomonas sp. SCT. Next base: position 264,782 of record NZ_BDJA01000007.1, read on the forward strand.
GTCATCCTGGTAGCTTTGGAGTGCGTGAATCTCTGGGAGTTACAGATTCAGGATGCGGCAGCGCCGGATGAAGGCTAGCCGCTCGCCATGCTTCTCGGTGTAGACACGATAGCCGTTCGCCTGGCGATCAGGCGGTGGCAGCAAGCCCTGCTGCTCATAGAAGCGGATCGTCTGTGTATCAATCTCTATTAGCCTTGCTAACTGACCAATGCGCATCGTGTGAATCCTCATCGGCTCTGCGTTATTGACCTTATAGTGTCTATAAGGCTTTTAATGATCCCATCTTCGATTTCAAGCCAACACCAAATCGGCCAGAATCAACAGCAGCAGACCGACACTCAGCAATGCGGTGCGACTGACGCGATCGGACCATTTTCCTACTGGATAGACAGACAGCATGTAGAACCCCGCCATTACGACCATAACCAAGGGCACCCAGGTGGCGGAGAATCCTAATTGTTGCGCGCGCAATACAAGAAATGCCTCGCTGAAACGTGCCAGCGTGAGTATTGCGCCTATCCCCGCGACCCACCAATGCGCTGTTGAAAACTGTCTCAGGGAGCTGAGGCGGATAGGCGAGCGAAAATGATGGGTGCCTGGCTTGTGCCACTGGTTTCGGCCCTCTCGGTGCTGTTCATCGGCGAGGTAATAGCGAGGCATCTAGTGGTGTTGTGCTGGTTCCAGCGCGCCTTCATGTTTTCGCTGGGGGTGTAGTGGTCAACTAATCCTGCCATCGCCTGTAGCCGCTCGGTTTTAGAGCGTGGCATCATGCCCTACCGCTAACACGCTAACCGCTAACCGCTATCGGTGCGGCGCTGGCACGTCGCGCCTTTGGTTTTCATGGCAGCTTCGTCCTGTTCATTTGGTATCAGCGAGCTTGGAGGGCGGTATTGCAAGGCTGTTTCTCATAATCATTGTCTTGCTGCTGAATACGAAGCAGCAGCTCCCAGCTTACGGCGCACCGAGTCGAGTCCAGAAGCATTGTAAGCGTCCGCCCTGCACCCACTGCCTGCCCTAGCCTCGAATAGCCACAATGGTGCCCACCATTTTTTAGTGGACACCATTGTGGATACGCCCCCCTCTACTCCTCGCCGCAGTCGCCGCCCCAACTTTTCGGTGGAGTTCAAGCGTCGTGTCGTCGAGGCCACGCTATTGCCCGGCGCATCCGTCGCGTTGATCGCCCGAGAGCATGAGGTCAACGCCAACCTCGTCTTCAAATGGCGCCGTCACTATCGGGAGGGGCAGCTTGGGCCAGTTGCCCACCAAGTTACTTTGTTGCCGGTCAACCTGAGCAAGGCGCCGACGCCCTCAGCGGAAGAGACAATGCCACTGCCGTCGAGTCCGGGCGGACTGGTTGTGGAGTGCGGTCGGGTCACCTTGCGCATTGAGGGCGTGCCCGACCCGCAAACCTTGCAACTGGTCTTGCAGCAGGTGTTGCGATGATTGCCCCGCCCATCGGGACTCGCATCTGGATCGCGGCTGGAGCCACCGACATGCGGCGGGGGTTCGATGGCCTGGCGGCCCTGGTGCAAACCCAACTTGAGGCGGATCCGTTCTCCGGCCAGATCTTCGTGTTTCGGGGACGGCGCGGTGACCGGATCAAATTGCTGTGGTGGGATGGCGATGGCTTGTGCCTGTTCTGCAAGCGGCTTGAGCAGGGGCGCTTCGTCTGGCCGCAAGCCACCAGCGGCAGCGTCTCCTTGACGACGGCACAACTCGCGATGCTGTTGGAGGGCATCGATTGGCGCCGACCGCTGCGCACCGCACCGGTACGAGCAGTCTGATGTTCAACGCTTGAGAACACCAGTAACATCGCGCCATGACTTGCGCGACCGACTTCCTTCCTGACGACATCCAGGCCTTGAAAGCCTTGGTTACCGCCCAGCGCGGGGAAATCGAGCACCTGAAACTGATGATCGCCAAGCTGCGGCGCATGCAGTTCGGTCGGCGTTCCGAGCAACTCGATGGCATGCTCGACCAACTGCAACTGACGCTCGAAGAGTTGCAGGTCAGCCAGGCCGCATTGGCCTCGCCACCACCAGCCCAATCGCGCCCACGTACACCCGTACGCCGCAAGCCATTGCCCGAGCATTTGCCCCGTGAAATCCACGTCCATCGACCCGATGCGCAGTGCCCAGGCTGTGGCGGCGAACTTCGTCATCTGGGCGATGACGTGGCCGAAGTTCTGGAGTACGTGCCGGCGCGCTTCAAGGTGATTCGCCACGTGCGGCCCAAGTTGGCCTGCCGCTGCTGTGACGGGATCGTGCAGGTGCCGGCCCCGAGCCGACCGATTTCCCGGGGTCTTGCCGGGCCGGGATTGTTGGCCCATGTGCTGGTGTCCAAATACGTGGATCATCTGCCGCTGTATCGGCAGTCCGAAATCTATGCGCGTGAGGGCGTGTCCCTGGAGCGCTCGACCATGGCCGACTGGATCGGCGAAGCGAGCCGGCTCTTGCAGCCATTGGTCAGCCGGTTGCGACAGCACATCATGGCCGCCAACAAAGTCCACGCCGACGACACGCCGATCGCCGTGCTCGCCCCCGGCCAGGGTAAAACCAAGACCGGACGCTTGTGGACGTATGTGCGCGACGAGCGCCCCGCAGGTAGTAGCACGCCGCCGGCGGTCTGGTTTGCCTACTCGCCGGATCGCAAAGGCGAGCACCCCCGAGCCCATCTCCGGGGCTTCGCCGGGACGTTGCAAGCCGATGGCTATGCCGGTTTCGCGCAACTCTATGCCTCGGGCACGATTCACGAGGCGGCATGCTGGGCGCATGCTCGACGCAAGTTTTTCGACCTGCACAAGGCACTGGCCTCGCCGATTGCGGCTGAGGCCCTGCAACGGATTGGCGCGCTATACGCCATCGAGGCGGAAATTCGCGGACAGCCGCCCGATCAACGACGCGCAGTGCGGCAGCGGCGAGCCAGCCCGCTGCTGGCGCACATGCACATCTGGCTTAATCACACGCTGGCGCAATTGCCGCCCAAATCGGCATTGAGCGGTGCGATCCACTATGCCCTCGCACGTTGGCAGGCGCTGACGCGCTACTGCGCGGATGGCCGCATTGAAATCGACAACAATGCCGCCGAACGGGCCTGCGTGCAGTCGCCCTGGGTCGCAAGAATTTTCTGTTCGCCGGTTCCGACGCAGGCGGAGAAAGAGCGGCGGCGATCTACAGCCTGGTCGGTTCAGCCAAGCTCAACGCATTGAACCCACAGGCTTATTTGACGCACGTGCTGGAGCGCATCGCCGACTACCCAATCAATCAGCTCGACGACTTGCTGCCCTGGAATATTGCTCTGCCTACCCTAGAACATGAGGCCGCTTGACCCATGCCCAACGTCACCCGTTTGCCCAAGCCGGCGAACGACCGTCTCCTGCAACTGCACATCGAACTGACGTGGATAAAACCCGCCATCTGGCGCCGGGTCGCCGTGCCCGAGCGCATCACCCTGAGCAAACTGCACCAGGTTATTCAGGCGGTGATGGGCTGGAGTGACACCCATCTTCATGAGTTTGAAATCGCTGGCGAAAGCTACGGTATTCCCGATCCCGACTGGGGCCCTCCGGTCGTTTCGGAACAGCGCAAGACGCTGACAAAGGTGCTGTATGGGTCGAAGGCGTTTCGTTACGTCTATGACTTTGGCGACAACTGGGAGCACCGGATCAAGATCGAGCGGCTGTTGCCGGCCATTGCGTGCCCGCATGTGCTGTATTGCATCGACGGCGCCAATGCCAGCCCGCCGGAGGATGTCGGCGGTGCACCGGGTTACGCGGATTTTCTGGACGCGCTTGCCGACCCCGAACATCCCGAATACTTGGACATGCTCGACTGGTACGGCGATACCTTCGATCCCACGGCATTTGACCGCGACGACATCAATCAGCGTCTGAAGCGGATTAAAGTCTGAGGGTCAAGACGGTAGAGAGCGGACGCTTACGAAGCATTCAGTTTGCCACCCTGGTCAGCCCGCGGAATGGAGTGATGGAATTGAATTGAGCGGAGCAAGAAAGCATGAGCCACAGGGTTGATCTTGATTTCGGAGGCGAGAGCATTGGGTGATAAGTGCGCGCTACCCTTCGACCTATCCACGGGAATGCGCTACAAGACTCTTCTAACGAGGGTGATGGCTTTGCTTGCCGGAGGCACCATGCCGCTTGCCTTTGCCCCTGTGGGCTGGGCATGGCTTGCGGTGGTCGCTCTGGCCGCATTGTTTGCCCTGACCGCGCAACCTTCAAGGCGTCAGGCGCTATGGTCGGCCTACCTCTTTGGCATTGGTTACTTCGGCGTAGGTGTCTCCTGGGTCTTCGTCAGCATTAGCCAGTACGGCAATGGCCCCGTGGTGGGGATGTTAGCTACAGCAGCCTTTGTCTCGCTGCTCGCCCTCTTTCCATGGGGCGTCGCGTATCTCGTACGCCGCCTGCACCCTGAGATGGGTGCGACGGCGCTCTGGCTAGGGCTACCAGCGGCATGGGTTTTGAGTGAATGGATGCGCACTTGGTTCTTAACCGGCTTTCCCTGGCTCTTTATCGGCTACAGCCAGACAGACACCACACTCGCAACTATCGCGCCTGTCTTTGGTGTGCTTGGCGTGAGTTTTCTGGTGGCCTTGCTCGCTGGCGGGCTGGCGTGGGTTATTTTAGGTCCAAGCCTGCGCCGTGCAGCGGTAGCCGGTGCCGTGTTAACCGCTACTCTCGCCAGCTTGCAGTTCCTGGATCGTGAGTGGACGCAGCCAGTCGCTGACCCTATCAATATTGCCCTCTTGCAAGGAAACATCGCGCAAGACAGAAAATGGGACCCGGATTCCCGCGGAATCACGCTTGACCGTTATCAGGCGCTTACGAAGCAGCATCTCGGGGCCGACATTGTGATTTGGCCAGAAGCGGCAATCCCTATGTGGCATGACCAGGCTAGAGAATATCTTGCTGAGCTCGAGGCGTTAGCCGATCAGGCCGGCACCTCGTTAATGATTGGCGTCCCTATACGCGAGACGGACGGTCGCACCTACAACGCGGTGATAAGCCTCTCAGATCCCGCAGGGTACTACTACAAACGCCACCTGGTGCCATTCGGTGAATATGTTCCGCTCCGGAACTTCTTGGGTTCGGCCCTCGACGTGCTCGGGGCGCCTATGTCCGATTTCACACCAGGACGGGAAGCGCACGTCCTTAACGCAGCGGGTGTGCCCGTCGGAGCACTCATCTGCTACGAGGCGGTCTTTGGTGCTGAAGTCACGGAACTTCTGCCCGAAGCGCAGTTACTGGTGAATGTCAGCAACGATGCTTGGTTCGGCAGCTCAATCGGCCCTCTCCAGCACTTCCAGATGGTCCGCATGCGTGCCATCGAAACCGGACGTGACCTACTGCGAGCCACGAACACGGGCATCACAGCAACTGTCAGCTATGAGGGAAAGGTCCTTACACGCGCTCCTCAATTCCGCGTAGCCACCCTCAGCGCCGAAGTGACCCCCCGAACTGGCGCGACCCCTTATGTGCGCTGGCGGGATTGGCCTATCCTTGGCGTGATCGCACTCGGACTCGGTTTGCTCCTGCTTCGTCGAATTCGGCAGTATCATCGGTTGGATACATAACGCTTGCCATTCTCACAGCGAGCAGACTCTGTATCGGGTGAGAAGGAAGGGATTTGTCTACATATGGCATTGGCTCGCAGGAAAAAGCTCCAAAGCCGGGCTGGAGAAACATGAGCTGGCTGCCGGCATCCTGGCTGTGATCAACGGCCACCTGGGTGACCACGGCCTGTCGCTGCGCCAAGGCACTATCGTCGATGCCACACTGATCAACGCGCCGAGTTCAACCAAGAACAAGGACGGCAAGCGCGACCCGGAGATGCACCAGACCAAGAAAGGCCAGCAATACTACTTCGGCATGAAGGCGCACATCGGCGTGGATGACGAATCGGGCTTGGTGCACAGCGTGGTGGGCACGGCGGCCAACGTGGCGGATGTCACCCAGGTCGATCAGTTGCTGCACGGCGCCGAAACCTATGTTTCGGGTGACGCTGGATACACTGGTGCGGCCAAGCGACCGGAGCATGCTGAACGGGACGTTGTCTGGTCGATTGCAGCACGGCCAAGCAGTTACAAACATCACGGCAAAGACAGCGTGCTGTACCGAGTCAAGCGCAAAGTCGAATACGCCAAGGCGCAGCTGCGTGCCAAGGTCGAGCATCCCTTCCAGGTGATCAAGGTGCGCTTCAATCATCGTAAGGTTCGCTACCGTGGACTGGAAAAGAATACGGCGCAGTTGTTCAGTCTGTTTGGGTTGGCCAATCTGGTACTGGCCAAGCGGTATTTGCAACGGACGGCGGGATAAGTCCGTCCGAAAGGCGGGGCTGGCCCGCTAATCAGCAAAATCAGGGTTCGGCCTGTCGGCCGGTGGGAATTATGCTGAACAGGGGCTCCCACTGGCCTTCGCAGCTCAGCATGACTGGCCTGTCTGGCTCTTCGAGCGCGGTCTGGTAGAGCGACTGCAGTAAGGGGCGATCAATCAACGGGGTGTCGCACGGCAGTACGAGCATCCACGCGTTGCGAGCAGCTGCAAGACCGCTGCGTATTCCTGCAAGGGGCCCGGGGAATCCCTGCTCTTCATCGCTAATCAATCGATCGGCATAGGCCGAGTAGCGGGCTCGATTGCGGTTGCAGGATAGCAGCAGGTCGTCTGTCAATGGCTGAACGGTCTCATGCAACCATGCAATCAATGGGCGTCCCTGCCATTCGACCAGTCCTTTGTCCTGTCCTCCCATGCGTTGCCCACGGCCACCCGCCAGAAGCAGGATGGAGCAGGAAGGCAGTAGCGGGTCGGGCATATCATCGCTCCAGAAAAGCTTGCATATAGCGCTCGGGCTGGCGGTCAGGCAACGTGCGCGCGGGAGGTGTGGAGGCCTGGCGCTCGGTTTATTGGAATCTGTGTCGCGCTTCGGCGACCCAGGAGTGCTTCAGCTAAACCAACGAAAAATCCTGTTGTCTATCTCCTCCATCCACCCTCTCTGGAAGAGGGTGCCGCCTGCTCATTGGCCGATACAAGGAGAACAATCAAATGCAGGAGAGAAACGTTTGGGTTGATTATGCCAAGGCGATCGGGATCATTCTTGTTGTCTACGGGCATGTCGCGCGAGGCGTATTCAATGCCGGGTTGCCGATGGATGAGGCGCGATTCGTGCTGGTCGACAGCATCATCTACAGCTTTCACATTCCGCTGTACTTCTTCCTGTCGGGTTTATTCTTCTTCGATTCGTTGCAGAAGCGGGGCCGGGGCGGGTTGATCATCAACAAGGTCGACACAATCGTCTATCCCTTTATTGTCTGGTCTTTACTACAAGGTCTGTTCGAAGTCGTCCTGTCGAATTACACGAACGGTCAGGTCACCTTGGTTGAGGTGTTCTCGCTGCTCTGGATGCCGCGAGCGCAGTTCTGGTTCCTGTACGCTCTGTTTCTGGTGTTCGTGGTTTGTGCGTTTCTTTATGCGCGGGCAGATCGGCGCTATTTCTTGCCATTCGTGGTCCTGTTTGGCTTGCTGTATGTCTTCCAGCAGGATCTGACGGTAAACAACATGACCCGCTTTATCCTGGGCAATACCGTCTTCTTTGCATTGGGCGTCTGGTTCAACGAGGTCAAGACGTTCTTCCTTGCGCGTTATACCCAGCTGACACTATTTTTTGGTGCGCTGTTCATCCTGGGGCAGTACCTGTTTCATGTGACCTTCGGTCTGAACTATGCCGATGGCGGCATGGCGGTACTCGCGCTTGCAACCATATCCATCTTTTTCATGATCGCGTTGTCGATGTGGCTAGGTCAGTTTCGCGTGGATTGGTTTCTGTTCATCGGCGCTTCGTCGATGACGATCTACCTGATGCATATTCTGGCCGGTAGCGGGGTGCGGGTAATACTCAGCAAATTCCTCGGTATTGATTCAATCACAGCGCATCTGATTATCGGAACGCTGATCGGTACGGCGGCTCCGTTGTTGGCGCAAGTCGTGATCAATCGTTACAAACTGTACTTCTTGCTTACCCCGCCCGAGCAGATTTCGGCATCTCAGTTCCATATGCGCAAGGCTGTTGCCCACTAGGGATGGTCTGAAGTAGTCGAGTTTTTCTGACTGACTTCAGGCACTGCTGATTTTAAAGCGGGATAATGATCAAAAAACGATCAAGTCGCCGGCTCAATTCGATGCTTGAGCCGCTGCGAGCACCTCG
>NZ_BDJA01000008.1:0-217523 GCF_003864275.1 Pseudomonas sp. SCT
GAGGCCGGTTTCAAACCGCTCGGGTTGGGAGGGAGGAATAGGCCGCGCCTCACCAGAAGGGCCGTGTGCGGCTGTATCCAAGTCCAAGCTATTGCTTCAGATAGCGCCAGTGATGGTGTCGGACGTTGCCGACAGGGGATGGCTGCTCTACAAGCCGTGCAGCGACCTACAGGTCGTCTTTGGTACTCGTATCGGACGTCGATGGGCCGCATTCATATTGTTGCCCCCGTGCTTGACCTGTTGTCGTAGCTATAGGTCGCCCTCGTTCGGCTTCGCGCCGGCCGCTGTATAAGCAGGTCAACACCGACCGTCGCTAGGTGTTCGCGAACCCGCGTCATCAACCAGAGCCCCTAGAACCACTTAATTAATTCGATTGCCGGTTGCCTGTCACGGCCTCACGGCGGGTGGTGCATGTGTCAGCTCGTCAAAGCGCGTAGAATCGCGCCTCGATTCAGTGACCAGAATGCGAGTGGATATCGTGGAAATCTTCAAAGAGTTTACGTTCGAATCAGCGCACCGCCTGCCTCACGTACCGCAGGGGCACAAATGTGGACGTTTACACGGCCATTCGTTTCGAGTAGCTCTCTACATCAGCGGTCCGGTTGACCCGCATACGGGTTGGATTCGCGACTTCGGCGAAATCAAAACGATATTCAAGCCGTTGTACGAATTGCTTGATCATAATTACCTAAATGACATTCCGGGTTTGGAAAATCCCACCAGCGAGAACTTGGCGAAATGGATTTGGAACGAGCTCAAGCCTTTGCTTCCAGAGCTTTCGCGTATCCGTATTCATGAAACTTGTACCAGTGGCTGCGAGTACCAAGGCGATTAATGTCTTTTGCCGGGCTGGATAGTCGCTATGGATTTAAAGTCTTCAATGAGTCGTAGAGGCTATCCAAATCCAGCGTCGAAATATAAGCAGAGGCGAAGCAATCGAGCCTGCCCAGTATTGGCGTGCTGTTCGAACCCCCTGTTTTTGACTCTTTCGCTTCGTTGTAGCAGAGTACGGCGCTTTTCACGCGACCCAGGTCGTTTCTATGGAGAATTCGAATGAACGCAGTTGTTGCGGCAGTCGGCATCATGCTGATCCTGAGTCTATGCCGCGTGCATGTAGTGGTTGCGCTTATTGCAGGAGCGCTGGCCGGCGGTTTGATCGGTGGATTGGGCATCGAGGGCAGTCTCGCCGCGTTCAATAAGGGGCTTGGCGGCGGGGCAACGGTTGCATTGTCTTACGCCTTGCTCGGCGCTTTCGCCGTGGCTATCGGGAAAAGCGGCCTTGCGCACGCCCTCGCGGACAAGGCGCTGAACCTGGTTGGCAAGCAAGGTACGCAGGGTGCCGGCGCCATTAAGTGGCTGATGATTGGTTTGCTGCTTGCCGTAGCCGTGTCTTCGCAGAATATTCTGCCTATCCATATTGCGTTTATTCCGCTTCTGGTTCCGCCGCTCCTTTTCGTGCTGTCGAAGATGAAGATGGATAGGCGTTTGATTGCCTGTGTTCTCGCATTTGGCCTCATTACCCCTTATATGTTTCTCCCAGTCGGGTTCGGCAATATCTTCCTGAACGAGATTTTGTTGGCGAACGTTGCGAAGAGTGGGGTGGATGTCACCGGTATCAAAGTTACGCAGGCGATGTTTATCCCCGCGATGGGGATGGTCGCGGGTCTAGTGGTGGCTTTCTACAGTTATCGCAAACCTCGCGAGTATGACCTTGCGCGGATCGAGCAGGTTGAAAAGAGTACTGTCAGCTACAGCCCGCTGACGCTGTTGGTAGCGGCGGTAGCCGTTGCGGCAGCATTCGTGATCCAGCTGTGGCTGGACTCAATGATCCTCGGTGCGCTCGTGGGATTTGTCATTTTCTCTGTATCGGGCGTAGTGCGCTGGCGGGAGGCAGATGATCTTTTCACTGATGGCATGAAGATGATGGCCATGATCGGTTTCATCATGATTGCAGCCGCTGGGTTTGCCGAAGTGATGCGTGAAACCGGCGAGGTGAAGTTGCTGGTAGATGCATCGACTCAATGGATCGGAAACAGCAAGGCTGTTGGTGCATTGCTGATGCTCCTGGTCGGCTTACTGGTCACCATCGGCATCGGCTCGTCGTTCTCTACCGTGCCGATCATCGCCGCGATCTTTGTCCCGCTTGGCGTGGAGCTAGGGTTCAGCCCGCTGGCGATCGTCAGCCTGGTCGGAACCGCAGGCGCTTTGGGAGACGGCGGTTCGCCGGCATCCGACTCCACTCTTGGGCCAACTGCCGGTCTGAACGCAGATGGTCAGCATAACCATATCTGGGACACGGTCGTGCCGACCTTCCTGCACTACAACCTCCCATTGTTGGCTTTCGGCTGGCTAGCGGCGATGACCCTGTAACGTCGCGGAGTTCAGATTAGGGCCGTCCGCTTGCTGACGGCCCGACATCGATTGATCGCCTGACCCGCACTCGTACCGCTGCCCGTTGACTAAACAGTACTGAACGCAGCGGCAGGGTCAACAATGGTCAATTCGACGCTCGAGCAAAAAGTCTTTCTTGCACTGCTCGTGGTGGTTTCTCTCGCGTTTGGCTGGATTCTATTGCCGTTCTACGGCGCAGTTTTCTGGGCCGTCATCCTCGCAATCATTTTCGCTCCCCTACAGCGATACCTACACCGGCGCCTCAATCAGCGACGGAATCTGGCAGCGTTCGTCACGCTGCTGGTCTGTCTGCTGGTGGCCGTTCTTCCTGTCATCCTGACTACGGGGATGCTGGTTCAGGAGGGCGCGACTCTCTACAAGCAGATCGAAAGCGGGGAGCTGGATATCGGCAGCTGGGTAGCGCGTTTGCGGGATCTGCTGCCTCAGTCAGTGCAACTGCAGTTGCAGCGTTTCGGTTTCGGGGATCTTGAATCGATGCGTGAGCGGCTTGCGTCCGGGGCCCTGGAGGGAAGTCAGTTCCTTGCGACGAAGGCATTCAGCTTTGGTCAGGGTACGTTTCAGTTTCTGATCAGCTTTTTCGTGATGCTTTACCTGTTGTTCTTCTTCATCCGGGATGGCCGTGAGCTGGTTGCACGAATCAGAAAGGCCATTCCGCTCAGCGATGCGCAGAAGCGGCGGTTGTTCAACAAGTTCACGCGTGTGGTGCGAGCGACGGTCAAGGGCAATATTGTCGTAGCCATTACCCAAGGGGCGCTGGGCGGAATTATCTTCGCCGTGCTCGGGATATCAGGCGCCTTGCTCTGGGGTGTGCTGATGGCGTTTCTGTCGTTGTTGCCGGCGGTGGGGGCGGGCCTGATCTGGACGCCCGTAGCGATCTATTTCCTGATGACCGGAGCGATCTGGCAAGGCGTGGTACTGACGCTTTACGGAATCTTGGTGATTGGCCTGGTAGACAATATCCTCAGGCCCATTCTGGTCGGCAAGGACACCAAAATGCCGGACTACGTCGTGCTCATTTCGACGTTGGGGGGGCTGGCTTTGTTCGGATTGAACGGTTTTGTTATCGGCCCATTGGTGGCCGCACTGTTCATCTCTACCTGGGGCCTTTTCACTTCGCCGGAAGAGTCTGACATGGCGCAGCTGGACAGGGCTTCAAGGGAAAAGGGGCCGGCGTGAGCCAGCCCCTAAGCGATCACATCAGGCGCTTGCCGTCTTCACGCGTAATGATGACGGTCGCGGAACGTGGCCTGCGGCCCGGGCCGTCCGGCCAAGTGCTCGTGTAGTTCGTTGCCGTCGAGCCTTCGCCGGGATGTTGAATATTGACGAATAGGGTTCGGAAATCAGGTGTCGCTGTGATCCCCGTCACCTCTGCGCCCTTGGGTCCGACCAGGAACCGCTTGGTCTCGCCGGTTTTGGGGTCGGATACCAGCATCTGGTTGTTACCAAATGGCCCTGCGCTCAGCTGGCTGCCGCTCATGTCGGTCTGAATCCATAGACGGCCTTCGTCATCGAACCATAGCCCGTCCGGGCTGGCCATGATGCTGCTGTCGTCGAGTGGTTTCCCTTTCGGACTGCGGCTGTTTTCCTGAGGGCCAGCGAGAAGATAGAGGTCCCAGCTGAATCGCGTTCCAGCGAAGTCGCGGCTCTCCTCGCGCCACCGGATGATATGACCAAACGGGTTCGGTGCCCGCGGGTTGGAAGCGTCGGCTTCCTGACGGCCGCTGTTGTTGGTGAGGGTGAAGTAGACTTCGCCCGTATCAGGGTTCACCGCACCCCACTCCGGTCGGTCCATCTTGGTTGCGCCGACGATGTCTGCTGCCAGGCGGGTGTTGATCAGGACTTCACCTTGGTCAGCGAACTTCACGTCGGCAGCATCGCAGGCCCGCTGGAACGCTGGGTCTGCATGGTCCAGCGCAAGCCAGTCGCCACTCCCGTCGGCGTTGAAACGCGCCACATAGAGGATGCCGTCGTCCAGCAGGCGTCCATCGCTGCGTTGCGGTCGGTACTTGTCGCGACTGACGTACTTGTAGATGTACTCGTTCTGCGAGTCGTCTCCCGAGTAGCAGACGACGGGGCGACCTGGCTTGACTGGGGCGAACACCAGCCCTTCGTGGGCGAAACGACCCAGCGCCGTGTGCTTCACCGGGGTTGAATTGGGGTCGAACGGGTCTATCTCAACTACCCAGCCGAAGGTGTTTGGCTCGTTGCGATAGTCCTCCTGCGGAGCCTCGGCCATCCGTGTCGCATTGAACCGCTCGAACTCATCGCCCGCGACTGTCTCCCAGCCGTAGCGGCCGCTGCCGCGTATGCCATAACGGCTGAGCTCGCGTGGGGTTTCACTGTCGGCGGTGGCGAAGTAACCAGCCCAGTTCTCCTCGCAGGTCAGATAAGTGCCCCACGGCGTGTGGCCGTTGGCGCAGTTGTTGAGGGTACCTCGGGTCGACGTCCCGCTCGGGCTATAGCGCGTACGCATCAGCGCATGACCACTGGCCGGGCCTTCGATGCGCATCGGGGTGGCGCCGGTAATGCGGCGATTTCGGGCGGTCGGCAGTACCGACCATTCGCCTCGTGGGCCGCGGCGGATTTCCACGACGGATACGCCATGCGCGTTAATTTCTTTACGCACTTCGTCTACATTGGTGCGCTTGCCGTCTACCACCGTTGGGCCGTTGCGGTGGAGCAGGGGAGCGTCGATATACTCGTGATTGAGGACCAGCAAGCCGTGGTCGCTCTGGCGCCCGCCGTGTTTCGCGTTCATCGGGAAGAAGTGCATCCCATCGTGATGCATGCCCACCTGCTGAGCCTGATCTTCTGCGCTATTGCTGCCATCTTCGAGCCAGGCCGGATAGCGACCGGTAATAGGGGTGCCCCACGGGATGAAGGTTGTCGCGGAGTACCCGGCCGGTACCGTGATGGCATCTGCGCGAGTAACTGCAACCGGGGTGAAGGGCAGGCGCGTACGGCGCTTGAACGGAATATCCTTGAGTTCCCGGGCCGTAGGCTCGGCTGCTTGTACGAGTCCGGGAAGCGACGCGCCAAGAAACGCCAAGGCGCCCATTGCTGCGCCGCCAGCGAGTACTTTGCGGCGACCAATCGAGATCACCTCCTGGATATGCGGATTCGTTGAATGGTTACTGGGCAACTCGTCCCCGTTGCCGAACAGAATGTCTTTGTTCTCAGTAATCACGGCGCAGCTCCATAACGATTTGTTGTCGGAGCCATGACGCTAAATTGCATATGCGACAAGAGAATGACAGTAGTGCGTTTGGCCGACGAAGAGCAGGCGCATGTAACGTTTCTGCTGTGAAAAAAAAAGCCCCGGCACAGGTGCCGGGGCTTTTTCACTACACCGCAGCTTTGGAAGCTGCGAACCTGTTCTTAGTGGAACTGGTTCATGGTGTTGTCTTTACCGCTTGCCTTCAGAGCAGCTTCGCCAGCGAAGTACTCTTTGTGGTTGTCGCCAATGTCCGAACCAGCCATGTTCTGGTGCTTGACGCAGGCGATACCCTGACGCAGTTCCTGACGCTGAACGCCCTTCACGTAGGCCAGCATGCCCTGGTCGGCGAAGTAGCCCTTGGCCAGGTTGTCGGTCGACAGCGCGGCGGTGTGGTAGGTCGGCAGGGTGATCAGGTGGTGGAAGATGCCGGCGTGAGCCGAACCGTCACGCTGGAAGGTACGGATCTTCTCGTCTGCAACCTGGGCCAGTTCGGTTTCGTCGTACTCGACGCTCATCAGCTTGGCGCGGTCGTAAGCAGAAACGTCCTTGCCTTCGGCTACGAATGCGTCGAACACCTGCTGGCGGAAGTTCAGAGTCCAGTTGAACGACGGGCTGTTGTTGTAGACCAGCTTGGCGTTCGGGATGGTCTTGCGGATTTCGTCGACCATGGCTGCGATCTGGCCAACGTGCGGCTTCTCGGTTTCGATCCACAGCAGGTCAGCACCGTTCTGCAGCGAGGTGATGCAGTCCAGTACGCAGCGCGCTTCACCGGTGCCAGCACGGAACTGGAACAGGTTGGACGGCAGACGCTTCGGACGCAGCAGCTTGCCTTCGCGCTTGATGACGACGTCGCCGTTGCCCAGAGCGGCTTCGGAAACTTCTTCGCAATCCAGGAAGGAGTTGTACAGGTCGCCCAGGTCGCCCGGCTCTTTGGTCACAGCGATCTGCTTGGTCAGGCCGGCACCCAGGGAGTCGGTACGCGCAACGATCACGCCGTTGTCGATGCCCAGCTCAAGGAAGGCGTAGCGAACGGCGGCGATCTTGGCGAGGAAGTCGGCGTGCGGAACGGTCACTTTACCGTCCTGGTGGCCGCACTGCTTCTCGTCGGATACCTGGTTTTCGATCTGGATGCAGCACGCACCAGCTTCGATCATGCGCTTGGCCAGCAGGTAGGTGGCTTCCGGGTTACCGAAGCCAGCGTCGATGTCGGCGATGATCGGTACGATGTGGGTTTCGTAGTTGTCGATCTGATTCTGGATCTCGGCAGCCTTGGCGTTGTCGCCAGCTTCACGAGCAGCATCCAGGGCGGTGAAGAGCAGGTCCAGTTCGCGGCTGTCAGCCTGACGCAGGAAGGTGTACAGCTCCTCGATCAGGTCGGAAACGGCGGTCTTCTCGTGCATGGACTGGTCCGGCAGCGGGCCGAACTCGGAACGCAGGGCGGCAACCATCCAGCCGGACAGGTAGAGGTAGCGCTTGTTGGTGGTCTTCAGGTGCTTCTTGATGGAGATCAGCTTCTGCTGACCAATGAAGCCGTGCCAGCAGCCGAGGGACTGCGTGTAGACGGACGAGTCGGCGTCGTACTCGGCCATGTCCTTGCGCATGATGTCGGCGGTGTACTGAGCAATTTCCAGACCGGTCTTGAAGCGGTTCTGGGCGCGCATGCGAGCGACGGACTCAGGGTTGATAGCGGCCCAGCTGCTGCCGTATTGCTCTTTCAGGGCGGCAACTGCCTTGATGTCGTCTTGATATGCGGACATGTTCAATCCTTCAAAATAAGTGTGGTTGAGCACCGACTTTTCCCACCGAAACCTACGTGCTATCGCTGATCATTGCGGGCAACACGCGGCAGAGCGTCGAAATATCGACTGGGACGAGGATTGAACCAAGAGAAGGGGGGATACGATCGCCGGGCTGGTTCCGGTTGCTGCGCCCACAGCCGGCGTGGCTGCCGTGTGCGCTACAACAACGAGAAGCGGTCAGTCTGGCTGATGCGTCAATCGCTACCCCGTCCCTCAGGACGACTCGTTCCAGTCGCAACCTCGTCAGTCCGCCTTGTGGGCAGTACAGTCACGGAACGGCTCGGCTGGTTGGCTTGAGCACGCCCCGGAGACCCTTGCCAGGGCCCCTGGTTAGCGGGAGCGGGGCAATAATGCTCCGCTGAAAAGGCATCGTCAATCGTTTTGTAGTGTTTTTTTTGCGGCACTACATTCTCGCGTTGGGGTCGCGCAGAAGGGGCCGCTATCAGTCCAGGACATCGACCTTCAGGCGCATCGACAGATTCTGGCTGCCCTGTGTCGAATAGCGGCGTAGCGTGCCGCGCTGTTCAGAGTCCGCGCTTTCGTCGATGCCGCCGATGGTGATCCACTCGCCGACGCGACCGCTGACCCGGGTATCGGCGTTCTGCATCTCGACCACACCGCTGCGGCCCTGTGCGAGCCGATCACGAGTGCTGCTGATGCTGATCTGCACCCGATCGCCGTGGATGGTCGCAGTGGCATAGAAGCCCCGAAGAACGTCGCGATATTGCGTCTGCTGGTAAATCTGGCCGTAACCGTCGGTGCCCTGGGTCGTCAGTGGCACACTTTGACCAACCTGAATCAGGGCTGGGTAGCCCTCGCTGGCCTGCACCTGTTGAATTCCACCATCTCGGCTGTTGGTACTGCGACGGATGATGCGTACCCGATCGCGACCGCCGGTCTCGCCGCGCCCGGTTTCGAACTCGACGTCACCGGAACGCACGCTTCCATCGACCTGATAACCGCCTGCGCTACTGCTTGCCGAGTCCTGCGTGTCGACGCTGATGAGCAGACGCTTCGGCGCGACATCCAGCTGATCGATTACCCGCCGCAGTTCGCTGATCATCGAGTCAGGTGCATTGACGATCAGCTGATTGCCGTAGGCTGTGACCCGGCCCTGATTGCCCAGTACAGACTCGGCCACGGGAATCACATCCTCGGCCATGCGGTTGTTGAGCTGGATGACCTCGGTTGCTGCGTGTAGTGGCAGGCAAAGAGTGAGCGAGGCGGTCAACAGCAAGGTACGAAGGGTCATAGCAGAAAGCTCCGTAAGTTCGCATCCGACAGCCCATGATCCCACGCCTTGTCGAACTCTGCCTGGCGCATACGCACTCGACCCAGGTCACGATACAAGGCATATCCGGCGTACTGGTCAGCCTTGGGCCTTTCCAATAGACCGCAGTCGTCAGCGATGAGGTACGCGCCGCTGGTCGCGGGATGGTCGGGATTCAGCTTGCGAATATGCAGGTTGCTGGTGAGCCGACGGGCTAGCTGAAGGAGGCGGTGGCCTTCCTTGATCGCCCGTGTTGGATCGGCGACCAGAATGCGCAGCTGGTTGCGCGGATGAGACAGCAGCAGGCGGGTGCACGCCTGTTGGACGCTGCTGTGGTGATACAGCCAAGGCTCGAGGTCCGTGGTGAAGATGCAGACGCAACGCTTTGTCTGCTGCAGCATGGCCAATGTATGCTGGCGAACCTCGATGGGTTTGCTGAAACGCTGCAGTGGGGTGCTTTGGCCTAACTGAAAGGACGCGACTTCCCAAGTCTCGGACTCGGGGATGTCAGCCTGAGGGTTATGCACTGTAAAACGCCCCGGGGAATGGAAGTCGATGGCCGGAAGTTCGGCCTGATCTTCTTGTTCGTCCGAGGCGTTATCGCTCATGAGGGCTCAGTGGCTGCGGCGGAGCATGTCGACATGGGGAATGCCGGCTTCGAGGAACTCGTCGCTGACGACTTCGAAACCCAGGCGTTCATAAAACGCGGTGGCATGAACCTGAGCCGTCAACTTCTGTTCAGCTAGGCCGCGGCGTTCGGCCTCGGCTATGACCGCACGCATCAGCGCATCGCCGACGTTCATGCCGCGCCAGTCACGCAGCACTGCTACTCGCCCGATCTGTCCATCGGCTAGCAGCCGGGCGGTGCCGATCGGATAGTCACCTTCCAGAGCGAGAAAATGGATAGCGTCAGCATCATCGGCGTCCCATTCCTGTTCTGGCGGAACGGCCTGCTCGGCAATGAAAACTGCCTCGCGGATACGCCGTAGCTCGGCATTATCCTGCTGCCAGTCGGCAATCCGTACCTGAACGCTATTCATCAGCAAACTCCAGACTTCCTTGTTTGACCAGTTCGCACAAAAGGCTACGCCCATCATCGTCGCTCAGCCAAGCGCCCACGTTCTCGGCATGCAGCGCATCTGCCGAGCAAATCAGCTTGAGCAATTCACGCAGGCCGGCAGGCAGCAACCGACTTTGTCCGCTGGCAAACAGTAGCAGTCCGATATCCACTTCGCTCCAGGCCAGGCGAGCAGCGGGGTTGCGGACCAGCAGGGCGCCATCTTCAAGGGCGGAAAGCAATTCGGCTTCGTCGATGCCAGGACCTTCTACACGCTCGGGATAGCGAGGTTCTGTCATGAACTGGCCAAACCAGGTCAGCAACAGGCGTTCGTCGCTCATGTGTTCTGCGAGCAGTGCTTTCAGACGATCCAGTGCATCGCTTTGAATCTGGTACGGATCGTCGGTCGGCTGCAGATCGGCGTCGCTGTAGCGGTCTTCGTCGGGCAGGAACTGCGCAAGGAAATCGGTGAAGTGAGTCAGAACCTCCGCCGCGCTCGGTGCGCGGAAGCCGACAGAATAGGTCATGCAGGCATCTTCGGCTGTGCCGAAATGGGCGAGGCGGGGGGGCAGGTAGAGCATGTCGCCAGGCTCCAATACCCACTCATCAGTACCCTGGAAGTCGGCAAGAATCCGGAGATCGCCATGGGCGAGCATCGGACTGTCGCTGTCGCACATCTGCCCGATGCGCCAGCGGCGCTGTCCATGCGCTTGTAGCAGGAACACGTCGTAATTGTCGAAATGCGGGCCGACGCCGCCGCCCGGGGCGGCATAGCTGATCATCACGTCATCGATGCGCCAGTTGGGGAGGAAGCGGAAGTGTTCGATCAGGTCGGCAACATCCGGCACCAGCTGATCCACGGCCTGCACCAGCAGGGTCCAGTCGCGCTCGGGAAGCTGCTGATAGGTGTCCTCGGCAAATGGGCCACGGCGAAGCTCCCAAGGGCTTTCGCCGTGTTCGATGACAAGGCGGGATTCGACTTCCTCTTCCAGCGAGAGGCCGGCCAGCTCGTCTGGGGAGATGGGGCTTTGGAAGTCCGGAATGGCCTGGCGGATGAGAAGAGGTTTCTTCTGCCAGTAGTCGCGCAGAAATTCCCGGGCGCTGATGCCGCCCAGGATTTGAAGTGGAATGTTAGAAGTCATGCGTAACACCTTGCTCTATATGCAGAGCTGAAAATAAAAACGCCCGGCACAGCCGGGCGTGCATGCATGGTTTCGCTCAGATGCGCTTGGCCTGCGCAACTGCGTTGCCGATGTAGTTGGCCGGGGTCAGCTTGCGCAGCTCAGTCTTGGCTTCAGCCGGAATGTCGAGGCCGTCGATGAACGCCTGCAGGGCGTCTGGCGTGATGCCTTTGCCGCGGGTCAGGTCCTTCAGCTTCTCGTAGGCGTTCTCCACGGCGTAGCGGCGCATGACGGTCTGCACCGGCTCAGCCAGCACTTCCCAGCAGGCGTCGAGGTCTTCGGCGATGCGGGCGGCGTTCAGCTCGAGTTTGCCAATACCCTTGAGGCTGGCTTCGTAGGCGATGACGCTGTGGGCGAAGCCGACGCCTAGGTTGCGCAGCACGGTGGAGTCAGTCAGGTCACGCTGCCAGCGAGAAATCGGCAGCTTGCTCGCCAGATGCTGGAACAGCGCGTTGGCGATGCCGAGATTGCCTTCGGAGTTTTCGAAGTCGATCGGGTTGACCTTGTGCGGCATGGTGGACGAGCCGATCTCGCCCGCAACGGTCTTCTGCTTGAAGTAGCCGAGGGAGATGTAGCCCCACACGTCGCGGTCGAAGTCGATGAGAATGGTGTTGAAGCGCGCAATGGCATCGAACAGCTCGGCGATGTAATCGTGCGGCTCGATCTGCGTCGTGTAGGGGTTCCAGGTCAGGCCGAGGTCACCTTCGATGAACTCGCGCGCGTTGGCTTCCCAGTCGATATCCGGATAGGCGCTCAGGTGGGCGTTGTAGTTGCCCACGGCACCGTTGATCTTGCCCAGCAGCGGAACAGCTGCAACCTGCACAATCTGACGCTCCAGGCGGTAAACGACGTTCGCCAGCTCTTTGCCGAGGGTGGTCGGCGACGCGGGTTGGCCATGGGTGCGCGACAGCATCGGCACGTCAGCGAACTGCACGGCCAGGTTGCGAATCGACTCGGCGATCTGGCGCATCAGCGGTAGCAGGACGCTGTCGCGCCCTTCGCGAAGCATCAGCGCATGGGAGAGGTTGTTGATGTCTTCGCTGGTACAGGCGAAGTGGATGAACTCGTTGACCTTTGCCAGTTCCGGCAGCTGCTTGGCCTGCTCCTTGAGCAGGTACTCAACCGCTTTGACGTCATGGTTGGTGGTGCGCTCGAACTCCTTGACGCGCTCGGCATGTTCCAGCTGAAAGTTCTCGGCCAACTGATTCAGCACGGCATTGGCTTCGCTGGAGAAGGGCGCAACTTCCGGAACGCCTGGATGGGCAGCGAGGCGCTGGAGCCAGCGGACTTCGACCTGAACACGGCAGCGGATCAGGCCGAATTCGCTGAAGATCGGGCGCAGGGCGCTGGTTTTGCCGGCGTAGCGGCCGTCGACGGGGGAAACCGCCGTGAGCGAGGAAAGCTGCATAGAGGGCATTCTCGGACAGGCAACGAAAAGAGGGCGCAGATTATACACGAATGCACCGGCTGAGCCCGGCACATTCGCTGCGGTTAATGGTCCTCGCCCTGAGTTGAGCGAAGCCTTGGATAGAGCGCATCGAGCAACTTGCGACGGCTGAAGATGAGCTGCCAGCGATGCCCGCCGAGCTGGCGCCAGAGGCGCGCCGAGCGGATGCCGGAAAGCAGCAGGGCGCGAATCTTGGCCGCATTGTCCGTCTGCTGCAGGTGACGCATATCGCCCTGAACCTGGATGCGTTGGCGGAAGGTACTCAAGGTGTCCTGATATAGCCCGCCGAACGAGGCGACGACGTTCTCGTGGGTGATGCCGAAGTGCTCGACCTGCTGCTGGATCTGGTCCAGACGGCTGCCGATGACCTGAAGCATGTCATCACGTTTGTCCAGCTGGCGCTCCAGGCCGATCATTGCCAGTGCGTAACGTAGCGGCTCGCGCTGCAGCGTGCTGCTGTCGCGCTCCAGTGCGCCAACCAGCGCGCGGTAGCCATCACGCAGGTTGAGATCGTCGCCGCCATAGATCTCCAGCGTGGTTTGCGGATTGCGCGCCAGCAGGCTGCCGAGCATGCAGGCAAGTGAGGCGTTCGGCACTTGGCCGGTGCGTGCAATGCGATCTACCAGCGTTGCGGCTTCGAACACCGCACCAAGCGCGATCAGCTGCTCATCCAGCGCCTTCATGGGCGGCCCTCGAACCAAGGCTCGGCCTGCTCGATCACGCCGCCACCCAGACAGATTTCGCCGTCGTAGAACACGACCGACTGGCCCGGTGTTACCGCCCGTTGTGGTGCCTCGAACACGGCCCGGTAACCCTCTGCGGTCTTTTCCAGCGTGCAGGCTTGATCGCTCTGGCGATAACGAACCTTGGCGGTCAGCTTGAGTGGCGTGCTGAGGTCGATGGGGTTCACCCAGTAGATTTCGGATGCTAGCAGGGCGCGGGAAAACAGCCATGGATGGTCGTTGCCCTGGCCGACCACCAGCGCATTGCGCTGCAGGTCTTTGCTCAAGACGTACCAGGGCTCGTCCGATGCATCTTTCAAGCCGCCTATCCCCAGCCCCTGGCGCTGGCCAATGGTGTGATACATCAAACCATGGTGGCGGCCGATCACTTCGCCGTCGACGGTTTCGATGTTGCCCGGCTGCGCCGGAAGATACTGCTTGAGGAAGTCGCTGAAGCGCCGCTCGCCGATGAAGCAGATGCCGGTGGAATCTTTCTTTTTCGCCGTAGCGAGGTCGTACTTCTCCGCGATCGCGCGGACTGCTGGCTTTTCCAGCTCGCCAACGGGAAACAGCGTCTTGCCTAGCTGCTCGCCGCCGACCGCATGCAGGAAGTAGCTCTGGTCCTTGTTCGGGTCCAGCCCCTTGAGCAGCTCGCTGCGTCCGTCACGGTCACGGCGACGGACGTAATGACCCGTGGCGATCAGGTCGGCGCCGAGCATCAGTGCGTAATCGAGGAACGCCTTGAACTTGATTTCGCGATTGCAGAGGATATCCGGGTTCGGTGTGCGCCCGGCCTTGTACTCAGCAAGGAAGTGCTCGAAGACGTTGTCCCAGTACTCGGCTGCGAAGTTGGCCGTGTGCAGCTTGATGCCGATCCGATCGCAGACGGCCTGGGCATCGGCAAGGTCTTCTTTGGCAGTGCAGTATTCCGTGCCATCGTCCTCTTCCCAGTTCTTCATGAACAGGCCTTCGACCTGGTAGCCCTGCTCGAGCAGCAGGAGGGCCGAAACGGAAGAATCCACTCCGCCGGACATGCCAACGATTACGCGAGTTTTTTCCGGGGCGGTTAGGGTCGTTACAGACATAGGAATACGCTGAGGTTTTGCAAGGGGGCGCAATTCTAACAGGCCAGCCGCTGGCTGACGAAGCCGTGATCAGTTGCGAATCACTTCAAGCGAATGCAGGGGGCCGCTCAGGTAATCATCGATGCAGCGGGGCACCAGCTCGCTGCGCCAGCGGTCCGGCTGCTCGGCCAGCTCTTCGCGGCTCAACCACCGGGCTGCGACGATACCCTCATCGAGCGTGCGCTGTGGATCATGCTGCAGCGCTTTGGCCGCGAAACAGACGCGCTGATAGGTCACGCCATTGCTGGGCGCGGTGTACAGGTAAATGCCGATGACACCGGTGAGCTCGACATCCCAACCGGTTTCTTCGAGGGTTTCCCGCACGGCTGCCTCTCGCAGATTTTCGTTGGCTTCCAGGTGCCCGGCAGGCTGATTGAGTACGAGACGGCCTGCCTTGAGTTCTTCCACCAGCAGGAAGCGGCCCTGATTCTCGATCACGGTTGCGACAGTGATATGCGGTTGCCAATCCATAGGAGCTGCCTCGTGTAAATGATCGGATGATAGGGAGCCCGATCTCGGAAAGCACGAACCCCGGCGCAGGGCCGGGGTTCGTGGTGACGCTCAGGCCTGGGTTCAGGCGTTCAGCGCCGCCAGAGCTGAGTTGAAGGTGGCGCTGGGGCGCATCACCTTGCTGGTCAGCTCGGGGTTGGAGCGGTAGTAGCCGCCGATGTCGACCGGCTTGCCCTGAACGGCAGCGAGTTCGTCAACGATGGTAGCTTCCTGCTCGGTCAGCTGCTTGGCCAGCGGAGCGAAGTGGGCTTTGAGTTCAGCGTCTTCGTCCTGCGCCGCCAGGGCCTGAGCCCAGTACAGTGCGAGGTAGAAGTGGCTGCCGCGGTTGTCGAGCTGACCAACCTTGCGCGCCGGCGACTTGTTGTTGTCCAACAGTTTGCCGGTAGCCTGGTCCAGAGTCTTGCCGAGGATCTTGGCCTTGACGTTGCCGGTCTTGATTCCGGTTTCTTCCAGGGACACGGCCAAGGCGAGGAACTCACCCAGGGAGTCCCAGCGCAGGTAGTTTTCTTCCACCAGCTGCTGCACGTGCTTTGGTGCGGAGCCACCAGCTCCAGTTTCGTACATGCCGCCACCAGCCATCAGCGGAACGATGGAAAGCATTTTCGCCGAGGTACCCAGTTCCATGATCGGGAACAGGTCGGTCAGGTAGTCGCGTAGCACGTTGCCGGTCACCGAAATGGTGTCCTGCCCACGGATCATGCGCTCCATGCTGACGCGAATGGCCTCGTTGTAGCCCATGATGCGGATGTCCAGGCCACTCAGATCGTGATCCTTGAGATAGGTTTCCACTTTCTCCTGCAGCTGACGATCGTGGGCGCGCTCCGGGTCCAGCCAGAAGATCGCCGGGGTGTTCGACTGACGGGCGCGGGTAACGGCCAGCTTGACCCAATCGCGGATCGGGGCGTCCTTGGTCTGGCAGGCGCGCCAGATGTCGCCTTTCTCGACTTCGTGCTGCATCAGAACGGTGCCGTCGGCCAGAACGACGCGCATGGTGCCGTCGGCCTGCATTTCGAAGGTCTTGTCGTGCGAGCCGTATTCCTCAGCCTTTTGAGCCATCAGGCCAACGTTCGGCACGCTGCCCATGGTGACCGGGTCGAAGGCACCATTGGTTTTGCAGAAGTTGATCATTTCCTGGTAGATGCGGGCGTAAGTGCTTTCCGGCATTACCGCTTTGGTGTCCTTCTGCTTGCCGTCCTTACCCCACATCTGACCAGAGTTGCGGATCATTGCCGGCATCGAGGCGTCGACGATGACGTCGCTCGGGATGTGCAGGTTGGTGATGCCCTTGACCGAATCGACCATCGCCATTTCCGGACGATGGGCGTAGACCTCATGGATGTCGTGCAGAATTTCTTCCTGCTGCGAGACGGGCAGCGACTTGATCTTGTCGTAGACGCTGCTGATGCCGTTGTTCGGATTGACGCCCAGCTCCTTGAACAGTTCGCCGTACTTGTCGAACACGTCCTTGTAGTAAACGCTGACCGCATGGCCGAAGACGATCGGGTGCGAGATCTTCATCATGGTGGCCTTGACGTGCAGCGACCACATCACGCCGGTTTCCTTGCAGTCCTGCAGGGTTTCTTCGAAGAACGCGCGCAGCTTGTTGCAGCTCATGAACATGCCGTCGAGCACTTCGCCTTCCTGCAGGGCGAGCTGCTTCTTGACTTCCACCTTGCCGTCTTTGCCGACGAACTCGATGCGCACGTCACCGGCTTTTTCCATGGTGATCGATTGTTCGCTGGAAAAGAAATCGCCGCCGCGCATGTAGTCGGCGTGGGACTGCGACGCCTTGCTCCACTTGCCCATGGAGTGCGGGTGCTTGCGGGCATAGGCCTTGACTGCGGCCGGGGCGCGACGGTCGGAGTTCCCCTCACGCAGGACCGGATTCACGGCACTGCCGAGCACCTTGCTGTAACGCGCGCGTGCGTCTTTCTCGGCGTCGGTCTGTGGGTCTTCCGGGAAGTTGGGAATGTTGTAGCCGAGGGCTTGCAGCTCGGCGATGGCTGCTTTGAGCTGCGGTACGGAGGCGCTGATGTTCGGCAGCTTGATGATGTTGGCATCGGGCTGATTGGTCAGTTCGGCAAGCTTGGCGAGGTCGTCGTCGACTTTCTTGTCAGCGTCCAACTGGTCGGCAAAACTCGCAAGAATGCGCCCTGCAAGAGAGATGTCGCGTGTTTCGACGGCTATCTCAGCGGAGGCGGCGAAGGCTTCTACAATTGGAAGAAGCGAATAGGTGGCCAGGGCTGGAGCTTCGTCGGTGAAGGTATAGATGATCTTCGAAGGGGTGGACATTTAGCGTTAACTCTCTTCTTGCTGGGCGTGCACAGGATCCCGAGTGCGCCGGGTAGGCGCCCTGGCTCTTCGTTTGGTGAGCCAGAAGGGGATTAGCCGCGGTGATGATGGATGCACCAATAGAGTGTCGAGCATTTGAACCAGGGAGCTGCGGTAGCAACTCTGAGGTTTCAAGAGGCGGGTCTTGTACAAGACAGGCTCGTCCCTTATGACTTGTTAGTCATCCGAGAAGTATACCATTGCGCCACCCTCTGGCAGAACGGCATTGCGCATACGACGAACGAACATGTAGTTTCAGGCGATTCGAGTGGGTTACCCTCAAACGACGATCGATGTCTAACCACGAAGACGGAGTCCAGCATGGGATACCAAAAGATCCAGGTGCCATCCAGCGGTGACAAAATTACCGTTAATGCCGACAACACCCTGAACGTCCCCAACAACCCGATCATTCCTTATATAGAAGGGGATGGTATCGGAGTCGATATCAGCCCGGTGATGATCAAAGTCGTGGATGCCGCCGTGCAGAAGGCCTATGGCGGTCAGCGCAAGATTGCCTGGATGGAAATCTACGCGGGCGAGAAGGCGACACAGGTCTACGACCAGGACACCTGGCTGCCGAAGGAGACCCTGGAAGCCGTTCGTGATTACGTGGTGTCAATCAAGGGCCCCCTGACCACTCCGGTCGGCGGTGGCATCCGCTCCTTGAACGTTGCGCTGCGCCAAGAGCTTGATCTCTACGTCTGTCAGCGTCCGGTTCGCTGGTTCACCGGTGTGCCTAGCCCGGTCAAGAAGCCGGGTGACGTTGACATGGTGATCTTTCGTGAAAACTCCGAAGACATCTACGCCGGCGTAGAGTGGAAGGCTGGCTCCCCTGAGGCGGAGAAAGTCATCAAGTTCCTTACCGAAGAAATGGGCGTCAAGAAGATTCGCTTCACAGAAAACTGTGGCATCGGCATCAAGCCGGTTTCACTGGAAGGCACCAAGCGCTTGGTTCGTAAAGCCCTGCAGTACGCGGTCGACAATGACCGTAGCTCGGTCACTATCGTGCACAAAGGCAACATCATGAAGTTCACCGAAGGTGCCTTCAAGGAGTGGGGCTATGAGGTGGCTCGCGACGAGTTCGGCGCTGAGCTGCTGGATGGTGGGCCCTGGATGCAGTTCAAGAATCCGAATACCGGCAAGAATATCGTCGTGAAAGACGCCATCGCTGACGCCATGCTGCAACAGATTCTGCTGCGCCCGGCTGAGTACGATGTCATTGCCACGCTCAACCTGAACGGTGACTACTTGTCCGATGCCTTGGCCGCCGAAGTGGGCGGTATCGGTATCGCTCCTGGCGCGAACCTGTCCGACACCGTAGCCATGTTCGAGGCGACCCACGGCACTGCGCCGAAGTACGCCGGCCAAGATAAGGTCAACCCCGGCTCTTTGATTCTTTCCGCCGAGATGATGCTGCGTCACATGGGCTGGGTAGAAGCAGCGGACCTGATCATCAAGTCGACCGAAAGCGCTATCGCAGCCAAGACCGTGACCTACGACTTCGAGCGGCTGATGGAAGGCGCGCAGCTGATGTCATGCTCGCAGTTCGGCGATGCAATGATCAGTCATATGTAACGCGACCTGACGAAAAAAAGGCCGATCATCTGATCGGCCTTTTTGTTTGTTTCGTGAAACGTCAGGCGTCTACGGTGGAAACACCCTGAGCAGCAGGGGCCGTCGCTTCAGACATGGCCTGCTGCGGCCTGATGTCGGTTGCGTGGAGGCCTTTCGGACCCTGCAGGATATTGAACATGACCGCTTGCCCAGCTTTCAGAGTTCGGTAGCCTTCCATCTGGATGGCTGAGTAGTGGGCGAACAGGTCCTCATCGCCGCCGTCTGCTACGATGAAGCCATAGCCTTTGGCGTTGTTGAACCACTTGACCTTACCGCTTAGCATGCTGTTATCCCTCTGCAAAGGAGTCCATTACTGGAGTAACATCCATTTCATTCCGCGCTTATGCAGCCCGAGGCCTCATGTTGCGCAACCCGTTTGCCCTTGTAGGCACATACTGTTTGTATCATCGTTTTGCCGATAGTCAAGGCGACTCGTCAGCTGGCTGCGAAGCTGTCCATATTTATCTGGCCCCGGCGCCACGACCTAGAACCGTTATGCGCATGCATGCATTTGCTCAGATTCGACTAACATTCAATCAGGACCGGCCCTTAGGGGACGAAGACGACGCGTCTGGCCTCGCTGTTCAGGAGGCCAAGCCAGAATTGAAGGCACCACCGATGTATAGAGTTGTCATGTTTAATGACGACTACACACCGATGGATTTTGTCGTCGAGGTGCTGGAAGGCATTTTTAATCACAGCAGGGAGCAGGCCACCAAGATCATGCTGGCCGTCCATACCGAGGGGCAGGCAGTTTGCGGGCTGTATACCCGTGATGTGGCCGAAACCAAAGCGATGCAAGTGAATCAATATGCAAGGGAATGCCAGCACCCGCTGCTTTGTGAGATCGAGAAGGACGGTTAACTCCGATTGCTGGGGAAGAGGTGAAAGCTATGTTGAACCGTGAGCTCGAAGTCACTCTGAATCTGGCTTTCAAAGAGGCACGTACCAAGCGTCATGAATTCATGACGGTTGAACACCTCCTGTTGGCCCTACTGGACAATGAAGCGGCTGCGACCGTGTTGCGGGCCTGTGGCGCGAGCCTGGACAAGCTGCGCCACGATCTGCAGGAGTTCATTGACTCCACCACTCCACTTATTCCACAGCATGATGAAGAGCGTGAAACCCAGCCAACACTAGGGTTTCAGCGCGTTCTGCAGCGTGCGGTGTTCCATGTTCAGAGCTCCGGCAAGCGCGAGGTGACAGGCGCCAACGTGCTGGTGGCAATCTTCAGTGAGCAGGAGAGTCAGGCCGTATTCCTGCTCAAGCAGCAGAATGTGGCGCGTATCGATGTCGTCAACTATATCGCGCATGGGATTTCCAAGGTTCCAGGCAATGCCGGTAGCCCGGAAAGCGATGCGGAAATGCAGGATGAAGACGGCGGCGAGTCGGGAGCCTCCAGCAATCCGCTTGATGCCTATGCAAGCAATCTCAATGAGCTGGCACGTCAAGGGCGGATCGATCCGCTGGTAGGGCGCGAAAATGAGGTCGAGCGCGTTGCGCAGATTCTCGCGCGTCGGCGCAAGAACAATCCGCTTCTCGTCGGCGAGGCCGGCGTCGGCAAGACGGCGATTGCCGAAGGGCTGGCCAAGCGGATTGTGGACAACCAGGTTCCGGATCTGCTGGCCGACAGTGTCGTTTATTCGTTGGATCTGGGTGCACTGCTAGCTGGTACGAAATACCGCGGGGATTTCGAGAAGCGCTTCAAGGCGCTGCTTGGCGAGCTGCGCAAGCGTCCACATGCGATTCTCTTCATTGACGAGATTCATACCATCATCGGCGCTGGTGCTGCTTCGGGTGGGGTAATGGACGCTTCCAACCTACTCAAGCCGCTGCTTTCTTCAGGGGAGATTCGCTGCATCGGCTCCACGACTTTCCAGGAGTTTCGCGGAATCTTCGAGAAGGATCGCGCGCTGGCGCGGCGTTTCCAGAAGGTCGATGTGTCCGAGCCCTCGGTTGAGGACACCATTGGCATTCTGCGTGGGCTGAAGGGGCGTTTCGAGCAGCATCACCATATCGAGTACAGCGACGAGGCGCTTCGTGCGGCGGCGGAGCTGGCATCGCGTTATATCAACGATCGCCATATGCCTGACAAGGCGATTGACGTGATCGATGAAGCTGGCGCGTACCAACGGTTGCAGCCTGAGGATCAACGCGTCAAATGCATCGACGTCGAGCAGGTCGAGGACATCGTTGCGAAGATCGCACGCATCCCACCGAAGCACGTCAGCAGTTCGGACAAGGAGTTGCTGCGTAATCTTGAGCGTGACCTCAAGCTCACTGTGTTCGGACAGGACGATGCGATCGATTCGCTGGCGACCGCCATCAAGCTTTCTCGTGCAGGGCTCAAGGCGCCAGACAAGCCAGTCGGCTCGTTCCTCTTTGCCGGTCCGACCGGTGTGGGCAAGACCGAGGCTGCGCGTCAGCTGGCGCGCGCTCTGGGGGTCGAGCTGATTCGCTTCGACATGTCCGAGTACATGGAGCGCCATACCGTGTCCCGGCTCATCGGCGCACCTCCGGGTTACGTCGGGTTCGATCAGGGTGGCCTGCTAACCGAGGCCATCACCAAACAGCCGCACTGTGTGCTGCTGCTGGACGAGATCGAGAAGGCGCACCCGGAAGTCTTCAACCTGCTACTGCAGGTGATGGATCACGGCACGCTCACCGATAACAACGGGCGCAAGGCGGACTTCCGTAATGTGATCATCATCATGACCACTAACGCCGGTGCGGAAACTGCGGCGCGAGCCTCGATTGGTTTTACGCTGCAGGACCATGCGTCGGATGCGATGGAAGTGATCAAGAAGAGCTTTACTCCGGAATTCCGGAACCGTCTGGATACAATCATCCAGTTCGGCCGGCTGAGCCACGAAGTGATCAAGAGCATCGTCGACAAGTTCCTCATCGAACTGCAGGCGCAGCTCGAGGACAAGCATGTGACGCTGGAGGTGTCGGATGCGGCCCGCGGCTGGCTGGCCGAGCATGGCTACGATGCACAGATGGGGGCACGGCCAATGGCGCGGCTGATTCAGGACAAGATCAAGCGGCCTTTGGCCGAAGAGATCCTGTTCGGAGAGCTGGCCGAGCATGGTGGGGTGGTGCATATCGATATTCGGGACGGCGAACCGTTCTTCGAATTCGAGACTTCTGCCGAGCTGGCGTGACTGTCAGAGGTGTCGAACGCCCGGCTTTTTTGCCGGGCGTTTTTTGTCCGCGGGCTGTAGCGGGCCGAACTTTTAACGCAACAAAAAAGCCCGGTCAGAACCGGGCATTTTTTCTCGCAGCTCGCTTAGCGGGCGCGGTAGGTGATGCGACCCTTGCTCAGATCGTAGGGGGTCAGTTCCACGCGAACCTTGTCACCGGTAAGAATCCGGATGTAGTTCTTGCGCATCTTTCCGGAGATGTGCGCAGTAACGACGTGCCCATTTTCCAACTCCACACGAAACATGGTGTTTGGCAGGGTGTCGACGACAGTACCTTCCATTTCGAAGCTGTCTTCTTTCGACATTCAGTAAAGTCCTCGGTGTCCAAATGAGTGACCCGGCGCATGCGTGCGCGGGCAAAAGCGGCAAGCATTGTGCCCGAAATGGGTCGATGAGCCAAGGACTTCAGCTGAGTGTCACCCAGCGTTGATTGACCAGCAGTTCGATTGGACGATATTCGGTCTTGTAATTCATCTTTCGGCAGTTCTTGATCCAGTAGCCGAGATACACGGCTTTCAGCCCAAGACGCGCAGCTTCGCCGATCTGCCAGAGGATCGCATAGCGCCCCAGGCTGCGGCGCTCCTCTTCAGGATCGTAGAAGGTGTAGACCGCCGAAAGCCCATTAGGCAGTACATCGGTGACTGCCACGGCCAACAGCCGTCCGTCCAGCCTGAACTCGTAGAACCGCGAGAATGGAAGATCGCGCACCAGGAAGGTATTGAATTGCTCGCGACTGGGCGGATACATATCGCCATCGGCGTGCCGCTTCTCGATATAGCTGGCATAGAGCGTATAGAGCTCCTCGCTGAATGCCGGCCGAACACAGCGAACCTGCAGATCAGCGTTGCGTTTGAGTATCCGCCTTTGCTGACGGCTGAGGGCTGGCGCAGCGACCGGGATGCGCGCCGGAATGCACGCCGAGCAGCGCTGGCAGTGCGGACGGTAGAGGTGATCGCCGCTGCGGCGGAAGCCCATCTCTGAAAGCTCCGCATACACCTGTGCATCCATCGGCTGGCTGGGGTCGAGAAACAGGGTGGTGGCCTGTTCGTCGGGCAGGTAGCTGCACGCATGGGGCTGGGTGGCGTAGAACTTGAGGCGAGCCAGTGAAGTCATGGTCAACTCTCAGAAATCATGAGCTGAGTGTAGGTCAGCTTGCGGTAGTCGACTAGGCGCGCCAGTCGGCTGTACTGGAGCTATCCAGATGCTCGGCAAGCGCGGCGGCAAAGGTCTCGCGTGAAATGCTGCGGGCACCAAAGCTTTCCAGATGGCGCGTCGGCATCTGACAGTCGATCAGGGCGAAGCCCCATGCGCGTAGCCGCTCTACCAGCGCGACAAAGCCGACCTTGGATGCATCGGTGACGCAACTGAACATCGACTCGCCGAAAAATAGCCTACCGATAGCCAGGCCGTAGAGTCCTCCGACGAGCTGCCCGTCCTGCCAGACTTCCACCGAATGCGCCACGCCGATTTCGTGCAGATGGATGTAGGCCTGCTGCATCGGTGTGGTGATCCAGGTGCCGTCCGCATAGCTGCGCGGGCCTGCGCAGCCCTGGATCACGTCGCCGAAGGCGCGGTCGAACGTCACCTGGAAATCGCCCTGACGCATCCGCTTGCGCAAGCTGCGCGAGACATGCAGCTCATTCGGATAGAGCACTGTGCGCGGATCCGGAGACCACCACAGCAGCGGCTGGCCGTCTTGATACCAGGGGAAGCAGCCATGTCGATAGGCCGCCAACAGCCGATCGGCGCTCAGATCGCCTCCGGCCGCCAGAAGACCGTTGGGTTCATGTAGAGCCTTCTCGAGAGGAGGGAATTCGAGGTCGTCGCGCTTTAGCCAGGTCAGCATTTCGCCACGCAGTTGCAGATAGGGGAGGGCGGGCCGAAGCCCGCCGTTTGATCAATTATCGAGGTACTTTTCGGCGTCCAGTGCCGCCATGCAGCCAGCGCCGGCAGAGGTGATCGCCTGGCGATAGACGTGGTCCGCAACATCGCCTGCAGCGAAGACACCGGGAATGCTGGTGCAGGTGGCATCGCCTTCGCCGCCGCCTCTGATCTTCAGATAGCCATCCTTCATGTCCAGCTGGCCCTGGAACAGGTCGGTATTCGGCTTGTGCCCGATGGCAATAAACACGCCGGCGAGGTCGAGCCGGTTTTCTTCGCCAGTTAGGGTGCTCTTCAGGCGCACGCCGGTTACGCCGCTGGCGTCGCCGAGCACTTCCTCGAGGGTGTGGTTCCAGTGCAGGCGAATGTTGCCGTTGGTCGCCTTGTCCATGAGCTTGTCCTGCAGGATCTTCTCCGAGCGCAGCTTGTCGCGGCGGTGGATCAGGTGGACTTCCTTGGCGATGTTGGACAGGTACAGTGCTTCCTCGACTGCAGTGTTGCCACCGCCGATCACCGCGACGACCTGGTTACGGTAGAAGAAGCCGTCACAGGTTGCGCAGGCCGATACGCCACGGCCGGCGAATGCCTCTTCCGAAGGCAGGCCGAGGTACTGTGCCGAAGCGCCGGTAGCGATGATCAGAGCGTCGCAGGTGTAGACGGCGCTGTCGCCGCGCAGGGTGAACGGGCGCTGCTGCAACTCTGCGGTATGGATGTGATCGAAGACGATCTCGGTGTCGAAGCGCTCGGCGTGCTTCTGCATACGGACCATCAGGTCGGGGCCGGTGAGGCCTTCGACGTCACCAGGCCAGTTGTCGACTTCGGTGGTGGTCGTCAGCTGACCGCCGGGCTGGATGCCAGTGATCATCAGTGGCTTCAGATTGGCGCGGGCAGCGTATACCGCAGCGGTATAACCGGCCGGGCCCGAGCCGAGGATGATCAGACGCGAATGCTTGACTTCACTCATAAAAAGCCCTCATAAGCCTTTGTTGCAAATAGAGAAGCGTGCTCCAGTCGAGCCGCGCCGGGAAATCGGGCGTTTATGCTACACCGAAGCATTGGCAAAAGCCCAAGCCGCCGCGGAACCCGCATGCCATCGAATCGACAAACCCGTACAATGCCGGGGTTCTGGCTGACTACGGTTCATCGCGCCGCAGGCGCAGGAAAGAAAGCGTTTTGAAGAATTCCTCATCTACCGCGCCGGCGACCGTCTGGCGACAACAATTGCACTATCGCCTCAAGGAAGGCGCGTTGATAGCGCTCGGTGCGCTCTGCGTCTATCTGTGGATGGCACTGCTGACCTACGATCCTGGTGATCCTGGCTGGACACATACGAGCAATATCGATCAGGTTCGCAACGCTGCGGGGCGTGCTGGCGCCTGGTTTGCCGATGTCCTGTTCATGGCGCTGGGCTATTTCGCCTACCTGTTCCCCCTTTTGCTTGGCGTAAAAACCTGGCAGGTCTTCCGTGCCCGACATCAACCCTGGGTCTGGAATGGCTGGCTGTTCTCCTGGCGGCTGATCGGGCTGGTATTTCTGGTGCTGTCCGGTTCTGCGTTGGCCTATATCCATTTTCAGGCAGCACCTGGCTTGCCAGCGTCCACAGGCGGGGCGCTAGGCGAAAGTCTCGGTCAGCTCGCGGTGCTTTCGTTGAACGTGCAGGGCAGCACCCTGGCACTGCTGGCGTTTTTCCTGTTTGGCTTGACCGTTTTCACCGACCTGTCCTGGTTCAAGGTGATGGATATCACCGGCAAGATCACGCTTGATCTGATCGAGTTGATCCAGAGCGTGTTCAGTCGTTGGTGGAATGCTCGGGCCGAGCGCAAGCAGATGGTCGCGCAACTGCGCGAAGCCGATGATGTAGTCAGCGAAGTCGCTGCGCCAATGGTGCGGGATCGCCGTGAGCAGGCCAAGGTCAAGGAGCGCATCATCGAGCGGGATGAAGCGCTGGCCAAGCACATGAGCGAGCGGGACAAGCGTGTAGCGCCAGTGATCGCGCCGCCTGCGCCGCCGAAGCCTGCAGAACCGAGCAAGCGTGTGCTGAAAGAAAAGCAGGCCAATCTGTTCGTCGATCCGCTGATCGAGGGCAGTCTGCCGCCGATTTCTATCCTTGACGCTGCCGAGAAACAGCAGAAGCAGTATTCACCCGAGTCCCTGGAAGCGATGTCGCGGTTGCTGGAAATCAAGCTGAAGGAGTTTGGTGTCGAAGTCATCGTCGAGTCGGTTCATCCGGGCCCGGTCATCACTCGCTTTGAAATCCAGCCGGCTGCTGGCGTGAAAGTCAGCCGTATCTCCAACCTGGCCAAGGACCTTGCGCGCTCGCTCGCGGTGATCAGCGTTCGCGTGGTGGAAGTAATTCCAGGCAAGACCACTGTGGGCATCGAGATTCCCAACGAGGATCGCCAGATTGTGCGGTTCTCCGAAGTGCTTTCTTCGGCTCCATACGACGACGCCAAGTCACCAGTGACGCTGGCGCTCGGCCACGATATCGGCGGCAAGCCGGTCATCGCCGACCTGTCGAAGATGCCGCACCTGCTGGTGGCCGGTACCACCGGTTCCGGTAAGTCGGTGGGGGTCAATGCCATGATCCTGTCGATCCTGTTCAAGTCGACGCCGGAAGAGGCGCGCCTGATCATGATCGACCCGAAGATGCTCGAGCTATCGATCTATGAGGGCATCCCGCATTTGCTCTGCCCGGTCGTCACCGATATGAAGGAGGCCGCCAACGCGCTGCGCTGGAGCGTGGCCGAGATGGAGCGGCGCTATAAGCTGATGGCGGCGATGGGCGTGCGCAACCTGGCAGGCTTCAACCGCAAGATCAAGGAAGCCGAAGAGGCCGGCACCCCGCTGCACGACCCGCTGTACAAGCGCGAGTCGATGGATGACGAGCCGCCTTACCTGAAGAGCCTGCCGACCATCGTGGTGGTGGTCGATGAGTTTGCCGACATGATGATGATCGTCGGTAAGAAGGTCGAAGAGCTGATCGCGCGTATCGCGCAGAAAGCTCGCGCAGCCGGTATCCATCTGATCCTGGCCACCCAGCGTCCTTCGGTGGATGTGATCACCGGTCTGATCAAGGCCAACATTCCGACCCGCATGGCGTTCCAGGTATCCAGCAAGATCGACTCGCGCACCATCCTCGACCAGGGCGGCGCCGAGCAGCTGCTCGGTCACGGTGACATGCTCTACCTGCCACCGGGCACCGGCCTGCCGATTCGCGTACATGGCGCGTTCGTTTCCGATGAGGAAGTGCACCGGGTCGTCGAAGCCTGGAAGGCCCGTGGCGCCCCCGACTACATCGAAGATATTCTGGCCGGCGTCGAAGAGGCGGGCAGCGGCTTCGATGGTGGTAGTGGCGAGGGTAGCGGGGAAGGTAGCGAAGAAGATCCGCTGTACGACGAGGCCGTTCGCTTCGTCACGGAAAGCCGCCGCGCGTCGATTTCCGCGGTGCAACGCAAGCTCAAGATTGGCTACAACCGCGCCGCTCGCATGATCGAAGCCATGGAAATGGCCGGCGTGGTGACATCCATGAACACCAATGGCTCGCGCGAAGTCATCGCGCCGCCGCCTATGCGCGATTGAATCGCTTCGAGGGCTACATGCAATTGATCCGTTTGCTGTGTGCATCTGTCCTGATGGTCGCCCTGGCCCCGGCTCACGCCGACCAGGCTGCGTCTACCAAACGACTGACCGGCCTGCTCAACCAGGCCGAAACGCTGACCGGCCGCTTCTCGCAGCTTTCGCTCGATGGCAGTGGTACCCAGCTGCAGGAGACTTCCGGCGAGCTGTCATTGAAGCGCCCCGGACAGTTCCGCTGGCACACCGACGCGCCGATGGAGCAGCTACTGGTATCCAACGGCAAGAAGGTCTGGCTGTATGATCCGGATCTCGAGCAGGTCACCATTCAGGAACTTGACCAGCGCCTGACTCATACTCCGGCGCTGCTGCTGTCCGGCGACGTTTCCACCATCAGCGAGAACTTCGAGGTTTCCCACAAGGAGGCCGGCGAGGTGGTGGATTTCACGCTCAAGCCGAAGGCCAAGGACACGCTGTTCGATAACCTGCGCCTGTCATTTCGCAACGGAGTGATCAATGACATGCAACTGATCGACAGCGTAGGTCAGCGCACCAATATCCTGTTCATGGGTGTGAAGATGAACCAGCCGCTGAAGGCCGATCTGTTCACCTTTGAAATCCCCGAGGGTGCCGACGTCATCTCCGAGTGACCTACGTCCGGCATTTCGTTTTCAGCGGCCTGCGCAATTGCAGGCCGCTGCAATTGAGGTAACCGTCCGCAATGGACCTGTTCAGCCGCGAACCAGTCTCCCAGCCACTTGCAGCGCGCTTGCGCGCAGCCAG
Source organism: Pseudomonas sp. SCT (assembly GCF_003864275.1). Taxonomy (NCBI): domain Bacteria; kingdom Pseudomonadati; phylum Pseudomonadota; class Gammaproteobacteria; order Pseudomonadales; family Pseudomonadaceae; genus Pseudomonas; species Pseudomonas sp. SCT. Next base: position 28,128 of record NZ_BDJA01000008.1, read on the forward strand.
CCTTGACGAGTATGTCGGGCAGGAGCACCTGCTCGCCCGCGGCAAGCCGTTGCGCGAGGCGCTGGAACAGGGCGCGCTGCATTCCATGGTGTTCTGGGGGCCGCCCGGCGTCGGCAAGACCACGCTGGCGCGGTTGTTGGCCAAGGTGTCAGACGCCCATTTCGAGACGGTTTCGGCCGTGCTCGCTGGGGTGAAGGAGATCCGCCAGGCGGTCGAGATCGCCAAACAGCAGGCTGCGCAATATGGTCGGCGGACCATCCTGTTCGTTGATGAGGTGCATCGCTTCAACAAGTCGCAGCAGGATGCCTTTTTGCCGTACGTTGAAGACGGCACGCTGATATTCATCGGCGCGACCACCGAAAATCCTTCGTTCGAACTCAACAATGCGTTGCTCTCGCGTGCCCGCGTCTACGTGCTGAAAAGCCTCGACGAGGCGGCCTTGCGCAAACTGGTGGCGCGGGCATTGAGCGAGCCCAAGGGGCTCGGCGACCTGCATCTCGAACTGCCGGAAGAGAGCTTCCAGATGCTGCTGGCCGCGGCCGACGGCGATGGGCGGCGGTTGCTCAACCTGCTGGAGAACGCCTCCGATCTGGCGGAGCAGGGCGGTACCATCAGTACCGACCTGCTGCAGGATTTGCTGGGTGACAGCCGGCGCCGTTTCGACAAGGGCGGCGAAGCGTTCTACGACCAGATATCCGCGCTGCACAAATCGGTACGTGGCTCCAATCCTGATGCGGCACTTTACTGGTTCGCGCGCATGCTCGACGGCGGCTGCGACCCGCTGTACCTGGCCCGGCGCGTTGTACGCATGGCCAGTGAGGAGGTCGGCAACGCCGATCCGCGCGCACTGCCGCTGTGCCTGAATGCCTGGGATGTGCAGGAACGGCTGGGCAGTCCGGAAGGTGAGCTGGCCGTGGCGCAGGCCATCGTCTATCTCGCCTGCGCGCCGAAAAGCAACGCCGTCTATACCGCGTTCAAGGCAGCGATGCGCGATGCCGCGGAAAATGGTTCGCAGGAGGTGCCACTGCACCTGCGCAATGCGCCGACCAAGCTGATGAAAGAACTCGGCTACGGCAATGAGTACCGCTACGCCCATGACGAGCCGGATGCCTATGCGGCCGGCGAGGATTATTTTCCCGAGGCCATGGAGCCCCGTCGCTACTACCATCCTGCTCCGCGCGGGTTGGAGAGCAAAATCCGCGACAAGCTCGAACATCTTGCCCGGCTCGACCGAGAAAGCCCCATACAACGGAGAAAGGGATGATCCGCATGGCGATCGCCGTCGCCTGCGGCGGCGTGGTTGGAACATTGCTGCGCTTTGCCGTTGCCACCTGGGTCAGCACGCAATGGCCACGGCATTTCTATTTCGCCACCCTGGCGGTGAATTTGCTGGGTTGCCTGCTCATCGGCTACCTGTACGCCACCTTTCTCGCGCGGCCGGACATTTCGCCCGAGCTGCGTGGCGCGCTGATCATTGGTTTTCTTGGCGCACTGACGACCTTCTCCAGCTTTTCGCTGGACGCCTTGCGGCTGCTGGAGAGTGGTCAGCTGGCAACTGCCTTTGCCTACGTCGGCGGCAGCGTTCTCGGTGGCTTGTTGGCAGCCTGGGCTGGCCTCATGCTCGCAAGGTTATGAACCGACGACCGTTCACAGTAAACTTCGCTCCCTCTTCGCCCTTCATCCAAGCTTTCACAGACGAGACCCACCATGCTTGATTCGAAACTGGTACGCACTCAGCTACAGGACGTGGCGGCCCGCCTGGCCACCCGTGGCTACCAGCTGGACGTGGCGCGCATCGAAGCGCTGGAAGCTCAGCGCAAGACCGTGCAGACCCGCACCGAACAACTCCAGGCCGAGCGCAACGCGCGTTCCAAGTCAATCGGCCAGGCCAAGCAGCGCGGTGAGGACATCGCCCCGTTGCTCGCCGACGTGGATCGCATGGGCAGCGAACTCGAATCCGGCAAGCAGGAGCTGGACCGCATCCAGAGCGAACTCGACCAGCTGATGCTGAGCATTCCCAACCTGCCGCACGAGTCGGTGCCGGTCGGTGCGGACGAGGATGAGAACGTCGAGGTGCGTCGCTGGGGCACGCCGAAGACCTTTGACTTCCCGGTGCAGGATCACGTCGCCCTGGGCGAGCAGCATGGCTGGCTGGACTTCGAAACCGCCGCCAAGCTGTCCGGCGCCCGCTTCGCCCTGATGCGCGGGCCGATTGCCCGCCTGCATCGCGCCCTGGCGCAGTTCATGATCGACCTGCATACTCGTGACCACGGTTATGAAGAGGCCTATACCCCGTATCTCGTGCAGGCGCCCGCGCTGCAGGGTACCGGCCAGCTGCCGAAATTCGAGGAAGATCTGTTCAAGATCAGCCGCGAGGGCGAAGCAGACTTCTACCTGATCCCGACCGCAGAGGTTTCGCTGACCAACATTGTTGCTGGCGAGATTCTCGACGCCAAGCAACTGCCGCTGAAGTTCGTCGCCCATACCCCGTGCTTCCGCAGCGAGGCCGGCGCCTCCGGGCGCGATACCCGCGGCATGATTCGCCAGCACCAGTTCGACAAGGTCGAGATGGTGCAGATCGTCGAGCCGTCGAAATCCTTCGAGGCGCTGGAAGAGCTGACTGGCAATGCGGAGAAGGTGCTGCAGTTGCTGCAGCTACCGTACCGTGTGTTGTCGCTGTGCACGGGCGATATGGGCTTCGGCGCGACCAAGACCTATGACCTGGAAGTCTGGGTGCCGAGCCAGGACAAATATCGCGAGATTTCCTCCTGCTCCAACTGTGGCGATTTCCAGGCACGACGCATGCAAGCGCGCTATCGCAACCCGGAAACCGGCAAGCCCGAACTGGTACACACCCTCAACGGATCGGGTCTGGCCGTTGGCCGTACCCTGGTCGCCGTGTTGGAGAACTACCAGCAGGCCGACGGCAGCGTGGTTGTACCGGAAGTGCTGAAGCCCTATATGGGCGGCATCGACATCATCGGCTGATATCTGACGCTGCGGCATCGCGATCCAGGCATCAGACCGGATCCTTGATATTCGACAAGGGGCATCACGGCCGTAATGGCTGTGATGCCCGTACCTCCAATGACCCTCCAGGATTCGCCCATGGAATACCTTCCGCTGTTCCACAACCTCAAAGGCCGCACGGTGCTGATCGTCGGTGGTGGCGAGATTGCGCTGCGCAAGGCCCGACTGTTGAGTGAAGCTGGAGCGCGGTTGCGGGTGGTGGCACCGAGCATCGAACCGCAACTGGTTGAGCTAGTCGAGGCGGGCGGCGGTGAGTGCCTCAATCGCGGCTATGACCCGCAGGACCTGCAGGGCTGTGTGCTGGCCATCGCAGCCACCGATGACGAGCCGCTGAACGCATCGGTATCGCAGCACGCCAATGCGCTGGGCATGCCGGTCAACGTGGTCGACTCGCCAGAGCTGTGCAGCGTGATCTTTCCGGCAATCGTCGACCGTTCGCCGCTGGTGATTGCGGTGTCCAGCGGTGGCGATGCACCGGTGCTGGCACGGCTTATCCGGGCGCGTATCGAGACCTGGATTCCCGCGGCTTACGGCCAGCTGGCCGGTCTGGCCAAGCAGTTTCGTGCTCAGGTCAAAGCCAAGTTTGCCAATGTGCAGCAGCGGCGGGTGTTCTGGGAGGAGACTTTTCAGGGGCCGATCGCCGAGCAGGCTCTTGCCGGTCGTAGCGTCGAAGCCGAGCGCCTGCTCGCGGAAAAGCTCGCCGGTGCTGCGCCGCGTGCGCTGGGCGAGGTCTACCTGGTCGGTGCCGGCCCAGGCGACCCTGATCTGCTGACCTTCCGTGCCTTGCGGCTGATGCAGCAGGCCGACGTGGTGCTCTACGACCGACTGGTGGCGCCGGCGATCATCGACCTGTGCCGGCGCGATGCCGATCGTATCTACGTCGGCAAGCAGCGCTCGGAACATGCGGTGCCGCAGGAGCAAATCAACCAGAAGCTGGTGACCCTGGCCAAGGAAGGCAAGCGCGTGCTGCGACTCAAAGGCGGTGATCCGTTCATCTTCGGTCGCGGCGGCGAGGAAATCGAAGAGCTGGCGGCCCATGGCGTGCCGTTCCAGGTGGTGCCCGGTATTACCGCGGCCAGCGGCTGCGCGGCATACGCCGGCATCCCGCTGACCCATCGCGACCATGCGCAATCGGTGCGCTTCGTTACCGGTCATCTGAAGGACGGCAGCTGCGATTTGCCTTGGGCGGAACTCGCCGCCCCAGCGCAGACGCTGGTGTTCTACATGGGCTTGGTGGGCTTGCCAGTGATCTGCCAGCAACTGATTTCCCATGGCCGCGCGGCGGGTACCCCGGCGGCGCTGGTGCAACAGGGCACGACGAGTAATCAGCGAGTTTTTACCGGCACGCTGGAGACGCTTGCCGAGCTGATCGCGCAGGAACAGGTCCAGGCACCAACCCTGTTGATCGTTGGTGAGGTGGTTCAGCTACGCGAGAAACTTGCCTGGTTCGAAGGCGCCCAGGCGAGCGCCTAGTTTCAGCCCGGCGCTGAGGCGCCGCCCTTCAGCGGCGCAGGTAGGCGGTGAAGTCGATATCGCCAGCCGAGAGGATCGCCTGGACACGGTTGTGCACGTTGAGCTTGCGCAGGATCGCCGAGACGTGCGCTTTCACCGTAGTTTCGGCGATATCGAGGTTATAGGCGATCTGCTTGTTCGACTCACCCTTGGTCATGCGCTCCAGCACCAGCAGTTGCTTGCGGGTCAGGGCTTGCAGCAGTTCCGGCGGAATCGACTGTTCGTTGTGATGGGAATGGCGGCTGGTGGGCTTCTGGCTGCGAATGATGTCTGAGGGCAGGTAGACGTTGCCGTTGAGAATCTGCTCGATGGCGTCGGTCATCTGCGCCCGTGGCGAAGACTTGGTGATGAAGCCGACCGCGCCATAGGTAATCGCCTGCAATACGATCTGCTTGTCCTGCTCGGCGGAAACGATCACCACCGGAATGGTCGGCGCCTCGTTGCGCAGATTGATCAGGCCGTTCAGTCCGTGCATGCCCGGCATGTTCAGGTCCAGCAGCACCAGGTCGAGATCGTCGTGTTCCAGGGTCAGCGCCAGGGCGCTGTCCAGGTCGGCGGTCTCGAGTATCTCGCTATCCGGAAAGCCGTCGCGGATGACGTTATGGATGGCTTCACGAAACAGCGGATGGTCGTCCGCGATCAGAATCTTGTACAAGGCCGGTCACCTCTTTGTTGTGATTATGGTGGGGCATGCTGGTTTCGGGACGCTAGTCGCTGCCAGGCAGGGGCTTCGGCGTAGCGGGGTGCAAGGGCAGGCCCGCTTGTTCCCAGCCGTCCACCCCGTCGCGATACCAGTACAGTTTCTTATAGCCCAACGCGTGAGCGCGCCTGGTGGCGTTCCAGCCTAGCCAGCAGTCGGAGCGGCAGTAGAACACGATTGGCCGCTCCTGATTGCCTTGGCTGGCACGCGCCAGATTATCGCTGAAATAACGCGCCCATTCGGGTTGCAGGTCACCGTCGCCGGTATTGGCCAGCCAGAGGCTGCCTGGCAGGTTGGCGTGGGGTTCGCTATCGACGAACTGGCCAGCCAGCCATTGGCTGCGATACACGTCCACCAGTACCACGTCGGGCTGTGCTTCGAGCAATGCCTGTAATGCCGAGGTATCCAGGGTCTGCGCGCCGTCGATGGACGGCGGCGTGGGGCTGCGGTACTGCGTCTGGCGGTAACCTTCGGCGGAGAACAGGGCGAGCTGCTCCTCGGCCGATGCGATGAGGGGCGCGCCGAGTCCAGGCAGTGCGGCAAAGAGCAAGGGCAGCAGCGACCTGAGCATGGATATAGTCCTTGGCGTTTCGGTAGGCCGATTACAGAACAATGGGCGCGTCTTTTAAATCCTACGATGGAGTGGAAAACCAGTACCAAAGTAGTAATTCACTTATGCCGAGCGGCGCAGTGCGGCGTGTTGCGGATTGAAGCTGATCACTGCGAGCAGGCTGAACAGCAGTGTAAGGCCGAGGCAGACCACCAGTGCCGTGGGAGCCAGACGCAGATAGAGCGCGTTTCGTACCAGCTCCACGGCATGGGTGAACGGGTTGATCGCGCAGATCCAGTACAGCCACTCGCTGGCGTCTCGCATCTTCCACAGTGGATACAGCGCCGAAGAGAGGAAGAACATCGGGAAGATGACGAAATTCATCACCCCGGCGAAGTTCTCCAGCTGACGGATGCCGTTGGATAGCAGCAGGCCCAGAGCGCTCAGCAACAGTGCCACCAGCAGCAGGGCGGGCAGGGCGACGAGCAGGCCGAGCAGTGGCGGTTGGACGCCGTAGAACCAGGCGATGGCCAGAAACGCATAGACCTGCAACAACGAGATGAGCGCGATGGCCACCAGCTTGCTGGCCAAAAGAAAGCTGCGCGGCAGCGGACTGGTCAGCAGCACGCGCATGCTGCCCATCTCGCGGTCGTAGACCATCGAGAGTGAACCCTGCATGCCATTGAATAGCAGGATCATGCAGGCCAGCCCCGGCACGATGTAGGTCTCGTAGGTAATGTAGGTGTCGTACGGCTCGATGATGGCGATGCCCAGCGCCGCGCGAAAACCGGCAGCAAATACCACCAGCCACAGCAGCGGACGCACCAGAGCGCTGAAGAAACGCGAGCGTTGCTGGACGAAGCGCAGCCATTCGCGCAGGACTATGCCGCGCAGGCATTCCCAGTAGATCGTCATAAGGTTTCCCGCCCTGGGTCGAGGGGTGCGCTTGTGTGGTGGGCTGCCGCAGGTGTCGCTGTTGCCGGGGCAACGGCAGATGCCGAAAGGCCTGGGACTGCCGCAGCAGGGTTCTCACGTTGAAGCGTAGGAGCTGGCGCGGACTGCGTAGCGTCGCCGGTCAGCCGTGCAAAGCTCGCGGCCAGATCCTCGCCGTCCAGCGCCACGCTGGCCACGCTGCCCTGAGCGACCAGCCGGCCGCGATTGAGCACCAGCAGATCGTCGTCCGCATGGACTTCATCGAGCAGGTGCGTGGTCCACAGCACGCTCATGCCCTGCTCTTGGCAGAGCATGCGCACATGCTGGTTGAGCGCCTGGCGGCTGGCGGGATCGAGGCCGGCGCTGGCTTCGTCGAGCAATAGTAGATCGGGGCGGTGCAGCAGTGCGCGGGCGATTTCCACGCGCCGGCGATGCCCGCCGTTGAGTTCGCGTACCTTGCTACGCCGGCGCTCGGCGAGCTGCTGACGCTGCAGTTCAACTTCGATGCGCTCGGTCGCCACGGCCCGGGGCATGCCATGCAGCGCCGCGTGGTAGCGCAGGTTCTGTTCCACGGTCAGGTCCAGATCCAGCGTGCTCTGCTGAAACACCACGCCCAGTCGGGCCAAAGCCTTGCGCGGCGTTTCGCGCAAACCGAAGCCGGCAATATGGATCTGCCCCTGTTGCAGGTCATACAGGCGCGTCAGCAATGCAATCAGCGTCGACTTTCCAGCCCCGTTCGGACCGAGCAATGCGGTGAAGCGGCCTTGCGCCGCGGTGAAACTCACCCCATCGAGTGCCCGGCGAGCGCCGTAGGCGAAGCCGACATCACTGACCTCCAGCGCGTTCATGGTGTGACCACCACACCCCACGGATAGCGGCCGACCTTGATCGATTTGGTGACCTTGAGCTTTGCGACATCGATCACCGAGACATCGCCGCTGACGCCGTTGGTGGTCAACAGCAGGCTTTCATCGGGGTTGAACGCCATGTGCCAGACGCGCCGGCCCACCAGCAGATAGTCGAGCACCTCGTAGGTCTTCGCGTCGACCACCGCAATATGGTTCGCCGGGCCGAGCGCGACGAAGGCGTATTTGCCATCGGAGGAAAGCTTGATGCCCACCGGCTGCACCTTGTCCGGGTGCACGCCCTTGATTTTGAAGGTCAGCGTCTTGAGGATCTCGCGTTTATCCACGTCCACCACGCTGACCGTGCCGCCGATCTCCGCCGATGCCCAGAGCAGCTTGCTGTCATTGGTGAACTCCACGTGGCGCGGCCGCTGGTCGACCAGGGTGTTGTCCACCAGTTCGTTGGTGCTGGTGTCGATCCAGTGCAGCATGTTGGTGGTTTCGCTGGTGTTGACCGCCCACTTGCCATCCGGGCTGACCGCCATGCCTTCCGGCTCGACACCCACATCGATCTGCGCCAGCACTTCCTCCTTGTCGACGTCGACCACCGTCACCAAGGCGTCGTCCTCGTTGGAGATGTACAGCCATTTGTTGTTGGGGTGCAGGGCGAACTGTTCCGGGTCGGCACCGGATGGCAGCTGCTTGATGATCTGCCGCGTGGCCAGGTCCATCACCTGAACGGTGTCCGAGTCGCTGGCGCAGATGTAGAGCAGTTTGTTGTCGTGGGAAAGGGTAAGGCCGCGCGGGCGCATGCCGACCTGCAAGGTCTCGACGGTTTCCATCTTGTCCAGGTCGATGACGCTGATGCTGTCATCCTTCTCGTTGGAAACATAGGCAGTGGCGGCCGCCGCCGAGCCCGCAGCAAGGCTGAAGGCGAGGGCGATAGCGGTGGCAAGGGCAGTTCGTGGCATGGCCGGGTTCTCTTGTCGTTATTGTGTGATCGATGCTGGCACGCGAGCTTGCTCCAGCCGCTGCAGGTATTCGTCCGCTTCCGGCTGGCCATCGGCAGCCGCGCGCTGCAACCAGCTGCGTGCGGACTCGGGGTCAGCCTCGACGCCGCGCCCTTCGGCCAGCGCGACGCCCCAGTGATAGCGCGCCAGGCTGACATAACTGGCGTTGTCCGGCTGCTCCGCGCCCTGCTTGAGCAGCGCGGCGGATTTGTTCAGGTCTTTCTCCACACCGTTGCCGCTCTCGTACATCTGCGCGAGCGAGATCAGTGAATAGACGTCGTTCCAGCGCGCCACGCAGTCTTCGAAGATGGCTCTGGCGGCATCGAAGTTGCCGGTCTTCGCCGTCACGTAGCCGTAGAGACATTTGATGCGCTTGGGACTGTCCACATAGGCTTCGTAACCCAACTCATCAGCTTGGATCGTGCTGCTGGACAGCAGCGCCAGGCCCAGCAAGCCGCCAATCATTGATCGCTTCATGGGTGAACCTCGCTGAGGCGACAGCTGCTTTCCGGCGCATCGAAGCCGAGGGTATCCAGCTCGCTGGTGGGGTGCAGGAAGCCCTCCTGCGGGGAATTGGAAACCAGTGCGCGCGGGTGCACCAGTGGAATCGGCTGGCGCAGCTGACCGTCCCATGCGCGGTAGCTCAGTTTGCGGCCCTTGAAGCCATCCAGCGGCAGCTCGCCGCTGAGCGACAACTGGCGAATCGCGGCGGGGTCCGTGCTGCGCAAGCGCGTGATTGCGGCGGCAAGGCTGCGCACGCCCATCCAGGCGGCGAAGTCGCGGTCATTCATCCAGCGCTTGGCATGCGCTTCGAAACGTTTCTGCAGCTGCGCGGCGCCGTAGGTTTCCACAGTCTTGTGCCAGCCGGTGGCGGTCATACCCTGAGTACCGGCAACCGGCCTTGGCAGCCAGGTCTGGTAGGGCACGTACTCGCCGAAGTCGCCACGCTCGTCGGCCACCAGCACCACGTCGTATTCGGCGGCCTGGGTGAACAGCGGCATCTCGGCCTGGGCGCTGCGGCGTTGGTCGTTGTCGAAGCTCCAGGCTTTTTCCGCGACGATCCGATGCCCGAAGCGCTTTGCTGCACGGCGCAGCGCATCGGCGTAGGCCTGATCATCCGCGGTAGGGCCGGCGATCAGTAGCCAGCGGTTCCAGCGCCGCGCCGCCAGGAACTGGCCTAGCGCGTCGGCGAGCATGCTGCGGCTCGGCAGTGTGTGCAGGACATTGGCCAGGCAACTCTGGCTGCGCAGCGCGTCGTCGGCGCTGCCGGCATTGATCAGCAGGGCTTGCGGCATGGCGTCGGACAGCTGGCGCAAGGTTGCCGCCGGGGCATTGACCACGAACAGGCGCAAGCCATCCGCGTATTGCTTGGCGGCCTGTTCAAGCAGGTCCTCCGCCGTATCGCTGGTGACCGCCTCGAGCGCGTAGCTGTGCTTGAGAAAGCGTCCGGTGCTGTTGCTATCGGTAATCGCCAACTCGGCGCCGCGAAGGGCGGCATCTTCCGGTTCAGGAATGACGTTGGAGAGCACTGGCCCGGTATCCGCTCGATAACCCAGGTAGCCGATGCGTATCGATAGCTCCTGGCTGGGGGCGGCGGCCGCCCAAGGGGCGCAGCAGGTGAAGGCGATCAGGAAACCGGCTCGTCGTAATACATGGCGCATGGGCAGCTCCTGTGACGTTGCAGGCAGCATAGGAACCATGGCGGAGCGGGGGAATATGCAGAAAGTACCAGTCGCTGTGTACCAAGGTCGTAGAAAAACCCAGCGAGGCGGCGCAGCAGGCGCGCCGCCTCGGGCCTGTCAGCGAACTCGCCTGACCTTGAATCGTCCGACCTGAACGATCATTTGCTGCGCTTGCTGCGTCAGCTCCTGTGCCGCTTGCGTCGACTGCTCGGAGTTGGTGCTGTTGTGGTGTACGACCTCATCGATCTGGCCGATGGCCTGGCTGACTTGCTCGATACCGGATGCCTGTTGGCTCGACGCGGAAGCGATCTCGTCCACCAGCTGCGATACCTGCGCCGCGCCCTGGACAATTGCCTCGAGTGCACGTGCCGTGTCGTCGGTTATCTCCATGCCCTTGATCGTGCGTGCATTGGACTCCTGAATCAGCCGCGTGGAGCGTTGTGCGGCTTCGGCGCTGCGTGCTGCCAGCTGACGGACCTCATCGGCAACCACTGCGAATCCGCGCCCATGCTCGCCCGCTCGGGCCGCCTCGATGGCCGCATTCAACGCGAGCAGATTGGTTTGCGTGGCGATCTCTTCGATTGCCCGAATGATGTTGGTAATGTCCAGCCCCGACTGGTTGATCTCCTGCATCGCGGCCTTGAGCGTGACCATCAGCTCATTGCCGCTGCGCGCCGAATGTTCTGAGTTGCGCGAGAGCGCGTTGGCTTCGCTGGCGTACTCGGAGGTCTGGCGGATCTGCACAGCCATCTGGTTCACGGTCGCGCTGATCTCGGTAACCGCCGATGCGGATTCCGTCGCGCCGTTGGACAGATCCTGGCTCAGCGTGGTGACCCGGCCCGCTTTGTCGTTGATCAGCTCGGAGCTCTGCTGTACCTGAGATACCAGCCCATTCAGGTTGTCCACCATTCTCCGCAGCGCAAGGCCGAGTTGATCCTGTTCCGATGCCAGCCTCACTTCGACCGCCAGGTCGCCCTGGGATATACGCTCGGCGACGTGCACCTGTTCCTGGAGACTGTCTGCCATCCTGTCAAGGCTGGCGGACAGCTGGCCGACTTCGTCTGCAGACTGGTGCGCCATGCGCTGGGAGAAGTCACCTTTCTGAATCGCCCCGGCCAGCTGAGCCGCCTTGCGAATGGGCAGCGCCAGCGCCCGGGAGGAAATCCACAAAGCAATGACCGCAAGTAGCGAGATGAGCACGCCCGCGCCAATCTGTTGCAGCATGCTCCGGGCGCTTTGCGCATCCATCTCCGCTTTCAGTTCGGTCGCCTTGGCCAGCACGATCTCCTTGTCGATCTTCAGCATCATCGACCAGGGCTTTCCGGTGCGGCCTAGCTCGATGGGGGCAAACACCACGACCATGCCGTTGTCATCCAGACGGGCAAGTTCTTCGCCTTTCTGCACTGAGGTCAGCACCGTCTGCCAGCCATCAGGCAGTACTTTTTGGAAATGCTGACCAATCAGATTCGGGAAGCGGCTTTCCGCAACGATAAGGCCCTGATCACTGATTATCGCCACTTCACCCTGTCCGTCGAACAACTTGGCGGATACTTCCTGGCTGATTTGCTGCACGAAGTCCAGGTTGTAGTCGGTGCCCGCTACGCCCATAAAGCGACCGTCGACGATGATTGGCACCGAGAGCGTCGCCAGCCACACCTGCTTGCCCTGAACGATGTAGGGCAGTGGGCCGAGTACGCTTTCCTTGAGCGTTTCCCGCGGGCCGATATACCAGCCGCCCTTGAGCACCCCGTTGGGGTGCTTGTCCATGGTGTCGTACTCGACCAGCGGCTGAACGGCGATCTTGCCGTCTGCACCACGTGTCCAGTACGGCGTGAAGCGGCCGGTCTGCCCGTTGTTGCCGTTCTGTCCGTCGGTGAACAGGAAGTCCTGGCCATCGATGGCGTCGGGTTCCCAGCATGAGTACGTGCCGTTGAAGTCTGGCTGGCTCTTGAGCACGTTCAGCAGAATGGAATTGACCTCATCACGCCCGATCTGGAGGCCTCCAGAGTTCGTCGAACCCGACTTGCCGACTGCGAATGCGGTCGCCATGCCGCGGGCGGCTTCCAGTGCCTCGGTGAACTCGGAGCGGATCTCGCCCGCGTACTTGCCACCAAGATGCTGCAGGGTTTGCAATGCGTCCTCTTGCGCCTGCTGACTGACACGGCCAGAAACCAGCTGCTGAGTCGTGCTGGCAAGGTAGACGCTGTAGCCGATCAATATGCCTGCTGTCGCGAGCAGGCATAAGCCGCCGGTAATTGCTATTCGCTGCTGTATGGATTTGAGAGAGATCACGGTTCCAACTCCTGATAACGCAAAAGAACCAGCGGCGGCGTACCAGGGATGGCAATACAGCCGCCCAGTCGCCGGAGATCGAGGTGATGTCTAAACGGCATCATGCATGCCTGAGTATTGCGGCCGGCCGGCAATTAAGTTGATCGGAACCTTGGTACTGCTACGTTGGTACTGGTTTAACGGGCCGCTACCTAAGTCAGTAGCGCCAGCGTTCAGAAATAAGCGGAGAACGTGCTTTTCTGGTCGGTTTCGATGCGCGTGATCGACTGGCTCCGGCGCGACGCAATGCGACCTGCCGGTCTAGGCGCTACCAAGGTAGGAAGCTGGGCGCAGCGGGGCGCCTTAGGATGGGGCACCGAAAACAATAACGAGACTATGCCCATGCCCACTATCAAAGCGCTGCTGTTCAACCTTCTGCTGATTGGCAGCCTGATCGGCTTCGATCACAGCCATGCCGCTGGCGACCTGACTCGCCGGACGCAGGCGTTGCCCGACCTTAAATTTGGCTCCGAAGAAAGCGATTACGCCGTCTCGCAGAAGGAGTACCAGCTGGAAACAGGTGTCGCCTATCAGCTCAAGATCAGCTCCGATGGTCAGAAAGAGTGTGCGTTTCAGGCCCCCGAGTTCGCGCAGTCGATATTCCTGCGCAAGGTCGAGGCCGGCGGCGTAGAGATCAAGGCGATCACGCTGGTCGAGTTGGAGTTCGAAGACGCCGGTGAAGCGGAAATCTTCTTCCTGCCAGTCAAGCCGGGCAGCTTTCCCTTCTACTGCAAGGGTCTGCAGAACAAGGGGATGGAAGGCCGGTTCGTGGTCAAGTGAAGCGACCTCGCGCTCGGCACAGCTGACCCCGGGAAACCGTCGACATGTCTGCACTCTGGCGAATCAATCTGCTGGTCACGCTTTTCTTCACGCTGGTCACGCTGGTTTGCCTGGCAGTCTTGCTACGCCAGGCCAGCCATGACGTGCAGCGTGAGCTGAATGCCGCTGCCGCGGTGGTTGGCTACCTCGGCGAAATGGCCGAGCGTGATCCAGAATCCTTGCGACCTGGACTCACCGACAGCCTGCGTCACGTCCGCGTTCGCTGGCTCGAAGCGGACTTGGTTGGGGCCGATGCCGCCGATCCGGTGCGGAGCGACTGGCTCGGGGCGTGGCTGTATCCGGCCGAGCTGTCTGCACCCACGGTGCTGCAACTGCCGAATGGCCGACGCTTGCATATCAGCGTCGATCCAAGCGACGAAGTCGAGGAAGTCAGGGACTCGTTGGTACAGCTAGTGGTGTTGTTCGGCCTGGCGCTGCTGCTTTGCCTGCTGGCGATTCGTTGGGCACTGCGGCCCGGGATGCGCGTATTGGCCGAGTTGTTCGGTGCGCTGGTGCGAATCGCCGATGGCCGGCTCGACACGCGCCTGCCGCCGCATCGCTTCGCCGAGGCGCGTGAACTCGCCGAGCACTTCAATCACATGGCGGCTGCCCTCGAGGACGCCCGGCTCGACAACGAACGGCTGACCCAGGCGCTACTGGCGCTGCAGGAGCGTGAGCGCACCCGGCTGGCGCAGGCGCTGCATGACGACCTCGGCCAGTATCTGGCCGGCATCCGCGCGCGGGCCTGCCTGCTGCGCGTTCAGGCCGATCAGCCGTCGGCCATTCGCGAAACGGCAGCCCATCTCGAACAACACAGCCTCGATCTACAGAACGGCTTTCGCACGCTGGTGCGTGACCTGTATCCGGTGATGCTCGATCACCTGAGTCTGGAAGACGCGATTGGGCAACTGGCCGAGCAATGGCAAAGCACCCAGGGCATCGCGTGCGAAGTCCGACTGCGAGGACCAATTCCAGACCTGTCGATGGACGCCAAGGTGCATCTCTATCGCATGGTGCAGGAGGCGCTGACCAACGTGGCACGGCATGCGCGTGCGACTCGCGTGTGTCTCGATCTGCGTGGTGACCCTCTTGGCTTGCGATTGCTGATCCGTGATGACGGACACGGGCAGCCGGCGGAGCGCCCGGGTGTCGGCCTGCGCTCGATGGTCGAGCACGCGCGTTGCCTCGGTGCCCGCTTGCGTGTGCGCCACCGCGCCGGCAAGGGCTGGGCGCTCTATCTCAAATTGCCTTTGCAAGGAGCCATGTCATGAAGATTCTGCTGGTGGATGACCACGCGGTGGTGCGTCAGGGCTATGCGAGCCTGCTGAAGGCATTGCTCCCGGAAGTGACAGTCAGTGAAGCCGCCAGCGGCGAGCAGGCGCTGGAGCAGGTTCAGCAGTCGATTCCCAGCCTGGTCGTGCTCGACCTCGGCCTGCCGGGCATCAGCGGACTGGAAACCTGTCGCCGCCTGCGTCAGCGACTGCCGCTGATGCCAGTGCTGATCTTCAGCATGCACGACGAACTCGCGCTGGTTCGGCAGGCGCTGGATGCCGGCGCCTCCGGCTATCTGACCAAGCGCTGCGCGCCCGATGTGCTGGTCGAGGCAGTGCGCAAGGTGCTTGCCGGGCAAACCTTCATCGAGCAGCCCCTGGCTACGGATCTTGCGTGCCAGCGGCCGTCGCATTCACCGGCCAAGGGACGGCTGGCCGAGATGACGCCGCGGGAGATGGAGATCTTCATCATGCTTGCCCGTGGCATCGGCAATCGCGAGATCGCTGAGCGTCTGTGCATAAGCAGCAAGACTGTCTCAAACCATATGGCCCTGCTGAAAAGCAAGCTGGGGGTCAGCTCCCAGGCCGAGCTGGTGCACCGGGCCATCGACCTGGGTTTGCTCCGCGTCGGCGACCGCATGGTCTGCGAGGCCTGATCCGTTTCGGCCGGGTCGACAACCTCTTCGACAAGCGCTACGCCACCGGCGGCGCGTTGGCCGAGAACCCCTTCGTTGGCAGCGGCAACGCTTTCGAATCGGACCCGGACGAATGGCGCCACGAGCAGTTCATCGCCCCAGGTGCGCCGCGGGCGGGCTGGCTGGGGGCGCGTTACCGCTGGGATGCGCTATAACCGATCAGTCGCAGCTCCACTGAGCCTGCCTGGCCTTTGCGCTCGGCATGTTTGCGTCCGGCCTGGCTGCGCCGTTCGGCCTGTTCCAGGTTCTAGGTATGTGACGCGAAATCGTCATGGCCGATTGCGTATCCTGGCGAGCTTGGCCGACTGGTCGACGGCAGCAGAGGAGCACGGATGAACCGCGTCCATCACCACAGCCTCGTCTCGCAACATACCGCCGGCGGGTGCCGCTGAGCATGCCGTCACGCCTGCGCATCGTGCTTGCACTCGGCAGTGCACAGACCCTGGCCTGGGGCTCGACTTACTACCTGCCGGCCATTCTCGCCGAACCGATGGCGAGCGAACTGGGCATATCCACCGGCAATGTATTCGCCGCGTTCTCCCTGGCACTGATCGTCACCGCCGTTCTCGGGCCGCTATCGGGCAAGCGCATCGACCATCACGGCGGACGCGATGTGCTGGCGCTGTCCAGCATCATTTTTGCCGCCGGGCTGGCCGTGCTTGGCATGGCCAGCGGCCCGCTGATGCTCTGGCTCGGCTGGCTGGTGATCGGTATCGGCATGGCGCTGGGGCTTTACGAATCGGCCTTTTCCACACTCACCGGAATCTTCGGGCGCGATGCACGTGGAGCGATTACCGGCATAACGCTACTCGCCGGTTTCGCCAGCACCATATGCTGGCCGATCAGTGGCTGGTTGAACGCCGAGTACGGCTGGCGCGCTACCTGCCTGACATGGGCGGGCGTGCATCTGTTGCTCGGGTTGCCGCTGAATCGTCTGTTGATTCCGGTCGGCGTCCAGCGGGCGATGTCTCCGGCCGAGCGATCACAGGCCAATGGCCGTCCCGGCTCGGGCCTGACCATGGCGCTGTTGGCTTTCGTGTTCGCCGCTACCTGGTTCACCAGCACGGCGATGGCGGCGCATCTGCCCCGTCTGCTGCAGGAGTCGGGGCTTTCTGCCGCGGCGGCGATCGGTGTTGCAGCGCTGGTCGGTCCGGCGCAGGTTGGCGCTCGCTGCCTGGAGTTTGTCTTGCTGCAGCGCTTTCATCCGTTGATCTCGGCGCGCCTCGCCGCCGTCGCCCATCCGGTAGGGGCTGCGGGTGTGCTGCTTGCTGGTGCGCCGGCTACCACGGCTTTCGTGCTTCTGCATGGCGGCGGCAACGGCATTCTGACCATCGCCAAAGGCACCTTGCCGCTGGCGTTGTTCGGACCGCATGGATATGGCTTGCGCCAAGGCTTGCTGATGGTGCCGGCACGCTTCGCCCAGGCGTTCGCCCCGTTCGTCTTCGCGCTGCTGATCGATGATTTCGGCACGGGTGCGCTCTGGCTTTCGGCGGCGCTGGGCGTACTCGCCTACGTGGCGTTATCGCTTCTGCAACGCACCGCACAGGGGCTCGGCTGATCGCTGCAGTTGGGTCAGGAGCAGCAACCGCCATGGCCCGACGTGGCCTGAGCCGTTGGGCAGCAACCGCTGGCATTGTCCGGAAGCTGCGCGGCTGCCAGGAGACCGGCCTTGATGATCAGCTCTGCCGGGACGGCCTCGTGGGTCGCATCGGCGACTTCCAGCGTCCGGCAGTTGGCATCGCCGCACGCCGAGCAGCAGCGGCTTTCTCCCGCAGCCGCACCGAGCCACTGTTCGAGCGGTACTTCAGCAATCCATAGGCGATTCGATTCCAGTGGCGCCTGGGCGAAGTCCGCGGGGCTCAGTTGCGACGTTTCGAGGCGCACGTCAATTCCCAGGATGCGCAGTGCCTGGCGCAGATCCGCGGTCGCGTGCCGAACGGCCTGCTCGGTAGCTCCGCAGCGGGGGCATGTCTCGCCATGTTCGTTCACCAGTCGCTGCCAACGGATCGTCAGGGTTTTCTTCATGGCGGTATTCCTATCGGATCGGGGAGGGCGTGGCTTCCGATTTGCCGGGGTTGCCCCTCGTGCATCGCTGGTGGTCGCATGCTGGAGCAGCAGGCTTTGCTGCTCCAACACCAGTCCGAGAAACACCCTGAGCGCAGCATAGGCGTCGTTCGCCGCATATGCCTGCTGCGCTTCGGTCAGGCGCGCATTGGCCCAATTCGAGGTGGCCACCCTGCGTGATTTCTCGATCCGTGTACCGAGTATCCCAGCCACGGCACCGCGCAGGCCGACCTGGCCTTTCTTGCCCTGATAGCGCAGTACCGAACCCAGGTCGAGCAGGCTGACCGGTTGAATGTTCAGCTTGCTGCGCAGCCGGGAATGATCGGATTTCAGGCCGAAACCGATCTTCACTATCCCCGGTGCCTGCAGCACGGCACGAGCTGCCTCTGTACACCCAGGCATGCCGACCCGCAGCAGATAAGCCCTTTCTGCCGTGGCGAACTGGATCAGGTGCGGGCCGCTGGAAACTTCACCTACCTTGAAGGTGGGCTTGGACTCGGTATCGAAACCGATGCATGACGCCTGCAGGATTTCAGCCACCGCCAGCGCAAACTCGGCAGCTGTGGCGGGCATGCTGATGCGCTCGAGCGGCACCCCGGCGAATGCTGGCAGCCCGGCGATATCCGCCTGCTGGACGATGTGGATAATGGGCTTCTGGCTCAATCGTCGGTCCTCGAAGAATCAGCCGGTTTGGCGCTTGGGATCTTACCTGCACAGTCTAGAG
Source organism: Pseudomonas sp. SCT (assembly GCF_003864275.1). Taxonomy (NCBI): domain Bacteria; kingdom Pseudomonadati; phylum Pseudomonadota; class Gammaproteobacteria; order Pseudomonadales; family Pseudomonadaceae; genus Pseudomonas; species Pseudomonas sp. SCT. The sequence goes on from NZ_BDJA01000008.1 coordinate 46,294, forward strand.
TGCATCGCCGGAGTGACGCGAATGCTGGGCGTGCGCCACTCCGGCAAGCATACCGTCAGCTCTTCAATTGGCTGGCGAACTGCCCGACAGCGCTGACTACCCGCTGTGCACCGTCCTGGATCTCGACGATCACCGCGCCGGCCTGGTTGGCGAATTCCAGTCCCTGTTCGGTTTGCTCACGGCTGACAGACATGCTGTGCACGGCGGCTTGAGCCAGGTCCTGGTTCTTCTGTACCACGCCGACAATCTCCTTGGCAGCGGTGCTGGTACGGGCAGCCAGCTGACGCACTTCATCGGCAACGACCGCGAAACCGCGGCCTTGGTCGCCGGCTCTGGCCGCTTCGATTGCGGCATTCAGGGCCAGCAGGTTGGTTTGGTCGGCGATGCCGCTGATGGTCTTGAGGATGGCGCTGATCAGTTGCGATTGCTTGTCCAGCGCTTCGATGCCATCGGAGGCGTCCTGCATCTGCTGGGCGATGCGATGCATCACATCCACAGTCTGCTGAACCACCTGCGCGCCGCGCTGGGCACTGAGATCGGTGTGCTGCGAGGTGTCATAGGCGATGGTCGCGGCCTCGGCGACCGCCAGTTCACGATTGACCTGATCGGTGATCACCGTGGCGAACTTGATGACCTTGTACAACTTGCCGTAGGCATCGTGAACCGGGTTGTACGAGGCCTCGAGCCAGACCGCCTGGCCGTGCGCGTCGATACGCTTGAAGCGCTCGGCAATGTACTCGCCGCGGTTCAGGCTGGCCCAGAACTCGCGGTAGGCCGCAGATTCTGCCTCTTCACGCTCACAGAACATACGGTGATGCTTGCCCTTGATCTGTTCGAGGCGATAGCCCATGCCGTCCAGGAATCGCTGGTTGGCCGTGATGACATGCCCGCCGAGGTCGAACTCGATCACCGCGGTGGAGCGCAGCAGCGCGTTGATCACGCTCTCATGCTCACGGGACGCCTCGATGGTGCGGGTCAGGTTGGTGGCGCATAGCGTGAAATGGAGCGGCGTGCCGTTCGAGCTTTTGATTGGTTGCCAGATCGAACGCAGCCATGCCTCCTGACCATCGGCACGCAGCAATCGGTATGCACCACTGATGTGCTCGGCGCGCTGCATGGCCGTTTTGAGGCGCGCGTAGTTCGGCTCGGCGCGAAACTGCGCAGTGAAGAAGTCATCCAGCGCGCGGCCGACGATGTCGTCACGGCGATAACCCATTTCGTTCAGGAATAGCTCGTTGGCGTACTGGATGCGTCCCTGCCGGTCCAGTTCCAGGACCATCATTTCCCTGTACAACGAGTCCTTGATCTGGCGGTCGGTCGCGACTTCCTCGCGTAGCTCGGCCAGTTCTCGTTTGAGGTGATTGTTGAACATTCTTATTGGCATCCAGTGAAGGGCAGACTGCCCAGTCACGTCATCGGCGCCGTATGAGTTTTCGTTAGTGCAGGCTTTCTATGGGATTGATTGAGGAACTGCATCGCCGCTGCTCTGCAGGTATGCAGATCACTTTTCCCAGCCGTGCGGGCAGTCCTTGCAGCCCTCCATGTTGGTGCCTTGGAATGTTGCGTAGTGGCGCCGAGCACCGGTCAGCACGGCATCGGCCAGGTTGGCGTCGTTAAGCTTGGCTTCCTGCAGGTTGGCGTCGGTCAGGTCGGCGCCCTTGAGGTCGGCCTTGCTCAGCCAGGTCATCTCCAGATCGGCGGCGTGCAGCTTGCTGCCGTGCATCTTCGCGCCGCTCATGCGCGCGAATTCCAGATAGGCACCCGTGAGATCGGCGCCCTTGAACTGTGCCGCTTGCGCGAACAGCCCCCAGCCCTGCACGGCGATCAGCCGGGCATTGGTGAAGTTGGCCAGGCGCAGGTTGGCCTGTTGCAGGCTGGCCCGGTTCAGCGTGGCGCCGGTGAGGTCAGCTTTTTCCAGATTGGCCAGGTCGAGGTTGGCGTGGCGCAGGTTGGCGCCAGACAGGTTGGCCCCAGCGAGGTTGATGCGCCGCAGATCCTGATTGCTCAGGTCGGCGCCGCGCAGATCAGCATTGGGGCACTGACTATCTGGCTGCAGGGTACAGCCGTTGACGGTCAGCGGGCCTTCGTCTGCGGCAAACACGGCAGGGCTGGCGAGCAGGACCAGCGGCAGCAGTCGGGAGAGCATTTTCATGGTGACGTTCCGAAAGAGTTTGGATGCGGGAAATGCGGTCGCGCGGCGGGTCTGGCTGGTCGGCGAGAGCGCCAACCCGAAGCCGACAGACCCGATCCGCCGCGTGAACCGCGGTACCTCGATGCAATTGAGGCGTGCCCGTTGCTATGACGGGCACGCTTCCGCTCATCGTTTGGCGGTCTTCTTCTCCCATTCCGGCAGCTTGAATACCCAGAATGAGCCGCCCTGCGCGACCGGCTTGGTCAGCACCGCCATATCGCCGCCCCACAGCGGCACGGCGCCGCCGTAGCCGACCGTCACACCAATGTATTGCTCGCCGTCCTGTTCCCAGGTTACCGGCGGGGAAATCACGCCGCTGCCGGTCTGGAACTTCCACAGCTCATCGCCGGTTTTCGCGTTGAAGGCCTTGAAATAGCCGTCGCTGGTGCCGGTGAAGACGAGATTGCCCTTGGTCGCCAGCACGCCGGCCCACAATGGCAGCTTCTCCTTGTGCTCCCAGGCCACCTTGCCGGTGGTCGGGTCCATGGCGCGCAGAATGCCGACGTGGTCGTCGTACATGCGCTTGATGCGGAAGCCCTGGCCGAGATAGGCCGAGCCCTTCTTGTAGCTGACTTCCTCGGTCCAGTAGTCCTCCTTCCAGTGGTTGGCCGGCACGTAGAACAGGCCGGTGTCCTGGCTGTAGGCCATGGGATTCCAGTTCTTGCCGCCGAGGAAGGGCGGCGAGACTTCGACTGACTTGCCGTGCTTTTCGCCTGGTTCCGGTTTGGGTGGGCGCTGGCCTTCATTCTCCACCGGTCGACCGGTTTTCAGATCGATATGGCTGGCCCAGGTGATGCCGTCGACGAAGGGGAAGGCGTTCTGCAACTTGCCGTCCTTGCGGTCGACCACATAGAAGAAGCCGTTGCGATCGGCGTGCGCGGTGGCCTTGACGGTCTTGCCGTTGTTGTCCTTGTAGTCGAACAGCACCAGCTCGTTGTTGCCGGAGAAGTCCCAGGCATCGTTCGGAGTGTGCTGGTAGAACCATTTCACCTCGCCGGTGCTCGGATCGACGCCGACCTGCCCGGAGGTGTAGAGGCTGTCGTAGTCCTTCGGGTTGCCGCCATCACTGGTGCGCTCCCAACCGTTCCACGGGGCGGGGTTGCCGGCACCGACGATGATGGTGTTGGTTTCCGGGTCGAAGCTGGCGCTCTGCCACGGCGCGCCGCCGCCCTGGCTCCAGGCTTCCTTCTTGCCGGTCGGGTGGTTGGGATCGTCCGGCCAGGAAGGCGCCTTGATGTCGCCGGTCGGTGTGCTGTCCTTGCCGTTGAGACGGCCCATGTGGCCCTCGACGAAGGGGCGCATCCAGACTTCCTCGCCGGTCTCCGGGTCGCGGGCAAACAGCTTGCCGACGATGCCGAACTCGTCGCCCGAGCTGCCGTGCACCAGCAGCACCTTGCCGGTCTTGCCGTCCTTCACCAGGGTCGGTGCGCCGGTCATGGTGTAGCCCGCGGCGTGATCACCAAACTTCTTGTTCCAGACGACCTTGCCGGTGTCCTTGTTCAGCGCCACGAGACGAGCATCCAGGGTGCCGAAGTAGATCTTGTCGCCATAGATGGCGGCGCCGCGGTTGACCACGTCACAGCATGGGCGGATGTCGTCGGGCAGGCGATGGGCGTAACTCCACAGGCGCTTGCCGGTCTTGGCATCCAGGGCGAACACGCGTGAGTACGAGCCGGTCACGTAGATCACGCCGTCATGCACGATGGCCTGGGACTCCTGCCCGCGCTGTTTTTCGTCACCGAAGGAGAATGACCAGGCGGGAGTCAGCTTGAACACGTTGCTCTCGTTGACTTGCGCCAGCGGGCTCCAGCGCTGTGCATTGGTGCCCATGCCGTACTGCAGCACGTTGGCGGTGGAAAGATGGTCGTTGGCGATGTCTTCCCAGCTGACCGGTTTGGCATGCGCGGCACCGGCCAGCGCCAGGCTGCCCGCCAGTGCAAGGCAGTGCACGGCGATGGCGAGTGGGCGTTTGCTGCCGGGGTTCGATCTTGTTGTCATGGTTGCGATTCCCTTGGTCGATTCGGACAAGGCCGCCGTATAGCGGTGGCCTGGCGATTCGATTATTGAGAGCGCGCGGTGAGAGCCGACACGGAAAAGCTCCCGCCGATGCCGGGAATCCTTCCCGAACCCCGGGTGATTTAGCCTTGCTACCAGTGCGGTGCCAAAGGTGGTGGTAAAACCCAGTACCAAGGGAGGAGATGCAGGCATCCAAAGCAGGATTCTGCCGGCCCGCCCGCACGGCCAACATGACCACCATGCGCTCCGATGGGGCTGTTGCACAGGTTCTCGAATAGAGGGTGGTAGTCATGAATAACAAGATCTTTTTGCGCTCACTGCTGGCAGCGGGTGTCCTCGGTATGTCCGGCCTGGTAATGGCGCATGGCGACGTGACGCCGCAGGCCGTCAACACCAAGGGCCTGCCGGCGCTCGGTGAAGAATGGCTGGAAGAAAACCCCTATCGCGCACCGAGCGAACATCATGATCTGGCGGTGCAGATCGGTTCCTCCGCGTACAACCAGAACTGTGCTCGTTGCCATGGCCTGGAAGCGATCTCCGGTGGTATCGCACCCGACCTACGCGAGCTGGAAGCCAGCTACGACGGTGACGAGTGGTACAAGGAGCGCGTGATCAACGGCGCAGTCCGCGATGGTGCCGTGTACATGCCGCGCATGGCGGACACCCTCAGTCAGGAAGCGCTGTGGGCGATTCGTACCTATATTGAAAGCGAAGCGGCGAAGCAGTGATGAACGCCGCGCGGCTGGTCCTCGCGCTGTGGTTGACCCTTTGCGGCGCGTTGGCGCAGGCGGAGATCGTCAAGGTGCGTGCATTCGATGACATCATCGAGTCCGGCGTGCTCAAGGTGGCGATGTACGAGAACTTTCCTCCGTATAGCTACCAGCATGACGGCGAGCCGCGTGGTGTCGATGTGGAGCTGGCGCGCAAGCTCGCCGAAGGCCTGGGCCTGAAACTGCAGGTTCTGTGGGTGACGCCGGACGAAACCCTTGACGACGATCTGCGCAATTTCATCTGGAAAGGCCACTACCTGAGGCCGGATGTGCTGGCCGATGTGATGCTGCGCGTGCCCTACGACCGCGAGTTCGCCTACAAGCGCAACGAGCTGGGTGAGGTGATCAACGAGCTGGTGGTGATGTTCGGCCCCTACCAGCGCGAGCGCTGGCAGGCGGCCTACGATGACCGGCGCATCGATGAAGTGCCAAGCGTCGCGATCTTCCAGTACCACCCGATTGGCGTCGAGGTCGACAGTGTGCCCTCGTTCTACCTCTCCTCGGTATTCGAAGGTCGGCTGGCGAAGAACACTCACCATTATCCGAGCGTGTCGCAGGCGTTCACCGCCATGCAGCAGGGCGAGGTGGATGCCACCATGGCCATGCGCGGGGAAGTCGAGTGGCTGCTTGCGAAGGCCGGTGATGAGCATCTGAAACTTGCCGAGAACGCCTATCCGAACATGGGCAAGCAGGTCTGGGACCTGGGGATGGCCGTACATGAATCCAACCGACAACTGGCCTACGCGCTGGAAGAGGCGCTGGAACCACTGATTCTCGAAGGCGAGCTGGCGAAGCTCTATGCCCGCCACGGTTTGACCTACGAGTTGCCCGGGTTGTACCAGGATGTGGAGAGCGACGTGGCCGGGCGCTGACCGGCTGCGCCATGCCGATCCCGCTGCGGATCGCCGTTCGAGGAGTCGACATGAGCGCCCGAATCTTGCTGCTGCTGTTTGCCTTCCATGCGTCGACTGCTGTGGCGGCCGAGGCTGACCCGCTGCAATCGGTGATGTGGGAGTACCATCACAAGGGCTTGCTCAACAGCGAGCCTTACGTGTTCGACGAGCGCGTACAGGTGCACGTGCCACCGTTCGCCGAGGATTCCCGGCAGGTGCCGGTGCATATCGACGCCCGCGCCTTGGGTGACGATGTGGTGCGCATCGAGGCCTGGGCCGACCTCAACCCGATCCCACGTATCTTCACCTTTACTCCAGGCGACCAAGTCGTGCCGCTGGTGGCCATTCGCATTCGGGTGCAACAGGCGACGCCGATCCGCGCCGCTGTGCTGACCCGCGATGGCGTCTGGCATATCGGCTCGGCGCGAGTCGATGCAGCTGGTGGCGGCTGCACAGCGCCAAGCGTCGTGCGCGCGCAAGCGGGTTGGGAAGACCGTCTGGGCGAGGTGGTTGGTGCGCGCTTCCCCCGCGGCGAGTTCAGCCGGTTGCGCCTGCAGATATCCCATCCCATGGATAACGGTCTGGTCGGCGGTATTCCGGAATTCTTCCTCAACCAGGCCGAGTTGCGCGATGCAGACGGCAAGGTCATGGCGGAGCTGGAGCTGTATCCCGCGGTGGCCGAAAACCCGAACCTGAGCCTGGAAGTGAAGGGCGGTCAGGAAACCCGTTTGTGGTTGCGCGACAACAACGGCAACGAGTTCGAGGCCGCATTCTGACTGCACCGCGCAATCCGCGAGTAAGCAAACCAAGCCAAGGAGGCGTCATGCGCCTGTTCATGCTGATCTTCGCCTTCTGTATGATGCTACCCGTGCAGGCCGAGCTGAGCTACACGCTGCAGCCACGGCAGATCGCCGATGGGGTCTGGCTGCTGGAAGGCTCGACCGACAACTTCGACAAGCGCAATGGCGGCAATATCGTCAATACAGGTTTCATTGTCGGTGATACAGGGGTCATCGTTATCGACACTGGGCCGTCCAGGCTCTATGGCGAGGCAATGCGCGCGGCCATCTCCCGCGTCACTGACCTTCAGGTGACCAAGGTTCTGCTCACTCACCATCACCCCGATCACGTACTGGGCAACCAGGCCTTTGCTGATGTGCCGATCGCGGCGCTGGCTGGCACCACCGAGCTGCTGCGCGAGCAGGGCAACGCGATGGCCGAGAACATGTATCGTCTGGTTGGCGACTGGATGCGCGGCACTGAAGTCGTGTTGCCAAGCGAAACCGTTGAGTCGGGCACGCTGGAAGTCGCTGGGCGGCCCCTGCGCTTGCTGGCACTGCGCGGACATACCGGCGCCGATCTGGCCATTCTCGACGAACGCAGCGGCGTGCTCTTCGCCGGCGACATTCTGTTCTACCAACGCGCCTTGACCACACCGAACAGCCCTGCTTTGAACGTCTGGCTGGATGATCTGACAACCCTCGAAGCGTTGCCCTGGAAACGCCTGGTTGCCGGCCACGGCCCGGTAGCGGATGACGCCGAGCCGTTCCGGCAGATGCGCGATTATCTAGGCTGGCTAGACGGGCTACTACGCGATGCCGCGAGCAGCGGGGCGGATATGAATGAAGTGATCCAAAGCCCGATCCCCGAGCGTTTTGCCGGCATCAGCCTGACCCGTTTCGAGCTGATCCGCAGCGTCAGCCATCTGTATCCGCGTTACGAGGTCGAAGCGCTGCAACGCGTCGACCAATAACCCTCACATCACTCCAGCTGGAGCTGATCACCGCGCTCCTGCTGCCAGTCATCCAGGCTCGGGGCAGCCGCTTCGCCGTCCATGCGATGAATGATGGTGAAGTAGTCCTGCTTGAAGCGGTCCTGCATGATTTCGCTGCGATTCCTGACCCGCACCGCATAGATGCTCTGCACGTTCTGGTGGTCGAAGTCGCGCCAGTACTGCTCGTCCTTGAGTAGCTGGTAGCGGTGGTTTTCCAAGGCCGCGATCACCGCTTCGGCATCGATGCTGCCGGCGCGTTGGGCAGCGTCCGCCCACTGCCGGACGATGCCATAGGCTGAGGCAGCGGTACTGCCCGGATACGCCTGATGCTGGGCGATGAATCGATCGGCAAACGCCTGGCCTTCGGTGCTGCCGACCAGCTTCGGCACGCGCCAGGTCCAGGCTTCCGTGCCGATGACGTGCTCCATCACCAGCGGGCCGGCTTGTTCGACGATGCTTTGGGTCAGGTTGGGCACGATGATCTGCATGCGTTTGCCGAGTTCCAGGGTATGCGCCAGACGCATGGTCTGCACCAGATCTTCGCCAAGCAGGACGATCACCAGAACATCGGCGTTACTGGCGGCGGCTTTCTGCAGAGCAGCCAGGTAGTCGCCGCGCCGTGCGCCGCGCTCGGCGATCTTCGAGTAGCCATGGCGCGCGCGGTCGCGGCTCTTGGTCGCCTCGCGCAGTGCCTGCTCCATGCTGCGACCCCATGCGTCTTCGAGGCTGACGTAGTGATAGCGCCGGTTGGGCATGTGCCAGCTGAGGTATTCGCCGAGCACGCGAGCGCTCATCCATGCACTGTTGGACTCGCGGAACAGATGACGATGCCCGTCGCGCCCGGTGATTTCGTTGGCGTAGCCGAGCGTGGGGAAATAGAGCAGCCCGAGTTCGCGTGCTCGCTGGCCAGCGACAAGGGCCTCCTCGCTATTGGCGCCGCCGAACACCATCGCCGCGCCCTGATTGGCGAAGCGCTCGATATTGGCTCGGGCTTTTTCGGGGCGGGCGGCGGAGTTCAGGCTGACCAGCTGCAACTGCCGGCCAAGCAGGCCGCCACGTCCATTGATTTCATCGACCGCCAGCAGGGCGCCGCGGCTCAGCTCCAGTCCTTCGGATTTGTAGTTGCCGGTACTCGGGTAGTTGAGTCCGATGCGGATTGGTTCGGCTGCATGTGCGGTCAGGGCAGTAAGCAAGGCAAGGGCGATAGCGAGGGAATGGCGAAGCATGGCTCGTATCCTTCTGAGCGAGGGGACGTCCGTTTTAGGGGCTGGGCCAGCACAGCGGAATAGTCTTTTCCGGCCGGATGGCTGCGACTTCGGTGCCGCTCTCGACCCATACGGCCCTGAAAAACTGCGGCTTCCGCCGTCCACGGCGGCGTATTGCTACCAAGGGAGTAGGAAAATCGGTACTGCGGGCAATTGTTGCCAAAGCGGGGCAAACCAAGAATCAACCCCAGACCGGGAAAATTTCCCGGCATAACAATGAACCCGCAGAGGTAGCCGCAATGAAGCACACCGGTCTTCGCAAGCCCTTCGCCTTGACGGCGCTATGCGCCGCGGTGGCGATGTCCAGCCTGCACGCCTGGGCCGTAACCGACCAGGAAATCCTCAACGACGCCAAGTCCACCGACCAGATCGTAACCAACGGTATGGGCTTGCAGGGCCAGCGCTACAGCACGCTGGACGCGTTGAACGCCAATAACATCAATCAGTTGCGACCGGTTTGGGGCTTCTCTCTGGGTGGTGAAAAGCAGCGCGGTCAGGAAGCGCAGCCGCTGATCAAGGACGGTGTGATGTACATCACCGGTTCCTACTCCCGCGTGTATGCGGTCGATGCGCGTACCGGCAAGGAACTGTGGCAGTACGATGCGCGCCTGCCGGACGGCATCATGCCGTGCTGTGACGTGATCAACCGTGGCGTGGCGCTGTATGACGATCTGGTGATCTTCGGCACGCTGGACGCCAAGCTGGTCGCGCTGAACAAGGACACCGGCAAGGTCGTCTGGAAGAAAACCGTCGCCGACTACAAGGCCGGTTATTCGCTGACCGCAGCTCCGCTGATCGTCAAGGGCAAGCTGATTACCGGTGTGTCCGGTGGCGAGTTCGGCGTGGTCGGCAAGATCGAAGCCTACAACCCGAAGAACGGCGAACTGCTGTGGACGCGTCCGACGGTCGAAGGCCACATGGGCTACGTGTGGAAGGACGGCAAGAAGGTCGAGAGCGGTATCTCCGGCGGCGAAGCAGGCAAGACCTGGCCGGGCGACCTGTGGAAGACCGGCGGTGCGGCTCCGTGGCTGGGCGGCTACTACGATCCGGACACCGACTCGCTGCTGTTCGGAACCGGCAACCCGGCACCGTGGAACTCGCACCTGCGTCCTGGCGACAACCTGTATTCCTCCTCGCGCCTGGCGCTGGACCCGAACGACGGCTCGATCAAGTGGCATTTCCAGACCACACCGCATGACGGCTGGGACTACGACGGCGTAAACGAGCTGGTGTCCTTCGACTATCAGGAAGGCGGCAAGACCATCAAGGCTGCCGGTACCGCCGACCGCAACGGCTTCTTCTACGTACTCGATCGCACCAACGGCAAGTTCATCCGTGGCTTCCCGTTCGTCGACAAGATCACCTGGGCCAAAGGCCTGGACAAGAACGGCCGGCCTATCTACGACGACGCCAATCGTCCGGGCTCGCCCAACGACGCTGGCGCTCAGGGCAAGACTGTAACCGTGGCGCCGTCGTTCCTCGGTGGCAAGAACTGGATGCCGATGGCATACAGCCAGGACACCGGGCTGTTCTATGTGCCGTCCAACGAGTGGAGCATGGACATCTGGAACGAAGGCACCGCCTACAAGAAGGGCGCGGCTTACCTGGGTGCCGGTTTCACCATCCACCCGCTCAACGACGACTACATCGGCGTGCTGCGCGCCATCGATCCGAAGACCGGCAAGGAAGTCTGGCGCTACAAGAACTACGCACCGCTGTGGGGCGGGGTGCTGGCGACCAAGGGCAACCTGGTGTTCACCGGCAACCCGGAAGGCTACCTGATGGCCTTCGATGCCAAGACCGGCAAGAAACTCTACGAGTTCAACACCGGCTCGGGCGTGATCGGCTCTCCAGTTACCTGGGAAATGGACGGCGAGCAGTACGTCTCCGTTCTCTCCGGCTGGGGCGGTGCAGTCCCGCTGTGGGGCGGCGAGGTCGCCAAGCGGGTGAAGGAGTTCAACCAGGGCGGTATGGTCTGGACCTTCAAGCTGCCGAAGGATCAGGTCGCCAAGCGCTGATCGGCCTGTGGCGCGGAGCCCGGCAACTGCCGGGCTCCGCAAACGAAGAACCCCGGTCGTCGTGGCCGGGGTTTTTTCGTTTGCGCTTTCAGGCCTGCCGATAGGCGCTTGGCGTGACGCCGACTTCGCGGCGAAACACCTGGGAAAAATGACTCGGGCTCGAGTAGCCCACCTCCAGCCCGATGTCGATGACACTGCGCTGCGTTTCGATCAGCAGCTGCCGAGCCCGCGCCATGCGCAGGCCGATGAAGTACTGCGACGGCGAGAGCCCGGTGGCACGTTTGAACATCCGGCTGAAGTGGTACTCGCTCAGCTCGGCGCTGCGGGCCAGCCTGGTGAGGCTGAAATCATCGGCGAGCTGCGCATTCATTTCCTCGACGACACGGCGCAGCTTGTAGGCTGGCAAGGCGTTGCTGCTCCTGATGGCGCCTTGTGGGTCCCGATAGTGGCGCAGCAGATGCACGGCCAGCGTTTGAGCCAGGCCACGCAGGCAAAGTTGGCTGGGCGTGCGTTGATCGAGCAACTCACGGCGCATGCTCTCCATCAGCCAGTGAACCGTTTCGTCCCTTGCGCCGGAAACATCCAGCAGCGCGACCGCTGAGCTCTGTGGTCCGAGCAACTCCCGTGCGGCCTGCTCAATTAACGGTAGGCCTAGATACAGGTGCATCACCTCGAAGCGCTCCCCTTCAAGCGTCTGCCAGCGCATCTCGTATGGCTCTTGGGTATCGGTCAGAAAGAAGTCGCCGGCTTTCACGGTTGCCGCGCTCCAGGGGCCATCCAATACGCGTTCCTCGACGCGGGCCGTACCGGCCAGTACCAGCACCAGTAGCGGCTCTACCACCGCGGGTACCCGAATAGGCTCGGTGATGGTGCGATGGCTGAAGAGCTGCACGACCACATCCTGCAACGGCGGCAGCGCGGTCAAATCAGCATCTCCGGGCAGGTGATCGCGCATCGACTGAGCGGTGGCGCGCCACGTATCAGGCACTGGTGGGGCTTCGGATGACCGAGGCACGGCGTGCTCCCTGGATAACAAGTCGGCGTCGATAGGTTAGCGCAGGCCACCGCCAGTGGCGGGCAATGCTGCGCGCAAAACTCCGACAGCCAGCGCAAGCGTGCGAAAGCCGGGCCTGCAGCACTGAGGGAGACTGAACCCGTCAATAACGAAGGCGCCCCAGGCGTCACCGTAACGGGAGAAGCACCATGACCGATTCCAAGCACCCAGTTATCCAGGAAGTCGAAGGCAAGGTTGCGCTGGTCACTGGCGCAGCCAGCGGCATTGGCAGGGCCATCGCCTTGCTGCTGCACGAGCGCGGCGCAAAAGTTGTCGCTGAAGACATCAATCCGGCGGTCGGGGAGCTCGCGCGGCCGGGGCTGCTGCCGCTGCGGGCGGATATCACCGAAGACGGCGCCGCCGAGCATGCGGTCGGAATGGCCGTGGAACGCTTCGGGCGTCTGGATATCCTGGTCAACAATGCGGGCATCATCATCAACAAACTGGTGGTGGACATGACACGCCACGATTGGGAACGCATCCAGGCGGTCAACGCCACCGCGGCCTTCCTGCATTGCCGCGAAGCGGTCAAGGCAATGATGCCCAACCGCTCGGGGGCGATCGTCAATATTGCCTCCTATGCGTCGTACTTCGCCTTTCCGACCATCGCCGCCTATACGGCTTCGAAGGGTGCGCTGGCGCAGCTGACCCGCACGCTGGCACTGGAGGCGATCGAGCATGGCATTCGGGTCAATGCCATCGGCGTGGGTGACGTGCTGACCAACATCCTCAACGATGTGGTCGAGGACGGCCCAGGCTTTCTCGCGCAGCATGGGCAAGCCGCACCCATCGGGCGCGCGGCGCAACCGGAGGAGATCGCCGAGATCGTCGCCTTTCTCGCCTCGGAACGGGCCAGCTTCATGGTGGGCTCGGTGGTCATGGCCGACGGCGGCATGACGGTCACGGCCGGCTGAGGCCGCTGTGCAGAAATACGAACCCCGCCAGTAGGCGGGGTTCGGTGCTTTACGTAGACGGGCGCGGGATCAGTCTTCCAGCGAGCCCATTGCGGTGGTGTTGAAGCCGCCGTCGACGTAGAGGATCTCACCGCTGATGCCGGAAGCCAGGTCCGAGCAGAGGAAGGCGCCGGCATTGCCGACTTCGTCGATGGTGACGTTGCGGCGCATCGGGGTCTGCTTCTCGTTGGCAGCCAGCATCTTGCGGAAGCTGGCGATGCCGGAGGCGGCGAGGGTACGGATCGGGCCGGCAGAGATGCAGTTCACGCGGGTGCCTTCCGGGCCGAGGCTGCCGGCCAGGTAGCGAACGCCGGCTTCCAGGCTGGCCTTGGCCATGCCCATGACGTTGTAGTTCGGCATGGTGCGCTCGGCGCCCAGATAGGAGAGGGTCAGCAGGCTGCCGTTGCGGCCCTTCATCATTTCGCGACCGGCTTTGGCCAGAGCAACGAAGCTGTAGGCGCTGATGTCGTGGGCGATCTTGAAGCCTTCACGGGTGGTGACTTCGGTGAAGTCGCCGTTCAGCTGGTCGCCCGGAGCAAAGCCGACGGAGTGCACGATGCAATCCAGGCCGTCCCATTTCTTGCTCAGTTCTTCGAATACGCGCGCGATCTCTTCATCGTTGGCAACGTCGCAGGGGAAGCACAGCTCAGGGCTCGAGCCCCAACCGGAAGCGAATTCCTCGACGCGACCCTTGAGCTTGTCGCCCTGGTAGGTGAAAGCCAGTTCTGCACCTTCGCGATGCATGGCCGCGGCGATGCCCGAGGCAATCGACAGTTTGCTGGCAACGCCGACGATCAGTACGCGCTTACCGGTGAGAAAACCCATGTGCTTGTCCCTCTTCTGGTTGTTCGGCAGTGCCGGGCGCCATAAAGGCGGATTCCAGCAGCTGCTGTGTATACGGATGTTGCGGTGCCGCAAAGATGTCAGCGGCCGCCCCTTGTTCCACCACCTGGCCCTGCTTGACCACCATCATCTGGTGGCTCAGCGCCCTGACCACCGCCAGGTCATGGCTGATGAACAGATAGGTCAGGTTGTACTTGGCCTGCAACGAGCGCAGAAGCTCCACCACCTGGCGCTGCACCGTGCGATCGAGCGCCGAAGTCGGCTCGTCGAGCAGTATCAGCGCCGGCTTCAACACCAGAGCCCGGGCAATGGCAATGCGTTGCCGTTGTCCGCCGGAAAACTCATGGGGGTAGCGATGCCGGGTTTCCGGATCGAGACCAACCTCCACGAGCGCCTCAATGATTGCCTGTTCCTGCTCCTTGGCAGTGCCCATCCGGTGGATGTGCAACCCCTCGCCAACGATCTGCCCAACCGACATACGCGGGCTCAGGCTGCCGAAGGGGTCCTGAAAGACCACCTGCATCTGCCGGCGCAACGGCCGTACCTGGCGCTGCGACATGCTTTGCAGGTGCTGGCCCTGGAAGCGTATCTCGCCGCGACTACCCAACAATCGAAGGATAGCCAAACCCAGGGTGGACTTGCCGGAACCGCTTTCGCCAACGATGCCCAGCGTCTGCCCCTTGGGCAGGCTGAAGTTCACACCATCGACTGCCTTGATGTGATCGACGGTGCGTCGCAGCAGGCCCTTCTTGATCGGGAACCACACGCGCAGGTCGTCGACCTCAAGCAATGGCGGCGCTTCCTCGACTGCCACCGGGCCGCCGCTGGGCTCGGCCGCGAGCAACTCCTGGGTGTACGGATGCTGAGGCGCACGGAACAGATCTTCACACAACGCCTGTTCGACGACGCGACCGCGCTGCATGACACATACGCGATGGGCAATGCGTCGAACCAGGTTGAGATCGTGGCTGATCAGCAGCAGCGCCATGCCCAGCCGGGCCTGCAACTCCTTCAGCAGTTCGAGGATTTTCAGCTGCACGGTGACGTCCAGCGCGGTGGTCGGCTCGTCGGCGATCAGCAGCTCCGGCTCGTTGGCCAGCGCCATGGCAATCACCACTCGCTGACGTTGCCCGCCCGACAACTCGTGCGGGTAGGCCCGGATGCGCTTGCGCGGCTCGGGGATGCCAACCAGTTCCAGCAACTCCAGCGTGCGGGCGGTCGCCGCCTTGCCACGCAGACCCTTGTGAATCTCCAATACCTCGTTGATCTGCTTGCCCACGGTGTGCAGCGGGTTGAGCGAGGTCATCGGCTCCTGGAAGACCATGGCGATGCGATTGCCGCGGATCTTACGCATGGCCTTTTCGTCGGCTTTGAGCAGATCCTGGCCATGGAACAGGATCTGCCCCTGCGGATGCCGGGCGAGCGGGTAGGGCAGCAGGCGCAGGATGGAATGAGCCGTCACGGACTTGCCCGAGCCGCTTTCCCCGACCAGGGCCAGCGTTTCGCCCTTGCGAATGTCAAACGTCACGCCTTCGACGACACGTTGTACCTGTTCGCCGGTGACGAACTCGACGGCCAGGTCGCGGACCTCGACCAGATTCTCGGCTATCGGTTGTTCGGCCATGTTATTTCCTTGGGTCGAAGGCATCACGCGCCGCCTCCCCGATAAACACCAGCAAGGTCAGCATGATTGCCAGCACCATGAAGGCGCTGATGCCCAGCCAGGGCGCCTGCAGATTGGCCTTGCCCTGGGCGACCAGTTCCCCCAGCGACGGCGAACCGGCCGGCAGACCGAAACCGAGAAAGTCCAGCGCGGTGAGCGTGCCGATGGCGCCGGTGAGGATGAACGGCATGAAAGTCATGGTGGAGACCATGGCATTGGGCAGGATGTGGCGGAACATGATCGCGCCGTTCTGCATGCCCAGCGCACGGGCAGCGCGCACGTATTCGAGGTTGCGCCCGCGGAGGAATTCGGCGCGTACCACATCCACCAGGCTCATCCAGGAGAACAGCAGCATGATCCCCAGCAACCACCAGAAGTTCGGCTGCACGAAGCTGGCGAGAATGATCAGTAGATAGAGCACCGGCAGGCCGGACCAGATTTCCAGCAGGCGCTGCCCGACCAGATCGACCCAGCCGCCGTAGAAGCCCTGCAGGGCGCCGGCGATGACGCCGATCACCGAGCTGATCAGGGTCAGCGTCAAGGCGAACAGCACCGAGATGCGAAAGCCGTAGATCACCCGGGCGAGTACGTCGCGACCCTGGTCATCGGTGCCTAGCCAGTTCTCTAGCGACGGCGGCGCGGGCGCGGGCACCTGAAGCTCGTAGTTGATGCTCGAGTAGTTGAACGGAATGACCGGCCAGATCATCCAGCCGTCCTTTTCGGCGATCAGTTCCTGGATGTACGGGCTTTTGTAGTTTGCCTGCAGCGGAAACTCGCCGCCGAAGGCCGTTTCCGGATAACGCTTGAACACCGGGACAAACCATTCGCCGTCATAACGCACCACAATCGGCTTGTCGTTGGCGATGATCTCCGCGCCAAGGCTGAGTACGAACAGCGCGAGGAAAATCCACAGCGACCACCAGCCACGCTTGTGCGCCTTGAACAGTGCCAGTCGGCGCTGGTTGAGGGGGGACAACTGCATCTCAGGCCTCCCTGCTTTCGAAATCGATGCGCGGGTCGACCAGGGTGTAGGTCAGGTCACCGATCAGCTTCACCACCAGGCCGAGCAGGGTGAAGAGGAAGAGGGTGCCGAACACCACCGGATAGTCGCGGTTGATTGCCGCCTCGAAGCTGAGCAGCCCAAGCCCGTCGAGGGAGAAAATTACTTCGATCAGCAGCGAACCGGTAAAGAACATGCCGATGAAGGCAGCCGGAAAGCCGGCGATGATGATCAGCATCGCATTGCGGAACACATGGCCATAAAGCACGCGATTCTTGCTCAAGCCTTTGGCCCGTGCCGTGATCACGTATTGCTTGTTGATCTCATCGAGGAAGCTGTTCTTGGTCAGCAGCGTCAGCGTGGCGAAGTTGCCGATCACCAGCGCGGTGACGGGCAGGGCCAGGTGCCAGAAATAGTCGATGATCTTGCCGCCGAGGGTCAGGTCGTCGAAGTTGGCCGAGGTCAGCCCGCGCAGCGGGAACCAGTTCCAGTAGCTGCCGCCAGCGAACAGCACGATCAGCAGGATGGCGAAGAGGAACGCCGGGATGGCGTAGCCAACGATGATCGCCGAACTGGTCCAGACGTCGAACTTGCTGCCATGCCGCGTAGCCTTGGCGATACCCAGCGGGATCGACGCCAGGTACATGATCAGCGTGCTCCACAGGCCAAGCGAGATCGAGACCGGCATCTTCTCGATGATCAGGTCGGTCACCTTGGCATCGCGGAAAAAGCTTTCGCCGAAATCCAGCCGCAGGTAGTTGCTGAGCATGATCCAGAAGCGTTCCACCGGCGGCTTGTCGAAGCCATACAGACGTTCGATCTCGGCCACCAGCTCGGGGTCCAGGCCCTGCGCACCGCGGTAGCTGGTGCCGGCGACGGCAACTTCCGAACCGCCGCCAGCGATGCGGCTGGTGGCGCCTTCGAAGCCTTCCAGCTTGGCGATTGCCTGTTCAACCGGGCCGCCTGGTGCGGCCTGGATAATGATGAAGTTGATCAGCAGAATGCCGAACAGCGTTGGGATGATCAGCAGCAGGCGGCGAAAAATATAAGCCAGCATGCTTAGCGCTCCGCCTCGCCGTTATTGGCTGGCGCACTCGCGCCAGCTTCCTCGGCTTTCTTCGCTTCCACCGGATCGGCGACCGGAGCCTTCGCATCGGGCTTGCGCCACCAGGTCATCAGGCCGATGTCCTGCTTGGGGGTTACCTGCGGATGCGCCAGGTGGTTCCAGTAGGCCACGCGCCAAGTCTTGATATGCCAGTTCGGTACCACGTAGTGGCCCCAGAGCAGCGCGCGATCCAGCGCGCGGGTATGGGTAACCAGTTCCTTGCGTGAGTCGGCACCGATCAGGCCTTCCACGAGGCTGTCGATTGCCGGGTCCTTGAGGCCAATGAAGTTGCGGCTGCCCGGGTTGTCCGCACTCGCCGAGTGCCAGTATTCGCGCTGCTCGTTGCCGGGTGAATTGGACTGGCCGAAGCCGCTGACGATCATGTCGTAGTCGCGCGAACGGAGGCGGTTGATGTATTGCGACACGTCGACCCGACGAATTTCCAGTTCGATGCCGAGATCAGCCAGGTTGCGCTTGTAGGGCAGCAGAACCCGTTCGAACTCCGCCTGCACCAGCAGGAATTCCAGCTTTACCGGCTTACCCTGGGCATCCAGCATTCGGTCGTTCTCAACCTTCCAGCCTGCTTCGGTCAGCAGTCGGTACGCCTGGCGCTGTTGTTCACGGATCACACCGTTGCCCTCGGTATGCGGCAGTTCGAATGCCTTGTCGAACACCTCGTCCGGAATCTTGCCGCGCAGCGGCTCGAGCACCTTCAGCTCCTCCGCGTCCGGCAGGCCGGATGAGGCCAGCTCGGAGTTGTCGAAATAGCTGCGGGTGCGGGTATAGGCACCGTTGAACAGCTGTCGATTGGTCCATTCGTAATCGAACAGCAGCCCGAGAGCTTCACGTACGCGGCGGTCCTCCAGTTGCGGGCGGCGGATATTGAAGATGAAGCCCTGCATCCCGGTCGGGTTGTAGTTGCGGATCTCGTCCTTGACGATGCGTCCGTCCCGGACCGCGGCGATGTCGTAGGCGGTGGCCCAGTTCTTCGCACTGGTTTCGAACCAGTAGTCGAAATGGCCGGCCTTGAAGGCCTGCAGTGCGACGGTGTTGTCGCGGTAGTAATCGAAGTTGATACGGTCGAAGTTATAGAACCCGCGATTCACCGGCAGATCCTTGCCCCAGTAGTCCTCGACCCGGGCGTAGCGGATCGAACGCCCAGCCTGGATTTTATCGACCCGGTAGGGGCCGCTTCCCAATGGGACCTCCAGGCTGCCGGAGCTGAAATCACGATCCTCCCACCAGTGTTTGGGTAACACCGGCAATTGCCCGAGGATCATCGGCAGTTCACGATTGCCGGCGTGCTTGAAATCAAAGCGAACCCGTCGCGGGCTTTCGGCGACGACCTTCTCCACGTCGGCGTAATAGCCCCGGTAGTGCGGTGCGCCCTTGCTCATCAGGGTTTCGAAGGTGAACACCACGTCCTCGGCCTTCACCGGTTCGCCATCGTGAAAACGGGCTTGCGGCCGGAGATGGAAACGCACCCAGCTATTGTTCGGGCCTTTTTCGATCTTCTCGGCTAGCAGGCCGTAGACGGTAAACGGCTCGTCCAGGCTGTTGGTGGTCAGGGTGTCATAGATCAGGCTGATGTCGTCAGCGGCGACGCCCTTGTTGATGAAGGGATTGAGCGAGTCGAAACTGCCGAAACCGGCCTGTCGCAGCGTGCCGCCTTTCGGCGCGTCGGGATTGACGTACTCGAAATGCTGGAAGTCGGCCGGGTACTTGGGCTTCTCGTCATACAGCGTCAGGGCATGGCGGGGCGCAGCCTCGGCGAGGGTCGCCATGCAGAGCAGGCTCAGCAGGCCGGCGCGAAGCAGCGGAAAGCGCACGCGATTGTTCATTTGGTCTTCTCCAGGCTCTTCAGCCACCAGGCGCGCAGACCCAGGGTATAGGGCGGCGTGGTGACATGGGCGAACCGATTGCGGTACGCCAGGCGGTGGTTACTGATGAACCAGTTCGGAATGGTGTAGTGGTTCCACAGCAGCACCCGGTCGATTGCGCGGGCGGCTGCGACCTGCTCGTCGCGTGTTTGCGCGGCCAGCAGTTTGGCAATCAGGTCGTCGATGATCGGGTTGGCGACACCGGCATAGTTGCGGCCGCCTTTGACGTCGACCTGACTGGAATGGAAATACAGGTGCTGCTCGATGCCTGGGCTCAGGCTCTGCACCAGCGTCATCAGGATCATGTCGTAGTCGTAGTGATCCAGCCGTTGCTTGTACTGCGCGCTGTCGACCGTGCGCAGGTTGGCCTGGATGCCGATGCGCGCGAGATTCTCGACGTAGGGCTGAAGGACGCGCTCGAGCCGCGGGTTGACCAGCAGGATCTCGAAGCGCAGTGGCTGCCCGGCACCATTGAGCAGGCCGGCGTCCGAGGCTTTCCAGCCCGCTTCGGCGAGCAGGCCCAGCGCACGACGCAGCGTTTCCCGCGGGATGCCGCGACCGTCGGTTCGCGGCAGTTCGAACGGCTCGGTAAACAGCTTGGCCGGGAGCTGTTTGCGATAGGGGGAGAGCAGTAGCCACTCGCCCCCCTCAGGTTTGCCGGTCGCGGTGAAGTCGCTGTTGGGGTAGTAGCTTTCGCTGCGGCGGTAGGCGCCATAGAACAGCGCGCGGTTGGTCCACTCGAAATCGAACATCAGGCCCAGGGCCTCGCGCACGCGCTGGTCGGCGAACGTCGCGCGGCGGCTGTTCATGAACAGCGCCTGGGTCTGGGTGGGAATCTGGTGGGGAATCTCGGCGCGGATGATGTCGCCTCGCAGCATGGCGGGAAACTCGTACCCGTTGGCCCAGTTCTTCGCCTGGTGCTCGATGTAGAAATCGAATTCAGCGACCTTGAAGGCTTCGAATGCCACCACGCTGTCGCGATAGAACTCCACGTCGACACGGTTGAAATTGTACTTGCCCTGGTTGACCGGAAGCTTGGCGCCCCACCAGTTGCGCACCCGCTCGAACACCACCTGACGTCCGGGCTGTACATGGGTGATGCGATAGGGGCCGCTGCCCAGCGGCGGTTCGAAGGTGGTGGCCTTGAAGTCGCGGTTCTTCCAGTAATGCTGCGGCAGTACCGGCAATTCGCCGAGACGCATGACCAGCAAAGGATTGTTCGGCTGCTCGAAGACGAAGCGGATGCGATGGCGATTGAGGATGTCGACGCGCTTCACGCCTTGCAGATTGGTGCGGTACTGAGGGTGACCGTCCTTGACCAGCAGGCGGTAGGAAAAGGCGACATCGTAGGCGGTGATCGGCTTGCCGTCATGGAAGCGGGCTTGCTTGCGCAGGTTGAAGACCACCCAGCTGTTGTTGTCGCTGTACTCAACGGATTCGGCGATCAGCCCGTAGCTCGAGGCGGGCTCGTCTCCGGACGGATCGTAGATACCGGTACCGACCATCAGCGGCTCGTTCAGCTCGCTGATGCCGTACTGCAGAAAGCCCGGTGTTGCGCTTGGGCTGGTGCCCTTGAAGGTATAGGGATTGAGCGTGTCGAAGGTGCCCGATGCCATCAGTTTGATCCGGCCGCCCTTGGGCGCGCGCGGGTTCACCCAATCGAAGTGGGTGAACGAGGCTGGGTACTTAAGAGTGCCGAACTGCGCATAACCATGGCTTTCGCTGATGGTGGCGAGGGCGGGAAAGCTCAAGGCCAGGCAGGTCAGTAACAGTAGCAGGGCTCGCATCAGACGGGGGATCCGATCCTTGGCGCTTACGGGCTTCTCGGGCCGGTACAGTAACAGCTTGTATGCGCTGGAAAAAGGCCGGGCACCTCGGGCAAACTGCGGGTCATTTCCCGTAATGGCATTGTGGAGCGACGACCTCTTGGATGTACGTGCCCAGGGTCTGCAGGCGTGGGTCGACCGCCTCAATCAATCGGAACTGCCGGCGTTGGCGTCCGTGGTCAAGGATCTGCAACGCCTTGCCGTACATGAGCACGCCTCGGTACAGCAGCTCGCCGACGTTCTACTGCGTGATGCCGCGCTGACTTCCAAAGTGCTCAGAGTCGGCAACAGTAGCTACTACAACCCCTCGCAGGAAACCATCAAGACGATTTCCCGGGCGATCGTGATGATCGGCTTCGAGAATGTGCGCCTGATCAGCCTGTCGGTGACGCTGATCGACAGCCTGCTCGAGCGCGCCCCGCGGGAGCAGTTGCTGGAGCTGCTCGCCCGCTCGTTTCACGCGGCGGTGCAGGCGCGCAATATCGCCGGCTACGTGCTGTCCCGCCATGATGAAGAAGTGTTCATCGCTGCGCTGCTTTACAACATTGGTGAGTTGGCGTTCTGGGGCTGCGGGGGCGAGCAGGTCGATGAGCTGGCCGTCCAGCTGGCGCAACTGGGCGTCAAGGCTGATGAGGCGGTTCAGGCGGTCCTGGGTACGAGTTTTCGGCAGCTCAGTCTTGGCCTGGTTCGGAGTTGGAATCTGGGCGAGCTGACCAGTCTCGCTCATAGCCAGGTGGCCAGCAGCGATCCGGCGGCGCGCGCGGTAGCGTTGGGCGTGCAGATCAGTGAAGCCGCGCTGGGCGGTTGGGAGTGCGAGCGGATGGCGGCACTGACCAAGGCCGTCGCTGACTTCACTGGGGTAGAGGAGGCTGACGCGCTGCAGCAGATTCTCGCCAGCGCCGATGAAACCGTGGAGGTAGCCACGACCTTCGGGGCTAGTCGTCTGGGCAGGCTCATTCCCAGTACCGACCCGGAGCAGATTCGCTTGCAGCAGGCTCAGCGTCAGGCAGCCTTGTTGCAGCCGAATCTGCTACTGCTGCAGCAATCGTTGCAGGATCTTGGCCTGATGGCGATGGGCGGAGGCGATGCCGGGATAATTCTGGATACGCTGCTCAGCGGCTTGCACCACGGCGTCGGGCTGGAGCGAGTCATGGTGGCCGTGCTGGCTGATCAGCAGACACGTTTCAAGGCTCGCTGTGCCATAGGCGAAGGCACTGAGGCCTGGTTGCAGGAGTTCGTGATGCCAGCTGAACAGCCCGAGCAGCCGCATATATTCAGCTATGCGTTGCGCCATAGACAGGCGCTGTGGATGGGCGTGCCGGCCAGTTACAACTTGGCAGATCTGGTGACCCAGCCGCTGCGTCAGTGCTTCGGCAGTGGCATGTTCTTCATCGCGCCGTTGATGGCCGGGCCTCGCGAAATCGGCGTGATCTATGGCGACTGCAGGCTTTCCGGGCGAGCGCTGAAACACGAACAATTCGTTGCGTTCCAGCGCTTTACCCAGTTGACTGGTCGCTGCCTGGGGTCGCTGAGCAAACGGCCGGTCAACTGAGTTTCGTTGTTCAGTTCGGAAGATAGAGCGTCAGCAGCTGGCCAGGTCGCAGCACTTCGGTGCCTTTGGGGTTCCAAGTCTTCAGGTTGGTCAGTTGCACGTTGAAGCGCTTGGCGATCTGGTAAAGCGAATCGCCTTTCTGGACCTTGTAATAGGTCGGCGAGTTGTCTTTCTTCGCCGGCGTACTGGTTGCCGGACCTTGCAGGAACAACGCCTGGCCAACCTTCAGCTGGCTCCCGGAAAGCCTGTTCCAGCGTTGCAGATCGCGTACCGACACCCGTTGCGCCTTGGCGATATCCCAGAGGTTGTCACCCGTCTTGACTCGGTAGGTGCGCGGTGTCGACGCGGGCTGTCGCGCGACGGCGTGCAGCAGCTCGCGCGAGGCTTTCGCGTCGCTGCTGGTCGGCAGGCTGAGGACCTGGCCGACGCGTAGCGTATCGCTCTTCAAGCGGTTGACGTCGCGAATGATGTTGACCGTCAGGTGATGCCGGTTGGCGATGACACCCAGCGTGTCCCCTGAACGCACCTGATACTGCTGCCAGTCGACCAGGTCCTGCGGTTTCATCAGTGCCAGGTTGGCTGCCAGCATCTCGGCCTTTTCCATCGGCACCAGAAGCTGTTGCGGGCCGTCTAGCGTGATGCGTCGGGTGAAGGCGGGATTCAGTTGATACAGCTCGTCCTCGTCCAGGTCGGCGAGCTTGGCCACCCGCGCCAGATCCATGCGCTGCTTGAGCGCGATCACCTCGAAGTAGGGTTCGTTGGCGATCGGGTTGAGGTTGATGCCGTAAGCCTCGGGCGCCTGGATCAACTGCGACAGCGCCAGCAACTTGGGCACATAGTCGCGGGTCTCGCGTGGCAGTGGGAGGTTCCAGTAATCGGTTGGCAGTCCCAGCTTCTGATTGCGCTCGATCGCTCGGCTGACCGTGCCTTCGCCTGCGTTATAAGCCGCCAGGGCTAGCAGCCAGTCGCCGTTGAACAGGCCATGCAGGTAGCTCAGGTAGCGTAGCGCAGCATTGGTCGACGCAGTGATATCGCGGCGGCCGTCATACCAGCTGGTTTGACGAAGGTTGAAATGCCGACCTGTCGAGGGGATGAATTGCCAGAGCCCGACCGCATGGGCAGGGGAGTAGGCGAAGGGATCGTAGGAGCTTTCGATGATTGGTAGCAGCGCCAGCTCCAGCGGCATGTCGCGCTCTTCAAGACGCTCGACGATGTAGTGGATAAACGGACTGCTACGCTCGCTGACAACTTCGATGGACTTTGGACGGCTGGAGAGCAGCAGGCGCTGTTGCTCGATGCGTGGGTTGCTGTCCAGGTGCTCCTGCAGCTTGTAGCCCTCGCGGATTCGCTCCCAGATATCTTCGTGTTCGGTGATGGCGGTGGTGTCGTTCAGCCAGATGGGTTCTTGTGCCACAGGTGTGGTTGCGCGCCTTGTCTGCTCGCGGGCCTCATCGCGCACGGCATTGCTCTGACAGCCCGCTAGGGCGACGCATATGGCGAGAGCCAACGCCCGACCAGAGGCTGCCAAGGCGTCCGTTTCGTGGCGTTTCTTGGGAGCTGGCGGCATTGGCTGGAATCTTCCCGGGAAACAAAAATTCGGGGGATTCTAGGAACGCACCCTGGTGGGGTCAAGTTTGCAGGCTCCGTTTCGGGAACCTGTCGAGCTTGTCAGAAACGGTCTTTCCACGCCCGCAAAGCCGCGAAAACCGCGACGTTATCCTCTAATCTACGGCCGCAGTGCTCGCTTGCGGCCTGCTGGACAGCCTCAACGCTGCTGCGCAGAAAAGGGTTGGTAGCGCGCTCGATGTTCATTCGAGTGGGTAGGCTGAAGTGGTTCTCTTCACGCAGAACGGTTACCTCGCGCACGCGCTGCTGGATCTCCTGGTTATATGGCTCCACCGCTTGGGCGAAGCGCAGATTGCTCAGGGTGTATTCATGGGTGCAGTAAACAAGGGTGTCGTCCGGCAGACTGGCCAGACGTTGCAGCGATGCGAACATTTGCTCGGGTGTGCCTTCGAAAAGTCGGCCACATCCCGCCGCGAACAGCGTGTCGCCACTCAGTAGCCAGGGCTGCTCGGCATCGCTGTGAACGTAAGCGATATGCCCGAGGGTATGCCCCGGAACCGCGATCACCTCCAAATCCTTATCCAGCACGCGGATGCGCTGGCCATCGCTCAGTGCTTCATCGCGTGCGGGAATGTTCTCGGCTGCCGGCCCATAAACGCGGGCACCTGTCTGCGTCTTGAGTCGTTCGACACCGCCAACGTGGTCGTGATGGTGGTGGGTGATCAGGATATCGCTGAGTCGCCAGTCCGGGTGATCCTGCAGCCAGCTCAGTACCGGTGCGGCATCACCTGGGTCTACGGCGGCACATCGTTGCGTTGCATCGTCCTGCAGCAACCAGATGTAGTTGTCGGTGAAGGCGGGGAGTGCTTCGATCTTCAACATGGGGCGGGTCGCCAAGCGAGGGACAAAGGCGCATCCTAGCAGTCCGATGAAAAAGTTGAACCCGAGCGAACGCTGCGCCGCGCAGAACCGCGCCGCGAACGGAGCCGAGCGATGAACGATCAACCGTCCACCCAGGCCAGCGACCATTGGCTGTCCATGATCAATCAGGCATCCGACTGGTTTGCAGGACCGCTGGGCCAGCAGCTGCTGGCTCAGGAAAAGCATGTGCTGACCGAAGAGCTGGCGCGTTGTTTCGGCAGTTATCTGGTGCATAACGGCCCATTCAGCGGGGAGCCGGTGCAGCCAGAGAGCATCAAACGCAGCGTCCGCCTGGGTGCGCCTTTACCCGGGGTGGAAATTCATTGTGAGGAGCAGGCCTGGCCGCTCGGCGAGCATGCCGCCGATGTCGTGGTGTTGCAGCATGCCCTGGACTTCAGTCTTTCTCCCCACGGGCTGCTGCGTGAAGCGGCGCGCGGAGTGCGCCCAGGCGGGCATCTGTTGATCGTCGGGATCAATCCCTGGAGTGCCTGGGGGGTGCGCCATCTGCTGTCACGCGAGGTATTTCGCGAAGCCCGTTGTATTCGCCCATCGCGGGTTGGTGACTGGCTGAACCTGCTGGGATTCGCGCTGGAGAAACGCCGGTTCGGATGCTATTGTCCGCCGCTTTCTTCGAGCGACTGGCAGGCGCGTTTGTCGCGGCTGGAGTCGATTGGACAGCAGTTGCAGGCGCCTACTGGCGGCTTCTATTTACTGGTGGCGCGCAAGCTGATGATCGGCCTGCGGCCCTTGCGCCAGGAGCGCCGCGAGCGGATGGGCAAGTTGTTGCCGATGCCAGTGGCCAAGATCAGTCGCCGCGACGCCGAACAGCACCGGCTGCCTTGAAGATTAACTCTGCCGGCAAACCGAGTAAGCGATCGAAATGAGTGACGACTGGGTCGAGATCTATACCGACGGCGCCTGCAAGGGCAATCCTGGCCCCGGCGGCTGGGGCGCGCTGCTTATCTATAAAGGCGTCAAGCGCGAGCTCTGGGGCGGCGAGCCGGAGACTACCAACAATCGCATGGAGCTCATGGCCGCCATTAGCGCGCTCGCCGAGCTGAAGCGTTCGTGCAAGGTGCGCCTGGTAACCGACTCGCAGTATGTGATGCAGGGCATCAATGACTGGATGCCCAACTGGAAGAAGCGCGGCTGGAAAACGGCAAGCAAGCAGCCAGTCAAGAATGCCGATCTATGGCAGCAGCTCGACGAGCAGGTCAACCGCCATCAGGTGAGCTGGGAGTGGGTTCGCGGTCATACCGGGCACCCCGGTAACGAGCACGCCGACCTGCTGGCCAACCGCGGTGTAGTGCAGGCAAAACGTCAACCGATTGTGTAAGTGAGCGAAGCAACATGCGCAGCGTAGTGCTGGATACCGAAACGACCGGCATGCCGGTGGCCGATGGCCACCGGATCATCGAGATTGGCTGTGTCGAAGTGATTGGCCGTCGCCTGACTGGACGGCATTACCACGTCTATCTGCAGCCTGACCGCGAAGTGGACGAGGGGGCGATCGCCGTTCACGGCATCACCAACGAGTTTCTCGTCGACAAACCGCGTTTCCGTGATGTCGCTGATGAGTTCTTCGAATTCATCAAGGGCGCACAGCTGGTCATCCATAACGCGGCGTTCGACCTTGGCTTCATCAACAATGAGTTTGCTCTGCTCGGTCAGCAGGAGCGTGCGGACATTGCCGAGCATTGCTCGGTACTCGATACCCTGTTGATGGCGCGCGAGCGGCACCCTGGCCAGCGCAACAGCCTCGATGCGCTGTGCAAGCGCTACGGCGTGGACAACTCCGGCCGGGATCTGCACGGCGCTCTGCTCGATGCCGAGATTCTGGCCGACGTCTGGCTGACCATGACCGGCGGGCAGACGAATCTGTCTCTTGCCGGCGACGGCGAAAGCTCCGATGGTGGACGGCAACAACCCACTCCGATTCGTCGGCTGCCGGCGGATCGGCCGCGCACCAGGGTCCTGCGTGCCAGCGACGAGGAGCTTGCTGCGCACGTTGCGCGCATGGCTGCCATCGAAAAAGCAGCGGGTGCGGCCCCGTTGTGGGTTCAGCTGGAAGGCTGATCCGGAGTCCCGTCTTCTTTATGCGCTGTTGCTTTGCTGCGGACCCTTCTACCCTGTAGATGGATCGTCCGCAGAGAGTGCGCATGTATAAAGACCTGAAATTCCCCATCCTCATCGTTCACCGTGACATAAAGGCTGACACCGTCGCCGGTGAGCGAGTACGTGGTATCGCTTCCGAGCTGGAACGCGACGGCTTCAATATCCTGCCCACAGCCAGTTCGAACGAGGGGCGCATCGTCGCCTCGACGCACCACGGGCTGGCCTGCATCCTGGTCGCGGCGGAGGGCGCTGGGGACAACCAGCGTCTGCTGCATGACGTGGTGGAATTGATCCGCGTCGCCCGTCGCCGCGCCCCGCGCCTGCCGATCTTTGCGCTGGGCGAGCAGGTCACCATCGAAAACGCGCCGGCCGAAGCGATGGCCGACCTCAACGAGTTGCGCGGTCTGCTGTACCTGTATGAAGACACCGTGCCGTTCCTCGCGCGCCAGGTCGCGCGCGCCGCGCGCAGTTACCTGGATGATCTGCTGCCACCATTCTTCAGCGCGTTGGTCCGGCATACCGGTGAGTCGAATTACTCCTGGCATACCCCCGGTCACGGTGGCGGTGTTGCCTACCGCAAGAGTCCGGTTGGCCAGGCCTTTCATCAGTTCTTTGGGGAAAACACGCTGCGCTCGGACCTCTCGGTTTCGGTGCCCGAGCTCGGTTCGTTGCTTGATCACACCGGGCCGGTGGCGGCGGCAGAAGCCCGTGCGGCACGCAATTTTGGTGCTGACCACACCTTCTTCGTGATCAACGGCACCTCGACGGCGAACAAGATCGTCTGGCATTCGATGGTCGCCCGGGACGATCTGGTACTGGTCGATCGCAACTGCCACAAATCGATCCTGCACGCGATCATCATGACCGGAGCGATACCGCTTTACATGAGCCCGACGCGCAATGAGCTAGGCATCATCGGCCCGATTCCGCTGGAGGAGTTCACCCGCGAGTCGATCCAGGCCAAGATCGCCGCCAACCCGCTGGCGCGAGGCCGGCCGCCGAAGGTCAAGCTCGCGGTGGTGACGAACTCGACCTACGACGGGCTTTGCTACAACGCCAACCTGATCAAGCGCACCCTCGCCGACAATGTCGAGGTACTGCATTTCGACGAGGCCTGGTATGCCTACGCGGCGTTTCACGAGTTCTACGATGGTCGTTACGGCATGGATACCCGCGAGCAGGGGCCGCTGGTCTTCACCACGCATTCCACGCACAAACTGCTGGCGGCGTTCAGCCAGGCGTCGATGATTCATGTGCTCGACAGCCAGACACGCCAGCTCGATCGCGACCGCTTCAATGAAGCCTTCATGATGCACATCTCCACGTCGCCGCAGTACGGAATCCTCGCGTCGCTGGACGTAGCGTCGGCGATGATGGAAGGTCCGGCCGGCCGCTCGTTGATTCAGGAGACGTTCGATGAGGCGCTGAGCTTTCGCCGGGCGCTGGCCAATCTGCGCCAGCACATCGATGCGGACGACTGGTGGTTCAGCATCTGGCAGCCGCCACTGGTCGACGGCGCTGAGGCGTTGGTGACTCCGGACTGGCTGTTGGAGCCGACGGCCGACTGGCACGGATTCGGCGAAATCGCCGACGATTACGTGCTGCTCGATCCAATCAAGGTCACGCTCGTCACGCCCGGCCTCACCGCATCCGGCGCGCTGGGCAAAAGTGGCATTCCGGCGGCGGTAGTCAGTAAGTTTCTCTGGGAGCGCGGTCTGGTGGTGGAGAAGACCGGGCTGTACTCGATGCTCGTACTGTTTTCCATGGGCATCACCAAGGGCAAATGGAGCACGCTGCTTACCGAGCTGCTGGAGTTCAAGCGCCACTATGACGCGAACATACCGTTGGTAGAGGCTCTGCCTTCGATTGCCCGTAAGGGTGCGGCAACCTACGCCGGAATGGGCCTGCGCGACCTCTGCGATGCCCTGCATGCCTGCTATTGCGAGAACGCCACGGCGCGAGCCATGCGCAGGATGTACACCGCATTGCCAGAGCCCGCGATAACCCCGGCACAGGCCTACGACAAGCTGGTTCGCGGCGAGGTGGAGGCGGTGCCGATCGAAGCGCTGGAAGGGCGCATAGCGGCGGTCATGCTGGTGCCGTATCCGCCGGGTATCCCGCTGATCATGCCGGGTGAGCGCTTTACCGGGGAGACCCGCTCGATTCTCGATTACCTTCGCTTCGCCCGTGATTTCGCCGAACGCTTTCCTGGATTCGATGCCGATGTGCACGGCCTGCAACACGAAGTCGGGGCTGGTGGTAGTTCGTACACCGTTGACTGCATCCGTGAATGAGCGTTGGGTCAGCGACGCGGCCCTCTACCGCGGCATGAACGGGTCGACTGCCGGCGTGGTCTGTATCACATCGTCTGCATCGACATTCACTCGTTCTGGTGCCAGTTGTTATAGTTGCCCACCGTCGTGCGGCCTGTCCGCCATGACGCCCCCCATGCGCCCTTGCTGTCGAGGATGATAGCGTGACCGAATACAAAGCCTTCCGTGTAGAGTTGGCAGACAAGATTGCCCGCGTCGTGATCAACCGACCCGAGAAGATCAATGCGATGGACGCCGCGTTCTGGTCGGAGATCATCGATATCTTCAACTGGGTCGATGCCACCGACGAGGTGCGCGTCGTGGTCCTCAGCGGGGCCGGTGAGCATTTCTCTTCTGGCATCGATCTGCAACTGCTGGCTTCTGTCGGCAGCCAGCTGGGCAACGATGTCGGGCGCAACGCCGAGCGGCTGCGCCGCAAGATCCTTTCTCTGCAGGCCTCGTTCAACGCAGTCGATCACTGCCGCAAGCCGGTCATCGCGGCCATCCAGGGCTACTGTCTGGGCGGCGCCATTGATCTGATCTCGGCCTGCGACATGCGTTACAGCACTGCAAGCGCGAAATTCTCGATCAAGGAAATCGACATGGGCATGGCCGCCGATGTCGGGACCTTGCAGCGTCTGCCGCGCATCATCGGCGATGGCATGATGCGTGAACTTGCCTTTACAGGGCGCACAATCGACGGTGAAGAGGCACGCAGCATCGGTCTGGTCAATCGCACCTATGCCGACCAGCAGGCGCTGATGGACGGCGTTTTGGAGCTGGCCCGCGACATCGCCCGCAAATCACCTGTCGCGATTCGCGGCACCAAGGAAATGATCCGCTATATGCGTGATCATCGTGTCGACGACGGCCTCGAGTACATCGCCACCTGGAATGCGGCCATGCTGCAGTCGGCGGATATCAAGGTCGCCATCGCTGCCCATATGAGCAAACAAAAGCCGGACTTTGCCGACTGATGCGCCATCACACGTTTGCGCGGGAGGCGCACTAGGCATGGTTACTGGAGCTACTTCACTCGGTCTGGTACGTGACGAACTGTTCGCCACCATGGAAGAGGCCGAGCAGAGCCTTGAACACTTCATCATCGATCGCAATAACGGTGGCCTGCTGCAGCAGGCCGTGGAAAACCTCAAGCAGGTGCGCGGCACGCTCAACCTCATCGAGCTGACCGGAGCCGAGTTGCTGGCGCAGGAGATTCTGCAGCTGGCGACCGATATCCCCGTTGGTGCCGGGGAAGATCGCGACGTGCAGTTGGCCGCGCTGAGCAACGCGCTCTATGTCCTGCGACGCTATCTGGAAAGCGTCGACGCCAGCCGGCAAGAAATTCCCGAGCTGCTGCTTCCAGCCATCAACGCGCTGCGACAGGCTTGTGCACAGCCCGCCTTGCCGGAGAGTTTCTTCTTCAGCGTTCGTCTTGATCATGCTCGTCCTGCAGTGGATGTACCGGCCCGGTCCGGTGCTGCGCCAGTTGCCGAGGCACGGCGCTTGCGTCAGATGTATCAGGTTGGATTACTGGGGTTCATCCGTGAAGACAATCTGCCTGCCAGCCTGAAGCTCATGGGGCGTGCACTGACGCGCCTGGATCACCTGTTCATCGAATCACCGGCAAGCCGGCTGTGCTGGATCGGCAGCGCTGCTCTCGAGTCCCAGCTCGACGGCCAGCTGCTGCCGCGCAAGTCGCGCAAGCAGCTGTTTTCGCGGCTCGATCGCGAACTCAAGCAGGTGCTTGGCAATCCTGCATATGAAGCCCCGCGCAGCCTGCTCAAAGAGCTGCTCTATGTTGTCGCTCTGGCGGATACCCAAGGACCGATCGCCAGCCAGGTTCGCCAGGTTTTCTCGTTAAGCCCGCTGCCATTCACTGACCATCTGCTCGAAGAGGAATCCCAGCGGCTGGCTGGTCCTGGCCAGGCAGTCATGCGTTCGCTGTCTTCGGCAATTCGCGAGGAGCTGGCTAGCCTGAAGGACCTCCTGGATCTGATCGAGCGTGGTACTGCGCAGGCGGAAGCCTATTCGAACCTGCATAACCTGCTCGGCAAGATGGCCAAAACCCTTGGCATGGTTGGTCTTTCGTCTGCGGCCAGCACTTTGCAGGCGCAGCTGGGCGATGTGTCGGGCTGGAGCCTGGCGCATGCGCCCGAGCCGCAGGTTATCCAACGTCTCGCCGACGCGGTGCTCTACGTCGAGAGCATGGTAGCCAGCCTCGAACGTGGCGATCGACGTGAAAGCAAGCCTCAGGTTGCGCGTCCCGGAATGGAGGCGGAAGCCTTCGCCAATCATCAGCTGACCGAGGCGCGTATCGTGGTGATCGACGAAGCGACCGCCGGGCTGGCCCTGGCCAAGCGCGCGATTACTGCCTATCTGGAATCCAACGGTGAAAAGCTGCACTTGGCTAACGTGCCGTTCAGCCTCCAGGCCGTGCGAGGTGGATTACGCTTCCTCGAGCAGGAGCGTGCGGCGGAGCTGATTGGCGCCTGCGCTGATTTCATTCAAAAGCACATGCTCGAATCGAATCAGATGCCCCCCGAGCAGCTGCTGGAAACCCTTGCCGACGCCCTGACCAGCCTGGAGTACTACCTCGAAGGCGGGGCGGTATTGCGGCGCGACGATTCGCGCGTAAGCGTGCTTGATCTGGCCAGCGAGAGCGTACGCGCGCTGGGCATGCCGGTAGCGGCCTGATGAGTCTGCGCTGGCAGGCGGCGCTGCTCGACCCCACTCTCCCTGGGGGTTGGGTGGTAGTGCACTGCCGGCAGCAGTTCCTGCTCGACGATAATGGCGCGCTGTTTCCACGGGACTGGCTCAAGCGCCTGGAGCTTCCCGTGCTGAGCGAGCAGGGGCTGGGGCATTTTGACGGGCAACCGGTTTTTCTGTTCGAGCTTGAATTCCAAGCCGATGTGCCCGGCGCACGCTGGCAGGGCCTGCGCCAGTTCATGCAGGGCGACGATCGGGACCTGTTTCAGCTCCTTGGATACGCCACGCAGATAGGTACATGGGCGAGTCAGCATCGTTTTTGCGGCAGCTGCGGTTCGCCAATGCAGGCGCGAGCCGGCGAGCGAGCGATGTACTGCCCGGCTTGCGGCGTTCAACACTATCCAAGACTGTCTCCGAGCATGATCGTACTGGTCACGCGCGGCGATGAGCTGCTGCTGGCGCGTTCACCGCGTTTCGCTCCAGGCGTCTACAGCACCCTGGCAGGCTACGTGGAACCTGGCGAGTCGGTGGAGCAGTGCGTCGCGCGCGAGGTGCGTGAGGAAGTCGGTGTATCCATTCACCCGCCACAGTATGTCGCGAGCCAGGGCTGGCCGTTTCCGCATTCGCTGATGCTGGGGTTCCATGCCGAATATGCCGGCGGCGAAATCGTGCCTCAGCCCGAGGAGATCGAAGATGCGCGCTGGTTTCCCATCGATAACCTGCCGGCGTTACCCGCTCGCCAATCCATAGCCCGCTACCTGATAGAGCTGTATCTGGCTCGTCGGTTAGGCCGTCCCGACCCAGTGCTGCCAGGCTAGACGCAGGCTCATCGCCAGAACCACCAGAATGAATATCGGGCGGATGAACCGAGAGCCGCCACGGATCGCTGTGCGCGCGCCGAAATAGGCGCCGGCCATCAGTGCCAGGCCCATACCGATGCCAAGTACCCATGCTACGTGCCCGCCGATCACGAACACGCTCAAAGCCACTGCATTGCTGACGAAGTTCATCGTCCGCGCAACGCCGCTGGCCCTGAGCAGGTCGAGCGGGTAGAGCAGCATGCTGCTGACGGTCCAGAAGGCGCCAGTCCCGGGGCCCGCCACTCCATCGTAGAAGCCTAGCGAGAGACTCTGAGGCCACTGGCGCTTGCGTCCGATGACCAACGCATCGCTACTGGGTTTTGCGGGCATGTGGCTGAACAGCAGATAGATACCGCAGGCAGAAACCACCAAGGGCAGCAGCTGGTTGAGCCAGCTTGCGGGCATGAATTGGGCGAGTGCTGCACCTAACGCCGCTCCAATTGCAGTGCCCACAAGCGCGCGGCGCCATATCTCAGGCTCGAATAGGCGACGTCGATAAAACGTATAGCTGGCGGTGGCTGAACCGAAGGTGGCGCATAGCTTGTTGGTACCCAGCACCAGGTGCGGAGGCAGTCCGGCAGTCAGCAAGGCCGGGATGGTCAGCAACCCGCCGCCACCGGCAATGGCATCGATGAATCCGGCAGTGAAGGCTACGGCGAACAGAATCACCAGAGTGGAAGGGTCGAGCGCGAGCTCAAGCGCGAAGGGCATGCGGGTCTCGGTGGGCTGAGTGACAGCGGAGGATAATGCGGCTATTACGCTGGCGGAAGGGAAGATTGAATGACTGGCATCCAGCTCTGCGAGAAGAACAACGTCAACCCGTGACCCCCGTCCCATGCCGGCCCTGGCTGTGCTGATGGCAGCTGCGGATAATGTCGCACCCAATGAAAAGGATGCTTGGCTATGCAATATCTCGGGCTCGCGATCGTGATCGCGCTACTGGCTGTGATTGTCCTGCTGGTGGCGCTGCGCTTGCTGCTAGGGGGGAGTTGGCTGATGGGCTGGTTGCGCGGCACCTGTGGCTTCGCGGTTCTCGCGCTGGCCGGGCTGATCGGCCTGATTGGCTACGACATCAGTACCTATGCCTCGCTGCCGAGTGAGCAACCGTTGGTTACGCTGACGTTCCAGGCGCAGGGGCCGCAGCGCTACGAAGTCCGTTTGGATCAGGGCAAGGAGACGCGCACGGCGATTCTGGAAGGCGACCTCTGGCAGCTCGACCTGCATATGTTGCGCTGGAAAAGCCTGGCCGAACTGATCGGCCTTGAATCAGGCTATCGACTGGAGCGGCTATCCGGACGCTATCTCGCAGTCGAGCAGCAGAATCTCGCGCGTTATGGTCGCGTTGAGCTGAGCGAGAAGCCCTTGGGCGTGGATATCTGGCAATCGCTGGAACTCGGACAGCGTGACATGCACCTGGTCGATGCGCAGATGCTCCGCGTGGATTACATGCCGATTGCCGATGGCGCCGCTTACATTGTAGAGCTTGCGCCGACCGGACTGATCGCGAAGCCGGCAAACGCAGCGGCGACCGAGGCGCTGAAGAACTGGTGAACAAGAAGGGAGCCTTACGGCTCCCTTTTTTCGCTGCATCTTTCTTTTGTCGCAGAGCCTGTCAGGCCAGATAACCGCCATCGACGTTGAGCGAGATTCCCGTCGTATAGCTAGACGCGTCGCTGGCCAGGTAGAGAACTGCACCGGCCATTTCGCTCGGTTGGGCGACACGG
Source organism: Pseudomonas sp. SCT (assembly GCF_003864275.1). NCBI lineage: Bacteria > Pseudomonadati > Pseudomonadota > Gammaproteobacteria > Pseudomonadales > Pseudomonadaceae > Pseudomonas > Pseudomonas sp. SCT. Next base: position 81,304 of record NZ_BDJA01000008.1, read on the forward strand.
CTCAGCGGAATATGCTGAAGTGCCATTTGCAGAATCGAGTCGTTCTTGACCAGCGCCGAGGCGAACTTGGTATCCGTCAGGCCCGGTAGCAGCGCATTGCAGCGAATGCCGAACTGCGCGCATTCCTTGGCGAAGGCCTTGGTCATGTTGATCACGGCGCCCTTGGTGATCGAGTAGATACCCTGGAAGTTGCCCGGTGTGACGCCATTGATGGAAGCGACGTTGATGATGCTGCCACCACCGTTTTCGCGCATCAGCTTGCCGGCCTCGATAGACATATAGAAATAGCCGCGGATATTCACGTCGACAGTCTTCTGAAAGGCCGAGACGTCGGTATCCAGGACGTGGCAGAACTGCGGATTGGTTGCGGCATTGTTGACCAGGATGTCGAGTCGGCCGAACTGCTCGCGGATTTGCGCGAATACCGCCTGAATCTGTTCCATCTCGCCGATATGGCAGGCTACCGGAGTGGCCTTGCCGCCTTCAGCAACAATCGCATCTGCAACTGCCTGGCAGCCCTCGATCTTGCGGCTGGATACGATCACGTGGGCCCCTTGCTGCGCGAGCAGCTTGGCGATGGCCTCGCCGATACCGCGGCTGGCGCCGGAAACGAAGGCGATCTTGCCGTCTAGGTCGAACAGGGTGGTCTTGGACATGGTCGTTCCTCTTTTCTTGTTCGTTCCCGTGGTGGAGCACGGGGCTTTGGGTTGGCTTCAGAGCTTCGATTGCCCGATCACTTGCAGTGCCTTTTGCTCGAGCAGCTTGTTCATGTGGATGAACTGGGCAAAACGCTTGTCCTGCGTCTGGCCATGATAAAAGCGGTAGTAAATCTGCTGGACGATTCCGGCCAGCCGGAACAGGCCGTAGGTGTAGTAAAAGTCGATGCAGGGAATCTCGATACCGGCGCGCTGTGCGTAGTAATCGACGAAGCCCTGGCGGGTGTGCATGCCAGGCAGGTGGCTCGGCTGCCGACGCATCGCCTGCATGGGCTGTGGATCATCGGCCTCGATCCAGTAGGCGAGGGTGTTGCCCAAATCCATCAGCGGATCACCAATCGTGGTCATCTCCCAGTCCAGTACGCCAATGATTTCCATCGGGTTGTCCGGGTTCAGGATCACGTTGTCGAAGCGGTAATCGTTGTGAATGATTCCGGGCTTGGGGTGATCGGCTGGCATCTTGTCCTTCAGCCAGGCCTTGACTGGCTCCCAGGCGGGCGCATCGGCGGTCAGCGCACGCTCGTAACGCTCGCTCCAGCCTTCGATCTGGCGCTTCACATAACCGTCCGGTTTGCCCAGATCGCCGAGGCCACAGGCCTGGTAGTCAACATTGTGCAAATCGACAAATTTATCGATAAAGCTCTCGCAGAGCGCGCGCGTCTGCGCCACATCGAACTTCAACTCTGCAGGTAGTTCCGAGCGCAGGATGATGCCGTTGACCCGCTCCATTACGTAGAACTCGGCACCTATCACCGACTCGTCGGTGCAGTACACGTAGGCCTTCGGGCAGTAGGGGAAACCGTCGTTGAGCTGGTTGAGGATGCGGAATTCACGGCCCATGTCGTGGGCGGACTTCGCCTTGTGGCCAAAGGGCGGGCGGCGCAAAACCAGATCCAGCTCAGGGTACTTCAGCAGATAGGTCAGATTGGAGGCACCACCGGGAAACTGCGAAATCTGCGGCGTACCCTCCAGCCCAGGAATGTGCGCCTTGAGGTAAGTGTCGATCACATCGACCGGCAGTTCTTCGCCTTCTCGGACTCGCGTGGTTTGATCTGTAAGCGCCATTGTTATCCCTTCTGCTTATGTTCGGTGCCCAAGATGATTCAGTAATCTAATGCTCGCAGTTCCTCAGACCAAGCGGCGCTGGCCGTTATTGGCCTGAGTGTTGCCGGTCAATCAAAGTGCCTGATTCGCTCGCGGAAAGTTCGTCTGCATAAAAAAACCGAAGTCTGAGACTTCGGTTTCTGGTGTCACCTGGCAGGCTCGCCTGCGGCTCAGGCTGGGAACAGTTCGCTGAGCTTCAGGGCCAGCATCATGTCGCCTTCAGCGCGCAGCTTGCCGCCCATGAAGGCCTGCATGCCATCGGTTTCACCGCTGACGATGCCCTGCATGGTTTCGCTGTCCATGATTAGGGTGACATTGGCGTCGCTGGATTCGCCTTGCTGCAGATCGCAAGTGCCATCCTTGACTACCAGGTAGTAGTTCTCGGCATCGGTGATGTTGAACTGAAACACCAAGTCCAGGCCGGCAGCGGCACTGGGGTTGAACTTCGACTGCATGCCTTTGAAAGTCTCGGCGACGTTGCTCATGAGGGTTTCCTTTTTTGGTCGTTATGGGTACGCAGCTCGAGGCCGCTTGGGGCTGGGCTCATCTATGGGTGACGAGCTCCGGATTCTTCAGAAGTTGCAGGTGCGCATGACTATTGAAGGAGGCGAGCGCGACATCGCGATCACGAAACTTCAGCAGACTGAGTGAAGTGTTGACGATCTGCCAGTTCATCTCGAACGCCTTGACCGGCGGTACGCCGATGATCAGCTGTAGCAGCGCGGTGATGGTTCCGCCGGATGTGAAGATGGCAATGCGATCCCGCTTGCCGGCGTGCTCGAGTACACGCTCCAGGCCGCCGCGCACGCGGTCGAGAAAGTGCTGCCAGCTCTCGAGTTCTTCCTTTTCATGTTCACCGGAAATCCAGCGATGCACGATATAGTTGAACAACCGCTGAAACTCGGCCCGATGGTCTGCGGCGTTGCGCAGGATATGCATCGCGTTTGGCTCGACCTTGAGCAGGTCGGGCAGGTGGGCGCGGATAACCGCATCGGCATGAAATTCGTTGAAGGCCGCGTCGATTTCGAGTTCCGGCTGGGTGCTCAGTCTGGCAATCGTGGTGCGTGCGGTGTCCTGTTGACGCTCAAGTTCGCCACTCAGACAGCGATCGAAGGTCACATCAAGTTGCGCCAGGTAGTCACCAAGCGCTTCGGACTGACGATAACCGAGAGGAGAGAGCACGTCGTAGTTTTCTGCGCCGAATGACGCCTGACCATGTCTGATCAGGTAGATACTGCCCATGCATGCTGCTCCGGCCGGCACTGTTTTTCGCGAGGGTAGGGACATCGTTCCGGAGTGTCAACGATAATTCGAACGTTTGTTTGAATTGCATGCGCTAGCCCAGCCCAAGGCCCATCGGTATGCTGGCGGCTTGCTGCCGAAGGGTGTCTGTCGGCAACCGGAACACACCGAGAGGTAATACGTGGAATTTCTTGTCGATTACGCCAGCTTCCTGGCCAAGACCGTCACGCTGGTGGTCGCAATCGTGATCGTGCTGATCGCTCTCGCTTCGATGCGCCGGGGGCGCAGCAAGCAGGGCGGTGGTCATCTCGAAGTGCACAAGCTCAACGAGTTCTACAAATCGATGCGCGAGCGCTTGGAGCAGGCCGTGCTGGAGAAGGATGCGTTCAAGGCATTGCGCAAGCGCGAAGCCAAGGCTGCCAAGCAGAACAAGAAGCCGGAAACGCCCGCGCGCGTGTTCGTCCTCGATTTTGATGGCGACATCCGCGCTTCGGCCGTCGACAACCTGCGCCACGAGATCACCGCGCTGCTGACGATGGCAACGCCGCAGGACGAAGTGGTCCTGCGCCTGGAGAGCGGTGGCGGCATGGTGCACGGCTATGGCCTGGCCGCGTCACAGCTGGTGCGCATCCGCGATGCCGGCGTACCGCTGACAGTCTGTGTCGACAAGGTGGCGGCGAGCGGCGGCTACATGATGGCGTGCATCGGCAACCGCATTCTTACTGCGCCGTTCGCCATTCTCGGTTCCATTGGTGTGGTAGCCCAGTTGCCGAACGTTCATCGGCTGTTGAAGAAGCATGACGTGGATTTCGAAGTGCTCACCGCGGGCGAGTACAAGCGGACTTTGACCGTTTTCGGTGAGAACACCGAAAAGGGGCGGGAGAAGTTCCAGGAAGACCTGGAAACTACCCATGAGCTGTTCAAGAACTTCGTCGCCCGCTATCGGCAGAACCTCTCGATAGACGATGTTGCAACTGGGGAGGTCTGGCTCGGCATCGCTGCGTTGGGCAAGCACCTGGCGGACGAGCTGAAGACCAGTGATCAGTACCTTGCCGAACGGGCCCAGGAAGCGGAACTGTTCCAGCTGCATTACATACAGAAGAAGAGCCTGCCGGAGCGTTTCGGCATGGCGGCCAGTACGGTCATGGAGCACGGCTTGCTGAAAGGCTGGAGCCGGCTGAACGAACAACGTTTTTGGCAATGACAAGGGGACCGCGATGAGCAGCTTCAAGGCGCTACAAGTCAGCGAGGTGGCCGACGGCCGTTTCGAATCCAAAGTCGTCGAGCGTGGTATCGATGAGCTGCCAGCCGGTGAGGTGCTCATCCGGGTGCGTTATTCCTCACTGAACTTCAAGGACGCTCTATCTGCGAGCGGCAACCGCGGCGTGACGCGGTCCTACCCCCATACGCCGGGGATCGATGCGGCCGGCGTCGTGGCTTCGTCAAGTGTGGGCGAATTCGCCGAAGGCGATGAGGTGATCGTCACCGGCTACGACCTGGGCATGAACACCGCTGGTGGTTTCGGTCAGTACATCCGCGTTCCGGCTGCCTGGGTGATCAAGCGGCCTCAGGGCCTGCCACTGCGCGATGCGATGATCCTAGGCACAGCCGGACTGACCGCGGCGCTTTGTATCGACAAGCTCGAACAGGCCGGTTTGGAGCCGGGTGATGCGCCCGTGCTCGTGACCGGAGCCACGGGGGGAGTTGGCAGTATTGCGGTCGCGCTGCTGGCCAGTCTTGGTTATAAGGTCGCGGCGGTAACCGGCAAGGCTGATCAGGCTGCTTTCCTCACTCGCCTGGGTGCCAGTCAGATCGTCGAGCGCTCCGCATTGCAGGCAGGTGTGGAGAAGGCTTTGCTCAAGGAGCAGTGGGGCGGGGCGGTTGATACCGTCGGTGGAGACATCCTGTTCAACGTGGTCAAGTCGCTGCAGCGTGGTGCCAGCGTAGCCTGTTGCGGGCTCACTGCGGGTACTCATTTCCAGGCCAGCGTTCTGCCCTTTATCTTGCGTGGGGTCAATCTGCTGGGTGTGGACTCGGTGGAGATCCCTCTGGTGGTCAAGGCTTCCATGTGGGACAAGCTGTCGCTGCAATGGAAGTTGGTCAATCTCGAGGATCTGACGCACGAGATCGCTCTTGAGCAGTTGCCAGAGGCGATCGAGCGCATCTTGGCCGGGGGCCAGGTAGGTCGGATATTGGTACGTGTCGATTGAGTTGCGCCTGCTAAGCGGTTTATCGACGCGATAGTGGCAATGAATTTCCTCGGAAGCGGCAATTGGCGGAACCTAGTGCCAGTGCTGTTCGCAACCGAGGAAATCGTTCATGAAGAAGCTTGCCGAGAAAATCAAACAGATCGCTTCCGGAAAAAAGGCCGTAGAGGCTACCGCTCCGGTCGAACACCCTAATTTCTGGATGTATCAATGAAGCAATAAAAAGCCCGCCTATTGGCGGGCTTTTTATTTGCAGGTTCGACTGGGCTGGTATCAGCCCTGACGGCGACGGAACAGCGGGCGCTCGTCATCCGCCGCAGCCTGATAGGTCACTGAAAAGTCCTTCAACCCTTCCAGCGCGTCGACCGGATCGCGGTCGGCACGAATGGCAAAGGCATCGAAGCCGCAGCGACGCATGTAGAACAGCTGGTCTCGCAGCACGTCACCGATGGCGCGAATCTCGCCTTTATAGCCATAGCGCTCACGCAGCAGGCGGGCACTGGAGTAGTGGCGGCCATCGGTGAAGCTCGGAAAATTCAGGGCGATGACCTGAAAATGCTGCAGGTCGTCGGCGATTTCTTCGACCTGCTCATGCGCATCGAGCCATACGCCGAGGCCGCCATCACGGGCTTTCAACGCATGGGCGTGATCTAGCCACAGATGCAGCGGAACGATCAGGTCGTCGCTATTGCACAGGTCGTCGAGCGTTTGTTCCTTGGGCAGCAGGTGCCAGGTTTCATCGACCAGTTGATCGTTCTTAATGATTCGCTGCATAGACGCGCTCCTTGAAGGGATCAATGCCGATGCGGCGGTAAGTGTCGATGAACTGTTCATCTTCGGTACGCTGCTCCACGTAAACGTTGATGATCTTTTCGATCACGTCGGGCATCGAGTCCTGGGCGAAGGATGGGCCGAGGATCTGGCCGAGGCTCGCCTCACGGCCGGAACTGCCGCCCAACGAGACCTGGTAGAACTCCGCGCCCTTCTTGTCCACACCGAGGATGCCGATATGGCCGACATGGTGGTGGCCACAGGCGTTCATGCAGCCTGAGATGTTCAGGTCGATGTTGCCCAGGTCGAACAGGTAGTCGAGGTTATCGAAGCGGCGCTGGATGGATTCGGCGATCGGAATCGACTTGGCATTGGCCAGCGAGCAGAAGTCGCCGCCAGGGCAGCAGATGATGTCGGTCAGCAGGCCGATGTTCGGCGTAGCCAGACCCAGCTCGCGCAGTTCGTGCCAGAGCTCGAACAGCTTGGCCTGCTCGACGTCGGCCAGGATCATGTTCTGCTCGTGGGAGTTGCGCACCTCACCGAAGCTGTAGCGATCGGCCAGGTCGGCGATGGCGTCGAGCTGCTTGTCGGTGACGTCGCCAGGTGCCACGCCAGTGCTCTTCAGCGAGAGGGTGACTGCCGCGTAACCGGGCTTCTTGTGCGCGACCACGTTGCGCTGGCGCCAGCGGGCGAAGCCCGGATGCTCGACGCCCAGTTGGGCGAGGGCCGCGTCCTGATCTTCCAGCGCCTTGTATGCCGGATCGACGAAGAACTTGCTGACTCGCTGAACTTCAGCTTCGGTCAGTGTTGTCGGACCGTCCTTCAGGTGCGCCCATTCGGCATCGACGCGCTCGGCGAACACTTCCGGGGTCAGTGCCTTCACCAGGATCTTGATGCGGGCCTTGAACTTGTTGTCACGACGGCCATAGCGGTTATAAACCCGCAGAATGGCGTCTAGGTAACTCAGCAGGTGCTGCCAAGGCAGGAACTCGTTGATGAAACTGCCGACAATCGGGGTCCGGCCGAGGCCGCCACCAACCGAGACGCGGAAGCCGAGTTCGCCAGCCTCGTTCTTCACTGCTTCCAGGCCGATGTCGTGTACTTCGATGGCGGCGCGGTCGCTGACCGCACCGTTGACGGCGATCTTGAACTTGCGCGGCAGGAAGGCGAATTCGGGGTGGAAGGTCGACCACTGGCGGATGATCTCGCACCATGGTCGTGGATCGATCAGTTCGTCCTTGGCGACACCGGCGAACTGGTCGGTGGTGGTGTTGCGGATGCAGTTGCCGCTGGTCTGGATGGCGTGCATCTGCACGGTGGCCAGCTCGGCGAGAATCTCCGGCACGTCTTCCAACTCAGGCCAGTTGAACTGCACGTTGGTCCGGGTGCTGATGTGCGCGTAGCCCTTGTCGTAATGACGCGCGATCTCGGCCAGCTTGCGTACCTGGGTGGAGGAGAGCAGGCCATAGGGCACGGCAACGCGCAGCATGGGCGCGTAGCGCTGGATGTACAGGCCATTCTGCAGACGCAGCGGGCGGAATTCTTCATCAGCGAGTTCGCCAGCCAGGAAGCGGCGGGTCTGGTCGCGGAACTGCCGGACCCGGTCCTCGATGATGTGTTGGTCGTACTGATCGTAAACGTACATAAATGTCCTGTTTTCAGGCTGTCTACAGCATTCGCGCGCACGGCCGCGCACCCAATTAGGGAGGGCGGCACGATACCAGCTCGTGGTTATGCGCAAAAGTGATGTTTGGGAATATGTTTAGAACTAAACCAGTCGAAATTGGCTTATAGCCTTGTGCCCTTGAGCAACCGCGATACGTGGTCTTCACTCGGTAAATGCAGGCTTTCGATGTCATCGAACTGTCAGAGGAGAAGTCCCGTGAGAAACGACCAGCGCGACAGTGTAGTGGACGCTGCGGCGATCTTCAGCTTGATCATGCTTGCGGTAGGGACCGCGATATTCTGGGTCAGCCATCAGTAGCGACCATCAGCCGACCAGGTACAGCACCAGTTTGACCAATCCGAGGATCAGCAGCACGAACAGCGCGGTGAAGCCTACGCCAAGAATGATGAAGTGGCTGGGTTTGCCGTGGCTGAAATCGCGAGCCCTGTTCTTGCCGCTCTGCACGCCCAGCGCAGCGGCCAGTACGCTGCCAAGCATCTCACGTAGCGTCAGGCTTTTTTCCTGCTCATCTTTCATGGCTGCCTCGGATGGGGACTTTTTCGAAGTCTAGCCGAGCGTGGCAAAGGTGATCGGGCGGAAGTGAAAGAGAGGGGGCGCGAAGAGTCGCGCTTGGCGAAAAGCCGGGACCGGCCTGTCGTGTCCGGCCCCGCTATCGTTACTCGGCCTGAACAGCGATGGTTTTCGCACCATCGGCAGAGCCCGGCTGCTTGGGTAACGAAAGGCGCAACACGCCCTTGCCGAATTTCGCATCGATCTTGTCGCGGTCTACGCCTTCAGGCAGCGCGAAGCTGCGCTGGAAGCTGCCGTAGGATCGTTCGGAAAGGTGATAGCCGTCCTTCTCTTCCTTGTGTTCCTGGCGCTTTTCGCCCTTGATGACCAAGCTGTTGCCGACCAGTTTTACCTCGACGTCCTTCTCATCCAGGCCGGGTAGTTCCGCAGTGATCTCGAAGGCGTTTTCCTTCTCGACAACATCCACCACCGGCATGCGGCTGGGACCGCCTTGCCACAGCGGTGTAGTCTCCATGCCATGGCGGCTGAAAGGCAGATGCCAGGGCCGTTCGAAGTCATCGAAAAGACGGTCTACCTGTCGGCGCAGGGAGTCAAAGGGCGCCAGGGCTCCTGGGGCGCAGACGTGATCTTCTTTTCGTCCGTTGATACGGGCTGTTTGTTCGAAGCGTCGTTCATTTCGCAAACTCCTGGGAAGCTCGTGAAGTTAACAGCGCATTCAGTTTTCACCCGCTGTACAGAACCCGGTTTGATTCTGATCAACCGCGGCCCCACTAATTTGGCGATGCCGGGCAAGCGGCAAGGACTCCCAGGCACCTTTGCTCAAAGGCTCTGCTTGAACCAGTCCCACAGCCCCAGCGAGAAGCCTGGGAACAGATTGATGCCCAGAGCGGACTTGAGCAGATAAAGAATCACCAGGCCGACCAGGCCGGAGAACAACAGGAATACGGTAGCCAACGCAGCCTTGGCGATCAGCGAGAGGTTTTGTTGCGGGCGCGTCAGGTTTCGCTTGTTGCGGCCGGCAACGATCGCGAAGTAGTAGCGATCGCTCCACAACCGTATGGTGCCGCGCAGATCGACCCGATGCCTGACCCAGGAGCGCGCGCCAAATACGCTGCGTAGTGCGTCGAGCTGCTCTTCGCTGAAGGATTCACGCAGATGTTCCGGCAGGCGCTGTTGCAGCCCCCGAATGAACGGGTCCTGATCAACGGGCAGATCCGAATAAGGCTTGGGGTAGGGCGTGTGTTCTTCTTCGGGTGACGGCATTGCGAGGTCGCTCCGGTAAGGCGCGTCAGAGCGCGGCGAGTGTGGTGGCCAGCTGGCGGAAATGGGGGCGGTGTTCCGGTTGCTCGGATAAGCATTGGTTCTGCAGCTCGAGCAGGGTGCCATGGCGTGGGTCGCCATCGAAGCCAGGGCAGCGTTGCAGCAGTTCCTCCAGCAGGCAACCGAAGGCGCGGGATTCGATGCGCTGCAGTGCGCGTCCGGTGGTGCTTTCCGGCTCGAAGAAGGATGCCGCCCCGAAATCGCTAAGCAGGCTGTTGCCCCGTGCATCGACCAGCAGGTTGTGGGCGTAAAGGTCGCCGTGCAGGATGCCGCGCTGGTGCAGGTGTGCCACTGCGGATGCCGCTCCGCGGGCGATGCGCAACGCCTGATCGAGGCTGAACGTAAGATCATCGGCATAGCAGTCACGCGTGCAGCTGGCCAGGTCAGGCGGACCAGCCAGTGGCTGGAAGGCCGGTTCGACCAGATCCATCAGTAGCCCGGGCGTTTGACCCGACTGATCAGCCAGCGGCCCGGCAACATCGATCAGGTTTGGATGGGCGCCGGCGGCCACGCAGGCGGCCATCTCGCTATGGGGTAGGCCATCACTGGTGACGTGGCCCTTGAACTGTTTGGCAGCCATCTGCTTGGGCGGCTGTCCGCTCTGCTGCCACTCGGCACGATATATGATGCCGGATGCGCCCTGGCCCAGCTGCTCATGCAGGACGACCTGCTCGCGCGGGATCGCCGGTAGTGAGTGGCGAGCGAGGCTGATCGCTTCGTTCGCATCGCTGAAAGAGTTGCCCGCAGCGGCCAGCCAGCTGAGTCGTGGCAGCGTCAGCAGCCAGGCGGGCAGCGCTGGCAGGCGGTTGGCGGCGATGCGCAGCAATTCCAGGTTGACGCAATTGGCCAGCGTATCCGGCAGCGAAGACAGCTGATTGCCAGCGAGCATCAGTTTTTGCAAGCGTCGGCAGGTGCCGATCTCGTCAGGCAACGCTTGCAGCTGGTTGTCGGTGAGGATCAGCCAGCGCAACGCCGGCGGCAACGCGGCGGCGGGCAGATGGCGGATCTGGTTGGCCTTGAAGCCAATCATCTCGAGCTGCTCGCAGTCGCCGAGGCAATCCGGCACCTCGGTGAAGAGGTTGTCCGAGCAGAACAGGATGCGCAGCTTGCGCAGGCGAGACAGGTCGGACGGCAGGCTCTTGAGTTGGTTGCCGGAGAGATTGAGTACTTCCAGCGTATCGGCGAGATCGAAGATCGCCTCCGGAAAGCTCTGCAGGCCGGCCGAGAGATCGAGACGGCGGATTCCGGCCAGCTCGCCGCGTTCCAGTTGTTCCAATGTATGCATGCGGATTTGCGCTTTCCTTGCTGTATGAGGCCGAGCGGGGCGTCGATCGTATTGCGCTGGGACACTGGCTCGGGCCTGCGGGTTCAGGCGCCGCGATCAACGCGCCGCTTGCGATCTAGCGCTTGCTCGGCGCGGGCACGGAGCTGGCCGCAACCGCCATCGATGTCCTGGCCGGCCGAATTGCGAACCTTGGTCAATACGCCGCGGCTGTGCAGGTAACGTACGATCTGCACGATGCGCTCGCCATCAGGACGCTGGTATTCATCGTCTTCCAGGCTGTTGTAGGGGATCAGGTTCATCACCGCGTACTTGCCCTTGAGCAGGCGCAGGATGCCATCCATCTCATCCTGGTTGTCGTTGATGCCCTTGAGCAGGGTCCACTGGTACTGGATCGGGAATCCGGTCGCGCGGGCGTAGGCTTCGCCGAGGTCGACCAGTTCGTCGGGAGCGATCTGCGGCGCCCGCGGCAGCAGCGCCTGACGCAACGCCGCATCGGTGCTGTGCAGCGACAGGGCCAGCGCCGGTTTGACCCGCTGCTGCGGCAGACGCTCGAACACGCGTATATCGCCGACGGTGGAGAACACCAGATTCTTGTGGCCGATGCCGCCGTCCGTGCCGAGCAGGTCGATGGCATCGAGCACGTTGTCGAGATTGTGGGCGGGCTCACCCATGCCCATGAACACCACCTTCTTCACCGGGCGGAAGCGTCGGGCGAGGGCGACCTGGGCGACGATCTCGGCGCTGCCCAGCTGACGTAGCAGGCCGCTCTTGCCGGTCATGCAGAACACGCAGCCCACCGCGCAGCCGACCTGGCTGGAAACGCACAGGCCGTCACGCGGCAGCAGCACGCTTTCCACCATCTGTCCGTCGGCCAGCTCCACCAGCAGGCGTGCCGAGCCGTCGGCCGCTGGGTGTTCGGAGCGCAGCCGCGCCAGACCATCAATTTCGGCGTTAAGTGCTGGCAGGCCTTCGCGCACGCTCAGCGGCAGGAAGTCCTCGGCCTGTTGCTGGCGCCGGCCCACATCGAGCGGCAGGCCCTTGAGCCAGGCACGGGTCATTCGCCCGATATGACGGGGCTTGGCGCCGATGTCGGCGAGGCGTTGCTGCAGGTCTGGGATTCGCATAGGGCGCGCATTCTATCCGGGGTCACGCGGTGAAGCGACGGCAGAACGGCACGATGCCGACCAGCAGGACGGCGAGCAGCGCGAAGGCCATGCCCAGCGAGCTGAAATGCGCGACCACGCCCATCATGGCCGGACCGGCGAGGACGCCGGCGAAACCGATGGTGGTCGCCACGGTGACGGCCAGTTGCACCGGCATGCCGTCCTGCCGGCTCAAGGAGGAAATCAGCACCGGCGAGACGTTGGCGCAACCCAGCCCGCACAAGCCGTAGCCGATCAGTGCCACGGCCCAGTGCTCGGCAGCAAGGCTCAGGACGATGCCGAAGGCAGCGAGCAGACCACCAAAGGCGATGACGCGCGCCGTGCCGAGTGCATTTACCAGCGGGCCGCCAGCGAAACGCGCGATGGTCACCATGAGGGCGAAGGCTGCGTAACCCAGGCCGCCCTTGGCCACTTCGAGGCCTTTCTCTCCGGTCAGGTAAAGCGCGCTCCAGTCCAGTACGGCGCCTTCGGCCAGATACACGACGAAGCACATCAGGCCTACAAGCAGCACCACGCCTGTGGGCCGCACGAACGCAAAGCCGCCCCCCGGCGCACGATTCGGCAGAAAGCCGCGGGCCAGCCCAAGATTCGCCACAACGATCAGCCCGATCATCAGAAAGCTGCCAATCTCCGGCGCCAGGCCGAGGGTCAGCAGACCAGTGAATATCAGCGCGCCACTGATGGCCCCAAGGCTGTACATGCCATGGAAGTTCGACATCAGCCGGCGACCGACGGCGGTTTCCACCAGCACCGCCTGAATGTTCATGATCACATCGATGACGCCCAGGCTGCCGCCGAAGCAGAACAGTGCAAGGGCCAGCAGCCACATCGATTCGGTCAGCGCCATCCCGGCCAGGGCCAACGCCAGCAGCACGACGCTACACAGCTGCACTGGACGGATGCCCCAGCGGCCTACCAATACGCCGGACAGTGGCATCCAGGTCAGCGAGCCGACGCCAATGCAGAGCAGCAAAAGGCCGAACACCGCATCGGTCATCTCGATGCGTTCGCGCACATAGGGCACCAGTGGCGCCCATACGGAAAGGCCGAAGCCGGCCATGAAGAAACCGCAACGGGTCGCGTTGCGCACGATGGGGGTATCGATCTGAACGGTGTTACGGACCGCAGACATGGGCGGCATTCCTCGATTGACTGGATTGACAGCGTGGATAGCAGCGCGACGAGCTGCGTATCACCACAGGGCCAGCAATCCGGTATCGAAGAGAAACAGCAGTCGGCTTCCCGCGGGCAGGCATGAAGAGCAGGGAAATGACGTGCTGGGCATGGACGAGGCAGTTATTGAGCAGATGGGGCAGAGGATACACAAGCCAGCCTGCGGCACAACCCGCCCGCAAGAGCACCATCAGCATGCCGCTCCGACTTCATCGGGCCGATTCGCGGGATGCGCATGCTATCGTTGTCCGCTTTGTTGCCATGTGCGCTGTCGGAGCAGTCGATGAAGTTCATACACCAGCGCGAGCACCTCAACGAGGACGATATCGTCGTCATCGAATGCTCGCAGACCTGCAACATCCGCCTGATGAACGATGCGAATTTCCGCAGTTTCAAGAACGGCGGGCGCCACACCTACCACGGTGGGGCGTTCGATAAATTCCCGGCGAAGATCGTGGTGCCGAGCACCGGCTTCTGGAACATCACCATCGATACGGTTACCCGGCGGCCGATCAGCGTGACGCGCAAACCGAACCTCAGCCACTCGATCAGGGTCATTCGACGGTCCCCCTCGCGTCTGTAATCGCCAAACTGGACTGCGAGGACAACGAACAGGAAGCGACGTTTTGAACCGCAGCCATCACCCTCATGTTCATGCCGCCAACACCAGTCTCGATAACCGCGCAGCCGAAACACACAAGGGTGAAAGCGGCGGAACCACCCGCGCGCATCTTGGCATGCTGCTCTGGGCGCTTTTTGTCGGGTTGTCGTTTCCGGCGGTGGGCTTGCTCAGTGATGACTTGCCGCCGCTGCTGTTGACCGCCATGCGCTTCGCCATCGCCGCGCTGGTCTTGGCACCGCTGGCCTGGAGCCAGAGCGAAGGGCGGCCGGGTTGGCGCACGATGCTGCTCTACGCTGGCATGGGGCTATGTCTGGCGGGCTTTTTCGGAACCATGTTCTGGGCGGCCCATCGGGTCAGTGCACTGTCGATGGCGACGCTGTTCGTCAGCGTGCCGCTGCTGGCTTACTGCCTGGGCCGTGGGCTGGGTGTCGAGCGGCCTGCCGGGCGTCTGTTGGCCGTCCTGGCGCTTGGTGCGAGCGGGGCGCTCGGGCTGGCATGGGCCGAGAACGGTGGCGATTTCTCCGGCATGCAGTTTGGCCTGGGCGAGTTGGGTTTCTTCTTCGGCTGTGTCGCTTCGGCGTTGTATCCGGTGCTCAGCAAATGGGGACTGGCGAACGGCACTTTGCCCCGGCAGGCGGGTTTGCGCACCTTCTGGAGCTTGATCGCCGGCGCACTGCTGATCGGCCTGATGGGCTTTATCTGGGAGCGACCGGCGTCGCTGCTGCGCATGAACCTGCTCGATCTGCTGCTGGTGTCCTACCTTGGCGTTTTTTCCAGCGCCATGACCTTTTTCCTGCAACAGCGAGCGACGTCTGTTCTCACGCCCGGTGCGGTTACGGCCTACAGCTACCTGGTGCCCTTCGTCTCGATGTTGCTGCTGTTCTTCGATCAGCCGGCACGCATGGGTGTGCACTGGTTGCCCGGCAGCTTGCTGGTTGTGCTTGCCATCGGCCTGCTGTTACGTCGCGACCGTCAGTCCTAGGGCTTTTCGCCTAGCAGCGCGCGGGTGTGTGCAATCGCTTGGCGCTCGCGCTCGGTCCAGCTGCCGCCGATCTCGACGAAGGGCTGATCCCGCTGCACCAGCCAGCTGCGACATGCCTCGAAGAAGTCCAGTCGTTCGCTGATATCTGGCTGGCAGCGCTGGCCGTCGGCGTGCCACTCGATCTTTTCCGGCGAGAGCAGCAGATGCTGGTGGTAATCCCTCGCCAGTAGCTCCTCCTCGAGCCAGGCGGGGCAGTCGCCGAACAGCGTATGACTCCAGAGCATGTTGCTCAGCAGGTGCGTGTCGAGAATCAGCAGGTGCGGTGCCTGAGTTCTCGCGGTGTCTTCGCGGGCCAGCTGACCACGGGCGATGGCCGGAATATCGGCAAACGTCGTGTCGCGTTGCGTCTGCTCGATGTAGTCACGCACGTATTCGCCGACTAGCACACCGCCGAACGTGCGCAGCAGCCTTTCGGCAAGCCAGCTTTTGCCGGTGGACTCCGGGCCGGTAAGCACCAAGACCTTCATCGAGTGGCCACCTGCGCCGTTCGCCACTCCCGCAGCCCCATGACGGCAAGCCCGGTGAACAGCGCGTAGAGGCTGGCAGTCAGCCAGTAGCCCTGATAGCTGAAGAAGCCAATGAACAGCACATCCAGGACGATCCACAAAACCCAGCACTGTAGGCGCTTGAGTGCCATCCACAGCTGTGCGAGCAGGCTAAATGCAGTCAGGGTGGCGTCGATCCAGGGGAAGGCAGCCGCGGTGAAGTTCGCCATGGCGCTGCCAAGCAGCAGACTGACGAGTATTGCACCGGCAATGCCAATGGACGCTTCGCGACTGCTTGCCCGTGTTACGGGCCGGCCTCCCTCGCCAGTCGCTCCGCGTGTCCAGGTCCACCATCCGTAAAGTTGCATGGCGGCGAAAACACTGTGCAGCAGCACCTGTGAATACAGCCTGGCGTCGAAGAAGAACCAGGCGTACAGCGACACCATGCCCAGGCCGATGGGCCAGCACCATGGGTTCTGACGTACTGTCAGCCATACGGCGATCAGGCCGAGCAGCGAGGCGATCAGTTCAAGCGACGACATGGCGTTACCGGTTGGGCCAAACGAGGGGCGCGATCATAGCGGACGTCGAAGCCCGTTGCTGCAGGCTGCAAAGCGCTCGCGATTGAACAACACGGGTATCGACTGGTCTTGCTAGAGGCAAGGTGCGGCGGGAGGCCGGCCAGACCTGAACCAGGCCCCGAGGAGAGGGAATCGATCCTGAATGACCCAGGCAATGGCTGGAAGTCGCGGCGGCTGGCGAATATCGGACTGCTTATGAGTGATGCCGGAGCGCGGCACGGCAAGAATCGCAATATTCAATTTCTTCGCGGGCTAGCGATCATGCTGGTGCTGCTGGCCCATGCCTCGGTGATGCTGGTCGGCGCGGAGGCGGACTGGTGGGACGGCTTGCTGCAGCGCTTTCTGCCGGGTATTGGCGTCGATCTGTTTTTTCTCATTTCCGGCTACCTGATGGGCGCGACCTTTCTGCGCAAGCAGCAGGGCTTCGAAGCTGAGGCGGTGTATGCCTTCTACAAGAAACGCATTCGCCGTGTGTTGCTGCCGACCTGGTTCTGGGCGGCCGTGGTGTTGCTGTTCAGCGTCGTCGAGCCGCCGCGTGGGGCGCCGGCTTACTCGCTGGACACGCTGCTCGGCGTGACGGCGAGCGCGGCGTTCTTTCTCGCCAACGTCTTCAACGGCCTGCACGAGACGGATGTTGGCTATTTCTGGTCAATCGCTCTTGAGGTGCAGTTCTATCTGCTGTTTCCGCTGCTGCTCCTGCTACGCCGGGCGTTCTGGCCGGCGGTGATAGGCATCGTGCTGTGGTTCAGCTTCGCCAACCCGCTCGCGCCAGAGTGGCTGTTCCGGGTGAACGGTTTGTTCATGGGGTTGCTGCTATGGAAGCTGTCGTCGCTGGATCAGTTTCGCGTCGTCGAGCGCGACATCGCGGCGATGACCGCCACCACCAAAGTGCTGGTGACCGGTCTGGCGGTGGTCTCGGCGAGCATTCTGGCCATCGCCCTGGAACCGCTCGCCTCGTTTCGCTGGGCGGCGGCGACGCTGGTGCTGGCCGTGCCATTCATGCTGGCGGTCTGTTCCAGCGAGGCGATCTTCGGCGCCTTGTCGCGCCCGTTGGAGACAATCGGGCGGCTGTCGTTCTCCCTGTACCTGTGCCATATCCCGGTTTGGCTGCTGTGCATGAGTTGGCTCGATGACCAGCCGCTGCTGCCGCGCGTGGCGCTTTGCGTAACCATGTCGCTGATCGTTGCTGGCCTGAGCTATCGCTATATCGAACGACCGCTGATGGAGGGTGCGAAGTCAGCGGCAGCCGCCGGAGAGGGGACGACTACGAGTTCAATAGCCGTCGCCCGCGCAGGGCGAGGCGGCTAGAGACGCGTTACTCGTCCTCGTCCTCGCCGCCGATGGCGCTGAGGCACTGCAGGCGGTGCGGGCCTTCCAGCAGCCAGCTTTCGCCGTCGGGTTGGCGCTGGCCTTCCATGATCTGGTTGTAGCTGAACTGCCACTGGCGACGCGTGCGGCCGTCGACCAGATCGATGGTCAGCAGGATGTCTTCACTGGCGAATGGCTGATTGGCCTCCGCGGCGGCGTCTGCATCATCGAGCAGCGCCTCGTTCAGTGCGAACTGCCAGGCATGCAGGTCGTCGATGATCAGCATGTCGGCCGTTTCGAGTTCGTCGATCAGCAGCGGTGTTTCGGATGACATGGTGCAAGCTCCATTGAGCGGAACGACGGCGGGCGCTCACAGGCGCCCGCCGCGGGATCAGTTGTCGTAACCCAGGTTCGGCATCAGCCAGCGTTCGCTGACGGCGATGTCTTCGCCCTTGCGCTGGCTGTAGCTTTCCACCTGATCCTTGTCGATCTTGCCGACGGCGAAATACTGCGCCTCGGGATGGGCGAAGTACCAGCCGCTGACGGCTGCGGTCGGCAGCATGGCGTAGTGCTCGGTGAGCGTGACCTGGCTGATGCCGTCGGCATCCAGCAGCTGGAACAGCGTGCCTTTCTCGGTATGGTCCGGGCAAGCCGGGTAGCCGGGGGCAGGGCGGATGCCCTTGTACTGCTCGCGGATCAGCTCCTCGTTGCTCAGTTGCTCATCCTTGGCGTAGCCCCAGTACTGCTTGCGCACCTGTTCGTGCAGCCATTCGGCGCAGGCCTCGGCGAGACGATCGGCGAGCGCCTTGACCATGATCGAGTTGTAGTCGTCGCCCTTGTCCTGGTAGGCCTTGGCCAACTCCTCGGCGCCGATGCCGGCGGTGCAGATGAAACCGCCCACGTAGTCGGTGATGCCGCTGTCCTTCGGCGCGACGAAGTCGGCCAGGGAAAGGTTCGGTTTGGCGTCCGGCTTGATGATCTGCTGGCGCAGGTGATGCAGGGTCGCGAGCTTCTCGCCATTGTCGCCATAGACTTCCAGGTCATCGTCCTGCACCTGGTTGGCCGGCCAGAAACCGAACACGGCGCGCGCGCGGATCAGCTTCTCGTCGATCAGCTTGTTCAGCATGGCCTGGGCATCGCTGAACAGCGCGGTGGCTGCTTCGCCGACCACTTCGTCCTCGAGGATGCGCGGGTACTTGCCGGCCAGGTCCCAGGCGATGAAAAACGGCGTCCAGTCGATGTACTCGGCCAGCGTGCGCAGGTCGATATCTTCCAGCAGCTGGCGGCCGGTAAAGCTCGGCTTGACCGGCGTGTAGCTGGCCCAGTCGAATTGCGGCTTGTTGGCGACGGCCTGGGCATAGCTCAGGCGCTCGGTGCGCGCACTGCGGTTGGCGGTGCGCTCGCGGATCATGGCGTACTCTTCGCGGGTCTTCTCTACGAAGGCCGGCTTGAGTTCCTTGGAGAGCAGGGTAGTAGCGACACCCACCGCGCGCGAGGCGTCGGTGACGTAGACCACCGCATCGTTGTGGTATTGCGGGTCGATCTTCACCGCGGTGTGTGCCTTGGACGTGGTGGCGCCGCCGATCATCAGCGGCAGGCTGAAGCCCTGGCGCTGCATTTCCTTGGCAACGTGGACCATCTCGTCCAGCGAAGGCGTGATCAGGCCGGAGAGGCCGATGATGTCGCACTTCTCGGCGATGGCGGTCTGCAGAATCTTCTCCGCCGGCACCATCACGCCCATGTCGACAACGTCGTAACCGTTACAGCCGAGCACCACGCCGACGATGTTCTTGCCGATGTCGTGCACGTCGCCTTTCACCGTGGCCATGAGGATCTTGCCCTTGGCTTCCGGCTTGTCGCCTTTTTCCGCCTCGATGAACGGGATCAGGTGCGCGACGGCCTGCTTCATCACGCGCGCCGACTTGACCACCTGTGGCAGGAACATCTTGCCGGCGCCGAACAGGTCGCCAACCACGTTCATGCCGCTCATCAGCGGGCCTTCGATCACCTCGATGGGTCGCTTGCACTGCTGGCGGCATTCCTCGGTGTCTTCGACGATAAAGGCGGTGATGCCCTTGACCAGTGCGTGCTCGAGGCGCTTGTCCACCGGCAGGCTGCGCCATTCTTCGGTTTCGGCCTCCTTGACCGAGCCGTCGCCCTTGTACTTGTCAGCGAGCTCCAGCAAGCCTTCGGTGCCGTTGGCGCTGCGGTTGAGTACCACGTCCTCGACCGCGTCGCGCAGCTCCTTGGGAATCTCGTCGTAGATCTCCAGCTGGCCGGCGTTGACGATGCCCATGGTCAGGCCCGCCTTGATCGCATGGAACAGGAATACCGAGTGGATCGCTTCGCGCACCGGATTGTTGCCACGGAAGGAGAACGACACGTTGGATACGCCGCCGGAGGTCAGCGCGTAGGGCAGGTTGTCGCGAATGAAGGCGCAGGCTTCGATGAAGTCGACCGCGTAGTTGTTGTGCTCCTCGATGCCGGTGGCGATGGCGAAGATGTTCGGGTCGAAGATGATGTCTTCCGGCGGAAAGTCCACTTCGTTGACCAGGATGTCGTAGCTGCGCTGGCAGATTTCGCGCTTGCGTGCGGCGGTATCGGCCTGGCCGGCTTCGTCGAACGCCATCACCACCACGGCGGCGCCATAGCGTTTGCACAGGTGGGCGTGGTGCTTGAACTGCTCGACGCCTTCCTTCATCGAGATCGAGTTGACGATGCCCTTGCCCTGGATGCACTTGAGGCCTGCCTCGATCACTTCCCACTTCGACGAGTCGATCATGATCGGCACGCGGGAAATATCCGGCTCGCCGGCGATCAGGTTGAGGAAGGTGACCATGGCCGCCTTCGAATCCAGCATGCCCTCGTCCATGTTGATGTCGATCACCTGGGCGCCGGCTTCGACCTGCTGCAGGGCGACTTCCAAAGCCTCGGTGTAGTTTTCTTCGCGGATCAGGCGGGCGAACTTGGCGGAACCGGTGATGTTGGTGCGCTCACCGACGTTGACGAACAGCGAGCTGCGGTCGATGGTGAACGGCTCCAGGCCCGACAGGCGGCAGGCCTTGGGAATGTCCGGAATGGCGCGCGGCGGGTATTTGCTGACCGCCTCGGCAATCGCCTGGATATGCGCCGGCGTGGTGCCGCAGCAGCCGCCGATGATGTTGAGAAAGCCCGAGGCGGCGAACTCTTCGACCACCGCGGCCATTTCTGCCGGGCTTTCGTCGTATTCGCCGAAGGCGTTCGGCAGGCCCGCATTGGGGTGCGCGGAGACGAATGTCTCGGCCTTGCTGGAGAGTTCTTCCAGATACGGACGCAGATCCTTGGCGCCGAGGGCGCAGTTCAGGCCAACGGAGATCGGCTTGGCGTGGCGCACCGAGTTCCAGAACGCCTCGGTGGTCTGCCCGGACAGGGTGCGGCCGGATGCATCGGTAATGGTGCCGGAGATCATGATCGGCAGCTCGACGCCTTCGTCCTCGAACACCTGCTGCACGGCGAAGATCGCCGCCTTGGCGTTCAGCGTGTCGAAGATCGTTTCGATCAAAATCAGGTCGGCACCGCCCTCGATCAGGCCGCGGGTGGCCTCTACGTAGTTCTCCACCAGCAGGTCGAAGGTGACGTTGCGATAGCCGGGGTTGTTGACGTCCGGGGAGATCGAGCAGGTGCGGCTGGTCGGGCCGAGTACGCCGGCGACGAAGCGCGGACGGTCCGGCGTTTCGGCGGTCTTGGCGTCCGCCACTTCACGCGCCAGGCGTGCGCCTTCGACGTTCAGTTCGTAAACCAGCTCTTCCATACCGTAGTCGGCCTGGGAGACGCGGGTCGCGTTGAAGGTGTTGGTCTCGAGAATGTCGGCGCCAGCGTCGAGATAGGCCTTCTCGATGGCCTGAATGATATCCGGGCGGCTCAGCAGCAGCAGGTCGTTATTGCCTTTGACGTCCTGCGGCCAGTCGGCGAAGCGCGTGCCACGGTAGTCCTCTTCTTCCAGCTTGTAGCTCTGGATCATCGTTCCCATGCCACCATCCAGAATCAGAATGCGCTCTTTGAGCGCTTGCTGGAGAGCCTGAAGACGGGAGCTGCGAGTGGACATGGGAACTACCTGAAAAGCTGAGACAAAAGAGCGCGAATGATAGCAAAGCTGCATGCTTTTTTAGCTTCCGCGCTTTTGCATGAAGATTATTCAGGTTGAGCGGACAAGCGGCTGTCGCCTGAGGCGAATAGAATGCAGGTTCACTCCAAGGTATTCGTTTCATGTCCCTCCGTTTGTGGCTCGGCTGCCTGCTGCTCCTGATTGGCAGCGCTGTGCAGGCCGAAGCTGTTTCCTATCAGCGCGATATCCAGCCGATCTTTACCGCCAAGTGTGTCGCCTGCCATGCCTGTTATGACTCGCCTTGCCAGCTCAATCTGGGCAGCGGCGAGGGGGCGTCAAGAGGTGGCCACAAGCTCCCGGTCTACAACGGTGTTCGGGTCAAGGCGCAACAGCCGACCCGGCTATTTCTCGACGCCGAAGGGGAAGCGGCGTGGCGACGCAAGGGCTTTCACTCGGTGCTGGATGCCGAGGGAAATCAGGCAGCGCTGATGGCGCGCATGCTGGAACTGGGGCGCAGCCAACCGTTGGTACCGAATGCCAAGCTGCCGCCGGGGCTGGATATTGGCATCGGCCGGGAGAACAGTTGCCCATTACCCGGTGAATTCGACGGCTATGCGCGCAAGAACGCCCATGGCGGCATGCCGTTTGCCGTAACCGGTCTTAGCGACGAAGAGTACACAGTCGTTCAGCGCTGGCTCGAGCAGGGCGCGCCGGTCGAGCATCGGCAGCTGAAGCCGAAACCTGCGGAAGCGTCGCAGATTGAGCAGTGGGAGCGCTTATTCAACACTCCCGGCGCTCGGGGCAATCTGGTTGGCCGCTGGCTGTATGAGCACCTTTTTATTGCGCATCTGTATTTCGAAGGGGGGGAGGGCGGTCACTTCTACCAGCTGGTGCGTTCGCGCACCCCTAGCGGCGAGCCCGTCGACCCTATCGCGACACGTCGGCCCAACGATGATCCGGGCACCCGCTTCAGTTATCGGCTGCGACCAATTCCAGATGTGATCGTGAACAAGACGCACATTACCTATCCGTTGAGTGCTCAGAAGCTGGCGCGAGTCACGGCGCTGTTTTTCGAGGATGATTGGCCCGTCGATAGCATTCCTGGCTACGGCGCCGCTCATCGGGCCAATCCATTCAAGACCTTCCAGGCGATTCCGGCCCAGGCGCGCTATCAGTTCATGCTGGATAACGCCGAGTACTTCGTGCGTACGTTCATCAGGGGGCCCGTATGTCGCGGGCAGATCGCAACCGACGTGATTCGCGACAACTTCTGGGTTTTCTTCCAGGATCCGCAGCACGATCTGTATCTGACGGACCGCCGCTACCGTGAGCAGACCACACCGCTGCTGGCAATGCCGGGGCAGTTCGATGAGATGGGCAACCTGCTGGCATTCTGGAAGACCTACCGCGTCAAGCGAAACCAGTACGAGCACCTACGCACGCAGGCTTATGCCAACAAGCCAGCAGACTGGGCGCATATCTGGTCCGGCAATGACAACGCCTTGTTGAGCATCTTCCGCCAGCATGACAGCGCCTCGGTGCGCAAAGGGCTGATCGGAGAAATCCCGCAAACACTCTGGTGGATGGACTATCCGCTGCTCGAGCGCACCTATTACCAGCTTGTGGTCAACTTCGACGTGTTCGGCAACGTTTCCCATCAAGGGCAGACACGGTTGTACTTCGATCTGATCCGCAATGGCGCGGAGCTGAATTTCCTTCGCCTGCTGCCGGCTTCGTCCCGCCAGGGGATTCTGAATGGCTGGTACGAGAAAGGCGGGCAGTTGAAGCTGCTACTGGCCTATACCTCGATCGACGCTACAACGCCGTCGCTGCTCGATCTGGGCAAGGCCGACGCCAAGCGAGCGTTTGCCCGTCAGCTGCTCGCGCGCTATGCCGGCATCAATGCAACGCCGGATCCGATTAACCGTTGCCAGGGCAGCCATTGCTTCCGCGCGGGTCAGCCAGCGCTGCTGCAGCGAGCCGAGCAGGCGCTCAGCCGCCTTACCAACCGGCTGGCTGCCGGGTTGCCCGCCATCCAGTATTTGCCAGAAGCCACGCTGCTGCGCGTCGAGGCTGGTGACGGCCGGCGTGAGCTCTACAGCCTGTTGCGCAATCGTGCCCACAGTAATGTGGCCTTCATGTATGGCGAGTCGCTGCGTTGGCAGCCGAGACTGGACACCCTGACGGTATATCCCGGCATCCTCAGCAGTTACCCGAACTTCCTGTTCAACATGCCTGCGGCGGATGTGCCGGCCTTTGTCTCCGCGCTTGAGCAGGTCCGGGATAACCGTGACTTCGAGCGCCTGGTCGAGCGCTGGG
This sequence comes from Pseudomonas sp. SCT, assembly GCF_003864275.1. NCBI lineage: Bacteria > Pseudomonadati > Pseudomonadota > Gammaproteobacteria > Pseudomonadales > Pseudomonadaceae > Pseudomonas > Pseudomonas sp. SCT. The sequence continues at coordinate 104,923 of NZ_BDJA01000008.1, forward strand.
GCGTACGCCGCAGCCATCCGCGTTTCTGGGACTACTTCACCGATCTGACTCGCTACCTTGAAGAAACCGAGCCAGTTGAAGCAGGCGTGCTCGATATGAACCGCTACGAGAATCTGTGATTTCCGGATTGCGGACCGTTCGGATGGCGCAGGGAACTTGAAAATCGATAGTCCGACTAAAATACTAGGACTTAACCGCGGCAGTGGTTTGGCGTACACTGCGGCGCATGTCTGCGAGGAGTTCTCATGAGCGCGATCACTATTACCGAAGCTGCACACGATTATCTGGCTGACCTGCTCGAGAAGCAGAACACCACGGGCATCGGCATTCGCATCTTTATCACCCAGCCGGGCACTCCTTATGCCGAAACCTGCATTGCCTACTGCAAGCCGGGCGAAGAGAAGCCGGACGACACTGCGTTGGCTCTGAAGAGCTTCACCGCCTGGATCGATGGCACCAGCGAGCCGTTTCTGGAAGATGCACTGGTCGACTATGCGACCGACCGCATGGGTGGCCAGCTGACGATCAAGGCGCCGAACGCCAAAGTGCCGATGGTCAGTGAAGACAGTCCGTTGAACGAGCGCATCAACTATTACCTGCAGACCGAAATCAATCCCGGCCTGGCCAGCCATGGCGGGCAGGTCACTCTGATCGATGTGGTTGACGAAGGCATCGCGGTGCTGCAGTTCGGCGGTGGTTGCCAGGGCTGTGGCCAAGCCGACGTTACCCTCAAGGAAGGCATCGAGAAGACCCTGCTGGCCCGTATTCCGGAGCTCAAGGGTGTGCGCGACGTGACCGACCATACCAATCGCGAAAACGCTTACTACTGATCCAGCGAGCCGTCGAACCCGGCTCGCCGGGCCCTCCGGTGGCATTTCGGACGAAATGCCACTATTTTGCCTGCATGGTGCACACAGCAGCTCTGTCCTGCGATAAGCTCTCGCCCTTCGGTTGATCGGGCAACGAGAGCTCGCACCAGATGTCTGCCATTTCCCTGCTGATCTGTGATGATTCCAGCCTGGCGCGCAAGCAGCTACTGCATGCGCTGCCTGCTGGCTGGCCGGTTACGGTCAGCCAGGCTGCTACTGGCGTCGAAGCGTTGGACCGGATCCGTCAGGGCGATATCGATGTCCTGTTGCTCGATCTGACCATGCCGGAAATGGACGGATATCAGGTCCTCGCTCAGCTGCGCGAAGAGCAGCTCGATTGCAAGACCATCGTGATATCCGCCGATATCCAGGAAGAGGCCGTACGCCGCGTGCTGGCGCTTGGCGCACGCGCCTTCATCAAGAAGCCGGCCGATCCGGTCCACCTGCGGCAGACGCTGGCCAGCCTCGGGTTGCTGGACGATGTATCCGCATTGATCACCCGGGTCGACGGCGAACGTATCAGCTTTCGCGACACCTTCCGCGAAGTCGTCAATATCGCCATGGGCCGCGCCGCGGCTCTGCTGGCCAGAGTGCTCGGCGTGTTCATCCAGCTGCCGATTCCCAACGTCAACATCCTCGAGGTCGGCGAGCTGCACATGGCGTTGGCCGATGCAGCGCGCGGCGAAAAGCTTACTGCCGTCTGCCAGGGTTACATCGGCGGCGGGATCGCCGGCGAAGCACTGCTGCTGTTCCATGATTCGGAAGTAGCCGACATGGCGCGTCTTATGCGCCGTCAGGATTACCTTGAGATGGAAATGCTGCTGGATCTCTCGAGCCTGCTGATCAGCGCCTGCCTGAGCGGCATCGCTGAGCAGATCGAGGTGGTTTTTTCCCAGGGGCACCCACAGGTACTCGGTCAGCACGCCTCGATCGAAGAACTGATAAGGATCAACAGCGGTCGGTGGAAGAAGACGCTGGCGGTGGAGATCAGCTACAGCCTGGAAGGTCACGATATCCATTTCGACCTGCTGCTGTTGTTCACGGAAGATTCGGTCGAGCTGCTGACCCGCAAGCTCGCCCACCTAATGGATTGAGCATGAGCGATACCCACGAGTTGAACGAGCTTCACTGGTTGCTGGCGATCGTCCAGAGCATCGATGTGGGGGTGGTGGTGCTGGACCGCGACTACCGCGTCGAAGTCTGGAACACCTTCATGGAAAACCGCTCCGGGCTGCAGCCGGAGACTGCGCGCAACCAGAGTTTCTTTACGCTTTTCCCCGAGGTGGATGAGGATTGGTTCCGCCGCAAGGTCGAGAGCGTGATGACCCTGGGCACGCCGTCATTCACCATCTGGGAGCAGCGGCCGTACCTGCTGCGCTTCAAGAACTACCAGCCGATCACCGGGCTGGAAGACTTCATGTATCAGAACACCACGCTGCTGCCGCTCAAGGGCATCAACGGCAGCATCGATCAGGTATGCCTGATCATCTACGACGTCACCGACGTAGCGGTGAACCGGCGGCAGTTGCAGGCGGCCAATGCCGAGTTGCAGCGCCTGTCCAGCACCGATCGCCTGACGGGCCTCTACAACCGCGGGCACTGGGAAGAAATGCTGCGCCTGGATTACGCTCGGCATCGCCGCTATGACAGCCAGGCGGCTTTGGTCATGTTCGATATCGACCATTTCAAGGCAATCAATGACAGCTATGGTCATCAGGTGGGCGATAGCGTCATTCAGCAGGTCGCGGATCTGATCCGGGAGAATCTGCGCGACTCGGATGTCGCCGGGCGTTACGGCGGTGAAGAGTTCGTGGTGCTGTTGCCAGATACTGACAAGCAAGGCGCGCTGATCTTCGCCGAACGGCTCCGGCAGGCGGTCGAGGCGCGCGAAATTCGCCATGAGCAGTACCGCATTCGCTTTACCATCAGTCTGGGGGTGGCCGATCTCAGCATGCCAACCACCAGCCATGCCCAGTTGATCGAATGGGCCGATTCGGCGCTGTATGTCTCGAAAGCCTGCGGGCGCAATCGCGTTACGCTGCATGAGCATTAACGTCCTGCGCGGAATCGCTCGGCGCGCTAAGCGGTTCGTTGTTGCTGCAGAAAGTTGAGCAATGCGACTTCTTCGGCACTGAGCCATTTGCGCTTGCGCGCAGCTCTTGGCTTGGCCAGATCGCCTGCGCTGAAGGCGTCCAGGATTGCCGGATGGATATAGCACTGGCGGCAGACCGCAGGGGTGTTTCCCAGCTGGCTGGCGACCTGCTTGACCGTCTCCACGAGGTTTTGCTTCGCAACACTCTCAGGCGCGCTATCCAATTTGCGCAGCCTTTCCAACGCCAGCGCGCTGCCGGCCCAGGTGCGGTAGTCCTTGGCGGTAAAGTCGCTGCCGGTCATTTCTCGCAGATAGAGATTCACATCGTTGGAACTGACGGCACGCCGTTGGCCATCTTCGTCCAGATATTGAAACAGCTGCTGACCTGGCAGCTCCATGCAGCGGCGCATCAGCCTGGCCAAGCGGCGGTCGCGCAGAGTCACTTCATGCTCAACGCCGCTCTTGCCGCGAAAATGAAAACGGATCGAGGTGCCGCTGATATCGACGTGCCGTGTACGCAAGGTCGTCAGCCCATAGGAGCGGTTGTCCCGGGCGTAGCGGGAGTTGCCGATTCGGATCAGGGTGGATTCGAGCAGCGTTACCACCAGCGCCATGACCTTCTCACACGAAAGCTCCGGGGCGGCCAGGTGCTTTTCCAGCTTCTGGCGCAGTTTCGGTAGCGCCTCGCCGAACTGGAGCATGCGATCGTACTTGTTGCCGTCACGGATTTCCCGCCAGCGGCTGTGGTAGCGATACTGTTTTCGGCCGCGTGCGTCACGTCCGGTGGCCTGCAAATGTCCTTGGGGATCAGGACAGATCCATACGTCACGATAGGCCGGTGGTATCACCAGCTTGTTGATCCGTTGTATCGCGGCGTCGTCGCGGATGCGCTCGCCGTTCGGCCCGAAGTAAACGAACTTGCCGCGCTGCAATTTGCGCCTGATGCCCGGCTGTGAATCATCGACGTAATGCAGGTCATCCGGCAGGTCAGGGCAGAGCAGGGTGCCGGTGTCGCTGCTTTCGTCGGCGGGAACAGGGCGGGTACCTTCGGCCAGTCGCGGAGGCTCGTCCAGCACGGTGTCATTGCGCATGTCGGCGATTTTCCGCTATGGCCTTGCCGGCAGCGCGCCGGCAAGGCGCCTGGATGGGCTAGTTATCCTTTTCGTCGCTGTTGCGCATCAGCAAGCGGATGGCTGCAACCAGCTCATCCACGGCTTCACGATAAAGCTCCGGTTTGGCTTCGGTTTCCGCCTGGTCGGCGTGCTTGCGCGCTGTTTCGAGGTGGTCATTGATCGATGAGTAGTCGCCAAGCATGGTTTGCTCCTGCTGCTGGATCGGAAGGAAAGGGCGCTCGAAATGCTTGTTTCGGCGGCCTTGTAACAACTGACCGGCGACAGTCGTGGCGGTTCGTACCGTGTATCAGCGCGACCTGAGCGTAGAAAGCGCCTTCGACCAGGTGGGATTGGAGCAGCGTGGGCATGACTGTGCTTGCTGGCTTTCGAGTGCCTGCGGAAAGCCACAGCGGCTACAGGCATACATTCCGGCCGCGGGGACCTGATGGAAAACCGGACGGTACTCAGGTGGCAGCACAGATAGTCCGGGGCGCACCGCTTCCGGCTCATGGAAGAACAGGCTGACGTTGCCATCGTTCTCCAGAATGCCGAGCCTGACCTGCCCGAGATGTTCGACGCCCTGTTGGCGCAGCTCCATGAAGAACTCGTCGGCAGAAATGTTCAGGCCATCCAGGCTGCGCAATTCATAGATGCCGTCGCGAATGATGGTGACCGGCTTGCCTTCCAGCCAGACGCCGAAGCGCGGGCTGCGGTTCATGAAGAACACGGTCAGGCGATACAGCGCCAGTAACGTGGCGAATACTGCCGCCACCGGCAGCAGCGGAACATCGTCGTAGAAGGAGACGTCGCCCGCAGCCGAGCCGAGGGTCAGGATGATCACTAGTTCGAACACGGATAGCTGGCGAATCCCGCGCCGTCCGCTGACCTTGAGGAAGACGAAAACCGCGATGAACGCCAATAGCGCCCTTAGCGAGACCTCCGCAACGAACATCAGCGGAAATTCGTGCAGAAGCATGCGCTGCAGGTCAAAGGGGGTCATTGCGGTTCATCCTTCCGATAGAGCGGGCGCAGACGCAGCAAAGCGCCTCTCCCGGCTCATTCTAGAGCGCTTCGCTACACAAGGCAGGTTGCCAGCCGGTTCAGCTTGCTGGCGCTACGTCGAACTCCAAGTCAATTCCGTCACCGCTGCCGTCGCCTACCACCGAGCCGACCACGGGTTTGTGCGTGACGGTGCGTCCTTCATAGAACTCACTCAGATGTCGCAGTGCGACTTCGTTGATGTGGTTGATCAGGCCGGGCATCTGGGTGTCTCGCGGCACGATGAAATGCAGCTTGACTGCATGGGCACCAGGCCCCTGTGGAAGGTCGGCGAGACCACAGCTGTGCCATTGATCGTTGACGTACGCTTCTGCGCCTTTCATGAGCTTCTCCTGTTTCGCTTGTTGATGTTGTGACCTTCAAACAGGCGATTGGATCAGTCAGCTTCGGGCTGCATAGAGAACGTCGAGCAAGAAAAAAGGCCTGGAGCACGCCGCTGCAGGCCTTGGTTCGAGCAACTCATGCTTACTCGGGCATGTGCCACGGTGAGAAATGAGCGCCGTTGCGGCTCAGTTGTTCGCGGGTTTGTTCCAGGGTTTCGCCAAGCTTCACCGGGTCGGTGAACACGCTGCTGGACATCTTGCAGCGGCCGAGCAGACGGGCTTCGTCGCGATCGACGACGGTGATGCTGACTTCGCCATTCCCTTCGGGAAGGGTCCAGGCGACGCACTGGAAGGGTTTAAATGCGCGATCGGTGATCAGAAGGGCTTCATTGATACGCAGCGGGGTGTGCATGGGGCATGCTCTCTGTGTGATACCCAAAATACCTGCAGCCAAGCTCGTTGGCGTTGGCCTTACATTGCAGTTGATGTACCCAGAGGACTGGCAAGTCACATGCGAGTTCGAAAAAATTTGAAGGCCTTTGCAATTAGCCAAAAGTATAAGGCTGGCGGTTCTCCGGCAGTGGCTCCGTAGGCCTACTTAAGTCGCTGGAAATATTGGAAAAATCGGTTTAGGTCGGACGGGTTAGCTGACCGCCGGCGAGTCACGAAAATTTTTCGGTGCGACAACCTGTCGCGAGCTGAAACCGCCGTCTGCCGAGCGCCTCGGCTTCACCATGGTGCCGATGTAGGAGAGTAGTGCCTGTTAATGGCGCCTTGCGACTCGCCCATGCCGGGCGAGTCGCAGAGGCGATCAAACGCGGAACTGGCTCAGCAGCCGGTTCAGCTGACCGGCAAGCTCGCCAAGCTGCTTGCCGGCTTCACTGGATTGCTCGGCAGCCAGCGTGCTTTCCTGGGCCAGCCCTGCCGCCTGCGTGACGTTCTGGTTGATGTCTTCAACCACGTGGGATTGCTGCAGCGTTGCACTGGCAATCGAAGCGTTCAAGCCGGAGAGGTTGCGCAGGGCCTGAGCAATTTCACCAAGGCTCTCGCCCGCCTGGCTCGCCTGCTCGACAGTCAGCTGCGAAGCGCGATTGCTTTCCATGATCACATTGACCGCAGCCCCCGAGTTCTTCTGCAGGCGCTCGATCATGCCGTGGATCTCGGCGGTCGATTGCTGGGTACGCTGGGCAAGCAGGCGGACTTCGTCGGCGACGACGGCGAAACCACGGCCCTGCTCGCCAGCGCGGGCGGCTTCGATCGCGGCGTTGAGCGCCAGCAGGTTCGTCTGTTCCGCGATCGAGCCGATGACCTCGAGTACCGAGCCGATCTTGGTCGTTTCGTCAGCCAGCGACTGGATGACGTCAACTGCCTGGCCGATGGTTGCCGAAAGCTCATCGATCTGCTGCAGGCTTGTCTCGATGTTGCGCTGGCCGTGGCCCGCCTGATTCTCGGCGCTGCCTACTTCGCTGGAGGCATGTTCCGCATTCTTCGCCACTTCCTGTACGGCGTAGGTAACTTCATTGATCGCTGTAGCCACCTGCTCCATTTGCAGCATCTGCTGCTGACTCTGCTCGTGCGCCTGACCGGACAGCTGGCTGAGCGAACGGGAGGATTGGTCCAGTGCGCCTGCAGTCTCGAACAGCTGGCCGACTACGGTGCGCAGCTTCTGCGTGAATCGATTGAAATCACGACCAAGGGTGGTCAGCTCGTCGTTGCCGGAAACGTCCAGGGTGCGGGTCAGGTCGGCTTCACCGCTGGCGATATTGGCCATGGCCGCCATTGTGTGACGAAGCGGACGGACAATGCTGCGGATCAGAATCGCCACCAGGACGGCCATGATTGCCGAGATCAGCAGGCCGATCAGGGAGAAGCGGGTCAGGTAGTTCCAGAATTCCTGCTCGACATCATCCACATAGATGCCCGAACCGATGATCCAGCCCCACGGCTTGAACAGCTGCACATAGGAGATCTTCGGGACCGGGTTTTCTTCGCCGGGCTTGGCCCACATGTAATCGACCAGTCCGGCGCCGTCGCGCTGGGCGATCCGGACCATCTCGTTGAAGAGCTCCTTGCCTTCGGGGTCCTTGATCTTCGACAGATCCTGTCCATCGAGCTTCGGCTGCATCGGGTGCATGATCATGGTCGGGCCGAGATCGTTGATCCAATAGTAGTCCTGGCCGTCGTAGCGCAGCAGGCGGATCTGTTCGATGGCTGCCTTTTGAGCTTCGGCAGTCGTCATGGCCCCACTCAGTTCGAGCTTGCGGTAGTGCTCGAACACGCCGGAGGCCGCTTCCACCACATGCCTTGTGGACTCCTGCTTGCCACGATACAAGTCGGAGCGCACCTGCTGGATCATCAGCAGGCCAAGGATGAACAGCATGACCACGGCGACCACGGGGATCAGCCAGAGGCGCTTGCTTATGGGAACATTGCGCAGCAGATTCATGAGTACGGCTCCTGAGGTTACTTTTCTTATCGTTCTTTACTGGTTGGTCGGTGGTAAGCGCTTCACCCGACCGCACCGGTCGTGCCGTGGCACTCTGAGTAGCTTTTCGGCCGCGCGTGGCTAAAAATGAGCCCCCTCGTCGTCCTGCCGAGGAATTTAATTCTCCGGGGCGAGTCAGAACAGCCGGCCAGATGGCTGTCCGACATATACCTTGGTTGCATTGAGTCGCGATGGACTGCATCGCTTTAGGGGAATAGATGGATCTTTGGGTTGCGATTCAGGCGCTGATTCTGGGTGTGGTTGAGGGTATAACCGAGTTTCTGCCGGTATCCAGCACGGGCCACCAGATCATCGTGGCGGATCTGATTGGTTTCGGCGGCGAGCGGGCGCTGGCCTTTAACATCATCATCCAGCTGGGTGCGATTCTCGCGGTGATCTGGGAGTACCGGGGCAAGATCATCGATGTGGTAGTAGGCCTGCCTAAGGAACGTCAGGCGCAGAAGTTCACCGCCAACTTGCTGATTGCCTTCCTTCCAGCCGTGGTGCTCGGCGTCGCCTTTGCCGATCTGATTCACGAGTATCTATTCAATCCGATCACCGTGGCGACCGCACTGGTCATCGGTGGCATCGTGATGCTCTGGGCCGAGCGCCGCGATCATGCGATTCGCGCCGAGACTGTCGATGACATGAGCTGGACGCTGGCCTTGAAGGTGGGCTTCGCCCAGTGTCTGGCGCTGGTGCCAGGCACCTCGCGGTCGGGCTCGACCATCATCGGCGGGCTGCTGTTCGGGCTGTCGCGCAAGGCCGCCACCGAGTTCTCCTTCTTCCTGGCGATGCCCACCATGGTCGGCGCTGCGGTCTATTCCGGTTACAAGTACCGCGATCTGTTCCAGCCCGGCAACTTCGCCGTGTTCGCCATCGGCTTCGTGACTTCGTTCATCTTCGCGATGCTCGCGGTGCGGGCGTTGCTCAAGTTCATCGGCAACCACAGCTACGCGGCATTTGCCTGGTACCGGATCGGCTTCGGCCTGCTGATTCTGGCCACCTGGCAGCTCGGGCTGATTGACTGGACCAGCGTCCAGGCCTGATCCGTCAGCTCGATGGCCTGGCCTTCGTTCGGCTGATAACGCGTACAAGTGCGGCTGGCTTTGCCATAGTGGGCTCTCCATCAGGAGGCCCTATGACCGCGACCGCCGACCATTTCCAGCTCGACCTCAACGGCATTTCCCTCAGCCTGTATTGCTTCGGCCGCGAAGAGGGCCGGCCGGTATGGCTGCTGCACGGGTTTCCCGAGTGCTGGCATTCCTGGCGTAATCAGATCGATCCTCTGGTGGCGGCTGGGTACCGCGTGTTCGTTCCCGAGATGCGCGGCTACGGGAATAGCAGCGCACCGGCTGAGGTGACGGCCTATGACGTGCTGACGCTGTGTGGTGATATTCGAGCGGCCATGGATCACTTCGGTCACGGGCAGGTGGCGGTGGTCGGCCACGACTGGGGGGCGATGGTCTCTTGGTATCTGGCATTGCTCGAGCCCGAACGAGTCGCCGTGCTGGTCACCATGTCGGTGCCTTTTGCCGGCCGGCCGCGACGGCCCGCCATCGAGATCATGCGCGAAACCAGCGCTGGCCGATTCAACTACATCCTCTATTTCCAGGAGCCTGGGAGCGCTGAGCGGGAGTTGGATGCGGACGTCGATCGGACGCTGCGCCTGCTCATGTACTACCAGGGGCGAAACCTGCTGCTGCAGGACAAGCCTGCCGACGGCACGCTATTCGAAGACGACATGCAGGCGGGGCCGCTGCCGCAATGGTGTACGGAAGAGGATCTGTCCATATACCGGCGGACCTTCGCCGGGCACGGCTTTCGCGGTGCGCTGAACTGGTACCGCAACTTCGAGCGCAACTGGCAGCTGACCGAGCCGCTGCAGGGACAGAAGATCGTCCAGCCGACGATGTTCCTGATCGGCAATCATGACCCGGTGGCCGAACTGGAGGCTTACACGCTGAAGAAGATGCCGGAGTGGGTATCGGACCTGGAGCAGCACGTACTGGCGCCGTGCGGTCACTGGATTCAGAACGAGCAGGCAGGGAGGGTAAACGAGCTGCTGTTGGGCTTTCTAGCGCGGCGTTATCCTGGCTGATGCGTTGTGAAGGCGCACCTTTGCGGTCTGCGACGGTGCGGGTCCCCGTCGAAGACTGCCGTTGCCGATACGTCGCAGCGGGTGAGGGCGCTGCGACGGTCAGGGTCGCCTGATGATCAGACAATCACGCCCTGGCTTCGCAGGTAATCATCGTAGCTACCGCTGAAGTCGGTCACGCCATTCGCGGACAGTTCGATGATTCGCGTTGCCAGCGAGCTGACGAACTCGCGGTCGTGGCTGACGAAGATCAGCGTGCCCGGGTAGTTCTCCAGCGCCAGGTTGAGTGCCTCGATGGATTCCATGTCGAGGTGGTTGGTCGGTTCGTCCATGACCAGCACGTTGGGCTTCTGCAGGATCAGTTTGCCGAACAGCATGCGACCCTGCTCGCCACCGGAGATGACCTTCACCGACTTGAGGATCTCGTCGTTGGAGAACAGCATGCGGCCTAGAGTGCCGCGCACCAGCTGCTCGCCGCCCTGAGTCCACTGACCCATCCAGTCGAACAGGCTGACATCGTCCTCGAAGTCGTGGGCATGGTCCTGAGCGTAATAGCCGTAGTCTGCGCTTTCGGTCCACTTGACGCTGCCACTGTCCGGGGTCAGCTCGCCGACCAGGGTGCGCAGCAGGGTGGTCTTGCCGATACCGTTGGGGCCGATGATCGCCACACGCTCGCCGGCTTCGACGGTGAAGCTGAAGTTCTTGAACAGCTCCTTGTCGTCGAACGCCTTGGACAGGCGCTCCACGGTCACCGCCTGGCGGTGCAGCTTCTTGGTCTGCTCGAAGCGGATGAACGGGCTGATACGGCTCGACGGCTTGACCTCGGCCAGCTGGATCTTGTCGATCTGCTTGGCGCGGCTGGTGGCCTGCTTGGCCTTGGAGGCGTTCGCCGAGAAGCGGCTGACGAAGGTCTGCAGTTCGGCGATCTGTGCCTTTTTCTTGGCGTTGTCCGACAGCAACTGCTCGCGCGACTGGGTGGCGGCGGTCATGTACTCGTCGTAGTTGCCCGGGAACAGGCGCAGCTCGCCGTAGTCGAGGTCGGCCATGTGGGTGCAGACCGAGTTCAGGAAGTGGCGGTCGTGGGAAATGATGATCATGGTGCTGTTACGCGCCGTGAGGATCGTTTCCAGCCAGCGGATGGTGTTGATGTCCAGGTGGTTGGTCGGTTCATCCAGCAGCAGCACATCCGGATCGGAAAACAGCGCCTGGGCCAGCAGCACACGCAGCTTCCAGCCGGGAGCGACTTCGCTCATCGGGCCGAAATGCTGCTCCAGCGGAATACCCAGGCCAAGCAGCAGTTCACCGGCACGGGATTCGGCGGTGTAGCCGTCCATTTCGGCGAATTCACCTTCGAGCTCGCCGACCTTCATGCCGTCCTCTTCGCTCATTTCCGGCAGCGAGTAGATGCGGTCGCGCTCAGCCTTGACCTTCCACAGGTCCTCATGACCCATGATCACCGTGTCGATGACATTGAATTCTTCGTAGGCGAACTGATCCTGGCGCAGCTTGCCCAGGCGCACGTTCGGCTCGAGCATCACCTGGCCGGCGGACGGCTCCAGATCGCCGCCGAGAATCTTCATGAAGGTCGACTTGCCGCAGCCATTGGCGCCGATCAGGCCATAGCGGTTGCCACCGCCGAATTTGACGGAAACGTTTTCGAACAGCGGCTTGGCACCGAACTGCATGGTGATGTTGGCGGTGGAGATCAAGGGCTTACCTATCAATGACGTGTGGCTGCGTGAATCAGGCTGATACCGATCCGATACCAATACTCAGCGGTCCAGCTCGCTCCGACAGGGAGCTGGTCGATCCAGCGATTTTTGAGGTGAATGACAACGGTGGGCGTTTGCGCCTGCTGCCGGATGAATGCGGGGTGGCTACCGAGTTCAGCCGCGCATTGTCGCATAGCTACACCTGCCGGCGTAAGGACGCCCTGACGAGGCAACCAGGAAACGCCCGGTAGGCCCTATGAGTGCGCGCGGATGCGAATCGTTTCATTGACAGGCGTGTGCCAAACCGACAGCATTGTTATGATATAACATCGGCATCTGAGTTAAAGCATGAATAACGCAAGTGCGGTATTGAAATGGGTGGGTTGCGGAGCGGCGTTGATCTTGGCTGGTGCGCCGCTGGCTATAGCAAAGGAGGCGGCGGTACTCGATTCGGTCACCATCACGGCGGACCAGGAACGCGCCGATGGACCGGTTCAGGGATATCGCGCCAAACGCACGCGCAGTGCGACCAAGACCGACGCACCCATCGAGGAAATACCCCAGTCGATCAGCGTGATTCCAGCATCCGTATTGCAGGATCTGGACAGCCCGCGTGTAGAGAAGGCGCTGGATTTCGCCGGCGGCGTCGCCAGGAAGAATGACTTTGGCGGCTTGACGATGTACGAGTACAGCGTGCGCGGGCTGACCACCGGAGAGTTCTACAAGGACGGTTTCAGCGTCAACCGTGGCTTCATGAACCCGCCGGACGCTTCCAATATCGAGCGGGTCGAAGTGCTCAAGGGGCCTTCCGCCAGCCTCTACGGACGTGGCGACCCCGGCGGCACCATCAATATCGTCAGCAAGCGGCCGCAACTGGACAGCTTTGCCCGTCTCGATCTCAGCGCCGGTCGCTGGGATCGCTATCGCACTGCGCTGGACGTGAACACCCCGCTCGATGAAGACGGCAACATGCTCTATCGCATGAATATCGCCGTCGAAGATGGCAATAGCTTCCGCGATCATCGCGAGGCTGAGCGCCAGTTCGTCGCGCCGTCCTTCAGCTGGGAATTAAGCCCGGACACGCGATTACTGGTGCAGGCTGAGGTGGTGCGCAACCGCCAGACCTTCGATCGCGGTGTAGTCGCACCGGGCGGCGACCTGGGCAAGGTGTCCCGCTCAGCGTTCTATGGCGAGCCGTCGGATGGGCCGATCAGCAACGACAACGAAACGCTGCAGGCCGAACTCGAACACGACCTGAACGAGGTCTGGACCCTGCGTCTGGCCAGCCACTACAAGCAGGGCCGGATGGACGGTTACGCCACCGAAGCGGCTGCGGTTGCCGACGATGACCGCACCCTGACACGCAACCTGCGCTATCGCGACTACGATTGGCAGGACGCAATCACCCAGCTGGAGCTGCGCGGGCGCTTCGATACCGGCTCGATCGAGCATCAGCTGTTGATCGGCACCGAGTACGAGCGCTACGCCCTGAGCGAATTCATGCTGCGCTCCAACAACCTGCGCAACATCGATCTCTATAACCCGGTCTACGGCGCGCCGCGTCCGGCTTTCAATCCCGCCCGTACGGTCGACCGTAATGAGCTGGTGCACAGCCGCGCACTGAACCTGCAGGACCAGATTCGCTTTACCGACAAGCTCTTTGGCGTCATCGGCGCCCGTTATGACCACTACGAACAACGCCTGGACAATGAGGTTGCCGGCCGGCGCACCGAGCAGACCCATGAAAAGGTTACGCCGCGTGTTGGCGTGCTCTATCAGCTGGTTCCGGAGGTCGGTGTGTTTGCCAACGCCTCGCAGTCGTTCAAGCCGAACAATGGTGCGGACTTCAGCGGCGCGACGTTCGATCCAGAAGAGGGCGTGGGTTATGAGGCTGGGGTCAAGCTCGACCTGTTCCATGGACGACTCGGGCTCACCGCCGCCGCCTTCCATCTGACCAAGGAAAACGTACTGACCAGCGATCCGGCGCACGACGGTTTTCAGATAGCAGCGGGTGAGGTGCGCAGCCGCGGGATTGACCTGCAGCTGGCCGGGCAGCTGACCGACGCGATTCGCGTGATCGGAGGCTATGCCTACGTGGATGCCGAAGTGACTCGCGACAACAACTTGGCTAGCGGCAGCCGGCTGCTCAACGTGCCACGCCACAGCGGCAGCCTGCTGACTACCTACGAATTCCTCGATGGCGATCTCAGCGGGCTCTCCCTCGGCGGCGCTGTGAACTACGTGGGTGATCGGGCAGGGCAGGCCGATAGCGACTTCGAGCTGCCGTCGTACACCACCGTGGATCTGCTGGCGCGCTACAAGGCGACGGAAAAGCTGACCCTCGGCATGAACCTGAACAACGCCTTCGACCGGACCTACTACGAGCGTTCCTACAGCAATGTCTGGGTCATGCCGGGTGAGCCGCGCAACCTGAGCGTTAGCCTGTCCGTGGAACTCTGAGCCTGTACTCAGCGGGCGGTGACGCCCGCTGATCTCGTTGTCCTACAGCCAGCCCTTCTCCTTGTAATAGCGCTCGGCGCCCTCGTGCAGCGGCGCAGTCAGGCCGACGCGAATCATGTCTTCGGCCTTGAGATCGGCAAAGGCCGGATGCAGGCGCTTGAACCGGTCGAGGTTGTCGAACACCGACTTGACCAGCTGATAGACCACCTCCGGATCGGTCTTGCTGGTGGTTGCCAGCACGGCCTTGCCGCCGATCGACGGAATGGCGCCGTTCACGCCCGGGTAGAGTCCGGCGGGGATTTCCACGGCGCTGTAGTAATCGGCCTTGGCGAGCAAACTGTCGATCTCGGCGCCCTGCACCGGAATGATCCTGGCCTTCACATTGGTCAACGCTTCCTGAATCGCACCGCTCGGATGGCCGACCACATAGGTGATGGCGTCCAGGTTGTTGTCACCCAGGGCTGAAGCCATTTCCGCCGGTTTGAGTTCCGCGGCCAGGGCGAAGCTGGCGTTCGTCCAGCCCTTGGCCTGCATGACTTCCTCGAAGGTGTCGCGACTGCCCGAGCCGGGCACGCCGATGTTCACCCGCTTGCCTGCGAGTCCAGCCAGATCGGTGATGCCGCTGTCGTTGCGAACGACCACGGTGAGAATCTCCGATTGCAGTGAGAACACAGTGCGCAGTTCGACGGCGCCTTCCTTGTCGAAGGGCGCCAGGCCCTGCAGCGCCTTGTGCTGATGGTCGGACTGGATAAAGCCGAAGTCGTACTCGCCTTTGTGCAACGACACGATGTTGGTCACGCTGCCCGCGGTGGAGGGTGCGTTGCATTTGATGGCGGGCTTCACCTCGGCACGATTGAGGAAGCGGCACACCGACTGGCCTGCGGTGTAGTACACGCCGGTCTGCCCACCGGTGCCGATGGTGATGAAGCGCTCCTGCGCCAGCACGCTGGTGCTGGCCAAGACGCTGGCGAGTGCGCTGGCCAGGGTGATGCCGAACAGGCCGTTACGAATCTGATGGTTCATTGCGGTTCCCTCTTGTTTGTATTGTGGGTGGTTGCAACTGCGGTGTGGCCGGCGCAGGAACGATAGACCGCTGTGGTCAGGCGCGTGCGGCGATCACCATGATCTCGACCAGCACCTCGGGCGAGGCCAGACGTGCCTGTACCGTCGCCCGTGCCGGTGCGCAGCCTGCTGGCAGCCAGTCGCTCCAGACCTCATTCATGGCGGCGAAGTCGGCGTCGATGTCCTTCAGGCAGATCTGCGCGCTGAGCAGGTACTCGCGACTGGAGCCGGCGGCGGTCAACAGCCGGTCGATCTTCGCCAGCACCTCGCGGGTCTGTCCGGCGGTATCCAGGCTGCGGTCGTCCGGCACCTGGCCGGCGAGGAACACAAGGTCTGCATGAATGACCGCGGCGGACATGCGCGGATTGCTCTCGATGCGGTGCAAGGGCATATCGGTTTCCTCTTTGGAGTGGTCAGGCGGGCAGGCTCAAGCCGTCCAGGGAAACAGCGGGTGGTGATCCGCCGATGACGCTGGTGAGCAGGTCGGCGCTGCCACAGGCCAGGGTGAAGCCGAGGCTGCCGTGGCCGACGTTCAGCCAGAGATTGTCGAAGCCGCTGCGGCCAAGCAGTGGCGTACCTTGGGGCGTCGCCGGGCGCAGCCCCGCCCATTGCCGCGCGCGTTGGTAGTCGCCGGCGCCGGGGAAGGTCGCACCGGCCAGACGTTGCAGGGTGGCGATGCGCTGCTGGTCGAGCCCGGCATCCCAGCCGGCGATATCCACCATCGCCGCGACGCGCAGCTGGTCATCGAGGCGGGCGTAGACAACCTTGTTGTCGTAGTCGGTGACGTTGGTTTGCGGCACGCGGTCCTGGTCGGCCAGCCCAACGGTCAGGCTGTAGCCCTTGAGCGGGTAAATCGGCAGGTCGATTCCCAATGGTCGAAGCAGTCCGACGCTGCCGGTGCCGGCCGCGACTACCAGATGGTCAATGGCGATCTCATCGCGCCCGAATACGACCGCGCGAACGTGCTTGCCTTCGCTGCGCAATGCGCTCACCGATTGCCCGGTATGCAGACGAAACCGAGGTGATGCGCGTAGTCGCCGCAGCAGTTCGGTGCAGAACAGATGGCAGTCGGCAACCTCGTCGCCGGGCGAATAGATGCCGCCGTGCAGCGATGCCGCCAATGGTGCCAGCGCCGGCTCGACGTCGACGCATTGCGCGGCGTCCAGCAGCCGCTGCCCGGAATCGTCGTCGATGGCCGCCGCGCCCTTGTGCAGGCTGTGTTGATCGCGATAGATCACCAGTTTGCCGTTGGCGCGCCAGGCGAAGCCGTCCAGCTGGTCCTGCTCGCGCCAGCTGCACAGGATCTGCTGGCTGTGCAGGGCGAGCCGCAGCAGGTGAGCCGCGTTGCGCCGGTTGACCGAACGCCGGCAAGCCAGCAGGAACTGCAAACACCAGCGCCACTGGTGCAGACTCGCCTGCGGTCGGAAGCGCAGCGGGGCATCGGCTCCGCGCAGCATCCAGCCAATCGCCTGCAGCGGCACGCCGGCATCGGCCAGGGGTGAAACATAGCGGTAGCTGAGCTGCCCACCATTGGCGAAACTGGTCTCCAGGGCGACATCGTCGCGCCGTTCGATCAGCTCCACGCTGTGCCCCTGGCGCACCAATGAATAGGCCGTGGCAAGCCCGATGACCCCTGCGCCGATGACTGCTACCCGCATGCAACCGCTCCTCCGACTCGATCAGCGCAGCCTAAGACGTCGGCCAGCGGGGCGGCCAATGAAAGGATGGAGCGCTCCCATAACCTGCGGTTATGCTCGATCGACTGAAGGAGGGACATGCATGCGGCTGCGTCATATCGAACTGTTCCAGGCGATCCTGCAAACCGGCAGCCTGACGGCCGCGGCCGAGCTGCTGCATATCTCCCAGCCGGCGGCGAGCAAGATTCTCAAGCATGCCGAGCAGCAACTGGGCTTTGCACTGTTCGACCGAGTGCGCGGCAAGCTGCAGCCCACCGCCGAGGCACGCGTGTTGCAGCAGCAGACCGAACGCCTGGCCATCGACCTGCAGAGTCTGCGGCGCCTTGCAGACAGCCTCGGCCGGGGCGAGGAGTGCGCATTGCGCCTGATCTGCACCCCGGCGTTGGCTCAGGCGCTGCTGCCACAGGCGCTGCGCGCCTGGCGCGAGCGATTTCCACGTACAGTCTGTCAGCTCGCCACGCAGCACACGGCGGAAATCGTCGAGGCGCTGTTGCTGCGTGAAGCCGATCTCGGGCTGACGTCACAGGCCGTGGAGCATCCGGGACTGCGCAGCCAATTGTTGACCGAGGGCCGCATGCGTGTGATCGCGCCGCCTGGCTGGTGGCAGCCGGATGAACTGCATCGTCCGCTGCGGCTGCAGGCGTTAGCGGGTAAAGCGCTGATCGGTATCGACGCGCGCGATGCCCTGGGCAGCCTGTTGCGCGGCCACATCGAGGAGCTCGATCCGCCGCCGCGCGTCGTTACCTGGGTGCAGACCTATCAGCTGGCGCGTCAGCTGGTGTCCGCGGGGCAGGGCGTGGCGCTGGTCGATCCGTTCACCGCGCTGGCGGCTACTGGCGGCGAGGTGCAGACCCGTCTGCTCGAGCCGGCCATCAGCGTTCCGGTCTACGCAGTGACCCGTGTTCACGAGCAGCCGCTGCCGGCGCAGGCGATGCTGCTTGAGCAGCTCGGCGCCCAGGCTGAGCGACTGCTGCAGGACGGGCACAACTGAGCGGTCGCGCGCAGGCGTGCGCTACCATGGCGGCTTTTGCGCCGGACGATCATGCACGCCGACTCGCCCCTTGAACGTTATCAGCAGGCCATTGCGCAAGACGGGTTCGTACCCGATGCGGCTCAACAGCGCGCTGTCGCGCGGCTCCAGGCCTGTCATGAGGCACTGGTTTCAGGTGCGGACCTGCCGCTTGGTGTCTATCTCTGGGGCCCGGTCGGGCGTGGCAAGACCTGGCTGATGGACCTGTTTCACGCAAGCCTGACGGTTCCGTCGCGGCGGCAGCATTTCCATCATTTCATGCGCTGGGTGCATATCCGACTGTTCCAGCTCAACGGCACGGCCGATCCGTTGCAGGCGTTGGCCAAAGAACTATCTGAAGAGATTCGCGTGCTCTGCTTCGACGAGCTGTTCGTCGGCGACATCGGCGACGCGATCATCCTGGGCCGCCTGTTCCAGGTGCTCTTCGAGCACGGCGTGGTGATCGTCGCTACCTCCAACCAGCCGCCGGAGCAGTTGTATGCCGACGGCTTCAATCGCGAGCGCTTTCTGCCGGCCATCGACGCCATCGTGGAGCACATGCATGTGGTGGATGTGGATGGTGGCGCCGATCACCGCCTGCGTCCCGGCGCTGCGCTGCAGCGCTACTGGATCGCCCAGCCCGACAACAGCAGCGCACTGGAGGCGACGTTCGAGGCGCTCGCCGCTGGATCGGCCAGTACCGAGCCGCTGGCCCTCAGCCGCCGCCAGCTCGACGTCGTGCGGCGTAGCGAATTGGTGCTCTGGTGCCGTTTCGCCGATCTCTGCGAGCGGCCGTTTTCAGCGCTGGACTTCATCGAGCTGTGCGACCGTTTCACGGCGATCCTGATTGGTGACCTGCCCAGGCTGGGCGGCACGCAGCGCGATGGGCGCATTGCCCGCGGCACCGAGGATGGAGCCGCGCGGGTCGAGGCGGGCGACCGCCAGCTGCCCAGGCTCGCCGCGCGGGATGATGCCGTGCGCCGCTTTATCGCGCTGGTGGACGAGTGCTATGACCGGCGGATTCCGCTCTATATCGAGGCACAAGTGGCGCTGGATGAGCTGTACACCGAGGGCTATCTGGCATTCCCGTTCCGCCGCACGCTCAGTCGTCTGCGGGAAATGCAGCTGCAGCGCTTTGGCTGAGCGCTGGCTCAGTCGCGGTAGAACACCTGCACCAGGTGATAGCCGAACTGGCTTTTCACCGGGCCGTGCACTTCGCGCAGCGGCTTCTTGAAGATCACCTGATCGATGCTGCGCACCATCTGCCCGGGGCGCACTTCGCCGAGGTCGCCACCTTTCTTGCCGGACGGGCAGGTCGAGTATTTGCGCGCCAGCACGTCGAAGGCTTCGCCGTTGGCGATGCGCTTTTTCAGCTGCGCGGCTTCGGCCTCGGTCTTGACCAGAATGTGGCGGCACATGGCTTTGGGCATGCTCGGTGTCCTTGATTGCACAGGGGCGCGATTGTAGTCGTGCCGCGGCGAATGTCGAACGGGATAGCGCTTCGATGCAGCCGATTTGTGACTGATCGGTCGACGAGCGGTAGTTTTATCGCGTCGCTTGATAGCGCTAACATCCGGCCAAACAAGCAAAACAATGGATTCCTCGCATGCCTTCAGTGCATACCTCAAAGGCTTCCGCGCTTCCGGTGCTGGTCGTCATGGGCGTCAGCGGTTCCGGCAAGACGGAGACCAGCCACGCCGTAGCCGACGCGCTCGGCTTGCCGCACATCGAAGCGGACAACTTTCACCCGGCGGACAACGTGGCGCGCATGCGTGCCGGCACTCCGCTGTCCGACGCCGACCGCGTGGAGTGGCTGCACGCGCTGATCGCCGAAATGCAGCGGACCCTGGCAGCTGGCAGCGGCTTCGTGCTGGCTTGCTCGGCGCTCAAGCGCAGCTACCGGGAGTTGCTGCGCAGTGCGGTTCCGGAGCTGCGTTTTGCCCATCTGGCCATCGATTACGAAACCGCCGTGCAGCGCGTCGGCGGCAGGGCGGGGCATTTCATGCCGATTTCCCTGGTCGACAGCCAATTCGCCACCCTCGAATCCCCCGGGGGCGAACCCGGCGTATTGACGGTGGATGCCAGTCAACCGCGCGAAGTCGTCTTGCGCCAGATTGTCGAATGGATGCAGGGCAGCGGACTGGATGAGCTGATCGAAACCCGGGTTGATCTTTCTTCGCGCCCGTTTGATAGCGCTACCACGGCGCCGCCACTGACCAACGAGCCGATCTACAGCGGCACGGTCGCGCAGCACTTCGACCGCCTGACCGACTGGCTGATGGCCGCACTGATGGCCTTCATGGTCATCGTGGTGTTTTCCAGCGTGGTGCTGCGTTACGCCTTCGGTACCGGTTGGACCGGCGCCGAGGAGCTGTCCCGGCTGGCGTTCGTCTGGCTGGTGTTCGTCGGCGTCGCTTCGAGCATGCGGCGCGGCGAGCTGATGAGCTTTTCCATGCTGCGCGACCGTTTTCCTCGGCTGTTTCGCCGCGTCGTCGACTCCATCAGCTGGCTGCTGGTGGCTGGAGCTAGCTGCCTGGCGGCCTGGGGCGGCTGGAACCAGATGCAGTTCGGCTGGACCATCAACAGCCCGGTAGTCGGCTATCCGCTCGGCCTGGCGATGTTGCCCGTGGCGGCCAGCATGGTCGCGCTGGCGGTATTGGCGCTGCTGCAGCTGGTCAATGTCTGGCGGCGCGACCAGCCATCGGCCACCGCCGCAGCGAATGTCACCGCGGACTGAAGCGACGCCGCATTCAGAAGAATACGGGCACTGCCCAACCGAGGACCTTGTATGACCGTCGTCGTCTTCCTTTCATCGCTGCTGGGCTTCATGACCCTTGGCATGCCCATCGCCTTCGCGCTGCTGCTCACCGGCTCGGTGTTGATGTGGTACCTGGATTTCTGGGACGTGCAACTGCTGGCGCAGAACCTTCAGGCCGGCGCTGACAGCTTCCCGCTGCTGGCGGTGCCGTTCTTCATTCTTGCCGGCGAGCTGATGAACGCCGGCGGCATCTCGCGGCGCATCATCGCCATGGCACAGGCCTATTTCGGTCACAAGCGTGGCGGCCTGGGTTACGTGGCGATTGCCGCCTCGGTGCTGCTGGCGAGCATGTCCGGCTCGGCCCTGGCCGATACCGCCGCGCTGGCGACGCTGCTGCTGCCGATGATGCGCGAGCGCGGTTATCCGTTGAGTTCGTCGTCGGGCCTGGTGGCGGCGGGCGGAATCATCGCGCCGATCATCCCGCCGTCGATGCCGTTCGTGATCTACGGCGTGGTGACCGGCACTTCGATCAGCCAGCTGTTTCTCGCCGGCATGGTGCCGGGGCTGATCATGGGCATGGGCCTGATCGTTGCCTGGACGCTGATCGCCCGGCGGATCGACGAACCGAAACAGGAAAAGGCCAGCGCTGCAGAGCGCCGTCGTGTGCTGGTCGACGGTGCCGCCGCGCTGATGCTGCCGGTGATCATCGTTGGCGGGCTGCGTGGCGGCCTGTTCACCCCGACCGAAGCGGCGGTGGTCGCCGCCGTCTACGCCCTGGCCGTTTCGACATTGCTCTACCGCGAGCTGAACTGGGCCGGGCTGGTCGAGGTGCTTACCCGTGCCAGCCGCACCACGGCCTCGGTGATGTTCCTCTGCGCTGCGGCGACGGTATCGGCGTACATGATCACCCTGGCGCAACTGCCCGACGAGATCGCCGCGATGCTCGGCCCGCTGGCGCAGGATCCGAAGCTGCTGATGGTCGCCATCATGCTGCTGATGATCGCCGTCGGCATGGTGCTCGACCTGACGCCGACCATCCTGATCCTCGGTCCGATGCTGGCGCCGATCGCGATCAAGGCCGGCATCGACCCGGTGTACTTCGGAGTGATGTTCGTGCTGATCGGCTCCATCGGGCTGATCACGCCGCCGGTGGGCACCGTGCTCAACGTGGTCGGCGGCATCGGCCGACTGCGCATGGAAACCCTGGTGCGCGGCGTCATGCCGTTCTTCCTTATCTATCTGGTGATCGTCGGGTTGCTTATCGCCGTGCCCTCGATCATCACCGTACCCCTGGCCTGGCTGCGGTAACGCCAGTCGTGCAACCCCAGCGTTCAACAACCCAACGTCCAACAACAAGAAGGTAACGCGACATGAAACGACTTCTCATCAGCACCCTGGCTGCCGCCTTGCTCGGCAGCACACTCAGCCTCGGTTACGCGCAGGCGGCGGACGACATTCGCCCACGCATGATCCGCTTCGGTTACGGCCTCAACGAAGACAGCAACCAGGGCAGGGCGGCAAAGCTGCTGGCCGAGGAAGTGGCCAAGGCCTCGGGCGGCAAGTTGAAGGTTCGTACCTTCGCCTCCGCCAGCCTCGGCTCGGACGACCAGATGCAGAACGCCCTTATCGGCGGCGCGCAGGAGATGATGGTCGGCTCGACCGCGACGCTGGTCGGCATCAGCAAGGAGATGGCAGTGTGGGATACGCCGTTCCTGTTCACCGACCCGCGCCAGGCCGATCAGGTACTGGACGGCCCGGTAGGTCGGCAGGTGATGGACAAGCTCGAGGAAAAAGGCCTGGTCGGGCTGGTGTATTGGGAGAACGGTTTTCGCAACGTGACCAATAGCGCCCGGCCGATCGAGAAGCTCGAGGACTTCAATGGCGTCAAGCTGCGCGTGATGCCCAATCCGGTGTTCATCGACACCTTCAAGCGCATGGGCGCCAACGCGGTGCCGCTGCCGTTCTCCGAGCTGTTCACGGCGCTGGAAACCAAGGCGGTGGACGGCCAGGAAAACCCGTTCAATACCATCCTCTCGTCCAAGTTCTATGAAGTGCAGAAGTACCTGAGCGTGACCAATCACGTCTACAGCCCCTGGATCGTCACGGTTTCCAAGCGCTGGTGGGACGGGCTGTCCGCGACCGAGCAGGGCATCCTCATGCAAGCCGCGGAAAAGGCACGCGATGCCGAGCGCGAGGACACCCGTCGCGAGGCCAGCCAGGCGTTGGCAGCATTGAAGGAGCGCGGCATGCAGATCAACGAGGTCAATGCCGATGAGATCCAGCGCATGCGCGAGAAGGCGCAGCCGGCGATCCAGACGGTGATCGATGCGGTCGGCCAGGAGCTGTTCGACCAGGTGCAGGCCGAAGTGGAAAAGGCCGCACCTTAGGAGGCGCCCCAGGAATGCCCGCTGCTAGAATCCGCCGCTTTCGACCAATGGAACGCGCATGACCACACGCCGACGCCGCTCTGCCGAGCGGGTAACCCTCTCGGATGTCGCACGCAGTGCCGGCTGCTCGCTGATGTCGGCCTCGCGCGCGCTGTCGCAACCGGATCTCGTTTCCGATGCATTGCGTGAGCGTGTCGAGCAGGCGGTCAAGGCGCTCGGCTACGTGCCGCATCCCGCGGCGCGCAGCCTGGCCAGTTCGCGCTCCAATCTGGTCGCGGTGATCATCCCTTCGCTGTCCAACGCGGTGTTCGTCGACACGGTCGAGGCCATCCAGCGCGTGCTGATGCCGGCGGGCTACGAAATGATGATCGGCGTCAGCCACTATCGCCCCGAAGAAGACGAGCGATTGCTGCGCGCCTACCTGGCGCACCAGCCGGCCGGGCTGCTGCTTACCGGGTTCGAGCGCAGCGACGCCGCGCGTGCGGTGCTGGCCAACTACACCGCACCGATGGTCACTCTGATGGAGCTGAGCGAGCGGCCGGACGACTACTGCGTCGGTTTCTCGCAACTGGAAGCCGGCGTGGCCATGACCCGCACGCTGCTCGAGCGTGGCTATCGTCACGTCGCCTTCGCCGCGGCGCAGCTCGATCCACGGACCTTGCAACGCGCCGAAGGCTATCGCCAGGCCATGCGCCAGGCCGGACGCTATGAGCCAACACTGGAGTTGCTGACGCCGCAGCTGTCGTCCATCGGTCTTGGCGCAGAGTTGCTGGATCGGCTGCTGGCGCAGCACTCGCAGATCGACGCGGTGTTCTTCAACAACGACGACCTGGCCCTCGGCGCCCTGTTCCGCGCCCATCAGCTGGGTCTGGATGTACCGGGACGGCTGGCGATCGCCGGTTTCAACGACCTGCCGGCCGCAGCCTGGATGCACCCGGCGCTGAGCACCGTGCGCACTCGGCGTGGCGAGATCGGCGAACTGGCGGCGCAGATGCTGCTGAGCCTGATGCGGGGTCAGCAGCCTGCCGAGCGCTGTATCGACGTGGGCTTTGAAGTGGTGATGCGCGACAGCGCCTGAGGCGGGCTTTCACCCGCCAGGGCATCAGAGGTCCTGCTGGGCGGTGACCTGCTGGGCGATCTCGATCATCTGCTCGCGCATCCAGCGGTTGGCCGGGTCCTGATCGGTGCTTTCATGCCAATAGATGTGGGTTTCCAGCGGCTGGATATCCACCGGTAGGTCCACCTGATGCAAGTTATGCCGGCGGGCGAAACGCTCGGGGACAGTCACCGCCATGTCGGTCTGGTCGATCACCTGGGTCGCCATCAGATAGTGCTGTGAACGCAGGGCGATCTTGCGCTGCAGGCCCATCTTGCCCAGTGCCAGGTCCACCAGACCGAGCCCGCTGCGGCGGCTGGAAATATGGATGTGCGACAGCGACAGGTACTGCTCCAGGGTCAGCTTGTCCTTCGCCAGCGGATGGCCACGGCGCATGGCGCAGATGTAGCGATCCTCCAGCAGCTTGACGTGACGCACCTGCGGATCGGTGTTGAGCGGTGCATCCATGGCGAAGTCCAGGCGGCCGGCGGCCAGCTCCTTGGTCGTCTCGCGGCGCTTGGCCAGCATGCTCTCGATCTTCACGTTCGGTGCCAGGCGACGTAGGCGCTGGAACAGCGGCGGCAGCATCACCGCTTCGGTGAGGTCGGTCATGCTGATGCGGAAGGTCTTGTTCGCCTGCGCCGGGCTGAACGTCCGGCTTTCCTGCACCGAAACCCGTAACAGCTGCAACGCATTACGCACCGGGCCGATGATGTTCTGCGCCATCGGCGTCGGCACCATGCCCTGCGCGGTGCGCACGAACAACGGATCGTTGAAGGTTTCGCGCAGCCGGGCGAGGGCGTTGGAAACGGCGGGCTGAGTGATGCCGACGATCTGCCCGGCACGGGTCAGGTTGGCCTCGGTGTAGATGGCGTCGAAGACGATGAATAGATTCAGATCGACCTTGTTCAGGTTCATTGTTGTGCTCTCCGGCGTGTATCGGAATTCGCCGATCATATATCGGTGATGAATGTTTATACACGAGGAAAATAGCTTAGATAAATCACCAGGCCTCCTCTAGCATTCAAAACTACAAAACATTACCTGCCAGAAGGTTGTCGCCCATGAATTTCGTCTACTCCCCGAAGGTTCAAGAGCTGAGAGAGCGCGTGCAAGCGTTCATGGATGCTCACGTCTATCCCGCCGAAAAGGTGTTCTACCAGCAGGTCGCCGAGGGCGATCGTTGGCAGCCGACCGCCATCGTCGAGGAGCTCAAGGCCAAGGCCAAGGCGGAGGGGCTGTGGAATCTGTTCCTGCCGGAATCGGAACTGGGCGCCGGCCTGACCAACACCGAATACGCGCCGCTGGCCGAAATCATGGGCAGCTCTGGCCTCGGCCCGGAAGCGTTCAACTGCTCGGCGCCGGATACCGGCAACATGGAAGTGCTGGTGCGCTACGGCAGCGAGGCGCAGAAGCGCGAGTGGCTGGCACCGCTGCTGCGCGGCGAAATCCGTTCGGCCTTCGGCATGACCGAGCCAGGTGTGGCCTCGTCCGACGCCACCAACATGGAAGCCCGGGCGGTGCGCGAGGGCGACGAGTGGGTCATCAACGGTCGCAAGTGGTGGACCTCCGGTGCCTGCGATCCGCGCTGCAAGATCATGATCTTCATGGGTCTGACCAACCCGGATGCGCCGCGGCATGCCCAGCACTCGATGATCCTGGTGCCGATGGATACCCCCGGCGTGAAGGTGCTGCGCCCGCTGCCGGTGTTCGGCTACGACGACGCGCCGCACGGCCACGCGGAAGTGCTGCTGGAAAACGTGCGGGTGCCGTATGACAACGTCATTCTCGGCGAGGGCCGTGGTTTCGAGATCGCCCAGGGCCGTCTTGGCCCGGGTCGCATTCACCATTGCATGCGTTCGATCGGCGTTGCCGAACGTGCACTGAAACTGATGTGTGAACGCGCCGTTAGCCGTACTGCCTTTGGCAAGCCGCTGGCTCGCCTGGGTGCCAACTTCGATTACATCGCCGAGTGCCGCATCGAGATCAACATGGCGCGCCTGTTGACGCTGAACGCGGCGTACATGATGGACACCGTCGGCAACAAGATCGCTGCCAGCGAGATCGCGCAGATCAAGGTAGTGGCGCCTAACGTCGCGCTGAAGGTCATCGACCGCGCCATTCAGATTCACGGCGGCGCCGGCGTTTCCGAAGACTTCCCGCTGGCGCACTGGTGGGCAATGCAGCGCACGCTGCGCCTGGCCGATGGCCCGGACGAGGTGCATCGGGTGGCGATTGCTCGCCACGAGCTGGGCAAATACGTGCCGCGCGAGGCGCTGCGCAGCCGCTAAGGCGTTGCCCCAGACGCTGGCGCGCGCAGGACCAAAGGCAAAGTCACACAGTGGCTTTGCCTTTTTTTATCGCTTCAGTACACCCAGACTTCCACCCGACGGTTCTTAACTCGGCCGCTGCCCGCATCGTTAGAGGCGACTGGAAGTTCGGAACCCATTCCATTGATTTCCTTGAGGAACACGCCACGTTTATTGAGCTCGCGACGTACCGTCATCGCGCGCAGCTTGGAGAGGAGTGCGGCACGTGCCGGATCGCCCGTCGCGTCGCCGAAGCCCACCAGCGCGGCGCTGTCGGTGAGCTTGCCATTGGCGCGCAGGTATTCAGCCACCCGCTCGAGGTCACGCCGGGCCTTGTTGTCCAGCTGGGCGCTGCCTTCCTCGAAGCGGAAGTTGACCGTCAGGCGCTGGGCTTCGCTCGCGAGCTGCTGATAGAAAACGGGCATGTCGACGAGTGCCGTTTGCCGAATCGCCTCGACGTGCTGGGCGACGTAGCCGGATCGCTCGACGATGCTTTGGCCAGCCCTGCTATGGATGAACTCGATGTAGGCCTCGGTCCAGGGCGACTGCTTGCGCGGATGGGCATAGAGGAACAGTCGGCGCGATAGCGGATAGTCCTCGGTCGCGACCAGGGCGCGGGAGGGCAGCATCGGTTGCGAGTCGCCGTCGGCGATGGCCAGCGCCTTGGCCTTGCCCAGCGAGGCCAGGCCGGTGAAGCCGATGGCACCTGCATCGAGGGTGACCGCGCGGGACAGCTCGTCGTTGGACTCATAGCGACGTGCGTCGCTCCAGAGCGTTTTGCCCTGACGCGCCAATACCAGCTCGTTGAAGGTGTCATAGGTGCCCGAGCGATCATCGCGCGCGTGCAGCCGCACCGGCAGGTCCGGACCGCCCAGTTCGCGCCAGTTGCGGATTTCACCCGCGAACAGCCCGGCCAGTTGTGCGGTGGTCAACGAATCGACAGGGTTGTTCGGGTGCACGACGATGGCCAGGCCGTCGATGGCAATGACCTGTTCCGCCTTGGCACTGCGCATGTCGCCAAGATCGACCAACTCGGCGCGCTCGCCGGTCTTGATCGGCCGGGAGGCTGCAGCCAGGTCGCCCTGGCCGTTCTTCAGGCCGGCGAAGCCGGTGCCGGTTCCGTGTGCAGCCACCGTGGCATACACCTGCTTGCCCTGAGGCGTGCGGGCACTGACGCGTTGTTCGTTCTCCACCTCGGTCGGGTGAATGCCGATGTCCTGAAAGCCTTCGGCCTCGAACAGCCCAGCGATGAGCATCGGCGCCAGCTTGGCGCCGACGGTATTGGAGCCATGGACGCGCAATACGGCAGCACCGTCTGTGGGAACCGGCAGGGCAGCGAAACTGCCGTTGGCCGCAGCGAGCAGCAGCAGGGGCAGCGCCCGTTTCCTTAACCGTCCAATCAAGCCTGGCTTCATCTTGCGACCTCCTTGTGGAAGGCCGCGAGATTAAGACGATTCGGTTACCGAAAGATGACAGGCGAAACGCCGGGAGTAGGCAGGGTAGACGCCTTCAATGCAGCTCGATCCAGACCGGGCAGTGGTCGGATGGCTTTTCCATCGCGCGGATGTCGTAATCCACGCCGCAGTCGGTCACGCGTTCATGCAGCGCATGAGTGGTGAGGATGTAGTCGATACGCAGCCCTCGGCGTGGGTCGTCCTCGAAGCCGCGGCTGCGATAGTCGAACCAGCTGAAGCGATCGACGACCTCAGGGTTGAGGGTGCGGAAGCTGTCCTGCAGGCCCCAGCGTTTGATCCGCTCGAGCCACTCGCGCTCCTCTGGCAGGAAGCTGCACTTGCCGGTACGCAGCCAGCGCTTGGCGTTCACCTCGCCGATGCCGATGTCGCAGTCCTGCGGGGAAATGTTGAAGTCACCCATCAGCGCCAGCGTTTCGTCCGGGCTGAAGCGCTGTTCGAGCAAGGCCTGCAGATCGGCGTAGAACTTGGTCTTGGCGGGGAACTTCACCGGATGCGCGCGGCTTTCGCCCTGAGGGAAGTAGCCATTCATGACGGTGACCGGCTGCCCATTTGCATCGGCAAAACGACCCCAGATGAAACGCTTCTGCGACTCCTCGCCATCGCTGGGAAAGCCCTTGTGAATCTCCAGCGGTGCCTGGTGCGAGAGCAGGGCGACCCCGTAGTGACCTTTCTGCCCGTGATAGTGGACGTGATAGCCGAGCGCCTCGATATCCGCCTGGGGAAACTGTTCGTCAGAAACCTTGGTTTCCTGCAGGCCGATGACGTCCGGCTGGTGCTTTTCAATAATTGCAGAAAGTTGATGAGGTCTTGCGCGCAACCCGTTGATATTGAAAGAAACGATTTTCATGAGAGTCCGTGAAGGCTGTAATTGGCTGCAGGTCAGTGCAAGCATCAGCGCTGCTGACAAGCCAATCTGTCGTGGGCGGAAAACGCTGATTCTAGAGAGCTGCCGTCAGGCTTACCAACTGCTAGACGTCCACCGCGTGGCGGGGCGGACGAAGCGCTGCTAAGTTGCAATCACTCTTCCTGAAAAAAGCCGAGAAGTTGCCATGCCGATGTCTGCCGAGGTTCGCACGCTCGATAGTGGTTATGACCGCGAAACACGCTCGCTGCTGTATCACGCCTACCGCCACGAACCGACCTTCGCCTACCTGTTCGAAGCCGACCGTCCCGGCTACCAGCAGCGTGTGCGTGCCACCGTGCGGGAACTGGTTAATCAGCATTTTTTGCAACAACAGCCAGCGCTCGGCCTGCTGCTGGATGATCGATTGATCGCCGTCGCCCTGATCGCGCCACCGCAACGCCGGCTGGATATCACCGAAAGCTGGGCCTGGCGCGCGCGCATGCTGCTGACTGCGGGGTTCCGTTGCACGCGCCGTTATCTGGATTATCACGCTGCGGTGCTGGCCTGCCTGCCCTCTGGCGCGGTGCATCTGCTACCGCTGCTGGGTGTACATCCGCAGTTCCAGGGGCAGCATTACGGCGAGCAGCTGCTCCAGGCCGTCCACGAATGGTGTGCCGAGGATGAAACCTCCCAGGGCCTGGTAATCGATACCGGCAACCCGCGTTACCTGAACTTCTACCAGCGACAGGGTTACGAGGAGATCGGCCAGATTGCTGTCGGGCCGGTGGTGGAACATATCTTTTTCCATCCTGCGCCAAGGCGGATGGAAGCGGCGCGTTAGGTGTGGGCGAATTTTATCCGGGCGGGTCAGTCTGACTGGTCTGAAGCCACGCGATGTCAGCCGATGCCCATCCCCCCGCAAAGCCACCTTACAGACTGTCTAACCAGCGGGTTCCGGCATCCCCGCGAGCCCGTGTTAGCATTGCGCGCCATGTGCAAATCGAACCGAATCGGCCCGCTGGTAGCCGCAGTCCTGATGTTGAGCGGCATCTCTGCCGGCGCCGCCGAACTGGACGTTCGTATCGAGCCACAGAACCGGGCGCTTCGCGAGAATATCGAGAACTACATAGGCGACCTGGGCGATCGCGATGCCAACGAGCTGCTGCGCTACAGCCGGGTCGCGCAGCGCCAAGCCGAAAAAGCCCTGCAAGCGCTGGGCTACTATCGCAGCCGAATCCGAACCGATGTGCGTGAAGGTGATGAGCCGACTCTGGTGCTGCGCGTCCAGACTGGTGAGCCGGTGCGCCTGCGCAACATCACGGTCCGCCTGGACGGACCGGCAGCGGAGTTCTCGGGCTTTCGGGTCGCTCAGCGCACCCTGCGCCAGGGCGATGTGCTCAATCACGGCCGTTACGAGGACGTGAAGCAGCAATTTCTCAACCAGGCTTCGCGCTATGGCTATTTCGATGGCCGCTTCACTCGCCAGCGGCTCGCGGTCGACCCGCGGGAAAACACTGCAGATGTCGAACTGGTTTTCGACAGTGGGCCACGCTACCGCCTGGGTGACGTGCGATTCGAAGGCGATGCGCCGTTCGATGACGACCTGCTCAGGCGCATGGTGCCGTTCGACGCCGATACCCCCTATGACTCCGAACTGATCGCCGAGCTTAGCCAGGCATTGCAGTCGAGTGGCTATTTCGAAGGTGTGCGCGTCGATGCCAACCCGACCAGCGCCAGTGAGCAGCGCATTCCCGTAGCGGTAGCGCTCACAACGCGCAAGCCGCGTACGTTCGGTCTTGGTCTGGGCTATTCCACCGATGTCGGGCCAAGGGTTCGGCTGAACTGGACGCGCCACTGGGTCAATCCCCAGGGCCACAGCTATGGCGCCGAAACCGAGCTGTCCGCGCCGCGGCAGAACGTCGGACTCTGGTACGACATTCCGCTCGACCCGCCGCTGACCGACAAGCTGCGTTTCGTTGGCGGCTACCAGTACGAGGAAATTGCCGGTACCGATACGCTGAGCCGTCTGCTCAAGGTCGGCCCGGAATGGCACAGTCGGCTGCCCAGCGGTTGGCTGCGCGTGGTTTCGCTGAAGTGGCAGCACGAGGAATACAAGCTGGGCGATGACTCGGGGATCAGTACCTTGCTGATGCCTGGCATCGCTTACAGCTATCTGCGCAGTGACAATCGCATCGATCCAAGCAATGGCTACCGCCTGCAATTCGAAGTGGCGGCGGCCAAATCCGGCGTGCTGTCCGATGCTGATCTGGTTCACGCCAACGTGCTGCTGCGCGGACTCACTACGCTCGGCCAGCGCCATCGTTTCCTCGGCAGGGTGCAGCTTGGTGGCAACTGGACCGATGAATACGTCAACGTGCCGCCATCGCTGCGCTATTTCGCCGGTGGCGATCAGAGCGTGCGTGGCTACGACTATCAGAGCCTGTCGCCAACCAACTCCGACGGCGACAAGATCGGCGGCCGCTACCAGTTCGCCGTGAGCGCGGAATACCAGTATTCGATCGCCGAAAAATGGCGCGTCGCGACCTTCGTCGACCAGGGCAACGCCTTCAACTCGCTGGAGATTCCCACCCTCAAAAGTGCCGTCGGTGTTGGTGTGCGCTGGGTTTCACCGGTCGGTCCGATTCGCGTCGACCTCGCTCATCCGCTGGACAGCGAAGGCGGCGTCCGCCTGCACTTTTCCATGGGGCCTGAGCTGTGAGGCGGATATTGCGTGGCCTAGGCTGGACATTGCTTGGGCTGGTCTTGTTGCTGGCCATCGCGCTCGGCACGTTGCTTGGTACGTCAGCCGGCAGTCGCTGGTTGCTGACGCAGGTATCTGGTCTGACGGTCGAGGCGTTCGAAGGGCGCCTCGGCCAACG
Source organism: Pseudomonas sp. SCT (assembly GCF_003864275.1). NCBI lineage: Bacteria > Pseudomonadati > Pseudomonadota > Gammaproteobacteria > Pseudomonadales > Pseudomonadaceae > Pseudomonas > Pseudomonas sp. SCT. Next base: position 136,649 of record NZ_BDJA01000008.1, read on the forward strand.
CTGGCAGGCCGATCGACTGATTTGGGAACAGGATGGCAGCCGCGTGGAGGTTCAGCAGCCCCGACTCGCCTGGTCGCCGGCTTGCCTGCTCAAGCGCACCCTGTGTATCGATGAGCTGGTGACGGGAAGTATCGAGCTCAATTTTCCGCCGAGCGAACCGGACCCCAACGCCGAGCCTTTCAGCCTGCCGGATATCAACCTGCCGTTGGCTTTGCAGGTAGAGCGCATCGAGATCGGGCAGGTGACGCTCAATGACGCCGAGCAATTGCGGCGCCTGCAGCTGCAGGCGAACTGGCGTGCTGACGGCCTGGATATACAGCGCCTGGATGTGCGCCGGGATGATCTCGATCTGACGCTGACCGGCCGTCTGCAGCCCAGCGGCAACTGGCCGTTGCAGCTGCAAGGGCAGGCTGCGCTGCAGTCCCCGGATGAACAGCCCTGGGCGCTGATGATCGCCATCGAAGGGGATCTGCGCGAACAGCTGCAGTTGCAGGTCGAGAGTCAGGGCTACCTGCAGGGCAGCCTCAGCGGTCATGTGCGTGCGCTGGACGAGCAGCTGCCTGCGACCGTCAGGCTGAATGCTGACGGTTTCAAGGCGTTGCCTGACCTGCCGGAGACCTTGCGCCTGGATGATCTGGAGCTGACGGCAAGCGGCAATATGCAGGACGGCTATCGTCTGCTCGGCACCACCCAGTTACCGGGAGAGGGCGGCGCCGTGCGGGTCGCGCTGGACGGTGTCGTCAGTACCACCGGCGCGCAGATCGCCATGCTGGAACTGGACGCCGGCCAACAGCGTCACGTACGCCTGAGTGGAGATGTCGACTGGCAGGACGGCTTGGCCGCGAACGCCGATCTGCTCTGGCGTGATTTTCCCTGGCGGCGACTGTATCCAGAAATCGAAGAGCCACCGGTAACGCTGCGCGAACTCAAGGCACAAATTCAGTACCAGGATGGCAACTACCTCGGTAACTTCGAATCAGCCATGACCGGTCCGGCTGGGGACTTCACGCTGAACAGCCCGCTCAGCGGTAATCTCGAGGCGGTGCACCTGCCGCAACTGGAACTGCGAGCCGGGCAGGGAAGTGCGACGGGGTCGGTCAGTGTCGGCTTCGCCGATGGCATCGACTGGAAAGCCGATCTGGCCCTGAGCGATCTTGATCCGGCGTACTGGCTGGCAGAATTGCCGGGCAACCTCGGCGGCACCTTGCAAAGCCAGGGCGCCTTGCGTGATGAGCGCCTGCAGGCCGAGGCCAGCCTGGATATCAACGGACGGTTGCGTGGGCAGAACACCAGCCTTCAGCTGCAGGCCAGCGGCGAGGACGAGCGCTGGAATCTGCCCGTCATTGATCTGCGCATGGGCGACAACCGGGTGCACGGTGAGGGCGCCTGGGCGCAAACACTGGACGGGCGCGTGCAGCTGGAACTGCGTCGCCTGGCGCAGCTTTGGCCGGATCTTCGCGGGCAACTGAACGGTGAGGTGACGTTGGGTGGCACCGCCGCGGCGCCGAGCGGAAAGATTGAGCTCAGCGGTCGCAATCTCGCCTATCAGGACAATCGATTGCGCCGGCTCAACCTTCAGGGTCAGCTATCGGACGGCGAGCGTGGCCGACTGGTGCTCAACGCCGAAAGGATTCGAGCAGGTGAAACCGATCTCGGCGCGCTACAGGTCAGTGCCGAAGGCAGCGCAGACAAGCATCAGGCAGACCTGCGCTTGCAGGGCCCATTGCTTGACTTGGCGCTGGCCGTCGACGGCGGGCTACGTGGCGAGGACTGGCTGGGGCGGCTGACACGCGGCGAACTCAGTGCCGAACAGCAGAACTGGGCATTGCAACGGCCAGCCACGTTGCAGCGCTTCGCCGACGGCCGACTAGAGCTCGGCGCGCATTGCTGGCTCTCCGGTCCTGCCAGTCTTTGCGCCGAATATCAGCGCATCATGCCTGATCCACGGATTCGTTACCGGCTGCGCGACTTCGCCTTGCAGTCCCTGGCCGAGTACCTGCCCGAGGACTTTCGCTGGCAAGGCGAACTGAATGCCGATATCGAACTGGACTTGCCTGCCAGTGGCCCCAATGGACGGGTTCAGGTCGATGCCGGCCCGGGCGTGCTGCGGATTCGTGATGCGGATGAATGGCACGACTTTCCCTACCAGACTCTTGTGCTCAACAGCCGGCTGTTGCCCGAGCGGATCGACAGCGAGCTGCGCTTCCAGGGCGGAGAACTTGGCGAACTCGATGTACAGGTCCGCATCGATCCGCGCCCGGAGAACAAGCCAATCGATGGCGAGTTTCGTCTGAGCGGTCTCGATCTTGCGGTGGCGCGTCCGTTCGTGCCGATGGTCGAGCGCTTGCGCGGTCAGCTGAACGGCAGTGGACAGCTCTCCGGCAGCCTTCGGCAACCCACGCTCAATGGGCAACTGCTGCTCAGCGGTGGCGAAATAGCCGGTAGCGAGCTGCCTACCACGTTCGAGGATCTGCGCGTTCGCATGCTGATCGAGGGCGAGCGGCTGAGCATCGATGGCGATTGGCGGGCCGGCGATCAAGGGCGCGGCAATCTGAGCGGCACGCTGGATTGGCGCGATGCACTGGACCTGGACCTGGCCATAAAAGGCAGTCGCTTGCCCGTGGTGGTCGAGCCCTACGCGGATCTCGAAGTCGAGCCCGATCTGCGTATCGTGCTGAGCGGCCAGGACCTCGCCGTCAGTGGACGGGTTGCGGTGCCGCGGGGTGCAATCACGGTCCGCGAGCTGCCGCCGACGACGGTCAGGGTCTCCGAAGACACGGTCATCGTTGGCCGCGAGGCTGAAGAACCGGCTACGCCGCTGGCGGTGAAAATGGATATCGATGTCGAGGTGGGGCAGGATCGTCTGCGCTTCACCGGTTTCGGCCTGACTGCCGATCTCGCCGGATATCTGCACATCGGCGACAACCTCGATGCACGGGGCGAGCTGCAGCTGAAGAACGGCCGCTACCGCGCCTATGGCCAGCGGCTGACCATCCGCCGTGCCGAGCTGCTGTTCACCGGTCTGATCAGCCAGCCGTTCCTCAATATCGAAGCGATACGTCGAATCGAGGCGGAGAACGTCGTCGCCGGCCTGCGCATTACCGGCAGTGCCGAGCAGCCGCGGATCGATGTGTTTTCCGAGCCGGCCATGAGTCAGGAGCAGGCGCTGGCCTATCTGGTGCTAGGCAGGCCGTTGGGTGCGGACACTGGCGATAGCAATCTGTTGGCGCAGGCGGCGCTGGGTCTCGGCCTCGCCGGCAGTTCATCCATAACCGGTGGGCTGGCGCAACGCCTGGGGATCCAGGATTTCCAGCTGGACACCGAGGGCACCGGAGCCGGTACCAGCGTGGTCGCCACCGGACGTCTGACCGAACGGCTGGCGTTGCGCTACGGCGTCGGCGTATTCGAGCCAACCAATACCATCGCGCTGCGCTACCAACTGACTCGCCGAATCTTCCTCGAAGCTGCCAGCGGTCTGGCCAGCTCGCTGGACGTGTTCTATCGCCGCGATTTCTGATCAGCTGCTGCGCCGCGCATGGATGCACCACCCCGACGCAGGTAACTCCTGCAGCAGCGTGAGTCGCACCAAAGCGCATCAAACACGACTGGCAGGCGCACCAGAGTGGGCTACGCTGATTTTCGCTTTCCGTGCCATTCGTACTTGCTGGACGGAATCGTGCGGATCTTGACCGGTCGGTCTGCTTTGCAGGTCGATTCGATCACCTAATCTGGCGCGATTGCCCCAAGCCCAACGAGCGAATGCAGTGGTAGCATCCACGCTTCCGACCGTCGCGGTTATAACCGCGCGACGCTCTAGCACGAGTCTTGCAAAGCGCCTGCCGCCTCAGCGCTTACAAGCTCCAGAGGCGGACCGGAATCGTCGTTACCTGGTCGCTGAAAAACCACCGCCACAAGCGTCATGTTTTTCAACGGCTCCACGGTAGCGCGACCCTAACGCGAGGGAACTCGCTTATAAGAAATAAGGTGCTCGAATGGAATTTCTGAACAACCTCGTAAATAGCGTCAATGGCCTCGTCTGGGGCCCGCCCATGCTGGTGCTGATCCTTGGTACCGGTCTGTTCCTGATGATCTTCCTCAAGTTCATGCCATTGACACGCATCCCGACCGGCTTTGCGCTGATGTGGCGTGGACGTACCAAGGGTGACGAAGCGACGGGCGAGATCAGTCCGTTTCAGGCACTGATGACCTCGCTGGCGGCAACCGTGGGTACCGGCAACATTGCCGGTGTGGCCACCGCCATCTTCCTCGGCGGCCCGGGTGCGTTGTTCTGGATGTGGTGCACTGCGTTGGTCGGTATGGCCACCAAGTATTGCGAAGTCGTACTGGCAGTCCACTACCGCGAGAAGGACGACCGAGGCGAGCATGTCGGCGGTCCGATGTATGCCATCAAGAACGGTCTGGGCAAGAAGTGGATCTGGCTGGGAACAGCCTTCGCCATCTTCGGCGGCCTGGCGGGCTTCGGCATCGGCAACATGGTGCAGGTCAACAGCATGGCCCATGCCCTGGAAACCACCTTCGCGGTACCGTTGTGGGCAACCGGCCTGGTCACCATGGTGATCGTCGGGCTGGTGATCCTTGGTGGTATCCGCCGCATCGGGGTGGTGGCTGCATCGCTCGTTCCGTTCATGTGCCTGGCCTACCTGATTGCCGCTGCGGTGGTACTGGTAGTCAATGTCTCGGCGATTCCGGCAGCATTCGACCTGATCTTCACCCACGCCTTCACCCCGATCGCTGCCACCGGTGGCTTTGCCGGCGCTGCGGTCATGGCGGCAATTCGCTTTGGTGTCGCCCGCGGCATCTTCTCCAACGAGGCGGGCCTTGGCACCGCCGGTATCGCCCAGGCAGCCGGCACCACCACCAGTTCGGTACGCTCGGGCATGATCGGCATGCTGGGGACGTTCATCGACACCATCATCGTCTGCTCGATGACCGGTCTGGCGATCATCTGCACTGGCGTCTGGACCAGCGGCGAAAGTGGTGCGGCACTGTCCGCAGCGGCCTTCGAATCAGCCATGCCAGGTATCGGCGGCATCATCCTGACCATCGCCCTGGTGGTCTTCGCCTTCACTACCATCCTCGGCTGGAGCTATTTCGGCGAGAAGTGCTGGGAGTTCCTGGTCGGCACCCGGGCCATCTGGCCGTTCCGGGTGATCTGGGTACTGGCCGTGCCGTTCGGTGCGATCGCCCAGCTCGACTTCGCCTGGCTGCTGGCCGATACGCTCAACGGTCTGATGGCGATCCCCAACCTGATCTCGCTGCTGCTGCTGAGTCCGGTGGTGGTCAAGCTGACCAAGGAATATTTCGCACGTAGTTGATGTCCGATATCGGCCATCTTTCAAAGCCGTGGGGCTGACTGAGGTTCCACGGCTTTTTTCTGCCTCTGTGCATCAAGGAGCCAAGCAATGTCTGAAATCACTCTGAAAGGCGCGCCCGTCCAGGTAGCCGGTGAATTCCCGCAAGTCGGTCAGCAGGCCAAGGCATTCAGCCTGGTTGGTGCTGATCTCGCCAATGTCGAACTCTCGGCGTTCGCCGGCAAGCGCAAGATCCTCAATATTTTCCCGAGCGTTGATACCCCGACCTGTGCCACTTCGGTGCGCAAGTTCAATACGCAGGCCAATGCGCTGGCGAATACCGTGGTGCTCTGTATCTCCGCAGATCTGCCGTTCGCGCAGAAGCGCTTCTGCGGCGCTGAGGGGCTGGAAAATGTGGTCAACCTGTCGACCATGCGTGGCGCCGAGTTTCTCGTGAACTATGGCGTGGCGATTGCCAGTGGGCCTCTGGCGGGCGTTGCAGCGCGGGCAGTTGTCGTGTTGGACGAGCAGGATCGCGTGCTGCATAGCGAACTGGTCGGCGAGATCGGCAGCGAGCCGAACTACGAGGCGGCCATCGCTTCGCTCGCCTGATTTCGTCGCTTAGCGACACGCAAACGGCGAGGCGCTCTACTACGAGGCCTCGCCGTTTCGTTTCTGACGGCGGAAAACCATCGCCGGATGCCGAACCGCTTGTCGTCGTCAATTAGCGCAAACGTCCACGGGCTACTAATTTCTCTCACGCCACCCGGCTCAGGAGTTCCGGGTGTGGAGAAGTCTGCAAAAGTCGCAAATAGGCAGCTTTTCAAAAATCTTTTCGCTCGGCTGCTGTCATAGCGCTGATGCCCATTGAATGGATTCATTTATGCCTACTTCAGAGATCAAGAGAATCGGTGTTTCCGGAACCGGAATGATCGCCCGCGGCTTTGTCCGGTTGATCAGAAATCACTATCCGGACATGCAAATCTCCCGCGTTCTGACACGCCGCCCGCTTTCCTCGATGGCTGACTTTCCGCTAGCGGATGCACTCACCAATTCACTGGACGAGCTGATCGACCATTCCGATCTGGTCGTCGAGTGCAGCGGTGACGTGTTCCACGGAACGTCGGTCATCGAACGTGCATTCGAGGCCGGGCTGAAAGTGGTTACCGTCAATGCCGAGCTGCAGGTAACCACCGGTTCCTATCTGGCAGGTAAAGGCTTCCTGACCGAAGCGGAGGGCGACCAGCCAGGCTCTCTTGCTGCGTTGCGCGAAGATGCTCTGCAGATGGGTTTCGAGCCGCTGGTCTACGGCAATATGAAAGGCTACCTGAACCATGATCCTTCGCCCGAGGACATGGCTTACTGGGCCAATCGCCAGGGAATCAGCATCGACCAGACCACTTCGTTTACCGACGGCACCAAGGTGCAGATCGAGCAGGTGATCATCGGCAACGGTCTCGGCGCGACCATCACCCGTCAGGGCATGGAAGGGCTGGCTTCGACCAATCTGGACGATAGCGCCAGTCTGCTAGGCATGATGGCCGAGCGAGTAGGGCAGCCGATCGTCGATTACGTCATTCCTTCCGGCTATCCGGCCGGTGGCGTGTTTCTGGTCGGCAAGCACGACGAGGATCAGGCGCGCGCCATCGAGTACTTCAAGCTAGGTCGTGGGCCGTTCTACACCCTGGTGCGTCCGTTCCACCTGTGTTCACTGGAAGTCGGCAAGACCGTGCGCCGCGTGCTGAATGGAGGCGGCGTGCTGCTCAATAATTCCACTGAGCCGACCCTGGGCGTTGCCGCGATCGCCAAGCGTGCGATGAAACCGGGCGAGTTGATCGAACGCGGTATCGGTGGTTTCCAGTTCCGTGGCGAGGCCATCAAGCTGGCTCAGCATCCGGACCACGTACCGATCGGCCTGCTGCGCAAGACTGCTCTCAAGCGCGCCGTCGAGCCGGGCCAGATCATCACCTTCGACGACATCGACATCCTGCCGAGTCGTGCGCTGGATATCGTCATGGAACAGCGCAAACCGCGTCTGGTGGAAGTCGAGAGCAAGGCCGACGCCTGGACTACACCGAGCATCAACACGATGGGTATGCTGGCCTTCGGTGGCTGAGCGTTACCCTTTCGAGAAAAAGGCCGCTGTCATCCGACAGCGGCCTTTTTGTTTCTGCGTGACTTCTCTGCGTGACCTCGACGAAACGATGAGCTGCAATGCAGCGGCACTCAGGCCTTGTGCATGGACCAGTAACGAAGCCGGAACAGGTCACGCTCGCCAAGCAGTGTCACGCCGGCGGCGAATGCTGCGAGCACCAGCCCGATATACAGGCACAGCTCAATCAGCCCATGTGGCTGCGGCACGAAATGCAGCGCAGCGGCCACCACGACTGCTGTCGCCAGCCAGCGGGCCAGTACCGCGACGCCAGCCCCTTTCGGCGAGGCGCGATAGACGAACAGTCCCATGAACATCGCCTGCAATGCTGCGCCACTGGAGAAGGCCAATGCCAGGCCGGCGGCCCCGTAATGCCGGTAAAGCGCAGCATCCAGACCGATCGTCATGGCTGAGCTGATCAGCGTGATCACCAGAAACAGGCGGACCTGATGCTGAGCGAGCAATGCGCGCCCCCAGAGCAGGGCGAGACCCATCGCCGGCAGGCCAAGCGCGTAGATGACCATCAACGATGCCGTGGCCTGGGTCTGGGCGGCGCCGAACTCGCCACGCTCCAGCAGCACCGAAACCACGGCTTCCGGAAAGGAGCAAAGCACCACGGTCGCCGGGACCAGGAACAGAAGCGTTGCCAGCAGGCCCTTGCGGATCACTGCGGCATGGCCGGTGTGATCCTGGTCGTTCCAGCTGGCCGAGAACTGCGGGAACAGCACTGACAGCACCGACATCGCATACAGCGTCAGCGGTATGGTTACGATGCGGAACGCAAACGACAGCATGGTAATGCTGCCTTCCTCAAGAAACGAGGCGAACATCCGCTCTGCCAGTATGCAGGCCTGCTGTGCGCCGGCGGCCAGCAGCACGGGGGCGAAGGCCAGGCCGAACTGGCTGCCGTGGCCTTTCTCCAGTGCTTGTGCTTCTCCTCTCAGGTAGCGAATGCGGCGGTGCTGCACAACGATCAGGACGAGCTGAGGCAACAGCATGCCAAGGAAGATCGCCATGCCGCTGGGTTCGAACAGGAGGATGCCGATGATCGCTCCGGCATTGAGCAGCAGCGTCCGGGTCATCGGCAGGATGAACACGTTGTCCATGTTCAACAATGCGCCCTGGCAGTACAGCGCTGCCTGCACCCCGATCAGCAGTGCGCCGACGCAGAAGACCAGTTGGCCGTTGGCGACCTGTTCCGGGGTCCAGCCCGGCGCGAGTGCATTCAGCACCCAATAGCTGGTCAGCAATATCACGAGGCAGACTGCGCCACCGAGCAGCATGATGCGCCAGTAAAGCCAGCGCGCCACCGCCTCGAACAGCGATTGCGACTGGCTGCGCAGCTTTTGCAGGTACGGGATCAAGGCGTCGCGCAACGCCAGGCCAAGGAAATTTTCGAAGAAGAGCGGAAGTATCAGCGCTACGAAGATGAGATCCGCTTCCCAGCTGAGGCCGAAGGAGCGGGCGATGAACAGATCGCGCAGGAAACCGAGAAGAAAACTGGCGACAGTGAGCGCCAGGATGACCAGCGATACATTCATTCCTTGATCCTTTGCGGCCATCGATGCGATGGCCCGTTAACGACACGACAATGTCCGATTCGACGTGCTGGCAGACGCCTGGCCTGCTCACAGCTTTTCTTCACGTGCAAACCCGGTGCAGCGAGAAGAACGGTAAATAGACTTAAGACCTGCTGCATGGTTCCGGGGCAACGCTGTCAAACCGGGCTGACATACATGTCGATACGTAAAAATGCCGTAAAGGCACTTTGCGAGCGGTTCGCGACTGCTTATGGTTCACGCTCCTTTTCAAGCGAACGCCGTTCATGTCCGAGGCTCACTCCAATCCCGCTCGTTTCAGCCCTCGCTGGCTGCTCCTCATCCTTGCCGTGGCCGCCATCGGCCTGCTGGTCTGGTGGCTATGGCCGGCGCCGCAGGAAACGCCGCAGCGTCCCGGCGGCCGGCCAGGCTTTGGTGCGTTTGGCGGACCGGTTCCCGTGCGCGTCGCCAAGGTGGAGCAGGGCGAGTTCGAGGTGTTCAACAAGGCGCTTGGCAGCGTAACGCCGCTCAATACCGTGAATCTGCGCAGCCGCGTAGGCGGGGAACTGGTTGAACTGCGTTTCGAGGAAGGTCAACGCGTGAAGAAGGGCGACTTGCTGGCGGTGATCGATCCACGCCCTTACAAGGTGGCGTTGCAGCAGGCCGAGGGGACCTTGCAGCAGAACCGTGCCCAGCTGAAGAACGCCCAGGTCGACTTCGAGCGCTACCGCGGGCTCTTCGCCGATGACAGCATCGCCAAGCAGACCCTGGATACCCAGGAAGCGCTGGTCAGCCAGTATCAGGGCACGCTGGCAGCCAACCAGGCATCGGTCAACGAGGCACGGCTGAACCTGGAGTTCACCCAGATTCGCTCACCCATCGATGGCCGCGTCGGCCTGCGCCAGCTCGATGTTGGCAACCTGGTCGCGGCCAATGACACCACGCCGCTGGTGGTGATCACCCAGACCCAGCCGATGTCGATCAGCTTCACGCTCCCTGAAGGCGATCTGTTGCCGGTGCTGACCCGCTACCGTCAGGGTGACAAGCTGGCCGTGCAGATCTGGGATCGCGGTGAAAAGCTCATGTTCGGTGAAGGCTTGCTGGAAAGCATCGACAACCAGATCGACGCCACCACTGGCACCCTGCGGCTGAAGGCGCGTTTTGACAATGAGCAGGAACTGCTCATCCCCAACCAGTTCGTCAATGTTCGCCTGCGCGTGGAAACCCTGAGCGATGCGGTACTGATTCCCTCGGCTGCGTTGCAGTTCGGCTCGCGCGGCACATTCGCTTATGTCGTTGGCGAGGACAACAAGGTGCAGCTGCGCCTGCTCAAGGCCGGGCCGAGCAATGGCGAAACGACCGTGGTGCTGGAGGGGTTGGAGGTCGGTGAACGCGTGGTGATGGAAGGTACCGACCGACTGCGCGACGGTGCCGAGGTGGAAGTGGTCGGCAGTCGCCGCATGGCCGAAGAGGCCGCCGAGAATCCCGTGCTCGGGGGTGGCGAGGCCGCGGAGCGCGAGGCGCAATGAACATCTCCCGCCTGTTCATCCTGCGCCCGGTCGCGACCACGCTGAGCATGGTCGCGATCCTGCTGGCCGGCTTGATCGCCTACAAGCTGCTGCCGGTGGCTGCGCTGCCACAGGTGGATTACCCGACCATCCGCGTGATGACACTCTATCCAGGCGCCAGCCCGGAAGTGATGACCAGCGCGGTGACCGCACCGCTGGAGCGTCAGTTCGGGCAGATGCCGGGCCTGGCGCAGATGTCGTCGACCAGTTCCGGCGGCGCCTCGGTGATCACCCTGCGCTTTTCGCTGGACGTCGCCCTGGATGTGGCTGAGCAGGAGGTGCAGGCGGCGATCAACGGGGCGAACAACCTGTTGCCCAACGACCTGCCGGCACCGCCGGTGTACAACAAGGTCAACCCGGCCGACACGCCGGTACTGACCCTGGCGGTGACCTCCGAATCGCTGCCGTTGCCCAAGCTGCACGATCTGGTCGATACACGGATGGCGCAGAAACTGGCGCAGATCAACGGCGTCGGCATGGTCAGCATCGCTGGTGGCCAGCGCCCGGCAGTGCGTATCCGCACCAATCCCGAAGCACTTGCCGCCTACGGCCTGTCGCTGGCCGACGTGCGTTCGCTGATCACCAGCTCCAACGTCAACCAGCCCAAGGGCAACTTCGACGGTCCGACCCGGGTGTCGATGCTCGATGCCAATGACCAGCTGAAGACGCCGGAGGAATACGCCGAACTGATCCTGACCTACCAGGATGGCGCAGCCCTGCGGCTGAAGGATGTCGCCGATATCGTCGACGGCGCCGAAAACGAGCGCCTCGCGGCCTGGGCCAACGAGAGCCAGGCGGTGCTGCTGAATGTCCAGCGTCAGCCGGGCGCCAATGTCATCGATGTGGTCGAACGCATCCAGGCGCTGCTACCGGAAGTGACCGCCAGCATGCCGGCCGGGCTCGATGTGGTTGTCCTCACCGACCGCACCCAGACCATCCGTGCCGCGGTTACCGATGTACAGCATGAGCTGATGCTCGCCACCTTCCTGGTGGTGATGGTGACCTTCGTCTTCCTCAAGAAGCTCTCGGCCACGGTGATTCCATCGATTGCCGTGCCGCTGTCGCTGGTCGGCACCTTTGCGGTGATGTACGTCTGCGGCTTCTCCCTGAACAACCTGACATTAATGGCGCTGACCATCGCCACCGGCTTCGTGGTGGACGACGCCATCGTCATGCTGGAGAACATCGCGCGGCATCTGGAGGAGGGCGAGACACCGCTCAATGCGGCGCTCAAGGGCGCACGGCAGATTGGTTTTACGCTGATCTCGCTGACCTTCTCGCTGATCGCCGTGCTGATTCCGCTGCTATTCATGCAGGACGTCGTCGGCCGGCTGTTCCGCGAATTCGCCATTACCCTCGCCGTGGCGATTCTGATCTCGCTGGTGGTCTCGCTGACGCTGACGCCGATGATGTGCGCCAAATTGCTCAAGCCGCACAGCCTCGCGGAGGCGAAACCCGACTGGGTCGAGCGGTTGATCGGCGGCTACTCGCGCTGGCTGACCTGGGTGCTGCGCCACCAGACGCTGACCCTGCTGGTGGCGGTGGCCACGCTCGGCCTGACCGTTGTGCTCTATCTCGCTGTGCCCAAGGGCTTCTTCCCGGTGCAGGACACCGGTGTCATTCAGGGCATCAGCGAAGCGCCGCAGTCGATTTCCTTCCGCGCCATGAGCGAGCGTCAGCAGGCGCTGGCCCGGGTGATCCTGGCCGATCCGGCGGTGGACAGCCTGTCCTCCTATATAGGGGTGGACGGCGACAACGTCACGCTCAACAGCGGCCGTCTGCTGATCAACCTCAAGCCCCACGGCGAGCGCGACCTGACCGCCAGCCAGATCATCGATCGGCTGCGACCGGAGCTGGCCAAGGTGCCGGGCATCGAGCTGTATCTGCAGCCGGTACAGGATCTATCCATCGAGGATCGCGTTAGCCGCACGCAGTTCCAGTTCAGCCTGGAAACGCCGGACAGCGAGCTGCTGCAGGAGTGGACGCCGCGGCTGGTCGAGGCCCTGCGTGAGCGGCCGGAACTGACCGATGTGGCCAGCGACCTGCAGAGCAGTGGCCTGCAGATCTACCTGGATATCGATCGCGACGCGGCGGCGCGATTGGGCATTCAGGTGGCGGACATCACCGATGCGCTGTACGACGCCTTCGGCCAACGGCAGATATCCACCATCTTCACCCAGGCCAGCCAGTATCGCGTGGTGCTGGAGGCGGAGGCGGGCAATCGCCTCGGCCCGCAGGCGCTGGAGCAGCTGTTCGTGCAGAGCGAAGGAGGCACACCGGTGCGCCTTTCGAGCCTGGCAACCTTTGAGCAGCGCAACGCGCCGCTGCTGATCAACCATATCGGCCAGTTCCCCGCGGTAACGCTGTCGTTCAACCTGGCCTCCGGCGTGTCGCTGGGCAAGGCGGTCGGGGTGATCGAGGCGGTCGAGCAGGAAATCGGCCTGCCGGCTGGCATCCAGACGCGCTTCCAAGGGGCCGCAGAGGCCTTCCGCGCCTCGCTGTCGAGCACGCTACTTCTGATCCTGGCGGCAGTGGTGACTATGTACATCGTGCTTGGTGTGCTCTACGAGAGCTACATCCATCCGATCACAATCCTTTCCACGCTGCCTTCGGCAGCGGTCGGGGCGCTGCTGGCCTTGCTGCTGACTGGCAACGACCTTGGACTGATCGCGATCATCGGCATCATCCTGCTGATCGGCATCGTCAAGAAGAACGCGATCATGATGATCGACTTCGCCCTGGAGGCCGAACGGCACCAGGGCATGAGCCCGCAGGATGCGATCTACCGGGCGGCGCTGCTGCGTTTCCGACCGATCCTGATGACCACGCTGGCGGCGCTGTTCGGTGCGATTCCGCTGATGCTGGCATCCGGCTCCGGCGCCGAACTGCGTCAGCCGCTGGGCCTGGTGCTGGTCGGCGGTCTGCTGCTCAGCCAGCTGCTGACGCTGTTCACCACACCGGTGATCTACCTGTTCTTCGACCGCCTCGGCCAGCGCTTCGGGCGTCGTCGCGAGCCGCTGCTGGAGGCCGAAGCGTGAGCCGGCCTGCGATCGTGCGGGGGCGGGCATGAACCTTTCTGCGCCCTTTATTGCCCGCCCCGTAGCGACCATGTTGCTCAGCCTGGCGATCCTGCTGCTCGGCGGGGTCAGCTTCGGCCTGCTGCCGGTATCGCCACTGCCGAACATGGACTTCCCGGTGATCACCGTGCAGGCCAGCCTGCCCGGCGCCAGCCCGGAAATCATGGCCTCCAGCGTGGCGACACCGCTGGAACGCTCGCTGGGCAGTATCGCCGGGGTCAGCCAGATGACCAGCCGCAGCAGCCAGGGCTCGACCCGGATCATCATCCAGTTCGATCTGGATCGCGACATCAATGGCGCTGCCCGCGACGTGCAGGCGGCCATCAATGCCTCGCGCAACCTGTTGCCCAGCGGCATGCGCAGCCTGCCCACCTACCGCAAGATCAATCCGTCGCAGGCACCGATCATGGTGCTTTCGCTGACTTCCGAGGTACTGGACAAGGCCGAGCTGTACGACATCGGCTCCACCATCCTGGCGCAGAAGCTGTCGCAGGTCTCCGGCGTTGGCGAGATCCAGGTCGGCGGCAGCTCGCTGCCGGCGGTGCGTGTCGAATTGCAGCCGCAGCAGCTGGAGCAGTACGGTGTGTCGCTGGATGAAGTGCGCCAGACCATCGCCAACGGCAACGTGCGCCGGCCCAAGGGCATGGTCGAGGATGCCGACCAGCACTGGCAGGTGCGCGCCAATGACCAGCTGCACCAGGCCGCCGACTACACACCACTGATCATCCGCTATCAGGATGGCGCCGCACTGCGCCTGGGTGACGTGGCGCGAGTGCGCGATTCGGTGGAGGACCGCTACAACAGTGGCTTCTTCAATAACGAACAGGCCGTGCTGCTGATCGTCAACCGCCAGGCCGGCGCCAACATCATCGAGACCATCGAGGGCATCCGCCGCGAGCTGCCGGCGCTGCAGGCGATCATGCCGGGCAGCGTCGACCTGAACATCGCCATGGACCGCTCACCGGTGATCCGCGCCACGCTGCACGAGGCCGAGCGCACCCTGCTGATCGCGGTAGGCCTGGTCATCGTGCTCGTGTTCCTGTTCCTCGGCCGCCTGCGCACCGCACTGATCCCGGCACTGGCGGTGCCGGTGTCGCTGGTCGGCACCTTTGCCGTGATGTACATGTTCGGCTTCTCGCTCAACGTGCTGTCGCTGATGGCACTGATCCTCGCCGCCGGCCTGGTGGTGGACGACGCCATCGTGGTGCTGGAGAACATCGCCCGGCATATCGACGATGGCATGCCACCGCTGAAGGCGGCCTACGTCGGCACCCGCGAGGTCGGTTTCACGCTGCTGTCGATGAACCTGTCGCTGGTGGTGGTGTTCGTCTCCATCCTCTATATGGGCGGCATCGTCGAACGGCTGTTCCGCGAGTTCTCCATCACCCTGGCGGCGGCAATCCTGGTGTCGCTGCTGGTCTCGCTGACCCTGACGCCAATGCTTTGCGCGCGCTGGCTCAAGCCGCATGAGCCGGAGAAGGAAGGGCGCCTGCAGCGCTGGAGCCACGATGCTCATCAGTGGCTGCTGCGCTACTACGATCGTTCGCTGAGCTGGGCGCTACGCCATCGGCGCATCACCTTGCTCAGCCTGCTGGCGACCATTGCGCTGAACGTGGTGCTCTACGTGCAGGTGCCCAAGACATTTCTGCCGCAGCAGGACACTGGGCAGATCACCGGCTTTATTCGCGGCGACGACGGCATGTCGTTCCAAGTCATGCAACCGAAGATGGAGATCTTCCGCAAGGCAGTCCTCGCCGACCCGGCGGTGGAAAGCGTGGCCGGCTTCATCGGCGGGCAGGGCGGCATCAACAACGCGTTCATGATCGTGCGGCTGAAACCGTTGAATGAGCGCGGTATTTCGGCGCAAAAGGTGATCGAGCGCATCCGCAAGAATCAGCCCAAGGTGCCCGGTGGACGGATGTTCCTCATGGCCGACCAGGACCTGCAATTCGGCGGTGGCCGGCAGAGCAGCTCGGCCTATGCCTATACGCTGTTGGCGAGCGACCTCAACGACCTGCGCACCTGGGTGCCACAGGTGACCCGGGCGCTATCCGACCTGCCGGAGCTCACCAGCATCGACGCCAACGACGGCGAGGGTGCGCAGCAGATCAGCCTGAAGATCGACCGTGATGCGGCAAAGCGTCTGGGCATCGACATGAGCACCGTGACCACGCTGCTCAACAATGCTTTCAGCCAGCGGCAGATCTCGACCATTTACGAATCGCTCAATCAGTACCAGGTGGTGATGGAGATCGATCCGAGCTACGCGCAGTACCCGGAGGTGTTGGAGCAGATTCACGTGGTGACCAGTGACGGCCGCCGCGTGCCGCTGGCCGCATTTGCCCGCTACGAGCGCAGCCTGGAGGAAGATCGCGTCAGCCACGATGGCCAATTCGCCGCCGAGAACATCGACTTCGACCTGGCCCCCGGCGTTAGTCTCGACCAGGCGACCCTGGCCATCGAGCGGGCGGTGGCGGCCATCGGCATGCCTAGTGAAGTGCAGGGCCGTCTCGGCGGCACCGGCAGCGCCTTCCAGACCACCCAGGAAGGCCAGCCGCTGATGATTCTCGGCGCCTTGCTGCTGGTCTATATCGTGCTGGGCATTCTCTACGAGAGCTACATCCACCCGCTGACCATCCTTTCCACCTTGCCCTCGGCGGGTGTGGGCGCCTTGCTGGCGATCATCCTCACCGGCGACCAGTTCAGCCTGATCTCGTTGCTCGGGTTGTTCCTGCTGATCGGCGTGGTGAAGAAGAACGCCATCCTGATGATCGATCTGGCGTTGCAGTTCGAGCGTCAGGACAAGCTGTCGCCCGCCGACTCGATCCATCGTGCTTGCCTGCTGCGTTTCCGGCCGATCCTGATGACCACCATGGCGGCCATCCTCGGTGCGCTGCCGCTGCTGCTCGGCGGTGCGGAAGGGGCCGAAATGCGCCAGCCGCTGGGTCTGACCATCATTGGTGGGCTGCTGCTGAGCCAGATCCTCACGCTCTACACCACGCCGGTGGTCTATCTGTACCTGGATCGTCTGCGCCATCGTTTCAACAGCTGGCGCGGTGTTCGCACCGATGCCGCCCTGGAAAACTCGCTATGAATTCGCCGTCGCTGAACCCCTCATCGCTGAAGCATGCCCTGCGCCCCCTCGCGGTTGCCGTGCTCGCCCTGTCATTGGGAGCCTGCACGCTGGGGCCCGACTACCAACGGCCGGACCTGCCGTTGGCCAGCGAATTCAAGCAGGCCGAAGGCTGGAAACCCGCCACGCCGGCCGATGCGCTGCAGCGTGGCGAGTGGTGGCGGCTGTACGGCGATGCCGAGCTGGATGCACTGGTGAGCCGGCTGAATGTCTCCAACCAGAACATTGCCGCTGCCGAGGCGCAGTTCCGCCAGGCACGAGCGCTGGTTCGCGGCGCGCGCTCGCAGCTGTTTCCGATCCTGTCCGGCAGCGCTGGCGTCAGTCGTTCGGCCCAAGGCAGCGGTAGCACCAGCAGCACCGGTAGTACTTTCAATGGTGGGGTGGGTGAAAGCTACGAAGCGGGCCTGAGCGCATCCTGGGAGGCCGATATCTGGGGCCGCTTGCGCCGCAACCTGGAAGCCAATCGCGCCAATATGCAGGCCAGCGCCGCTGACCTCGCTGCTGCTCGGCTCAGTCTGCAGGCGGAACTGGTGCAGACCTATCTGCAACTGCGGGTGATCGACGAACACCAGCGGCTGCTCGACCAGACGGTCGAAGCCTATGCGCGCTCGCTGCGCCTGACCGAGAACCAGTATCGCGCCGGCATCGTGCCCCGGTCCGATGTCAGCCAAGCGCAGACGCAGCTCAAGAGCACCCAGGCGCAGGCCATCGACCTCAAGTGGCAACGGGCGCAGATGGAGCATGCAATCGCGGTGCTGGTGGGCGTGGCGCCGTCGGAACTGGGCATCGCCGTGCGCGAAGATATCCCGCCGTTGCCGGCGATACCGCTCGCCGTGCCGTCGCAGTTGCTCGAGCGTCGTCCGGATATCGCCTCGGCCGAGCGTCAGGTGATGGCGGCCAATGCCAACATCGGCGTGGCGGAGGCCGCCTGGTATCCGGACCTGACATTGTCGGCCAGCGGCGGCTATCGCAACAGCAGCTTCAGCGACCTGTTCAGCGTGCCCAATCGGTTCTGGTCACTGGGGCCGCAACTGGCACTGACGCTGCTCGACTTCGGTGGACGGCGTGCCGAACTGGAGCGGGCCGAGGCCAGTTACGATCAGACCGTGGCCAGTTACCGGCAGACGGTGCTGAACAGCTTCCGCGAGGTGGAGGACTACCTGGTGCAGCTGCGCGTGCTGGAAGAGGAGGCAGTGGTTCAGCGTGAGGCGCTGGAGGCTGCACAGGAATCCCTGCGGCTGATCGAGAACCAGTATCGCGCCGGTACGGTGGACTTCCTCAGCGTTGCAACGGTGCAGACCACCGCGCTGAACAACCAGCGCACCAACCTGACGTTGCTTGGCGACCGGCTGACCGCCAGTGTGCTGCTGATCGCGGCGCTGGGTGGTGGCTGGGATGCTCAACAACTGGAGCAGGCGCCGGTACTTTCGACCACCGAACGCTGAGTGCACGGGCATAAAAAAGCCCCGCCAACAGGCAGGGCTTTTTGCATTGCAGGTCCGGTCAGTTGCGCTGCTTGCGGTTGACCGTTTCGGCAGCCTTGATGATGTCCGCGCCGATCACCGGCTCGAACTGCTGCCACACCGGACGCATCGCTTCACGCCAGCGCTCACGCTCTTCCGGGGTCAGGGCGACGATTTCCGACGTGCCGGCCTGGCGAATCCGCTCGCGGTCGGCCCGGTTCAGCTCGTCGGCCTCACGGTTCACCATGAAGCTGACCTCATCGAGGATCGCTTCGAGTTCGAAGCGGATCTTGTGCGGCATGCCCATCCAGAAGCGCGTGTTGCTCACCACCATATAGTCGAGCACGCCGTGATCGGTCTCGATGATATAGGGCTGCACGGTGTGCATTTTCTTGCTGTAGATGTTCGACCAGGGATTTTCAGCGCCTTGTACGGTACCGGCGCGTAGGGCGTCGTAGACATCGGCGAAGGGAATCTTCTGGGTAGATGCGCCAACAGTGCCGAACTGCGCTTCCAGAACGGCGGACGGCTGGATTCGGAAACTCAGGCCCGAAGCATCGCTCGGCTGGCGCAGCATGCGCGTTGCCGACAGCTGCTTCATGCCGTTGTGCCAATAGGCCAGACCGGTGATGTTCTTGTCTTCCATGGAACGCAGCAGTTGTTTGCCCTTGGCGCGCTTCTGAAAGCGATTGACTGCCTCGATGTCGTCGAACAGGAAGGGCAGGTCGAATACCTGCAGCTGCTTGGTGTACTGCTCGAACTTGGCCAGTGATGGCGCGAGCAACTGGACCTCGTCGTTGCGCAGCGCTTCGAGCTCGGTGGCATCGCCAAACAACGTCGAGTTGGGATAGACCTCGACGCGTACCTGACCGGCCAAGCGCTCTTCGGCGAGGCGCTTGAACATCAATGCACCCTTGCCTTTGGGGGTGTCGTCGGCCACTACGTGGGAGAACTTGATGACGATGGGCTCCGCCTGGGCACAGGCGCTGGCGAGCGCCAGCAAGACCCCGGCAAGAGTAATGATCGGCTTCATGAAAGACTCTTTATTCTGGTTGGTTGGCAGTGCATCCATGCGGACCGACCGCTAGGACACGTCTAGGCTTTCAGCCGCCCCTTATGCCAAAGATAGATGACGACTGAAAGCGCTTTCCCGAACCAACCCGACGGGAGTGGCAGCGTGTCACAGTTTTGCCTGGTGTCCCTCCGCTGGCGCCATCGACGCGTTGCTGGTCCGCAGTGACTTATCGGTCACTTCCCAGCCGCCGCCAAGCGCCTTGTACAGCGCGACCACCCCGCGATAGAGCTCCACTTCGGCCTGCGCCTGGGCATCCTCGGCCGTCAGGCGTTCGCGTTCGGCATCCAGCAACACCAGAAAATCGGCCGTACCTTCGCGATAGCGTATTTCCGCTTGCCGGGCAGCGGCACGGCTGGCGGTGGACTGGCGCAGCAGAGAAAGCAGGCGCTGCTGGGCATTGGCGTAATCACTGAAGGCGTTCTCCGACTCTTCCAGTGCCAGCAGGACCTGGTGCTCATAGCTGGCCAGCGCCGCGTCGGCATCGGCTTCGGCACCACGCAGGCGCGCCCGCACGCTGCCTAGATCGAACGCCGCCCAGCTGATACTCGGTGCCACCCCCCAGGCCTGAGCGGCGCTGGAACCGATCTGCGAACCGCGCCCGGCGATGAAGCCGAGGAAGCCGGAAAGGCTGACCCTCGGAAACAGATCAGCAGTGGCGACGCCGACATCCGCAGTAGCCGCCGCCAGCTGGCGTTCGGCCGCACGAATGTCCGGCCGCCGACGCAACAGCTCGCCGGGATCGCCAATCGGTAGCGCCTTGGCGATTGCCGGCAGCTCGCGGGGCGAGAGGTCGACGCTGAGCTGATCGGCGCGCTGGCCGAGCAGGGTGGCGATGCGATTGCGCGCACGTGCCTGTTGCGCCCTGAGCTGCGGCAGACTGGCTTCGGTCGCCGCCAGCCTCGCGTCGGCGCGCAGCACGTCCAGCTCGCTGCCAACACCCGCTTCGCGAAGCTGCTCGGTCAGCTCGTGGGAGTCGCGCTGAGTCGCCAGGTTGTCGCGCGCGATGCGCTCGCGCAACTGGGCACCGCGCAACTGGCCGTAGGCATCCACCAGTTCGGCAATCAGGCTGACCTGCAGCTGATAGAGCTCGGCTTCGACGGCATCGGCCTGCGCCTCGCTGGATTCCAGACGGCGCTGGATTCGGCCGAATAGGTCCAGCTCCCAGGCCATGTCCAGGCCCAGGTCATAGCGTTCGGCATTCACGCGCTGCTCGGTCACGCCCGGCTGCTGGGCCTTGCCGATATCGGCGCTGGCACCGGCAGTGACGGTGGGCAGACGATCATTGCTGACGTCATCGCGGATCGCCCGGGCGGCACGCAGGCGGGCATAGGCGATGCGCAGTTCGCGGTTCTCGCCTAGCGCTTCGCCGACCAGGGCATCCAGCGTCGGGTCTTCGAACTGTTGCCACCAGGCTGCCTCGAAGCGCGAGCGGTCGTAATCGCCACTCGCTGCTTGGCTGATGCGCGCCGGTTCAGGTTGCGGTGCCCGGTAATCCGGGCCGACCGCGCAGGCGCTCAGTGCCAGAGAGAGCAGTGAAAGGGCGAAGAACTTCATGCCTGAACCTCCTTGTAAACCGCCTTGCGGGCTTCGCGTTTCTCGACGAAGGCGCGAATCACCAGATAGAACACCGGGGTCAGCAGGAGCCCGAAGAAGGTCACCCCGAGCATGCCGCTGAACACCGCGACACCCATGGCATGACGCATCTCGGCACCGGCCCCGCTGGAGAGCACCAGCGGCACCACGCCCATGATGAAGGCGAAGCTGGTCATCAGGATCGGCCGCAGACGCAGGCGGCAGGCTTCGAGGATGGCGGCCAGCCGGTCCATGCCTTCCTCCTGCTTGTCCTTGGCGAACTCGACGATGAGGATCGCGTTCTTGCATGCCAGGCCCACCAGCACGATCAGGCCGATCTGGGTGAACACGTTGTTGTCGCTACCGGCGAGGATCACCCCGGTGATCGCCGAGAGCAGCGTCATCGGCACGATCAGGATCACCGCCAGCGGCAGGCTCCAGCTCTCGTACTGCGCCGCCAGCACTAGGAAGGCCAGCAGCACGCAAAGCGGGAAGACGAAGATTGCGGTATTGCCAGCGAGGATCTGCTGATAGGTCAGCTCGGTCCATTCGTAGCTCATGCCATTCGGCAGTTCAGCCTTGAGCAGTCGCTCCATGGCCGCCTCGGCCTGACCGGAGCTGTAGCCCGGCGCGGCCGCGCCGTTGATCTCGGCGGTGAGGAAGCCGTTGTAGTGCATGACCCGATCTGGGCCAGCGCTGTCGGTGACGTTGACGAAGGTCGACAGCGGGACCATCTCGCCGCGGTTGTTGCGCACCTTCAGCTGACCGATCTGCTCTGGTGCCAGGCGAAACTTCTGGTCGGCCTGGACGTTGACCTGATAGGTACGGCCGAAGCGATTGAAGTCGTTGGCATACAGCGAGCCGAGGTAGACCTGCATGGTGTCGAAGATCTCGTCGATCGGCACACCGTGGGTCTTGGCTTTTTCCCGGTCGATGTCGGCATCCACCTGCGGCACGTTCACCTGATAGCTGGTGAACAGGCCGGCCAGCTCCGGATAGTCCGCGCTCTTGGCAATGACGTTCTGCACCTGGGTGTACAGCTCCTCGTAGCCGAGGTTGCCGCGGTCCTGCACCTGCACACGGAAACCGCCGATGGTGCCCAACCCCTGTACCGGTGGCGGTGGGAAGATGGCGATAAAGGCATCCTGAATCTGCGCGAACTGGCCGTTCAGGTCCGCCGCGATGGCGTTGGCCGAGAGCGATGGGTCCTTGCGCTCATCGAACGGCTTGAGCGGAGTGAAGACGATGCCGCTGTTCGGGCTGTTGGTGAAGCCGTTGATCGACAGGCCCGGGAAGGCCACGGTGTTTTCCACGCCCGGGTGCTTGCCGGCAATTTCCGACATGCGCTTGATCACGTCCTCGGTGCGGTCCAGTGTGGCGGCGTCCGGCAGCTGGGCGAAGGCGACCAGATACTGCTTGTCCTGCGGCGGCACGAAACCGGTCGGCGTGCTGGCGAAGCCCATGTAGCCGAGGCCGACCAGTCCGACATAGACCACCAGTGCAATGCCGCTACCGCGCAGGATGCGCCGCACCAGACCGACGTAGCCGTGGCTGGCGCGGTCGAACATGCGGTTGAACGGGGCGAACAGCCAGCCGCCAAAAATCCGATCGAGCAGCCGCGAGAAGCCGTCCTTTGGCGCGTCGTGCGACCTGAGGAGCGCAGCGGCCAGTGCCGGCGACAGGGTCAGCGAGTTGAACGCCGAGATCACCGTGGAGATGGCGATGGTCAGCGCGAACTGCTGGTAGAACTGCCCGGTGAGGCCGGAAATGAATGCAGTCGGGATAAATACCGCGCAGAGCACCAGCGCCGTGGCGATGATCGGCCCGGTCACTTCCTTCATGGCCTGACGGGTCGCTTCCTCCGGCGACTTGCCGAGGCCGATGTTGCGCTCGACGTTTTCCACCACGACGATGGCGTCGTCCACCACGATGCCGATGGCCAGCACCAGGCCGAACAGCGACAGCGCGTTGAGCGAGAAACCGAGCAGGTGCATGACCGCGAAGGTGCCGATCAGCGACACCGGCACGGCGGCCAGTGGAATGATCGAGGCGCGCCAGGTCTGCAGGAACAGGATCACCACCAGCACCACCAGCACGATGGCCTCAAGCAGGGTATGCACCACCGCTTCGATGGAGCCGCGCACGAAGATGGTCGGGTCGTAGACGATCTCGTAGTCCACGCCTTCCGGGAAGTCGCGTTTCAGCTCGGCCATGCGTGCGCGTACCGAATCGGAGATTTCGATGGCGTTCGAACCCGGGCGCTGGAATACCGGAATGGCCACCGCGGGCTGGTTGTTCAGCAGCGAACGCAGCGCGTACTGGCTGGAGCCCAGCTCGACACGGGCGATATCCCGCAGGCGGGTGATCGAGCCATCTTCACCGGCGCGGATGATGATGTTCTCAAATTCTTCCTCGGTGACCAGGCGGCCTTGGGTGTTGATCGACAGCTGAAAATCGGTGGCACCCGGTGCTGGCGGTGCGCCCAACGAGCCCGCGGCGACCTGGCGGTTCTGCTCGCGGATCGCGTTGACCACGTCAGACGCGGTGAGGTTGCGCGAGGCGACCTTCTCCGGGTCGAGCCAGACGCGCAGGGAGTAATCGCCCATGCCGAACAGCTGCACATCGCCAATGCCATCCAGCCGGGCCAGCTCGTCCTTGACGTTGAGTGCGGCGTAGTTGGACAGGTAGAGCATGTCGTAGCGCTGATCCGGCGAAGTCAGGTGCACCACCATGGTCAGGTCCGGCGAGGCCTTGTCCACGGTCACGCCGAGGCGCTGCACCTCGGTGGGCAAGGTCGGCATGGTGCGCGTGACGCGGTTCTGCACCTGCACCTGGGCGTTGTCGAGATCAGTGCCCAGGCCGAAGGTGATGGTCAGGGTCAGCTTGCCGTCGGCGGTCGCCTGGGAGGACATGTAGAGCATGCCCTCGACGCCGGTGATGGCCTGTTCCAGCGGGGAGGCGACGGTTTCGCCGATCACCTTGGGGTTGGCGCCGGGGAAGTTGGCCCGCACCACCACGGTGGGCGGAACGACTTCGGGGTACTCACTGATCGGCAGCTGAAACAGCGAGATGGCCCCGCCGATGAGGATCACCAGCGACAGCACGGCGGCGAAGATTGGCCGCTTGATGAAGAATTGCGAGAAATTCATGGCGCACTCCGGGGTAGGGCGCGCGTTGGCGCCCTGGCGGATCGATCGGATTGGCGCGGCAGGCGCGCCGGAGTTCAGGTCAGTTGAGAGGCCGTGTTCAGCTGCTTGGGCGCTGCGCCAGGGTGCGTTCGACGACCTGTGGCTTCATCGCCTCGCTGATCGCACGGTTCTGTTGACGCAGGGTGGCCAGCGTTTCGGCGTCGGCCATGGGCACCGACTCCGGCTGCACCGGGCTGCCCGGGCGCACTCGCTGCAGGCCATTGACCACGATGCTCTCGCCTTTGGCCAGACCGCTGCGGACGATGCGCAGCCCTTCGAGCTTGGGGCCGAGCTCGACCGGCCGGTAGGCGACGGTGCCGTCTTCGGCCAGCACCAGGACGAATTTCTTGCCGAGGTCGGTACCAACGGCGACGTCCTTGATCAGCACGGCGTCGTAGGTGGCGCTGCCGACCAGCTTCAGCCGTGCATACAGGCCGGGGGTGAAGCTGCCGTTGCGGTTGTCGAACACAGCGCGGCCGCGGATGGTGCCGGTGCGCGGGTCGACCTGGTTGTCGACGAAGTCCATATGGCCCAGATGCGGGTGGCCGTCCTCGCTGGACAGGCCGAGGTAGACCGGAGTCGCCTCACCACGGTCGCCATTGCGCGCCAGCTCGCGGTACTTGAGGTAGGTACGCTCGTCGGCCTCGAAATAGGCATAGACCTTGTCGGTGGAGACCAGCGTGGTCAGCAGCGCCTCGCCAGCGTTGACCAGATTGCCGGAAGTGATCAGCGCGCGGCCGACGCGACCGTCGATGGGCGCCGTCACGCGGGTGAAGGACAGATCCAGTTGCGCGTGATCCAGTTGTGCCTGAATCGCCGCCGTCGCCGAACGGGCTTCGCTGGCGGCACTGACGCGGGCATCGGCCAGCTCGGCGGAAATCGCATTCTTCTGCCGCAGGCGCTCGCCGCGTTCGGCCTCGGCAACAGTGCGCTGCTGGATGGCACGGGCCTGTTGCAGCTGGGCCTGCAGGCGCTTGACCTCGGCCTGGAACGGCCGCGGATCGATCTGGAACAACAGGTCGCCTTTCTTCACCAGCGCACCTTCCTCGAAGGCCACCTTGTCGATGAAGCCGGACACGCGCGGGCGGATCTCCACCGATTCCGGCGCTTCCAGGCGGCCGGTGAGTTCGTCCCACTCGGTCACCTGCTGCTCGATGACTTCCGCGACGCTGACGGCGGGCGGCGGCATGCCCGACTGGGTGGCCTCCGGTGCCTTGCCACAAGCGGCGGTGATCAGCACCGTCAGGGCGATAAGGGGAAAACGCAAGGCGTTGAACGAACGTTCCATGCTTGACTCCGCAAGTCGGATTTGTTGATGGCAGGAGTCTGCGTGGTCAAGTCGTTCAGCAGAAATCGAACAAGGCGAAGGTGAATATCATTGGCGGTGATGGTTAACGATTCGGAATCAGCGCCGGGCGAGGTGCGCTGTGCGGCAGGCGCCGCTTTGGCGGAACACCGGCTAGTGCCTCGCCAGCGGTTCAGGACACCGAAACACAGAAGTGAAAAGCAAATGAAGCGGTTTTAAAGGCTGTCCGGATCACCAACGAACATCTGGATACGCGAGCGCAGCCAGCGTTCGGCGGGGTCGTTGTCCTGGGCGCCGCGCCAGGCCATGGATAGCTCGAAGTCCTGGCTGGTCTGGAACGGCAGCGGTTCGGCGCGCACGCCGCCGTTGGCGGCCAGCGCGGCGGCGGCGTAATCCGGAACGGTGGCGATGATGTCGGTTCCGGCGAGCAGGCTGGCCAGGCCATTGAACTGCGGCACCGCCAGGACCACCTTGCGCTTGCAGCCGTGCAGCGCCAGTTCCTCGTCGATATAGCCGTTGAGATCGCCGGCAAAGGAGACCATCGCATGCGGGCGGCTGCAGTAGTCCTCCATGCTCAGCCGGCCGGGAATGCTGTCGGCGCGCAACAGCATCGGCTTGGGACGGCGCAGCACCTTGCGTTTGGAGTTGGCCGGCAGTTCCTCGGTGTAACAGACGCCCACGGAAATCTCGCCGGATGCCAGCAGGCCGGGCATCAGCAGGTAGTTGGCTCGGCGTACCACCAGCACCACGTCCGGCGCTTCGGCGCGCAGGCGGCGCAGCAGCGGTGGCAGCAGGGCGAACTCGACTTCATCGGTCAGGCCGATGCGAAACACCTGGCTGCTGGTGGCCGGATCGAAGGTCGAGGCACGACTGACGGCAGTAGAGATCGAATCCAGTGCCGGCGATAGCAGCTTCGCGATCTCCAATGCGCGAGCCGTAGGCTCCATGCTGCGGCCGGTACGCACGAACAGCGGGTCGTCGAACAGGGTGCGCAGGCGTGCCAGCGCTGCGCTGATCGCCGGCTGGCCTAGAAACAGCTTTTCTGCGGCGCGGGTCACGCTGCGCTCGTGCATCAGCGTTTCGAAAACGATCAGCAGATTGAGGTCAACACGGCGAAGGTCGTTGCGATTCATACCTGGTTCACGTCGAGCCTGCAGCCGGGCCAGGAGGCATCCGGCTCTGGAGGGTGGTATGCATTCTAGACAGCTTCGGTAGCCAGCGGCATGCCCGATCCCGCTTTCGAAATGCACAAAGCTGCAATGCCTGGCAGGGATACATACGCAGTTCCATCATTACGGCGCATGGGGACTATCAATGGGAATCCACGCCGTTCGCTGGAGTTGTGACGATACTGACGATAGAGTCCGTTTGCACAGTAGTAAGTGAGGGGTCGAAATGTCCCGCATCATCCGTTTTCATCAGTTCGGTCCGGCCGACGTGTTGCGCCACGAGGAGCGCGCGGTGCCGGTTGCCGGCCCCGGCGAGGTGCTGATCGGCGTTCGTGCCATCGGCGTCAGCTGGAATGACGTGCTCTGGCGCCAGGATCTTGCGCCACGACACGCGCGTCTGCCTGCCGGGCTCGGCAGCGAAGTGGCAGGCGAGGTGCTGGCGGTGGGTGAGGGCGTCCAGGGTTTCAGCGTCGGCGATCAGGTTGCCGGCTTCCCGGCCCACGATCTCAATCAGTATCCGCTCTACGCCGAGCACGCGCTGCTACCGCAGCAGGCACTGGTGCACTACCCGGACATGCTCAGCGCCAGCGAGGCGGCGATCCACTACACGCCGATGCTGGTGAGCTATTTCGCCCTGGTCGAACTGGCCCAGCTGGAGCCGGGCCAGTACGTGCTGATCAATCAGGCCGCGCATTGCACCGGCCCGGCGGCCGTGCAGCTGGCCAAGGCGCTGGGCGGACGGGTGATCGCCACCTGTGACACCAGCGAGGACCGTGACTACCTGCGCGAACTGGGTGCCGAGACGGTGATCGTCACCGAGGAAGAAGACCTGGTCGGCCGCCTGCAGAAGCTGACCGAAGGCCGTGGCGTCGAGGTGGTGCTGGATGCCTGCGGCGGCTCGCAGATGAAGCTGCTGGGCGATGTCATGGCGCCGCTGGGCAAGCTGATTCTCTACGGCATGAACGGTGGCAACGAGACCGCGCTGCCGGTCTGCGCGGCGTTCAAGAAGAACTTCAAGTTCTTCCTGCACTGCCTGTGCGACTTCACCGGGCAACCGGAGCTGGGCATCGAGCAGAATCGCGAGGCTGTCGAGCGCGCGCTGCAGCATATCAATCAGCTTACCGCCGACCGCCTGCTGCGCCCGCAGGTCGATCGGCAGTTTCCGTTCGAACAGGCCGTCGAAGCCCATCGGTATGTTGAAAGTGGCATCCCCCGCGGTCGTGTCGTGCTGACCTTGGGCTGAGCCTTGAAGGGCCCTGTACAGGGCCCTCTCATCGCCCCGCAGAAACTTTTATCGCGCCGTTCCAGTCCTCCGAAGACAGGCTCACAACCTAGACGGAGGATTTTCCATGGCTGAAGACAATCAGACCCTCCCGCCGCAGGAGCAGCCCGAGCCCGGCAAGGAAGGGCTGATGAACCCGCGCCCGGAATACCGCGGCGAAGACTACAAGGCGGCGGGCAAGCTCGAAGGCAAGGTGGCGATCATCACCGATGGTGACAGCGGCATCGGCCGCTCGGTGGCCGTGCTCTACGCCCGTGAGGGCGCCGACGTGGCGATCCTCTACCTCGACCAGCATCAGGACGCTGAGGAAACTCGTACTGTGGTCGAACAGTACGGCCGTCGCTGCCTGACCTTCGCCGGTGACGTGGCCGATCGCGAGGTCTGCCGCAAGGTCATCGACGAAACCCTCGCCGCGTTCGGCAAGCTCGACATCCTGATCAACAACGCCGCCGAGCAGCACCCGCAGGAAAAGCTCGAGGACATCAGCGAAGAGCAGTGGGAGAAGACCTTCCGCACCAACATCTTCGGCATGTTCCAGATGACCAAGGCGGCGCTGCCGCACCTCGGCAAGGGCGCTTCGATCATCAATACCACCTCGGTCACGGCCTACAAGGGCAGCCCGCAGTTGCTGGACTATTCGGCAACCAAGGGCGCGATCACCGCTTTCACCCGTTCGCTGTCGATGAACCTCGCCGAGCGTGGCATTCGCGTCAACGGCGTCGCGCCGGGGCCGATCTGGACGCCCTTGATTCCCTCGACCTTCGATGCCGACGAGGTCGCCGAATTCGGCTCCAACACGCCGATGAAGCGCCCCGGACAGCCCGATGAAGTGGCGCCCGCCTACGTCTACCTGGCGAGCAGCGATGCAGCCTACGTCAGTGGACAGGTCATCCACGTCAACGGCGGCACCGTGGTCAACGGCTGACCCATTGCCGGGCCAGCGAATGGCCCGGCCACATCCACGCTTGGAGAACGACCATGCCACGCACGATCTGGAAAGGCGCAGTCAGTTTCGGACTGGTACACATCCCGGTGGCGCTGGTGCCGGCCACCACCCGCCAGGGCATCGATTTCGACTGGCTGGATAAACGCAGCATGGACCGGGTCGGCTACAAGCGCATCAACAAGACCACCGGCGAGGACATCGACAGCGAGAACATCGTCAAGGGCGTCGAGTACGAGAAGGGCCATTACGTGGTGATCAGCGATGACGAGATCAAAGGCGCGCACCCCAAGGCGACCCAGACCGTGGACATCGTTGCCTTTGTCGATGCCAAGGACATCTCCTTTCTCTACATCGACACGCCGTACTACCTGACCCCGGACCGCCGCGGGGAAAAGGTCTACGCGCTGTTGCGCGAGACGCTGATCCAGACCGGCAAGGTCGGCATCGCCAACGTCGTGCTACGTAACAAGCAGCACCTGGCGGTGGTGATGCCGCTGGGCAAAGCCTTGGTGATGAACACCCTGCGCTGGGCCGACGAGGTGCGCGGCGTCGAGTACCTGGAACTGAAGGATGAAGCGCTCGATCCGGATCTGGCCGAGCGTGAGCTGGACATGGCCAAGCGGCTGGTCGAGGACATGACCGAGAAGTGGAAGCCGGAGCAGTACAAGGACACCTTCCAGGACCAGATCATGGACCTGGTGGAGAAAAAGGCCCGCGAAGGCAAGCTGGAAGCCGTCGGCGGACCGGAGGAGGCGGTGGATCGGCGTTCGGCCGATGTCATCGACCTTACCGAGCTGCTCAAGCGGAGCCTTGCCGCCAAGCCTGGCAAGGCCCGCGCTGCCAGCGAAGACGACGAGGCGGACGATGCGCCGAAAAAGGCGCCGGCCAAACCGAAAACCACGAGCAAGGCCAAAGCAGCCAAATCGACTGCATCCTCGTCGACGCGGGCGCGCAAGGCGCCGGCCACCGATAGCAAATCCAGCAAGAAGGCCAGCTGACCGAGGGCGCCATGCCAGCAAAGCGCAAAAGCACCGAACGGCCGCTGATTGGCGGCATCGGCATCAGCAACCCGCAGCGGGTGATCGACGCGGCGACCGGCACCACCAAGTTCGCCCTCGCCGAATATTACCTGTCGGTCGCCGACTGGCTGGTGCCACAGCTTGCCGGGCGGCCGCTGTCCATTGTTCGCGCCCCGGAGGGCATCGGCGGTGAGAGCTTCTTCCAGCGCCATTGCGGCCGGCTGAAGATGCCGCATATGCGCGCGCTGCCGAAGGATCTGGACCCGGAGCATGCGCGGCTGATCCAGGCCGACAACATCACGGCGGTGCTCGAAGCGGTACAGATGGGCAGCGTGGAGTTCCACACCTGGAATGCCCGCAGCGATCGTGTCGAACGGCCGGACCGGGTGATCTTCGATCTCGATCCCGACCCCGCATTGCCCTGGTCGCGAATGATCGACGCCACCGAACTGACGTTGGCGCTGCTCGACGAGCTCGGGCTGCGAGCATTTCTGAAGACCAGCGGCGGCCGCGGTATGCATGTGGTCGTGCCTATCGAGCGACGGCACGACTGGGATTGCGTGCGCAGCTTCGCCCAGGGCGTCACTCAAAGGCTCGGCCGTCAGCACCCGGAGCGCATCGCCTGCAAGATGGGCGCACAGAATCGGGTCGGACGCATCTTCGTCGATTACCTGCGCAACCAGCGTGGCGCCAGCACGGTGGCGGCGTTCTCTGTGCGCGCACGGCCGGGGCTCGGCGTTTCGCTGCCGGTGAGCCTGGATGAGATGCGTCAGCTGGAAGGAGCGGATCAGTGGCGGCTGGGCAATGCCAGGGCGTACCTGAGCGAGCGCGGCGCCGATCCGTGGGCCGAGTACGGCAGCACCCGCCAGCGGCTGACGAGCACGTTGCTCGAGAAGTTGCGCAAAGAAGGCTGAGGGAGCTCATGGGCGGGCTTTCCGCGGCACGCCATCGCAACCAGGCTCGATCCCATATCAGGGCGAGGAGATTGGCATCCAGTTGCTAGACCTGCGCTCTGGGGTCTGATCGCCAATGGCCGCGGGAGGACCGGCCATTTCACCGTCAGCGTCGCCGCCTTTCACCGTCGTGAAACAGCTTGATGCCAGGCCGAAATCCCCGGCGGTAGAGCCGCCCGTCATGCCATCGGAACCCGCTCGCTCGGGCAAAGTCGACCTTCTAGTTGGCCGAGCATTGATGACAGGAGATACCGATGACGGTACGAGTATCCCGGCGGCAGTTCCTAAAGTTCGGCGCGGCCGGATTGGGTGCTTCCAGCATGGCGATGATGGGGTTCGCCCCGGAGGAGGCGCTGGCCTCGGTGCGGCATTTCAAGCTCACCGGCGCCAAGGTCACCCGCAATATCTGCACCTACTGTTCGGTGGGCTGCGGCATGTTGCTCTATGCGCGTGGCGACGGCGCGATCAACAGCCATGACCACATCTTCCATGTCGAGGGTGACCCGGATCACCCGGTCAGTCGCGGTTCGCTCTGCCCGCGCGGCGCCGGCGTGCTCGACTTCATCAAGAGCGATTCGCGGGTGCGCTATCCGCAGGTGCGCGAACCGGGCACCGATGAGTGGAAGCGCATCAGCTGGGACGAAGCCCTCGATCGCATCGCACGCCTGATGAAGGATGATCGTGACCGCAACTTCGAGACCCATGATGACGAGGGCCAGCTGGTTAACCGCTGGATGACCACGTCGATGGTGGCGGCTTCGGCGTGCACCAACGAAACGGCCTATCTCACGCAGAAGATCACCCGGGCGCTGGGCATCCTCAAACTCGACAACCAGGCGCGCGTCTGACACGGACCGACGGTGGCAGGTCTTGCCCCTTCATTTGGTCGCGGTGCCATGACGAACAGCTGGGTCGACATTCGCAATGCCAACATCATCCTGTCCATGGGCGGAAATTCGGCCGAAGCGCATCCGGTGGGCTTCCGCTGGGTCATGCAGGCCAAGGAGCGCAGCGATGCGATCCTGATCTCCATCGACCCGCGCTACAACCGCACCACCGCGGTGGCGGACTATCACGCCTGGATCCGTACCGGCACCGATATCGTCTTCCTCGGTGGGCTGATCAGCTTCCTGATCGAGAACGACCGCTACGCCCACGAATACGTGCTGCATTACACCGACGCGGCGCACCTGGTGCGTGAAGGCTTCGAGTTCAACGACGGGCTGTTCACCGGCTACGACGAGGAGCGTCACCAGTACGACAAGGCCACCTGGAACTTCGACCTGGACGAGCAGGGTTTCGTCCGTCGCGATGAAACGCTGCAGCATCCACGCTGCGTGTTCCAGATGATGCGCAAGCATTACAGCCGCTACACGGTGGAGATGGTCGAGCGCGTCTGCGGCATGCCGCAGGCCAAGGTCTTGCAGCTCTGGGAGCTGCTGGCGCAGAGCGCGGCGCCCGACAAGACCATGACCATCCTCTATGCCCTGGGCTGGACGCAGCATTCCATCGGCGCGCAGATGATCCGCACCGGCGCCATGGTGCAGCTGCTGCTGGGCAACATGGGCATGCCCGGCGGCGGAGTCAACGCGCTGCGTGGGCACTCCAACATCCAGGGGCTGACCGACATCGGCCTGCTGTCCAACCTGCTGACCGGCTACATGACGCTGCCTGCAGCCGGCGCGCAGAACTACGACGCCTACATCAAGCAGAAGATCCGCCAGCCGCTGTTGCCCAACCAGGTGTCGTATTGGAAGCACTACGAGCGCTTCTTCGTCAGCATGATGAAGGCCTTCTACGGCGATGCCGCCAGCGCCGAGAACAACTGGTGCTACGACTGGCTGCCCAAGCTGTCGGAGCCGCTGTACGACGTGCTCTATGCGGTCAACGACATGACCAAGGGCAAGATGACCGGCGCCTTCTGCCAGGGCTTCAACATCCTCGCGGCATTCCCGAACAAGGCCAAGGTGCTTGACGGTCTGTCAAAGCTCAAATGGCTGGTGATCATGGACCCGCTGGCCACTGAGACCGGCGAGTTCTGGAAGAACCACGGCGAGTTCAACGACGTCGACCCGAGCCAGATCCAGACCGCGGTGTTCCGCCTGCCGACCACCACCTTCGCCGAGGACGATGGCTCGATTACCAACAGCTCGCGCTGGCTGCAGTGGCACCACCAGGCCGCGCCGCCGCCCGGCGAGGCGAAAACCGATACGGCGATCCTCGCCGGCGTGTTCCATCGCCTGCAGAAGCTCTATCGAGAGGAGGGCGGCGCCTTCCCCGAGCCGATCCTCAACCTTACCTGGAACTACAGCGACCCGGCCCATCCCGCCGCGGCGGAACTGGCGCAGGAATACAACGGCCGCGCCCTGGCGGAAATCGAGGACCAGGGCCGGATCATCCGGCGCAAGGGCGAACTGCTCAACGACTTCGGCGAGCTGCGCGCCGATGGCTCGACGTCCTGCGGCTGCTGGATCTACTCCGGCTCCTGGACCGAGCAGGGCAACATGATGGATCGACGGGACAATTCCGACCCCTACGACATCGGCGTAACGCTCGGCTGGGCCTGGGCCTGGCCACTGAACCGGCGGATTCTCTACAACCGCGCCTCGGCACGCCCCGATGGCACGCCGTGGGACCCGAATCGCGCGCTGGTGTGGTGGGACGGCGAACGCTGGGTTGGTGCCGACGTACCGGATTATCCGATCGCCGCGCCACCGGAGGACGACGTCAAGCCGTTCATCCTCACCGAGAGCGGCACCGGGCATTTCTTCGCCAGCGAATGGCTGGGCGAGGGGCCGTTTCCCGAGCACTACGAGCCGCTGGAATCGCCGATCCCCAACAACCCGCTGCACCCGAACAATCCGCTGGCCTACCACAACCCGGTCGCGCGGATTTTCCCCGAGGATCGCGACACCTTCGGCACCTTTGAGGAATTCCCCTACGCGGCGACCACCTACCGACTCACCGAACACTTCCACTACTGGACGACCCACGTGTTGCTCAACGCCATCGTCCAGCCGGAAAAGTTCGTCGAGATCGGTGAGGTGCTGGCCGGGGAGCTGGGCATCGCGGCAGGCGAAAAGGTGCGGGTGCGCTCCAAGCGCGGGCATATCGATGCGGTGGCGGTGGTGACCAAGCGCCTGCGACCGCTGCAGGTGGACGGGCGCACTGTGCATCAGGTCGGTATCCCGATTCACTGGGGCTTCACCGGTGTGGCCAGGAAGGCGCACCTGACCAACACGCTGACGCCGTTCGTGGGCGACGGCAACACCCAGACCCCGGAATTCAAGTCGTTCCTGGTGAACGTCGAGAAGCTATAGGAGACGCCTGATGCGAGGTGACCAGATCAACCTGCAGAACATCATCGCGCGTTCGGCGACTACCGAGCCTTCGCCGCAGATCCGCTCCGGCGGCGTGGAGAAGGTGACCAAGCTGATCGACGTATCGGTGTGCATCGGCTGCAAGGCCTGCCAGGTGGCGTGCATGGAGTGGAACGACCTGCGCGACGAAGTCGGGGAATGCGACGGCACCTACAACGCCCCGCAGGACCTGACGCCGTCATCGTTCGAGGTCATGCGCTTTTCCGAGTACGAGAACGAGGAGGGCGACCTTGAGTGGCTGATCCGCAAGGACAACTGCATGCACTGCGCCGAGCCGGGCTGCCTGAAGGCTTGCCCGTCGCCCGGCGCCATCGTGCAGTACGCCAACGGCATCGTCGACTTCAACTCCGAGCACTGCATTGGCTGCGGCTACTGCGTGGCCGGTTGCCCGTTCAACATTCCGCGTATCTCGAAGAAGGACAACAAGGCCTACAAGTGCACGCTCTGCTCCGACCGCGTCTATCACGGCCTGGAGCCGGCGTGCGTGAAGAGCTGTCCGACTGGTGCTATCCAGTTCGGCACCAAGGAGCAGATGCTCGACTACGGTGCGCATCGGGTCGGCAAGCTCAACGAGCGCGGCTACGAGAATGCCGGCATCTACGATCCGGCCGGCGTCGGCGGCACCCACGTGGTCTACGTGCTGCAGCATGCCGACAAGCCGGAGATCTACAGCGGCCTGCCGAAGGACCCGCATATCAGCCCGACGGTGGAGCTGTGGAAAGGCGTGACCAAGCCGATCATGTCCGCGGTACTGGGCGTGTCGGTGCTGGCCGGGTTCTTCCACTACATGACCAGGGGACCGAAGGAGGAACCAGAGGACGATCCCGATCCAGTGAAGGCGAACGCCGAGCGTGAGCTGGACCTGCGCGACGAGGAGCGGCGGCCATGAGTCATTCCAACGTACGCAAGGGCATCCTGCGCTATGGCCCCTGGGCGCGGGCCAATCACTGGATCGTCGCGATCTGCTTTGTGCTGCTCACCCTGAGCGGGCTGGCGTTGTTCTATCCGGCGTTCTTCGGCCTTACCGCGCTGTTCGGCGGGCCGGAGCCGACGCGCATCGTGCACCCGTACATCGGCGTGTTCATGACGCTGTTCTTCCTGATCCAGGCGGTGCGCTTCTTTCGCGCCAACCTGTTCCGCCGCTACGACGTGCAGTGGGCGCGGCAGATCGGCGACGTACTGTCCAACCGTGACGAGCGCCTGCCGCCGGTTGGCCAGAACAACGCTGGGCAGAAGCTGGTGTACTGGGTGTTCCTGGCCACGGTGCCAGTGCTGCTGGTAACCGGCGTGGTGCTCTGGCGGCCCTGGATAGCCAGCGAAATGCCGATCTGGGCGCTGCGCTGGGCGGCGTTGATCCATGCGCTGACGGCCTTCGTGGCCATCCTCACGCTGATCATCCACGTCTACTCGGCCATCTGGGTCAAAGGCTCGATCCGCGCGATGACCCAAGGCCGGGTCAGCCCGGCCTGGGCGCGGCATCACCACAAGCTCTGGTACGACGAGGTCATGGCCGGCGAGAAACGCGGCGACGAGTCGGCCTTGCCCCACCGAGAGCCCGGCGATGCCGCGGCCAGCAGAAATCGAACATGACTGAACAGCAAGGGAATCGAGCATGAAAGGAAAACGCGGAGCGGCAGCCCATGAATTCGGCTATGCACCCACCACGATCATGGAACCGCCCGAGGTCGTGCTGCCGGACGACCAGCTGTTCAGCCGCCGCGCGCTGCGGCTGCGCGAGCTGATGGTGATGGTGCCGGCGCTGGACGAGTTTCTCGACTTCATGGGCCGTGTGGCACAAGCGCAGCACCAGGTACTCAGCGGCCGCGAGCCGGCCTGGCACCCCGCGCCGGATGCGTTCGACCAGGCATTCGCGCATCGCATGCCGCCCCTGGGCTTTCGTGCGTTGCGCCGCGATCTGGACTGGCAGGGCGACCTGTTAGCGATCGTCGCTGCCCTGGAATTACACGTCGGTGAGCGGCAGAGGCCGTTGCTGCAAGCGCTGCGTGAAGCGGATGCCGAGGCACTGCAGGCGATCGCCGACGATGTGCTGGAGCAACGTCCCGGCAGCGAAGCCACGCGTGGCCTGATGCCGCTGGTGGCCGCCGCGTTGCAGGTGGCCTGGGCACGGCTCGCGGCTGGATTGCCACGCCCGCCAGCGCAACCGCTGGCCGAGGCGCGCGCCTTGTGCCCCTGCTGCGGCTCGCCGCCAGTGGCGAGTGTGGTGCACAACGAACCCCATCGCAGTGGCGTGCGCTTCCTGCACTGCGCGCTGTGCGCGACCGAATGGCACCTGGAGCGGGTCAAGTGCAGCAACTGCGAGACGGGTGGGCAACTGCTCTACCTGGGGCTGGACGATGAGCAGGGCGAGCCGTTCCTGCCGGTACAGGCGGAAGCCTGCGGCGCCTGCGAAAGTTACCTGAAGATCGTGCTGCGGCAACTGCAAGGCCGCGCCGACCCGGTCGCCGACGATCTCGCCAGCCTGCCGCTGGACCTGATGCTGGCCGACGAGGGCGTCTACACCAGAAGCGGCTACAACCCGCTGCTGGTGTTCGGCGACTAGGACGCAGCGGTCAGGCCGGCTGCGGGCTGTCGGCATCGACCACCGTTTGATTGCCATAGGGCGAGCCAGGCTTGTGCTCGTCCAGCTCTTCGGCGCAGGGGACCTGCGGCACATCACCGGGTTGATCGTGCACGATCGGATCCGGTTGAGGCACATCGGGGCGTGCATGGGTCATGGTCGTTCTCCTGATGAAGCGCTGCTTGCGCGGTAGCGGCAAGCATCCTGAATTGAGGCGCGGCGCTGGCGCGGGTTCCGGTCAACCGTCGGCGGTGCACTGCCTGCCGACGATTGGCTCGACCGCGATCATGCCGCATTTCCAATAGCGTACCGAGCGGCTCGGCAAGCCTGCTGACCGACCGCCGGAAGGGCATGCCAACGGGCGCCGGAGGCTGAACTTTCCAAGGCCCCTTGGCTCGGAATAAAGAGCCGACAAAAACCGTACCGGTCGCCTCCCGAACCGCACGATGACGCATCCAGAGGCGGCTCGGGCAACCGAACCCATGCGCCTCAGGAGCCCTTTCGATGAGTGATGCCCAGCCCAACGCGACGATCCACCCTCGACTCGAAGAAGCCCTGCAGATGCCACGCATCGCCATCGAATCCACCTTGCCGGTGGTCGATGAAGGCCGCTTCGCCGCCAAGGCGGTCATCGGCCAGCCGGTGGTGGTGACGAGCAAGATCTTTGCCGATGGCCATGACCAGCTGGCCGCCGCCGTGTGCTGGCGCGAAAAGGGCGAGAGCAACTGGCGCCGCGCGCGGCTGAAGCTACTGGGCAACGATGCCTGGCAAGGCCAGTTCACCCCGACCCAGGTGGCCGAGCACGAGTTCGTCATCGAGGCCTGGTGGGACGTATTCGAAAGCTATCGCTACGAACTGTCGAAAAAACACACGGCTGGCGTGCCGGTGCATCTGGAACTGGAAGAAGGGCGGTTGCTGCTGGAGAAGGCCACCGCTCGGGCGCAGGGCGAGAACCGTGCAGTGCTCGACGACCTGTTCCACCGCCTTTCCCTGGCCCACTCGGACGACGAGCGGGTCTCGCTGCTACTGGCGCCGGAAACCGCTGTCGCGATGGCCGCAGCCGACCCACGCGAGCACTGCAGCCGCAGCCGCATCTATCCGCTGGATGTCGAGCGCACGCTGGCGCAGTTCGCCAGCTGGTACGAGCTGTTCCCGCGCTCGGAAACCGATGACCCCAGTCGTCATGGCACCTTCCGTGACGTGCACAAGCGCCTGCCGGCAATTCGCGACATGGGTTTCGACGTGCTGTATTTCCCGCCGATTCATCCCATCGGTCGTCAGCATCGCAAAGGCCCGAACAACAGCCTGCAGGCCGGCCCGAACGATCCGGGCAGCCCCTACGCCATCGGCAGTGAAGAAGGCGGTCACGACGCCATCCATCCTGAGCTGGGCACGCTGGACGATTTCCGCGAGTTGGTTGCGGCGGCGCGTGAGCATGGTCTGGAGATCGCCCTGGATTTCGCCATCCAGTGCTCGCAGGACCATCCCTGGCTGAAAGAGCACCCGGGCTGGTTCTCCTGGCGCCCGGACGGCACGATCAAATACGCCGAAAACCCGCCGAAGAAGTATCAGGACATCGTCAACGTCGACTTCTATGCCGAGGACGCCATGCCCGATCTCTGGCTGGCGCTGCGCGATGTGGTCTGGCACTGGGTGGAGCAGGGCGTGAAGGTGTTCCGGGTCGACAACCCGCACACCAAGCCGCTGCCGTTCTGGGAATGGCTGATCGCCGACATCCGCGAGCGCGACCGCGACGTGATGTTCCTTTCCGAAGCCTTTACCCGCCCCGGGATGATGGCGCGTCTGGGCAAGATCGGTTACAGCCAGAGCTACACCTACTTCACCTGGCGCAACACCAAGGCGGAGCTGAGCGAGTACCTCACCGAGCTGAACGAACCGCCGTTGCGCGACTGCTATCGGCCGAACTTCTTCGTCAATACGCCGGACATCAACCCGTTCTTCCTGCAGGACTCCGGCCGCGCCGGCTTCCTCATCCGTGCCGCGCTGGCGACGATGGGCTCGGGGCTGTGGGGCATGTACTCGGGGTTCGAGCTGTGCGAATCGGCCGCCATTCCGGGCAAGGAGGAGTACCTCGATTCCGAGAAGTACCAGATCCGCGTCCGCGATTACCACGCGCCGGGCAACATCATCGCCGAGATCGCCCAGCTCAATCGCATTCGCCGACAGAACCCCGCGCTGCAGACTCACCTGGGGTTCAAGGCCTACGTCGCCTGGAACGACAACATCCTCTATTTCGGCAAGCGCACGCCCGACCTGTCGAACTTCATTCTGGTAGCCATCAGCCTCGATCCGCACAACGCCCAGGAAGCGCATTTCGAGCTGCCGCTGTGGGAGCTCGGTCTGCCCGACGACGCGCATACCCAGGGCGAGGACCTGATGAATGGCCACCGCTGGACCTGGTACGGCAAGACCCAGTGGATGCGCATCGACCCAGCGCATCTGCCGTTCGGCATCTGGCGCCTGACCGCGCAGCAACCCGATCCAGACCTAAAGTAGATTCTCGAACGCAGCTCATAATCATTGAAAATCAGCTAGTTATGCGATTTTAATAATGTGATTTCCAGCTGCAGTTCTGCCGTTGCCCGGTCGCCGATCTGGCCGGGCCTTCACACCGCGACAGGAATGAAGAACATGGCAAAACCGCGCAAACCAGCGGCATTCATCAAGGACCCGCTCTGGTACAAGGATGCGGTGGTGTATCAGGTGCACCTCAAGTCCTTCTATGACTCGAACAACGACGGAGTTGGCGATTTCGCCGGACTGATCGATAAGCTGGACTACATCGCCGACCTTGGGGTCAACACCATCTGGCTGTTGCCGTTCTATCCCTCGCCACGGCGCGACGATGGTTACGATATCGCCGACTATCGCGGCGTGCATCCCGAGTACGGGACCATGGCCGATGCCCGACGCTTCATTGCCGAGGCGCACAAGCGCGGGTTGCGGGTGATTACCGAGCTGGTCATCAACCACACCTCCGATCAGCATCCCTGGTTCCAGCGCGCCCGCAAGGCCCGCAAGGGATCGGCGGCGCGCAACTTCTACGTGTGGTCCGACACCGACGAAAAGTATGACGGTACGCGGATCATCTTCCTCGACACCGAGAAGTCCAACTGGACCTGGGATCCGGTGGCCAAGCAGTACTTCTGGCACCGCTTCTATTCGCACCAGCCGGACCTGAACTTCGACAACCCTCAGGTGATGAAGGCCGTGCTGGCCGTGATGCGCTACTGGCTGGATATGGGCATCGACGGCCTGCGGCTGGACGCCATTCCCTATCTGGTCGAGCGCGACGGCACCAACAACGAGAACCTGCCGGAAACCCATGCGGTGCTGAAAGCCATTCGCGCGGAGATCGACGCCAACTACCCGGATCGCATGTTGCTGGCCGAGGCCAATCAATGGCCGGAGGACACCCAGCTCTACTTCGGCGGGGAAGACGGCGGCCCGGGCGACGAATGCCACATGGCTTTCCACTTCCCGCTGATGCCGCGCATGTACATGGCGATCGCCCAAGAAGACCGCTTCCCGATCACCGACATCCTGCGCCAGACCCCGGACATCCCGGAAAACTGCCAGTGGGCGATCTTCCTGCGTAACCACGATGAGCTGACGCTGGAGATGGTGACCGACCGCGAGCGCGACTATCTGTGGAATTACTACGCCTCGGACAAGCGCGCGCGGATCAATCTGGGCATCCGCCGCCGTCTCGCGCCGCTGCTGGAGCGTGACCGCCGGCGCATCGAACTGCTCAACAGCTTGCTGCTATCGATGCCGGGCACGCCAGTGATCTATTACGGCGACGAGATCGGCATGGGCGACAACATCTTCCTCGGCGACCGCGACGGCGTGCGTACGCCCATGCAGTGGTCGGTGGACCGCAACGGCGGCTTCTCCCGCGCCGACCCGCCGAACCTGGTGCTGCCGCCGGTCATGGACCCGCTCTACGGCTACTACACGATCAACGTCGAAGCGCAGCAGCGCGACCCGCATTCGCTGCTCAACTGGACGCGACGGATGCTGACCATCCGCAAGCAGTTCAAGGCGTTCGGACGTGGCACGCTGAAGATGCTGGCACCGAGCAACCGGCGCATCCTCGCCTATCTGCGCGAGTTCACAGGAGCCAACGGCGAGACCGAGATCATCTTCTGTGTGGCCAACGTCTCCCGTTCGGCGCAGGCGGCGGAACTGGAAATGTCGCAGTACGCCGGCATGGTCCCGGTGGAAATGGTCGGCGGGAGTGCCTTTCCGCCCATCGGCCAGCTGCCGTACCTGCTGACCTTGCCGCCCTATGGCTTCTACTGGTTCCAGCTGGCGCCGACCAACCAGATGCCGAGCTGGCACCAGGAGCCGGTGGAAACCATGCCGGACTTCCAGACCCTGGTGCTCAAGCGCCTCGACACGCTGACCGCAGCCAACCGCCGCACGCTCGAAGCCGAAGCGCTACCGGCCTACCTGCCGAAGCGGCGCTGGTTCGCGGCCAAGGACGTGGCCATCGAGTCAATCCGGATCAATTACTGCGTGCCGTTCGGCGATCCGAACCGGCCGGTACTGCTCAGTGAGCTGTGTGTGGAATCCGCCGGGCGCAGCGATCTTTACCAGCTGCCGCTGGGCTTTCTGGCCGAGACC
Source organism: Pseudomonas sp. SCT (assembly GCF_003864275.1). Classification (NCBI taxonomy): domain Bacteria; kingdom Pseudomonadati; phylum Pseudomonadota; class Gammaproteobacteria; order Pseudomonadales; family Pseudomonadaceae; genus Pseudomonas; species Pseudomonas sp. SCT. Next base: position 178,010 of record NZ_BDJA01000008.1, read on the forward strand.
GATTTCGAGGTCGCGTTACCACAGCAACTGGCCTTGGCGCGGGTACGCCGCGGGCCGCAGGTCGGCCTGATGACCGATGCCTTCGCCCTTGAGCAGTTCAGCGCGGCGGTCATTCAGGGCTTGCGTGATGAACTGGTGCTGGCATGCAACGACGGCGAGATCCGCTTTGTGCCGATGCCGCAGCTGGCCGATCTGCAACTGCCGGCCCAACCGGAGGTTCGCTTCATCTCGGCGGAGCAGTCGAACAGCTCGGCGATCATCGACAACAAGGTGATGATCAAATTGCTCCGTCGCGTGGCACCGGGGATCCATCCTGAACTGGAAATGGGCGGTTTTCTCACCGCACGCGGTTTCGCCCATATCTCCGGCATGCTCGGCCAGGTCAGCCGGATCAACAAGCAGGGCGAGCCGGTCGCCCTGATGGTGATTCAGCATTTCCTCGACAGTCAGGGCGATGCGTGGGTGTGGACGTTGAACAACCTCGACCGTGCCGTGCGTGACGAAATCGCCGGCGGCGTGTCGATGCACGAGAACCAGTTCAGTGCGCTGGACGAATTGCAGTCGTTCAACCAGCTGCTCGGCCAGCGCCTGGGCGAGATGCACATGGCGCTCGCGGCGCAGACCGACGATGCCGCGTTCGCCTACGAAAGCACGAGCAAAACAGATGCCGAGCAGTGGCAGCAAAGCGTCACTGCGCAGCTGGAACAGGCACTGCAGCGGATCGACGAGCACCGTTCGAATCTCGAGCGCAAGGACGCCACTGCCGTGGGGCAACTGCTCCAACGCCGCGACAAGCTGATCGCACAAGTGAAACGTCTGGCCGCTAGAACGGTTGGCGGTGTGCGCACCCGTGTGCACGGCGACCTGCACCTCGGTCAGGTACTGGTGGTGCAGGGCGATGCCTACTTCATCGACTTCGAGGGCGAACCGGCCCGCTCGCTGGATGAACGCCGCGCGAAACACAGCCCGTTCAAGGATGTCTCAGGCCTGCTGCGCTCGTTCGAATACGCGGCGGCCATGACCATTCGCGGCGCGCAGATCAGCGACAGCACACCGGAAGCCGATCAGGCTCGCGAGCGCATCGCCGCCAGTTACCAGAGCAGCGCGCAGCAGGTGTTCATGGAGGCCTATCGGCAGGCGACAGCCGAATTGCCGCATGACTGGCGCGAGCAGGATGGCGCGAATGCTGCACTGCTGTTGTTCAGCCTGGAAAAATGCGCATACGAGATCGTTTACGAAGCGGAGAACCGCCCGGCCTGGTTGCCCGTCCCGCTACAGGGATTGCTGGCCCTGGCACAACAGCTTTTAGATGGAGGTTCCAATGACTGATCGCCCGGTTCTGACCATGCCAGGGGAAACCCTGATGCCCAGCGATACCGATGTAGATGCCCTGGTGCGAGCCGAACATGGCAACCCGTTTTCCATCCTCGGGCCGCATCCGGATGGCGATGGCGTGGTGATCCGCGCCTACCTGCCCAACGCCTTGGGTGTCGAAGTGCTCGACCGCGAGCAGCAGTTGCTGGCTGTGATGGAGCAGGGGCAGGTGCCAGGCTTTTTCTTCACCCGGCTGCCTCACCAGCAACCCTACCTGCTGAAAACCCGCTGGGCCGGCGGTGAGCAGATCAGCGAAGACCCCTACAGCTTCGGCCCGCAGCTCGGTGAGCTGGACATGCACCTGTTCTCCGAAGGCAACCACCGCCAGATCGGACGAGTGTTCGGTTCGCAGGTGCTGGAGGTCGACGGTGTGCAAGGCGTGCGCTTCGCCGTATGGGCGCCGAATGCCCGTCGCGTGTCGGTGGTCGGCAGCTTCAACGGCTGGGACGGTCGCCGTCATCCGATGCGGCTGCGCTTTCCCTCCGGCGTGTGGGAGCTGTTCATTCCGCGCCTGCAGCCGGGCGACACCTACAAATACGAGATTCTCGGGCCAAACGGCATCGTGCCGCTGAAAGCCGACCCCATCGCCCTGGCCACCGAACACCCGCCGGGAACCGCTTCGGTTGTCGCGCGGCCGCTGGATTACCAGTGGAAAGACCAGGGCTGGATGCAGCAGCGCACGTCGCGCCAATCCGTCAACGCACCGATGAGCATCTATGAGCTGCACGCCGGCTCCTGGCGACGCGACGGCGGCGACCACGGCCGCCTGTATGACTGGCACGAACTCGCCGAGCGCCTGATCCCCTATGTCGTGGACCTGGGCTTCACCCATATCGAGCTGATGCCGATCATGGAGCATCCGTTCGGCGGCTCCTGGGGTTACCAGCTGCTTTCGCAGTTCGCGCCCAGCGCGCGCTATGGCAATGCCCATGATTTCGCCGAGTTCGTCGACGCCTGCCATAACGCCGGCATTGGCGTGATCCTCGACTGGGTGCCGGCGCATTTTCCCACCGATGCCCATGGCCTGGGCGAATTCGACGGCACCGCGCTGTATGAATACGCGCACCCGTTCGAGGGCTTCCATCAGGACTGGGATACCTACATCTACAACCTCGGCCGTACCGAGGTGCACGGCTTCATGCTGGCCTCGGCGCTGCATTGGCTTCGCGAATTCCATGTCGACGCTTTGCGTGTGGATGCCGTGGCTTCGATGCTCTACCGCGACTATTCACGCAAGGATGGCGAGTGGATTCCCAACCGCCACGGCGGTCGCGAGAATCTCGAGGCGATCGACTTCCTGCGCCATCTGAATGATGTGGTGGCCACCGAAACGCCGGGCGCGCTGGTGATCGCCGAAGAGTCAACCGCGTTCCCCGGCGTGAGCAAGCCCACCAGCGAAGGAGGCCTCGGCTTCTCGTACAAGTGGAACATGGGCTGGATGCACGACTCACTGAAGTATGTTCAGGAAGACCCGATCAACCGGCAGTACCATCACGACAAGATGACCTTCAGCATGGTCTATGCCTATTCCGAGCACTTCGTCCTGCCGATTTCCCACGACGAAGTGGTCCACGGCAAAGGTTCGCTGATCGACAAGATGCCGGGTGATCGCTGGCAGAAGTTCGCCAACCTGCGTGCCTACCTGTCATTCATGTGGACGCACCCCGGCAAGAAATTGCTGTTCATGGGCAGCGAGTTCGGCCAGTGGCGTGAATGGAACCACGACCGCGAGCTGGACTGGCACCTGCTTGAAGAGGCCGATCACCGTGGCGTGCAAAACCTGGTGCGCGATCTGAATCGCCTCTACAGCCAGGAGCCGGCCCTGCACGAACTGGACAGCGATCCGCGTGGCTTCCAGTGGCTGATCGGCGATGACCGCGCCAATAGCGTGTTTGCCTGGCTGCGCAAGAGTTCGACCGGGCAGCCGCTGCTGGTGATCGCCAACTTCACACCGGTGGTGCGTGAGGCCTATCGGATTGGCGTGCCGGTCGAGGCCAGGTGGCTGGAGGTGTTCAACAGCGATGCCGAATGCTACGGCGGGTCCAACACCGGCAACGGCGGCGGCATGCTTGCCGAGCCGATCGAGAGCCACGGCGAGAAGGTTTCCCTTACGCTGACGCTGCCGCCTTTGGGCTTGCTGGTATTGCGCCCGCAGGCGTAGCAGTTGCGGCTACAAAATCGCCGCTCGGGGTAACCCGGGCGGCGTTTTCTTTTGTAGGGAGTGAGGCGCCGTTGCGGGAGCCTCTTGAGACGGTCTTGAGAAGTTGCGCTGCGTATCCGTCCATGGAGGCAAAAGCGTCAGCTGGATTCGCGGGCTTGAGCTTCCTTGATCGTTTCACCAACGCTACCAGCACTCTTCCTGGGGGAGCTGCCGTGGCCGCGAAGAGGCCGGCAGCTCATTCGGGTGCGGTCCTCCCAAGACCGTCGCTTCGCCAGCCCGGCCTACTGCGACACCGTCTGTTGTTCGCTGGCCTGGTTGTTGCTGCGCAGCTTCTTCGCCCGGGCCTCCAGCACCACGTAGACCAGCGTGGCGAACAGTAGCGGGATCAGGAAGTAGATCACCCGGTAGCCGATCAGGCCTCCAACGATGGCGCCCTTGCTCATTTCGTCGGCAAGCATGGCGACGAACACCGCTTCGATAACGCCGAGCCCGGCGGGAATGTGGGTAACCACGCCGGCGATGCTGCTGATCATCAGGATGCCCAGCACTTCAGGGTAGGCGGCCTTCTGCGAAAACATGTAATAGACCACCAGCGCCATCAGCGACCAGTTGGCCGCTCCCAGCACCAGTTGAATCAGCGCCAGCCGCAGCGATGGCAGCTGGATTTCATGGCCACGAATGGTCCATGAACGGCGCTTGGAAAAGCCACACAGCCCCAGATAGACCAGACAGGCGACCAGCAGCCCGCCGCCCAGTATCCGCAGCGCAGTAAAGCCGATCTCCCAGCTCGCCGGCGGCTTGATCCAGCCCATCGCGAAGATCATTCCGGCCAGCCACATGTAGCCAAGCCAGTTGGTCAGGATGCTCATGGTGAACACCCGGGTGATCTGCGAGGGCTTCAGGCCGAAACGCGAATACAGACGAAAGCGCAGGGCGATGCCGCCGACCCAGGCGCTCAGGTTGAGGTTGAACGCATAGCAGACGAAGGTCACCGGCAGGATCTGCCTGATCGGCAGGTCATGGCGCGCATAGCGTTTACCCAGCACATCGAAGAAGCAGTACACGACGTAACTGCCGAACGCCGCCGCGCCAGCCATCCACAGTGTCTGCGCCTTGTAGTTGCGCAGAGTGTTGTAAACCTCCTGCCAGTCGAGATTGCGTGCCAGGCCGATCAACAGGCCGACCACAAGGGCGAAGAAGACGTAGGTCAGGATCTTCTTGATCAGCGGCCAGCGCCGGCGCCAGCCGCTCTTCGGCTCGCCTTTGGAGGTATCGCTCATTGTTGTTCTCGCTGCAGGGGGGAGGGCACCGTGTCGAGCTCTGGCGTGTCGGCGTCGAGCAACTCCAGGCGCGGCTTGTGTTCGGGGAACAGGTTCACCAGCCCCGGGAAGTGGCGCAGGAAATGGAAGATCAGAAAGGCCAGCGGCGCCCGCCACCAGAAACCGCGGATTATCCGTTCCAGTGGAATGCGCCGGCAGTCGGTCTGCAGCAGGTGATCGAGCCGCTCGTGCAGGTGCCGGTTGAAGACGTGATCGCGGATGATCAGGTTGGCTTCCAGATTCAGCGACAGGCTCAGCGGATCGAGGTTGCTCGACCCCACCGTCGACCATTCGTAATCTGCCAGCGCGACCTTGCCATGCAGCGGGCGGCGGCAGTACTCGTGAATCTCCACGCCGTCGCGCATCAGGTAGTTGTAGAGCATGCGCGCGCCGAACTTGGCGATGGGCATGTCCGGCTCACCCTGGAGGATCAGGCGCACCCGCACACCACGCCGCGCCGCATTGCGGATTTCCCGCAGCACGCGATAGCCAGGGAAGAAATAGGCGTTTGCAATCAACAGCCTGGAGCGCGCATCTCGAATCGCTTGCAGGTAGTGTTCTTCGATGTCGTTGCGGTGCTGATCGTTGTCGCGGACGACGAACAACGAGCGCGCCTCGCCGCGGCTGACCCCACCATAGCCCGGTGTCTGCTGACGCAGGCGGCGCCGCCACCACCGATGCGGAGGCTTGTCCGGAGCGATCTGGCTGAGGGCGAAATGGTGGATATCGCGCACCACCGGACCGTCGACCTGCAGGGCATAGTCCTGCTTGGCCGCCGGGCCGAAGTCGCCCAGATGATCGGCGGAGAAGTTGATGCCGCCGATGAACGCGGTTTCGCCATCGACCACGACAATCTTGCGATGCATGCGCCGGAACACGTTGAGCCGGCGACCCAGCAGGCGCTTGCCCGGGTCGAACATATGGATGCGCACGCCGACCCGGGTCATCTCTGCGACGAATTCCCCGTGCAGGTCTGCGGAACCGTAGCCATCGACGGTTACGTCGACGCTGGCGCCATTTTCCGCTGCGGCGATCAGTGCCTTCTGCAGTTCGGCGCCTACCTTGTCCTGAAACAGGATGAAGGTTTCCAGCAGCACCTCTTTCTTGGCCTGGGCGATCACCTCGAACACTCGAGGAAAGAATTCTTCGCCGTTTTCCAGTAACTGAAGGCGATTTCCGTCTCTCCAGTGGTAACTCATATATGTATCTCCACCGCTAGGGGCAGATGATCGGACAAGTGCGTCCAGGGTTTGTTACCAAGTATTTGCGCACGGTGGGTGCTGGCATTACGCACATAGATGCGGTCCAGCCGGAGCATCGGCCAGCGGGCCGGGAAGGTTTTGGCGACCTGGCCATGGGCGACCGCAAAGGCTTCATGCAGGCCGGCGCAGCGATCGAGCTTCTGCGTGGCCTTGAGCCGCCAGTCATTGAAGTCGCCAGCCACCACCACCGGTGCCCCTTCGGGCAGCGAATCGAGCAGGTTGCAGAGCAGGTCCAGCTGTTTCTGCCGATGCGACTCGCGCAGGCCCAGGTGTACGCAGATCGCGTGGAACTCGTCATGCCCGGGAACCTGCAGCACGCTGTGCAGAAGTCCGCGGCGTTCAGGGCCGGCGATGGAAATGTCGAGGTTCTCGTAACGGGTGATCGGAAACTTGGAGAGCAGGGCGTTGCCGTGGTCGCCATCGGGATAGACCGCGTTGCGCCCGTAGGCGAAGTCGGTCCAGATGCTGTCGGCGAGAAATTCATACTGCGGTGTGGCCGGCCAGTTGTGAAAGCGCATGGCATGCTTATCGTGGGTGCCCAGCACCTCCTGCAGAAACACCACGTCCGCCGAGACGCTGCGCACCGCTTCGCGCAGCTCGGGGAGGATGAAGCGCCGGTTGAGGGCGGTGAAGCCTTTGTGCGTGTTCACCGTGAGAATGCGGATCGAGTTGACCGCCGTGGCCATATGGGCATCGAGATCGGCGCTTTCGATGGGATGGTCTTTATCCAGAGTCAAACCATTGCTCCTTCTAGTTGGCCGGGAGTGGCCTGCAGGTGTGCGTCCAGGCCGAGCCGGCGCAGCAGTTGCCGCGCGTCATAGGGCGCGCGGACCTTCACGTCGTTATCGAAATAGCAGTACACCTCGCGCGAGCGACGCGGCCGCGGCTTGCTCGAGCTGATCAGGCGCGCATCGTCGGGCTGGCTGCCTTTGCTCCAACGCTGGATGCGCTGACTCCAGTCGTCCAATGCCGCATCGGTGTAACCGCTGGTGTAGAGCTCCTCCGCGCCGTGCAGGCGGATATAGACGAAGTCGCTGGTGAGGTCTTCCTGGTGCGGCCACTTGCCCGCGGTATCGGCGACTACTAGGGCCACCTTGTACTTACGCAGCAGGTCGATGAACGCGGGGTTGACGAAGCTTGCGTTGCGGATTTCCACCGCATGACGCATCTGGCGCTTGCGGTCGATCGACAGATGGCTGCGGCCCTCCATGCGCGCCTCGCAGCCCTTGGCAATCGCCAGCGCGGCTTCGGTGTCGTGGGGCAGCTGACGTAGAAATGCCTCGAACAGCGCAGGATCGAACTTGAATGATGGCGGGAACTGCCAGAGGATCGGCCCGAGCTTTTCCTTGAGCTGGAAAATGCCCGAGGCGAAGAAGTTGGCGATGGGTTTTTCCACCTCGCGCAGCCTGCGCACATGCGTGATGTAACGCGGCCCCTTGATGCTGAAGACGAAACCCTTGGGGGTGTCAGCGTACCAATCGGCATAACGTTCGGGCGTTTGCAGCGCATAGAACGAGCCGTTGATCTCGATGCTGCTCACCGCGCGCGAGGCGAATTGCAGTTCCTTCTTCTGTGTCAGCCCCTTGGGATAGAAATCACCGCGCCAGGGCGCATAGCGCCAACCGGATATACCGATATGAATGCCTGTCATGGCCCAGGCCTACCGCGCAGTCCGAGGAAGATGGTCCTGCTGGCCTGGGCTTTGCCGAAAGCTGCGCCAGCAGAGACGGGATAGACCGCTTTCATAATCGCTCCAAGTCGCCAGATACATGCTTGAATGCCTCAGCGTGAAAGACTGCGGTTGCGACACCAGGACACGAGGAAACGCCTTGGGTCTGCGCTGGGCAGTCGTTCGGTGTAAGCCGAGCGCTTCAAATGCACGTGCCAAATAGCCCGCGTGCACATCTGTTCCGACTTTTCCGCGTGGTGGCGGTTCACCTTTTTCTATGCAGGCGATGGCGGCGAGCGCGTGCGGCGGCGCTCAGCCAGGGCGTCGGCATCGAGTGAGCGGGGCGAAGGGCGAGGCCAGCGCGGTCAGTCTGAGGAGAGTGCCCAGGGCTGATTGCCGGAAAAGGCATCGACCAGATAGTCGATCATTACCCTGACCTTGGCCGGCGGGCGACGGTCGGGCGGGTAGACCACATGGATACCGCCAAGCCCGACGCATGGCTGATCCAGTTCGATGGCGACCAGCTCACCGCTGCGTAGCGCCTTGGCCACGATGAACTGCGGCTTGTAGATCAAGCCCTGGCCACCAATGGCGGCGGCCACCAAGGCTTCGCCGTTATTGGCAACCAGATCGCCGTTGACCGCGATGCGCACCTCGCCATTGCGGCCAAAGGGCCAGACCCTGGCTGCGGCGAGGTTTGGCAGGCTGTAACCCAGGCAGTTGTGCTGACCCAGATCGGCGACGCTGCGTGGTACGCCACGTTCGTCCAGATAGCGCGGCGCGGCGCAGACCAGCAGCGGGCAATCTGCAAGCTGCCGTGCCTGCATGGAGCTGTCCTGCAGCTGGCCGATACGCACGGCCATGTCCCAGCCGCCGTCGATCAGGTCGACGCGGCTGTCGGTAAGACCGAGTTCCACCTTTACCGCCGGGTGGCGGCGACTGAATTCCGGAATGAGCGGGGCGATGAACTGCGTGCCAAATGTGAGCGGCACGTTCATGCGCAACAGCCCGGTCGCCTCGATCCGCTGCGAGGCGACGCTGGCTTCAGCTTCTTCGATCTCCGGCAGGATGCGCTGGCAGGCCTCCAGGTAGTTGCTGCCAGCCTCGGTAAGGCTGAGGCGTCGGGTGCTGCGGTGAAACAGCTTGACCCCCAGGCGGCTCTCCAGCGCATCGACGTGCTTGCTGGCCATGGCCGGCGACATGTCCAGATGACGCGCCGCGGCGGACAGGCTGCCGGCCGTAGCGGCACGGGTGAAAACGCGCATGCTGGTGATTCGGTCGAGCATTGCAGCTCCTGCTATGAGTAAAAACTGTTAGTGCGTTTCGCCTGGTTCTCACACTCGCGAGTGTAGCCCATGCTTGGTACATCTCACTGGAGCCAGAACGCAATGACTGCCAACTCAGCAATGTCCAGCCAAACCATGCCGACGCTGTTCGTGCCCCACGGCGCGGGGCCCTGCTTCTTCATGGAGTGGAACCCGCGGCACGCCTGGGATGCGATGGCCGATTTTCTCAAGGGCATCGCCGAGACCCTGCCAGCCAAGCCGACTGCGATCGTTCTGGTTTCCGGCCACTGGCTGCAGCCAACCTTCAGCGTCACCAGTGCCGCGCGGCCCGGGCTGATCTACGACTATCACGGCTTTCCGCCGCATACCTATGAGTTGCGCTATCCGGCACCGGGCGCGCCGGCCCTGGCCGGACGTATCGCCGCCTTGCTCGACAGTGCGGCGCTGGGCGGTCGTGAGGATGTGCAGCGTGGCTTCGACCACGGCATGTTCATCCCGCTGAAGCTGATGTTCCCCGCTGCGGATATTCCGGTGGTGCAGCTCTCGTTGCGCAACGATCTCGACCCGTTGGCGCACATCGAGGCCGGTCGCGCTTTGCAGGTGCTGCGCGACGAAGGGGTGCTGATCGTCGGCAGCGGCATGAGCTTTCACAACATGCGCGGCTATGGCGACCCGCGTTTCGCTCCGATTTCAGACGAATTCGATCATTGGCTCAGCGCTGCGGTCGAACTGCCGCCCGGCGAGCGTGACCGGACGCTGCAGCGCTGGGAAGACGCTCCAGCGGCGCGCCTGTGTCACCCGCCCAAGGCCGAGGAACACCTGATCCCGCTGCTGGTGGCTGCCGGCGCGGCTGGCGATTCGATCGGGCGCAAGGTCTTCAGCGACCGCGTCATGCACACCACACTGTCGGCCTACCGGTTCGGCTGACGCGCACATTTCATCGAGGGGAACACCATGTACCGATCCCATAGCCGAGTCACGGCGAGCAATCCGTCGCGCTTGATCAAGCGCCTATGCAATCACTGGCGGCACAAGTTTGCCGTGCAGCTGGACGAGCAGGGCGGCGTGATCGAACTACCGCTCGGCCGCTGCAGCCTCAGCGCCAGTGAGGGCTGTCTGCACGCGCAGTTGGAGTCTGCCGATCAAGCCAAGCTGCCGCAGTTCCAGAAGGTGGTCGCCGAGCATCTGGAGCGCATGGCCGGCGACGAGTCGCTGGTAATCCGCTGGCAATCCGAAGCGGGTGCCGCGCCAGCCGTACAGCAGGTTGAAAACCGGACGCTCGATTCGAGAAGCCGCTACGGCACCGTTTCGCGGGTGTTTCACTGGCTGATGGCGCTGCTGATCGTCTGGCAATTTCTCAAACTGGGCGACCGCATCGGCGAAGGTGAGCACTGGATCGGCCAGACCCTGGTGCCCTGGCACGTCTCCCTGGGCGCCGTGCTGATGGTCCTGGTGTTGCTGCGCATCGTCTGGTCGCTGAGTCAGCTCAAGCGGCGGCCGCAGCATGATCCGGCCACCGCGTGGCTGGTCAAGGGCGGCCACATGGCGCTGTACGCTTGCATGCTGCTGATGCCAATCACCGGTGTGCTGTATCTGGTCGGCAATGGCTACGGCCTGAAGGTGTTCGGTCAGCAGCTGGTAGAAAAAGGCCCGGAAATCGCCTGGGCGGCTTCGGTCGGTGACGTGCACTCACCGCTGGCTTGGCTAACCGTGCTGTTGGTGGCCGGGCACGTTGGTGCAGCCCTGTATCACCGGCTGGTCAAGCGTGACGACATCATGCAGCGCATGCTCTGATGCCGATTGCTTTGACTCACTGGCTGCTCAACGCGAAGTTCGGCAGCGATTCCACCGGCTGGCTAAAGCGGAAGGGAATCGACAGCATTGAGCTGCCATAGGGTTTCTGCACCACGAAATGCAGATGCGGGCCGGTGCTGCGACCGGTATTGCCAGACTTGCCGAGCAGCGTGCCGACTTTCACCTGCTGCCCCGGCTGCACGCGCACCGAACCACGGCTCAGATGCAGATAGGCGCTGTGGGTACCGTCGTCATGTTCGATGCGCACGTAGTTGCCGCCCGGGTCCGGCAGGCGTCCTGCCTGGCCATCGCGAACCTTCACCACTGTCCCGGCGCGGGCGGCGACGATCAGGGTGCCGATCGGCATGGCGATGTCCACCGCATAACGGCCGCTAGGCGAGTTGTGACTGAAATCGCCGCCGGCCCCCTGAGAGATACGAAAAGGGCCGCCTTGCCAGGGCAGGGCATAGGCCGGGCCATCGACCGTGCCGGGTTGATCCGGCTCAGGCGAGTAGATCAGCGCATAGCTGAACGAATGCTTGAACATGATCGGCCCGCCTGCCTGGCGTTTGCTCAGCGTGGCGACGCGAACCCGGCTGTTGGCCGGCACCGTCTTGCGGATCACACCCTTGCCCACCCCGGCCACATTGACCATGCGTGTCAGGCGCAGGGTGACCTCGACCGGCACCTGCAGCGTGTTGCTGACGTCCATCGCCTTGCCGCTACCGGCGCGGTTGATCAGCAAGCGCACCGAGCCTGGCTTGTCGGTTGCTTTCGGTTGATTACTGCTGGCCAGGGCGGGAGCCAGTGGCGCAAGGCCGATCAGCATGAGAAGGGGATAAATAAGCGGTCGCAGAAAGAGCATGACGTGTGATCCATCACGGAAAAGACAAGGCTGCTGGCGACAAGCAGGACGAATCCGTTGGTTGTTCAGGGAAGCCGCGCTGGTTTTGGGACTTGGGTCACGCAGCGAGGTTCACTGCCGCATGTCGTTTTTTTGAAAGGCACACAGCCACAACGTGAATCCAGCCCGGACTGCTCGCGGTAAGAGCGCCGCTTGAAAGGGGGATGAGGGGGCGTAGCGATCCTGAACAGGAAGGAGCGCCCCAAACCCGGACGGTCGGGGCGCCTTTGCTCACTCGTCGGACTTGATCAGTTCCAGCAGCAACAACGAGCGGCCGGTCACCGCGTACTCGTCGTTGAAGTCGAAACGCTCAGGCCGCGCAGTCGGGTGATTGGTGTCGATCAGGCGGTTCCAGTAGATACCCTGGGGTACCTCCGGCAGCGCGAAGTTCACCAGATCGTGATGCGCGTTGACGATGATCAGCAGCGTGGCATCGGAGCCTGCACGGCGGATGCCGGTAGGCTGCGCACGGCCGTCGAGCAGCATGCCCATGCAGCGATTGTGCGCATCTTCCCACTGCTCGATGGTCATCTCTTCGGCATTCGGCGCCAGCCAGGTGACGTCCTTGACGCCCAGCTCTTCGTTGTAGGCGCCAACCAGGAAACGGCTGCGGCGCAGCATCGGGAAGCGCTGGCGCATGCGGATGAGCTTGCGGGCGAAGCCCAGCAGACCGTAGCTGTCCTCGCTGATATCCCAGTTCACCCAGCCGATCTCGCTGTCCTGGCAGTAGGCATTGTTGTTGCCGTGCTGAGTACGGGCGAACTCGTCACCGGCGACGATCATCGGCGTGCCCTGGGAGAACAGCAGCGTGGCGAGGAAATTGCGCATCTGCCGATAGCGCAGCTCGTTGATCTCCGGGTCCTCGGTATGCCCCTCGACGCCGTGGTTCCACGAGAGGTTATTGTCGCTGCCGTCGCGGTTGCCTTCGTCGTTGTCTTCGTTGTGCTTGTGGTTGTAGGACACCAGGTCCTTCAGCGTGAAGCCGTCGTGGGCGGTGACGAAATTGATCGAGCTGAATGGACGACGTCCGCGCTGGTTGAACAGATCGCCGGAACCGGTGAGACGGCTGGCGAAATCGGCCAGCTGGCCATCGTCGCCTTTCCAGAACGAGCGCACCGTGTCGCGGAACTGGTCGTTCCATTCTGCCCAGCCCGGTGGAAAGCCACCGACCTGATAGCCGCCAGGGCCGCAATCCCAAGGCTCGGAAATCAATTTGGTCTTGGCCAGTACCGGGTCCTGGCGACAGGCGACGAGGAAGCCGTGACGTTCGTCGAAGCCGTCGTGTTCACGGCCGAGAATGGTCGCCAGATCGAAGCGGAAACCATCCACGTGCATCTCGGTTGCCCAGTAGCGCAGCGAGTCGGTGACCATCTGCAGTACGCACGGGTGGCTCATGTCCAGCGTGTTGCCGGTGCCGGAATCGTTGATGTAGTAACGCTTGTCATCCGGCATCAGGCGGTAGTAAGAGGCGTTGTCGATGCCGCGCATGGAGAGGGTCGGGCCCCGTTCGTTGCCTTCGGCCGTGTGGTTGTAGACCACGTCGAGAATCACCTCGAGGTCGGCGTTGTGCAGGTGCGCAACCATTTCCTTGAACTCGGTGATCTTGCCGCTGGCCAGGTACTTGGGGTGCGGCGCGAAGAACGCGATGCTGTTGTAGCCCCAGTAGTTGGCCATGCCTTTTTCGAGCAGGTGCTGGTCCTGGACGAAGGCATGGATCGGCAACAGCTCGATCGACGAGACGCCAAGCTTGCGGATGTAGTCGATCACTTCCGGCGTCTTGAAGCCGGCGAAGGTGCCGCGCACATCGTCCGCCACCGCCGGGTGGCGCATGGTGTAACCACGTACATGGGTTTCGTAGATGATCGTCTTGTCCCAGGGCACCTGTACCGGGTGATCGCGACCCCAGGTGAACGCCGGGTCGATGACCTTGCACTTGGGCACGAAGGGCGCACTGTCGCGCTCGTCGAAACTGAGGTCGCCATCGGGATGACCGATGGTGTAGCCAAACAACGCCTCCGACCATTTCAGCTCGCCCACCAGCTGTTTGGCGTAGGGGTCGATCAGCAGCTTGTTGGGGTTGAAACGATGGCCATTCTCCGGATCGTACGGGCCATACACCCGGTAGCCGTAGATCAGCCCCGGATGCGCATCCGGCAGGTATCCATGCCAGATCTCGTCGGTGTACTCGGGCAGTTCGATGCGCTCGAGCTCGACTTCACCGCTGGAGTCGAACAGGCACAGCTCAACCTTGGTGGCGTGGGCAGAGAAAATGGCGAAATTGACACCCAGGCCGTCCCAGGTAGCCCCGAGAGGGAAGGGCAAGCCCTCGCGAATCCTGGATGGGGTCATGACCTGTGGCGCTTGGGGCTTTTTCTTACTCATGAAATCTCCAAGGATGGATTCAGCAAGGCGTGCCGAAACGAGCGTCGGCGCGAACGATCATTCGACCGATCCGGCGCCGACAAGATGCCTGCCGCCGGTCAGCTTTCCTTCTTTGCGCGCGGGGTGCGGGTTTTCTTCATGACCTCCGGTGTTCCGACCTTGGCGGCGGTATCAGCTTTCGGCGCGGCGCGGCTGGCCCGGGGTTTTGCAGCCGGTGCTTCCTTGGCCTTCGCTTTGGGCGTGGCGTCGGTGGGTTTGGTCGCAGTCTTGCGCGGGCGACTGGCCGGCTTGGCTTCAGCGGCGCCATGCTCAGCCTCGACCAGTTTGCGGGCCATGGCCCAATGGCGCTCCTCCTCACCTTCGGGGCAGCCCTCGGATTGCCAGATCTGATAAGCGAACTCGCGGATACGTTGCTCTTCTGAACTCATTGTTGGGATTCTCCTGTTGCTCTTATGTAGACGTATGCAGGACGGCCACTGGCAGTCCGTCCAGAACCCGCGCAGCCTCAAGGCTGGCTTGTTGGGATGTGACTGCCGTTGCGTCGAAAAGTCGCTCGAATTCACTACCGTCCAGCGCCTCGGGCAGGGCGATCCTGGTATCGCCCCAACGCTCGGTCGGCACCTTGGGCATTTCGCTGTCACCCAGCAGTCCCGCGACCAGACGCGGCACCACGACCACCAGCCATTCGCCGTCCAGCTCGCGAGCGAAGGCCAGCAGATGCTCGGCCTGTTCACCGGATACCGTAAGCGGTAGATACCGCCCTTCGCTGAACAACCGCGGATAGCGGCGGCGCAGCTGCAACGTGCGGCTGATCACGCACTGCTTGATGCGACCGTCGTGCCAGCTTTGCAACAGCTGGTCGAACGAAGCACTACCGTCGAGACTGCGCTGCCGTGCAGCGAAGTTCACCGGCCTGCGGTTGTCCGGGTCGACCAGACTGAAATCCCAGTATTCGGTGCCCTGATAGAGGTCCGGTACGCCCGGCGTGGTCATGCGCAGCAGGCTCTGCACGAGGCCGTTCAACGCACCGGCAGGGGCCAACTCGGCCGCGGCTGCGGCGATTTCGTCCCGTAATGGTGCGCCTTCGCTGGCCAGCAACAGATGTTCGACATACTGGCGACAGGCGCCTTCGTAGTCGCCGTTGGGGTCGCTCCAGGTGGTACGCAGTTTGGCTTCGCGCAGCGCCTTTTCCTGCCACTGCAGGATGCGCGCACAGAATTGCTCCATCGCTGCCTTGTCGTCTGCACGGAGGTCCAGCGGCCAGCAGCCGAGCAGTATCTGAAACAGCATCAGTTCGTCGGCGGGCGAGGGCGCGGGGCCGTCGCCGAGCTGCTGGATGCGGCTGGCCGCCATGTCACGCCAGCGCCGCACCTTGCCGGCGAACCAGTCGCCCCGCTCGCTGATCACGGCCATGCGTGCCCGGGTATCCTCGCCACGCTTATGGTCGTGGGTGGCGGTGGTCAGCATGTTGCGCGGGAAATGCTCGGCGCGTTGCAGGCACTCATCGTGAAACGCCTGCAGCGGCGCACTGAAGTGCTGCGGATCGAAGCCCACATCGTTGCGCGAGAGCAGGATGCCGGAACGGTAGCAGGCGGTGTCCTCGACTGCCTTGGCCGCGGCTGGCGAAGTCAGCTGCTGGAAGCGCGTGCAGGCGTAGCGGCGGATCTTGCGCAGATTGCGTGGCAGCTGCCGCAGATTTTCGCCGCCCAGCCAGCGCTGCAGATGCTCGAGCAGCGGCCAGTCGGCTTCGCTCAAGGTCGTCTTCGCGCCGTCCAGCGCCCGCTGGAAGAACGGTTCGTCCGCTTCGCGGCGGCCAGGCGCAGCGATATAGGTGCGGTACACCGGGAAGTGGATGATCAGCTCCAGCAGCGCCCGGCGAATCGCACCGAGGGTGATGTCACGGGTCATTACGTCGCCGCGGGCGACCTGCAGCAGCGCCTGCGCGACGGTTTCGAAATCGCCGGCCAAGGGGCCGGTCAGCACCAGCTGGCGGGCCTGGCGCGCTTCCTCGAGAAAGTCGGTGGTGCGCCCGCTGGTTTCGCTCCATAGCGCGCAGAGCAGCGCTTCTCCGGCCGGATCGTGCTGCAGCAGCGAAACCTGATTCATGAACTCGTAACCGGTGGTGCCATCCACGCCCCAGTCGTCATGCAGGCGCTCGCCACCAGCGAGGATTTTCTCGACGTAGATCGGCACGTGGTCCTGCACGGCGTCCTGCGGGCGCCCGGCATTCAGCCGATCGACGCGTCGGCGCAGGCGCCTACAATAACCACGCGGATCGGCCAGGCCGTCGATATGGTCGATGCGCAGACCATCGACCAGGCCATCGCCGATCAGCTCGAAGATCTTCGCGTGGGTTTCCTCGAACACCACCGGACGTTCGACGCGCAGACCGCCCAGCTCGTTGATGTCGAAGAAGCGCCGCCAGTTGATGTCGTCACCCGCGGTGCGCCAGCTGGCCAGCCGGTAGTTCTGCCGTTCGAGCAGGCTGTGCAAACGACGGAAGCCGTCATCAGTGGTGGAGTCATAGGTGCCGAGCGCCTGTTCCAGAGCCTGGCGGGTATCGGCGTTCTGCAATTGCTCGGCAAGTTCGGCTCGCAGCAAGCGCGCCGCCTGGTAGGGTGCCGGCTCGGTCTTCAGGGCATCGAAGTGCTGCGCCAGGGCGCGTAACTGCTGCTGGTCGGCAGCCCGCAACACTTCGCCGTAGCTCGGCGGGGTAATCGGGAAGCGATGCTCGTAGTGCTCGGCATACAGCGCGCCATTGTCGATATCCAGGCACAGCTTGATGGTGCCTTGCTGCAATGCGTCGCCATAGTCACTGCCGAGGAAGGGCACCAGAAGCTGGCCTTCGAGCAACGGATCGGGCGAATTCCATTCGATGTCGAAGAACTGCGCGTAGGGGCTGCGGCGGCCCCACTCCAACACATCCAGCCACCAGGCATTGCCGGAGCCACCGACGGCCATGTGATTGGAGACGATGTCGAGGATCAGCCCCATACCCTTGGCGCGCAGGGCTTCGACGAGGCGATGCAGGGCAGGCTCGCCACCCAGTTCCGGATTGATGCGAGTCGGATCGATGACGTCGTAGCCGTGCATGGAACCGGGACGGGCGGTGAGCAGCGGCGAGGCGTAGATATGGCTGATGCCAAGCTCGGCGAAGTAGTCAACCAGTGCAGTGGCGTCGTCCAGGGTGAAGTCGCGGTGAAACTGCAGTCGCAGGGTTGCGGTAAGGTCTTTCATCGATGCGCGGCTCCACGATGGTTACGACGGGCCTGCGCAAAGGACGCCAGCCGACGGCTGCTGGCCGGGCTGTCGAGCAACGTTGCACTGTCGCCGGGATAGCGGCGACGCCAGTTGGGATGGGTTTCGACGATGCCGGGCATGTTGGTCTGTTCTTCCAGACCGAGTGCATCTTCCACCGGCACCAGCACCAGCGGCGCCGGGGTATGGGCCAGGAAGCAGATGGCGGCATCGACGGCGTCCTCGGCGCTCAACAGCACATCCGGATTCTTCCCGCTGTATTCGCACAGAGCGCGATTCAACCCTGCGCGCTCCTTCTCGCGTGCTCGCCACTGGGCGTCGCGGTCGGATTCGGGCACCTGACCGACCTTGATGCGCCAGTCGATATCGTGACCTCGCCACCAACCCGTCAGGGTCGGGATGTCGTGGGTGGTGCTGGTGGCCAGCGCCTGCGCCGGATACTGCGCAGGCGTCTGGAAATGCCCGTCGTGCTGTTCGAACAGCAGGACCCGCATGCCGAGGATCCCGCGAGCCGCGAGCACATCGCGCAGGCCGTGGGGAATGGTGCCGAGGTCCTCGCCCAGGATTACCGCCTGGTGGTGCCAGGCTTCGAGGCATAGCAGGCGCAGCATGTCGTCGAACGGAAAGTTGAGGTACACGCCGCGCTTCGGGTCGGCACCGGCAGGTACGACCCACAGACGCTTCAGGCCCAGCACATGGTCGATGCGCATGCCGCCGGCGTGGGCGAGGTTGGCGCGCAGCATTTCGATGTAGGCGCGAAAGCCGTTCTGTTGCAGGCCCCAGGGCGAGAACGCGGAGATGCCCCAGTTCTGGCCGTCGCGATTCATGATGTCCGGCGGCGCCCCGACGCTCAGCGAAGCCAACAGCTCAGCCTGTCGGCTCCAGGCCTGGCTGCCGCCACCATCGGCGCCGACCGCGAGGTCGGAAATCAGGCCGATGCGCATGCCGGCGCTGCGCGCGGCGACCTGGGCGCGCTCCAGTCCGCGGGCCATGAGCCACTGACCGAAAGCGTGATAGCTCACCTCGTCGGCGTGTTCGCGGGCGAATGCCTCCACGGCTGGGCTAGCCGGATCGCGATACTCGCTTGGCCAATCGCTCCAGTGCTGGGTATGGCCTTGTGCATTGCGCAGATGGGTGTGCAGGACTTCGAAACGGCAGTGGTTTTCCAGCGCCTCGCCACCGTTCGCACGGAAGCTGTCGAAATCCACCTGCAAGGGGTTACCGCCCTTGCTGAAGTCGTCGAACAGCTGGCGTAGCAGGCGTTGCCGCGACTGGGCGACAGCAGGCCAGTCGATCAGATCCAGGCGCTCGAGCCGTTCCAGTTCTTCGCCGAGTCCGCAGGTCTCGATGGCCTGGCGCAGCGGCCGCTCGCCGAGGATGGCCCCGGGTGCCGCATGCAGCACGTTGAAGAACAGTCGGCTCGACGGCGAGTAGGGGCTGTACTGGTTGATGTGCGCGCTGAACATGGCATGAACCGGGCTGATACCCAGCGCATCGGCACCATGAGCGGCAGCGTTGCTCACCATCGACTCCAGCGCCTGGGTGTCGCCCAGGCCGCCGTCACCGGCTCGTCGCAAGCTGTACAGCTGGGCCGTCAGCCCCCAGGCATCGGCACCGGCGATCTGCGCGACGGTGGGACAGGACAGCGGGGCGATGGCCACGGTCAGCTGATGCTTGTCGATCGTCAGACGGTAATAGCCAGGGGTGTCGATGGCCGGCAAACGCGCCTGGTAATCGAGCGTGCCCTGCTGGACGCCGCCATCTTCTGCCTGCAGCTCAAAGCGACTGGCGGCGGGAAAGTAGGCGGAAAGGTCCAGTGCAGCGTGCTGATCGCAGGTGAGCAGCGGAGGCACGCCGCCATGGTTGTTCTTGTGCGCAAGGATCTCAAGGCTGGCGTCGATATCTGCATCGGTTTCCGCCGCCAGCCCAAGGCAGGCGAGTACCTCACGCAGGACGTCCGGCTCGACCCGCTGTTCACGGTTGTCGGCATCGATCCAGTCAATGGAAAGCCCGGCGACTTCCGCCAGGCGGATCAGGGCTTCGTCGCTCATTTGGCTTTCTCCAAATACAGCTTGGCCATACGAGGCGGCAATTGGTCGGGCGTGTTCGCATCCGACTCACGGCTGGCGAACAGCAGTTGCGCGGCGGTAGACGAGGCGGGCAGTGGAGCGGCTTGTTCGCCGAGGTTCAGCTCGAGGCGCAATTGACAGCCATGACCCAGCTGCCAGCGGGCAAGCACGGCGGCTTCGCCGAGCACGCTGCAGCCGAGAAACGCCGCACCGGGCAGGCGTGGAACGATCTCGGCATGGCGAATGCTGAGCAGCTGGCGGTACAGCGCATGCCATTCGGCGTGTCCCGGCTGCGTCTGCGCTCCGAAGTCCGGCCGCGACTGCTCGAATGTGGCTACAGCGTTGGGGTCGGGGATCCGCTCGCGAGTGGCCTCGTCGGCAAACTCGGAAAATTCGGCAAACTCGCTGCGGCGGCCTTCGCGCACCGCGTCGGCCAGTTCGCCGTGATGGCTGGTGAAGAACAGGAAAGGCTGCCGCGAGCCCCATTCCTCGCCCATGAACAGCAGCGGGACCATTGGCGATAGCAGAAGCACCGCGGTCGCTGCGCGAAGTGCGTCGGCATCGGCTAGCGTAACCAGGCGATCGCCAAAGGCGCGGTTGCCGGTCTGGTCATGGTTCTGCAGGAACAGCACGAACGACGTCGGTGACAGATGCGCGCTGGGCTCGCCACGGGCCTCGCCATGGCGGTTGTTCTGCCCCTGATAGATGAACCCTTCGCCGAGAAAGCGCGCCAGCTTGGCGGTCGCGTCCTGATGGTAGTCGGCGTAGTAGCCCTGGCTCTCGTCGGTCAGCAGCGCATGCAGCACATTGTGGCCGTCGTCGTTCCACTGCGCGGTAAAGCCATGGATCAGCAGGCTGGAACGGTTGTCCTCGTTTTCCAGCACCAGATGCACATGGCGACCGGGTTCCACGGTGGCGTGCACGCGCTCGGCCAGCTCGGTGAGGAAGCTGCGGTCGGGAATGGCATGCACGGCATCGAAGCGCAGCCCGTCGAAACGGTAGTCCATCAGCCACATCAACGCGTTGTCGATGAAGAAATCTCGGACTTCACGGCGGCGGAAATCGATGCCATCGCCCCAGGGTGTCTGCTGGTCGTGGCGGAAGAAGTGCTTGGCGTAGCGGCCGAGGTAATTGCCGTCCGGGCCGAAGTGGTTGTAGACCACATCGAGAAATACCATCAGGCCGAGGCCGTGGGCGGTATCGATCAGGTGCTTGAGCTCTTCCGGGCTGCCATAGGCCGCTTCCGGTGCGTAGGGCAATACGCCGTCGTAACCCCAGTTGCGGTCGCCGGGAAATTCGGCAATGGGCATCAGTTCGATGGCCGTCACGCCCAGTTCGGCGAGCGCGGCGAGGTGCTCTTCCATTGCGGCAAAACCGCCATACAGACCGACATGGGTCTCGTACAACACGGTTTCGTGCCAGGGCCGGCCGCGCCAGTCGGCGTTGCGCCACAGGTAGTTGTTGTGGGTATCGATCACCAGGCTCGGCGCATGCACGTCACCCGCCTGGGCGCGCGAGGCAGGGTCGGGCACATGCAGTTCATCGTCGATGAGAAATCGGTAGAGCGTACCGGCCCCATACGGAGCATCGATGCTGTACCAGCCTTCTTCAGTAGCGGTCATCGGCAGCGTTTGTGCGCCTACAACGATCAGACTGACGTTTTGCGCATCGGGCGCCCAGAGTCGGAAGCGGGTGTTCCCGTCTTCCAGCAACTCCGGCCCGTGATGCCCGATATGGGCACGCTGCTTCTGCATTTAACGACCTCTTCAGATTAGATGACGAACCTCGCGGCGCTCTCCGAGCAGCTGCTGGTAAAGCGCGTCATAGGGCTCGATGGCATGACGCCAGAAAAATCCGGCCGCCATTGCACGGCAGCGCATGGCACTGAGCAGTTGCGGATGCTGATGAATCGACAGGGCCCGCTGCACCGCCTGGCGGTAGCTGGCGACATCGGGCTCGTTGAACAGGAAGCCGGTGACACCATCCTCGATGGAGTCGGCCAGACCACCCGTGCGCCGCGCGATGGGAAGGGAGGCATAACGCTGGGCGTACATCTGGCTAAGACCGCACGGCTCGTAGCGCGACGGCATCAGCAGGAAATCGCTGCCGGCGAACAGGCGCCGAGCATCGGTTTCGTTGAAGCCGATGTGGGCCGCAACTCGACCGGGATACTGTGCCGCGAGCTGCCGGACCTCGTCTTCGATGTGATGATCGCCCTGACCCAGAATCGCCAGCTGGCCACCGCCTTCGACGATGGCGTGGGCCACGTCGAGGGTCAGGTCGACACCCTTTTGATGGACCAGACGCGAGACCACCGCGAACAGCGGCGCACCACATTGCTCGAGCCCAAACGAGTTGCGGATATAGGCAGCATTGGCTTCTTTGCCAGCCCAGTTTCGCGCACTGAAACCGCTCACCAGATAGGGGTCGCTTTCCGGTGTCCAGCTTTCGTCGATGCCGTTGAGAAGCCCGCTGAGCAGGCCCTGGCGGGCTTTCATGCTGAGAAAGCCTTCCATGCCACAGCCGAACTCAGGCGTGGTGATTTCCTCGGCGTAGGTGGCGCTGACCGTGGTCACACGGTTGGCGTAGGCGATACCGGCCTTGAGCAGCGACAGCTTGCCGTAGAACTCCATGCGCTCGGGGTCACAGGCCTCCGCTGGGATACCCAGCAACCGCCGTTGCGACATGTCGATATTGCCCTGATAGGCAAGGTTGTGAATGGTGAACACGCTTGGCGTATTCAGGCCGCGCCAGCGCATGTAGGCGGGCGTCAGGCCAGCTGGCCAGTCGTGCGCGTGTACGAGTTCCGGCGCCCAGCGGATGCAGGCCGTGCCAGCAGCGATCTCCGCAGCAGCCAGGCCGAGGCGGGCGAAGCGCACCGGGTTGTCCGGCCAGTCATTACCGTGGCCATCGCCGTAGGGGGAACCTTCGCGTTCGTAGAGTTCGGGGCAAATCAGCACATAGATGATCAGGCCATCGGGCATGTCCATCCGGCCGATGCGGCAGCCCGGGATTTCGGCATAGCTGCTCAGCGAGCCGACGATGCGAATGGCGTGGCCACTGTTGATGACCTGCGAAAAACCGGGGATCAACACGCGCACGTCATGGCGTGCACCCAGCGCGCGGGGCAGAGCGGCGGACACGTCAGCGAGTCCACCGGTCTTGACCAGGTCGGTCAGCTCGGAAGTCACGAAAAGGATCTTGCGTTTGTCATCGTGGCTACTGCGAATCTGCAGGGCAGGGCGAGTAACCAGGGGTGGAGCAGGTTGGGCCTTCGGTGTTCCGGCAGGCCTAGCGTTCACAGCGGCAATACTCATCACGATCTCCCCAAAGCCCCGGGCTTCCAGATGCCGGCGCCAGCTACGAGCATATTTCTCCTATGCAACGATCTGATGACCGCCACATACCATGAACACGACCAGGCTAAATCTCGTTTTCGGAGCTGCCGCGAAGGCAGGCAGAGCTGCACTGGCCCTGCCAAAATCCAGACCCGGCGTCGCGGTAGAAGTTCTCAAAATCCGATCAACAACCGCGGCCGGAACTCGCAACCAGCCAACTTGCTCCGAATACACAGAGTCGTGAAGGCGATGACCCTGAAACTGCTGGAGCAAAAAACATGCAAGAGATCGAGCAAGTCGTGGCTTTTTTGCAGCGCGCGGAATTGACGCTGACCACCGCCGAGTCCTGTACCTGCGGTTTGATGGCTTCGCTGATGGGCGATATACCGGGCTGCGGCAAGGTGCTGGACAGCGGCTTCGTGGTCTATTCACCCAAGGCAAAGAACCGCCTGCTCAACGTCGACTTCGAAACCATCGAGCGATTCGGCCTCACCAGCGAGGAGGTGGCGCGCGAGATGGCGATTGGTGCGCTGAACGCCAGCGTCGCCACTCTGGCCATTGCCAATACCGGTGTTGCTGATGATGACCAGGAGGATGAAGGCGGTACCCAGTGCTACGCCTATGCACTGATGCGGGGCGAGCAACAGGTGGTGGTGAGCGAAACGGTGCAGTTCGAGGGTGACCGCGTGGAGATTCGCAAGCAGGCTGCGCGGTACGGTCTCACCCAGCTGCCGGTAAGGTACGAGCAGTTATTGAAGAAGCTGGAAGAGCGCGCCGGCGAATAATCACACCGGCGGCTGACGCTCCGGTTCCACATGTTCGGGCTGCGAAGTATCGACACGCTGCTTGTGGCCGACACTGAGATCCGCCCGAACCTGCGGCAGCGAATGCGGATACTGGCGCTGGATGAAGCCCAGCAGGTTCTCGCGGATATGACAGCGCAGGTCCCAGTTGCGCGACGAGTCCGGTGAACTCACCAGCGCACGCAACTGAATGGATTTTTCGCTGGTGTCGGTCACCTGCAGTACGCAAACCCGGCCATCCCACAGTTCGGGGACTTCCTTGCACAGCCGACGCAGCTCTTCGCGCAGCGGCTCCAGTGGAAGCGAGTAATCGGCCCAGAGAAATACCGTTCCGATCAGGCTGGAGCCGCGGCGGGTCCAGTTCTGGAAAGGCTTCTCGATGAAGTACTGCAGCGGCACGACCAGGCGGCGGTCATCCCAGATGCGCACGACGACGTAGGTACCGGTAATTTCCTCGATTCGGCCCCACTCGTTTTCGACGATGACCACGTCATCCAGGCGAATCGGCTGAGTCATGGCGATCTGCACGCCGGCGATCAGGTTGGCCAGCACCGGCCTCGCGGCGAAGCCCACGGCAAGACCGGCAAGGCCTGCCGAGGCCAGGAGGCTGGCACCGAACTGGCGGGCGCCGGGGAAGGTCATCAGCATCGCCGCCGCACCCACCAGCAGCACGAAAAACGCCAGCGTGCGGAGCAACACCCGCGATTGTGTCTGGATCTGCCGGGCGCGCAGGTTGTCGACCACATCCACCGGGTTGCGCAGCAGAATGAACTGCTGCAGCCCGCGCAGCAGACGCATCACCAGCCAGGTGAGGGTCGCGATGATCAGCAGGGTGGTGATATGGCGTGCGCCATCGATCAATAACAGGTCATCGGACGCCGACGTCCATACGCCCTGAAGCCCTGTCAGCGGCAACAGAAGCCGAATCGGTTTCTCCAGTTGCTCGGACAACTCGCGAGTAAACAGAAACGCTCGGGCCAGACGCAGCATCAGGGCCGTCAGCAAACGGCCGAACAGACTCAGTACCAGCACCACGAACAGCGCGGCCGCCAGCGTGCGCAACGCCGGCTGGCTGATGTATTGGTCCCATTGCAGAAGGAAGGCAGGAAGTTCGATAGCGCAGCTCCGGTCGGCGTTCGTCAGGGCCAGTGACAGACCGCATCGGGCAAAAGTTCAGCAGGCGTCGCCGCCTGCCACGCCGGTCGGGTGGTTGGAACTCTTGCTGGCAGGTTCTTTCACAAAATCAAGCGGGCCGATCCTCGGGCCCTGTTTTTTAGACCTGACCGGAGATATCCAATGCAAAGTGCACAGACCGGCACCGATGTCCGTATCGAACGCCTTATCGAGTGGCTGCGCGACGCGCATGCCATGGAAGCACAGGCCGAAACCATGCTGAACAAGCAGGCCAGTCGCATCGAGCACTACCCGCAGCTGAAGGCACGCATCGAGCAACACATCACCGAAACGCAGAACCAGGCCAGGCTGATCGAGGGTTGTCTGCAGCGTTACGACAAATCCTATTCGGGCCTCAAGGACCTGGGCGGCAAGATGATGGCGATGGGGCAGGCCATGGGCGGCATGATGGTCAATGACGAGATCGTCAAGGGCGCGCAGATGGGCTACGTCTTCGAGAACCTCGAAATCGCCTCCTACAAGATCCTCATCGCCGCGGCCGAGGCGGTGGGCGATAAGCAGACCAAGGAAGTATGCGAGCGCATTCTTGTGGAAGAGGTGGCGATGGCCGATTGGCTGCGTGATCACCTCGCCGAGCTGACCCAGGCCTACCTGACCCGTGCAGCTGAGCCTAACGTCGAAGCCAAGCGCTGATCACCTGATTGCAGGCCCGGTCGGCATCCGATCGGGCTTACCCGCCCCCCTAGAAAGACCGGCACATGCATCGAGCACGGCATGTGTGCGGTGGTAACCACCGATGAGACCACGTCCTTTAGTCAAGACCCTGACCTTTGCCGTACTGCATTTCGCCACGGCGTTCATCGTCGTCTACGCGCTGACCGGAAGTATCGTGATAGGCGGCGCGGTTGCCCTGATCGAACCGCTATGCAACACGGTGGTGTTCTACCTGCACGAGCGTGCCTGGCAGCGCTTCGGGCGGCAGAAACCTGTTCAGTCGCACAGTTACGGCCACGATGTGTTCCTCAAGTACATGGGCCGTGGCCAAACCGCGAGCAACCGTGTTGCCAGAACTCCGCGCTAACCACCGGCCAGTCACTCTGTGCGATCAGCCAGATCGGCCTCCGCGCGCAGGGTACTGCGCGTGGCGCACATTTCGATTCGCAGTTCCTGAGCCAGACGCACGAGGTTCGCCGCATCGCGGCATTGGTCATACGAAATGCCGAGCACGGTCAGTTCTTCGTCTGGCGGTTCATGGTAGAGGCGCACACTGAGTGAACTGTCGGGCTCTGCACGGCACTCGCACTGAAAGGGCCGCAGATAGGTGTGCAGGATTGCTTCGATCTTGAACAGAGGAAGACGCGTATTCATAAATCCTCCCTAGATAGGAGGTGACTTGAGCGCAGCACTGCGTCAGCTGCGCACCCCTGGTTTCCCGACGTCTCTCAACCGTAGCAGCGACCGCCGAGATGTAAATGCGGCGATATGTCCACTCAGCGGATTAAGCCGAGCGAAGGCTCTACGAAGCGGCCTTTGCCCGATGCCGCTTATCGGAACGTCCGCTCGGGCTCAATCGCCGTTAGCTGAACTCATACCAGCTGCGGATGACCAAATTAAGTACTAGCCCAGCGGAGATTCGAGATGAAAAGACTGATGCTCGCGGCAACCCTCAGCGCGCTGTTCGCGACTCCGACCATGGCACAGTTTCCCGCCGGCACCCCGCGCGACGATACCGGTTCACGACCTAGCCCGATGGGCAATCCCACGCCACAGGAAGAGGTCGAAACCCGCAAGGATCATCAAGGCCGCACGGTGACCGAAGATGGCCGCCTCGTGTCACCGCAGCCCGATAGCGAAGAGAAGTCGACAGACCCGGACCGGCACTCGGCGCCAGGCGGCCCCAACGACACCTCGACTGACGCTGGCAAGCTGGAATAGCCACCAGCGAAGCCCCGCGGAGGCCGGCCATGGCGCTCGAAGACTACCAACGCATGCGCGACTTTGCGGCCACGCCGGAGCCCGCCGGCAAGGCGCGGCCGAAGTCGCGCAAGACCCAGGCGTTGCAGTACTGCATCCAGAAGCACGACGCCACTCGCCTGCATTATGACTTTCGCCTGGAACTGGACGGCACGCTGAAGAGTTGGGCGATCCCCAAGGGGCCCAGCCTCGACCCGAGCGTGCGCCGGCTGGCCGTGCACGTAGAGGACCATCCGCTGGAATACGCCACGTTCGAGGGCAGCATCCCGGCGGGCCATTACGGTGCAGGTGATGTGATCGTCTGGGATCGTGGCGTGTGGATACCCGAGGGCGATCCGCGCGACGCGTATCGCAAAGGCAAGCTCAAGTTCGCACTTGAAGGCGAAAAGCTCGCCGGCAGCTGGAATCTGGTGCGCACGCAGATGGACGGCAAGAAGGAGCAGTGGTTCCTGATCAAGTCCCGCGACGAGGCAGCGCGCGAGGAGAGCGACTACGACGTCGTCGCTGCCGAGCCGGATAGCGTGCTCAGCGACCGTACGCTGGTGCCGCGCAAGCGTGGGGCGAAAGCACGGGTTGCTGAGTCACCGCCCAGGCCGGTCAAGGCGCCAGCCAAACAACGGGCGCCACGTAAGCAGAAGGAAAAGGTCGAGCTCGACGGGGCGCTCCCGGCCGAGTTGCCGGAGAGTTTCAAGCCGCAGCTGGCCACGCTGGTCGATTCGGTACCGGCGGGTGACTGGCGCTACGAAATCAAGTTTGACGGCTACCGAATGCTCGCGCGCATCGATGCCGGCGAGGTCAGACTGTTCACCCGCAACGGCCATGACTGGACGGCGAAGATGCCACAGCAGGCTGCCGCACTCGCCGGCCTGGGGCTGGAATCCGGCTGGCTGGATGGCGAAGTCGTGGTGCCGAACGAGGAGGGCACGCCGGACTTCCAGGCGTTGCAGAATGCGTTCGAAGCCGGACGCAGCGGCAACATTCTTTATTACCTCTTCGACATCCCCTATCTGAACGGCATGGATCTACGCGACGTCCCGCTGGAACAACGCCGCGCCGCGCTGCGTGAAGTGCTGGAACGCAGCGACAGCGAGCTGCTGCGCTTTTCCGAGGATTTCACCGAACAGCCGGACAGCATTCTCGAAAGCGCCTGTCAGATGAAGCTCGAAGGCCTGATCGGCAAGCGCGCTGGCAGCACCTACACGTCGAAACGCAGTAGCAGCTGGGTCAAGATCAAGTGCAGCAATCGCCAGGAATTCATCATCGTCGGCTACACCCAGCCCAAGGGCACCCGTACCGGCTTCGGCGCGCTACTGCTCGGGCTGCATGACGAGAAGGGCAAACTGCTTTACGCGGGAAAGGTTGGCACCGGTTTCCATCAGGCAACGCTGCAAGGCTTGCACAAGCAGCTGAAGAAACTGGAAACCGATAAGAGTCCGCTGGACAAGGCTGCGCCTGCAGCCGATGTGCGCGGCGCGCAGTGGCTCAAGCCCGAGTTGATGTGCGAAGTCGCCTATGCCGAAATGACCCGCCAGGGGGTGGTCCGTCATTCGGTGTTCCATGGCTTGCGCAGCGACAAGCCGGCCGAGGCGATTACCCATGAACGGGCCAAGCCGGTCGCCAGTCAGGCGAAGGCGAGCGCAGCGCGCCAGCCCGACTCCATTGGCAGTGGGCGGATCAAGATATCCAATCCGGAGCGGGTCATCGACCCCAGCAGCGGCATCAGCAAGATCGAGCTCGCCCGCTTCTATGCGCAGATCGCACCCTGGGCGTTGCCGCAATTGCATAACCGGCCTCTGGCGCTGGTCCGCGCACCGGAAGGCATCACCGGCGAGCTGTTCTTCCAGAAGCACGCCGACAAGTTGGCCATCCCGCATATCACTCAGCTCGACCCGGAGCTCGACCCAAAACACGGCGCGCTGCTGGTGATCGACAGCGTCGAGGCGCTGGTGGGCGCGGCACAGATGGGCACCATCGAACTGCACAGCTGGAACGCCGTGGCGCCCGACCTGGAGCACCCGGATCGCTTCGTGCTGGATCTCGATCCGGACCCGGCCTTGCCGTGGAAGCGCATGCTCGAGGCAACCCAACTGACTCAGACGCTGCTGGACGAGATCGGGCTCGCGTCGTTTCTCAAGACCAGCGGCGGCAAGGGCTTGCATATCGTCGTACCGCTGGACAGCGTGCATGACTGGACGGAGGTTAAAAGCTTCAGCCAGACCATCGCCAGATATCTGGCGAAACTTCTGCCGTCGCACTTCTCAGCAGTCAGCGGCCCGAAGAACCGCGTCGGGCGCATCTTCATCGACTATCTGCGCAACAGCCGCGGCGCCAGCACCGTAGCGCCGTATTCGGTACGCGCCCGCGAAGGCCTGCCGGTTTCCGTGCCCATTCACCGCGAAGAGCTGGCAGACCTCAAGGGCGCCAACCTGTGGACGGTGCGCAACTTGCTCGAGCGCCTACAGGAACTTGGCGACGACGACCCATGGGCGAACATCGGCACAACCCGTCAGCGCCTGACCAAGCAGATGCGCGAGCGTCTTGGCGTGAAGGATTAAGCCGCCATCCGTCTGAACGCGGCCTTGGCTACATCGAAAAGGCGATACCCGCTTGGGCGCGCCAGGCAAACAATCGGCCTGTTCAGGAGAGGCAAAGGCAAGGGATGCGCCAGAGAAGGCCAGCATGACGTCGGCCAACAACAATAATTCAAAGGAGTGTCCGTATGTTCGCGCATCAACCGCTGATCGCCGCCATCCTGCTCGGCTCGTTGCCGGGCCTGGCCCTGGCACAGGCCGTCACCAGCCAGACCGGCAATGACAACGAAGTCATCCTCGAGCAGAGCGGGGGGCCGAATCTGGCGAGCCAGCTGCAGCAAGGAGACGCCAACTTCTCGCGAGTCGCGCAAGACGGGAACAACAACCTGGCTGACACCACTCAGACGAATTTCGACAATCAGGTCGAGGTTGTTCAGAGCGGCTCGGCCAACGAGGCGACCGTATTTCAGCTCAGCGATTACTATTACGGGCACTCGGCGTCGGTCGTTCAACTCGGGGCAGAGAACATTGCCGAGGTCATCCAAACGGAGGGTAACGGCTCGCAGGCGACTCTCCACCAACAGGGCGGTGGCAACGTCCATCGGGTCGAGCAGCTGTTCTATGCCAACCAGGTGGACAGCCGCACGTTTGGCACGGACAACCTCATCGAGATCACTCAGAACGGTGCTGCCAGCGCCACCACCGAGCAGTTTGGCAGCGACAACCGGATCATCATCGATCAGAACGTCTACCCCTACGGCGGGGCAGTCAATGTCTATCAGGACGGTGCTTCGAATGAAGCAGCGGTCACTCAGGCAGGCGGGCGGTATTACACCGGAGAGGTCGAGCTTAGGCAGGTCGGCAGCGCTAACAGTGCGCAAGTGGTGCAATGGGCGGGGTTCAGCAACCTCACCTTTAGCCAGGATGGAATCGGTAACGAGCTGACGGCGAGGCAGGGCACGCGCACCGGAACGATTCGAGGGAGCTCGGCCGGCAACGGCAACCGCGTCAACATTGACCAGAGTTTCGACGGCCCGGTGCTCGACATCGCGCAGAACGGTTCAGCCAACGAGATCGATGTGGTGCAACATGCCGCCTATGGCACGGCTTCGATCAGCCAGAGCGGCGATGGCAACATTGCGGTGCTCAATCAACTGACGGAATTCGCCGCGCCTCCGAGCTCCGCTATCATCCAGAACGGCACTGGCAACAGCACGTCGATCACCCAGCGCTGAGCCGTATTGACGCGACCTTCAGACGGCCGCGCTACGCTCTCAACGGTCGATTGCCGTAGCGTTCGTATGCGCGCTACGGCTTGGGCCAGTGATAATTTCAATGTGGTGAGATGCAGCGGTCGCCGGCTATACCATTGAGGCGCGCGGTCGCTGCCTGATTCGGCAAATATTGGTGGCGAGATTGACCGTATTACCGATAAATAGCGGACATCCAGCCTTCATGGCTGGCCATTGCCGCCGTAGCCGCCATGGACTTGCATGCTTTCACTAGCTGCGAGCGCGCTTCATGCATGCGAGGTGCCGATCGTTGACCCGGTTGGCGAACCAGGCGGTGGTCAGGTTGCGGGTGATCTTCGGGCTCTCCAGCCGGATTCCCGGCAGCACCGCCCGAGGCAGCGCCTTGCCGGCGCGCTTTTCGGCCAGCGCGAAGACCTTTTCATACAGGTCGGTTTTCTCGAAACCATGGGTATCACCGCGCTCCAGCGCATTGCGAATCGCTGTCTCGCTCATGTCCAGCTTGCCCGCCAGCGCGCGAACCGCACGCTCGGTCTGGCCGGCCTTGCTGCTGCCGTGAATGATCAGGTCGCCGTCGAGGGCCAGCTTGACGCCACTGGCACGGCTAACTGCGGCCTGAAACGCGGCGTTGCGACTGGCGTACCAGCCGGCATTGAAGTCGGCGAAGCGGTACAGCGGTTCGCGATAGCTGGTCGGGTAGTCGAGCAGGTGGGCAATACCGAAATACATGCCACCGCGACGCGTGAAGACTTCGTCGCGAATCGAACCTTTCCGTTCATAGGGGTAGGTCCACCTTCGGTCCTCGGCAAAGGCGATGCTGACCTGCATCGGACCACCGGTCTTGACCGGATTGAGCGTGCCGAACAGTTGCTTGCCGAGCGGCATGATGCCGAGGAAGTCATCGAAAATCGCACTTAGCTGCTCTTCGGTGCGCACGGCCGCGAGACGCTGGCTATAGGTCTTGCCGTTGGGTGACTTCACGTCCAGCGCCGCATCCACCATGAACCGCGGAACGTGCAGGCGGCCGGCACGGAGGTAGATTTCCTCTCGCGCAATCTTCGCCAGGCCGGGCACGGGCGGGGTCGCCTTGAATGTCGACTCCTGCACGGTCACGGCCAGTACCGAGCAGATGTTCTCATCGTTCGGCGGGATATCCAGCGCATCGAAGGCTGCGTAGATGTCCCGCGCCCAACCTTGGCGATCGGGAATGTTGGCGGGAATCAGACGAGCGATCTTGGCCCGGACTGCTTCCGGCTTGGGCGCCGGAATCTCCGGCTGCTGGGTGCCACAACCGGCAAGACCCAGCACCGCCGCTGCGACGATTGCCGCCAGGAGCGAGTGGCGAACTGGTCGGGTAGCGAAAGGCCGGCCGGATGGGTCCGGGCACGCTGTGCGGCAGGTTGAAAGCGGAATGGTCATGCGGTCCTGAATGTGATGGGTGCCTTGGGCTCGGACAGTAAAACAGCCGAAACCGTTCTGGCTCTTTCAGAAACCGCCTTTCTAAACCGTTTGGCGCGCTCGCCGAACACAAGCGTGCGCCACGTTGTGACACGCCGTCATCGGCGTACGCCTAAACGCACCGGCCCGCGCCGCCCTAGAAATCGTGGCAGTCAGGCCCTTGGCGCAGGTACGTCGTTTCGTGGGTTTCGCCCTTGGAGTCCACATAGGTCATCCGGGCCGTCACGACCTCGCAGCCGCCGGCAGGTACGTCCATGGATATGACCTTGGCGATGTCGAGTTTGTCGCCATATTGATAGGCCTTGGGTTCATCGGCGGCATACGCCAACTGGGCACTGAGGGCCAGGCCGGCAATCCAGATCAGTTTGTTCACAGATAACCTCCAGAGCGCCTGCTCGCCCAGATCGTTGTGACGGCGAGGGCAGGCATTTCTTTGCATGCAGCGCCCGCAGGATGGCAGGCGTCGGGAAATAAACGAGGCTGCCACGAGGGAAAGCAGCCAAAAGGTGGCAGGACGGCCGATCGAAGGAGCACTCGACCGAAGAAGGAGCGGACTGCTTCTAGCGTCCGTTGCCACCCGTGGATTTTAGTGGGCGACCAGAAGGGGAAAAACCGCGCCAGCGGTGAAGCACCTTTACCCGCCGCGCAACAATCGTTCAGGCCCAATGCGCCGGGTTCTGCAGGATGCCGTGATAGCTGGCGAATGCGCGTGGCAGCTCCAGGGCGAGAAAGTCGACCCAGGTCTTGATCTTCGCGTCGAGAAACCGCCGGGACGGGTAGAGCGCGTGGATCTGCTTTTCCTGCAGGCGATAGCGGGGCAACAGGCGCAGCAGTGCTCCGCGCTGCAGGGCCGGAGCAGCGACATAGTCGGGCAGCAGGCAGATACCCATGCTGGCTTCTGCTGCGCTGGCCATGGCCTCAGCAACGTTGACCTTGAACGCTTCGCCAGGGCGAATCACGTCCTCGATACCATCTGCGAAGAAGCGCCATTCATCTGCGAATACCGGGTCCGCCAGGCGCAGACAGCGGTGCCGCTGCAGGTCGCTCGGCTGCCGCGGCACGCCATGCTGCTCGAGATAACCGGGCGCCGCACAGACAACGTTGCCAACCTCGCCCAGCCGCTGGGCGATCAGCTCCGAATCAGGCAGCTCGCGGGAAAGCGTGATGATGACGTCGAGGCCCGCTTCCAGCAGGTCGGGCTGATGTTGCGAAAGGGTCAGGTCGAGGCTGACGTCGGGATAGCGCTCACCGTATCTACCCGCCAGTCCCGCCAGCAGCTGGATGCCCAGACCGGTCGTAGAGTGCACCCGCAGGCGCCCGCGCGGAGTCAGATGCGCCCCGCAGGCTTCTTCCTGCGCCTGCTCCAGTTGCGCCAGGATCTCGCGCGATCGGTCGAGAAAACGCGCACCGACCTCGGTCAGCGCCAGACGCCGCGTGGTGCGGTTGAGCAGGCGCGCGTGGAGGTGGTTCTCCAGCTCAGCCACCAGGCGGGAAACCTGCGCGGTGGAAGTGTCAGTCAGCTTCGCCGCGGCGGTGAAGCTGCCAGCGTCGACCACCCGGACGAATACCCGCATCGCTTGCAACATGTCCATCGAGTAAGGCCTCTGTGGGTTATTGGCCAGGCACGCCCGGCGATGGATTTTCAGCGTGCGCCGATGCGGTTTGCGTGCCTTGCCAGCCGCCGCCCAGCGCGAGGAACAGGTTCACCTGGTCTTGCGACAGTTGGGCTTGGGACGCCGCCAGGGCGGCTTCGGCCGTTGCGAGGGTGCGCTCGGCGTCGAGGCTGTCGAGATAGGCCAGTCGTCCTTCCTGATACAGACGGCGCGTGTGGTCCGCGGCGTCTCGCGCGGCATCGCGCGCTTCGCGCAGCGCTTGGTCTCGATGCAGGTCGTGAGCGTAGTGCGTGAGCAGGGTCTGAGTTTCCCGCAGTGCGTCGAGCACAACTCCGTCGAAGCGGGCGAGGGCGGCAGCGGCTCCGGCCTCGGTGGCGCGAACGCGCGCGCGATCGACCCGAGTCGGAAAATGCCAGCTGATCGACGGGCCGAATTCCCAGCGGCGGGTTACCGGATTACCGAGGTGTTCGAGCATTCCGGTGTAACCGGCCGCAGCGCCGAGACTGACCTGCGGATACATCATCGCCGTGGCGACGCCGATCTGTGCCGTAGCGGAGGCGAGTGCGCGCTCGGCCGCACGGATGTCCGGGCGGCGCTTGAGCAGGGCGGTGCCATCACCCAACGGAATCGCCTGGCGCAGCTGCGGTGCGTGACTGCAGGCGGTAACCGTCTCGGGAAGGGCTCCGGGCGAGCGACCGAGCAGGGCGGCGAGCTGATACAACGCGGCCGCCTTCTTCGATTCGAATGGCGGCAGCTCGGCACGCAGAGCCTCCAGTTGGGCGTGGGCGCGAGACACATCGACTTCGTTGCCACGACCACCTTCGAACAGACGCTCGGCGACATCCAGCTGTTGCCGCTGAATCGCCAGTGAATGCTTCGCTATCGTCAGTTCCTCGCTGGCATGACAGGCCGTCATGTAGCTGCGTACCACCCCGGCCACTGCAGTTATGCGGGCCGTGTCGAGCAGCGCCGCACTGACGTCGGCATCGGCCCCCGCAGCTTCCGCGGCGCGATGCAGCTGACCGAACAGATCGAGCTGGTAACCCACGCTGAGGCCGGCGTCGGCGAGGTTCATCACTGGAAGTTTTTCCTCCAGGGCCAGGGCTTCGCTGGACAGCTGGCCGCGTGCAACCGAGCCGTTGCCGCCGACCACGACCTCCTGCGCGTGGTGTGCCATCTGGAAGCCCTCATAGGCGCGACGCAGGTTGTGATACGCCTGGCGCACGTCGGCATTGCCGATCAGGGCTTCACTCACCAGCTGGTCGAGCGTCGGGTCGTCATAGAGCTGCCACCAGTCGTCCGGCAGCGGCGCCTGTCCGACCCGCTCGTTGCCGGCCAGATCGAAGGACTTCTGCGCAGCCGCCTGCAAGGCCACAGCTTGGTCTGGCACGCGGTAGTCCGGGCCAACCGCGCTGCAGGCGGCGAGCAGCGCAGTCAGCGCGAACGGCAGTGCGTATGCCGCGCGACTCATTGGCTGACCGTCGCCGATTTGTCGCGCGGCGACGGCAGCACTGACAGCGTCGCCGTACGGCCGACCACCAGGCGGATGTTGCTCTGCTGGCCTTCGTCCAACACCACGCGAACCGGAATTCGCTGCGCCAGGCGCACCCAGTTGAAACTCGGGTCGATATTCGGCAGCAGCGAGTTGCCGCGCACACGGTCGCGATCCTCGATGCCTGCGGCGATGCTCTGCACATGGCCGCGCAGATGCTGCGCTTCGCCCATGATGTGGATGTCCACCGGCTGCCCGATCTCGATGGCGTGCAGCTTGGTTTCTTCGAAGTAGCCTTCGACGCGCAGTGAATCGGTATCGACGATAGACAGCACCGGCGTACCGGTTTTCACGTAATCGCCCACGCGCATCGTCTGGTCGCCGAGATAGCCATCCACCGGGCTTAGCACGGTGGTGCGTTCGAGATCCAGATGCGCCACGCCAAGGGTGGCTTCAGCCGTGGCCAGGGCGGCAGCGGCGCGCTTGACCTGGGTGTCGCCAATCTCCACGGTTTCCGCAGCGATCAGGTCTTTCAGCATCCGATTACGCCTGGCTTCGCGTTGCGCTTGGTCCAGCTGAGCGCGGCGTTCGAGCACTGTGGCGCGTGCTTCGTCGACCGCCAGTTCGAAGCGTGCCCGGTCGATCAGGAACAGCACCTGGCCGCGGTTGACCTTCTGGTTGTCGCGCACGTGCAGTTCGGTCACCAGCCCGGAAACATCCGGTGCGACCTGAATGATGTCGGCGTGCACGTGGCCGTCGCGGGTCCAGGGTGCCTCCATGTAGTAATCCCACAGGTGCAGGCTGACGACGACGGCGATGACGACCGCCAGCAGGGTCAGCAGCACCGAGCCGGCGGCGGGTATCCATTTCTTCACGATTCACATCCGGGGAAGGAGATTGAACAGGGCACCGAGCACGATGATGTACAGGGCGAGGTTGAACAGCGGCGGATGCCAGACCCATCGGTAGAAGCCGGTGCGCTGCAGCACGGTGGCGAGCAGGCTCTTGATGCCATAGGCGGCCAGCATGGCAACCAGCAGGACCGGCACATAGACGCCATACACATCGAGGTGACCGGTCATGCGTACGCTCCAGCGGGGGAGAGGCCGGCTGCGGGTGGCGGGCCTCCCGGTGCCGCACGCACGCTGGCCGATGCGTCGGCGAAAAGCGCCAGCCGCAAGCCGTGCACCACCTGCGCCGCCCGGTGTGCGCTGGGCGAAGCATCGCACTGCAAATCCAGCAATGCGGCCTCGAGGGCGTCGCGTAAGGGCTCCGGTGCCGGCAGTTGCCTACGCGCGGTGGCGCACGCAAGGAAATGCGCGCGGATCATGCCCAGCACCGGCTCCAGCTTCTGCTCGATGGCGGGTGCCGGCCGCAGTTCACGCAGTTCCAGCAGGCGAAAACCGACACGCAGCTCGCGCGTGGCGTCATTCAGCGCCAGGCGATCGTCATCCAGCTGAGCCAGGCGTGGCAGCAGCTGGGCGATACGGTCGATGAAACTCGAGGCATCATCGGCTTCGTTGCGCCAACGTCGCAGGTCTGCCAGCGCCGCCAGGCTCAGCCAGCCGTGGCGTACCAATCGCCGCGCAGCCCAAAGCGTACCGAACGGCCGGGTCAGGCGAGCCCAGACGAACGCGAAGAGCACGCCCAGCGCAGTGGACAGCGCGATGTCGGCAAACAGCTGGAAATCGGCGCGGTAGCTGTCCTGAAGGGTGATGTTGGAGATCGTCTGCACCGCAATCACGATCACTGTTCCGGCGTGTTGCGGTCGACCGGCGAGGGTGCCGAGCAACAGCAGCGGCACGGCGAGCAGGATGGCCAGGCTGCCGAAATCGTGCACGTTGGGCATCAACGCGAAGAGGTAGACGCCGGCAGCCGTGGAGGAAATGAGCGTGGCGACCAGAAACGACTTGATGAACGGCGCCGGATTGTCCTGACTGGCGAAGAAACAGCCTGCCACCGCGGCGATGAACACGCCGCTATAGCCGTGCTCCCAACCGGAAACGAACCACAGCATGCTCAGACAGAACACCGACAGCGCTACCGAAGCCGCGGTGAATGCCAGTAGGCCGTAGTCATAGTGGCGTGGCCCGCCGACCAGTTGCTGTACGTGATAGCGCAGCGCCGGTGCCGCCTCGGGATGGCCCTCATGGAACTGCTGGTAGAGGTCGAGGCAGTCCTGCCACAGGTCGATCAACGCGCCTAGCTGGCGCAGGCCGCTGTCGATCGCCAGGGCATGCGCCGGATGGCTGTCGCCCAGCCAGGCTGCCAGCTGCAGGCTGCGTTCGCGCAGATGCTCGCCGTGCCCAGCCTCGGCATCGGACTGAATCCAGCCATCCACCTGCTGCAGGTAATCCACCAGTTCCGGCAGCAAGCCCTGTAGCTCAGCCTGAAGCCGGTGCAGCGAGTCCGCGGTGGAGATCAGCTGCGGCATCAACATCGCCATACGCGCGCGAAATTCGCGAGCATGGACGGTGGAGAGATGACTGCTGCTGTCGTTGCCCAGATGGCTGATCATTGCGTCCAACCCCATCACATCCACCAGCAGCGCATTCAGCGCACGTTGGTCGGCTTCGCCCAGGTGCTGGGTATTGAGCATCCGGCTGACGGCACCGCGCCCATCGCGCAGCAGCAGGTGCATCTTCGCCGCGAGGGTCGGCGCGATGCGGCTGGGAAACAGCACGGCGTTTACCACGCTGGCGCAGACGATACCGAGCAGAATCTCCTCGGAACGCGCCAGGGCGACATCGAAGATGGTCGATGGGTGATTGACCTCAGCGAGACTGATCAGCGGCACCGTATAGGCGGCGAGTAGAAAGATGTAACTGCGTGGCGAGCGGTCCAGCAATGAGAGAAAGAGCAGGGCACCGATCCACAACGAGATCGCCAGGCTCAGCATCACCGGTTGCTGAGCGAACGTTGGCAGAAGCACGACCGATGCGGCTGCACCGAGCAGCGTGCCTAGCGCGCGATAGATCGCCTTCGAACGTGTCGCCCCGGACAGCGGATGCGACACGACGTAAACCGAGGCCATGGCCCAGTAAGGGTTTTCCAGCGGTATCGCCAGAGCGATGTACAGCGCAAGCAGGGCGGCAATCAGCGCCTTGGCCGAAAACAGCCATTCGCGCCAGGTTGGCATATTCATAGAGTTCGTTTTTTGGGGCGTGGGCCAGAGGCGGGAGAGGGCGCGGCCGTCACGCTGCAACACAGATGGTTACATTTAACGTCAAAGACGTATGACAGACTGAACAACCACTAGGACGATTAATGCATTTTTCCGCGCCGGATACCGGCACCACGGCAGGAATTCATGAGCAAACGCATTCCCAACTACGCTTTGTACGGCCAGGCTGCATTGCCCGTATGGCAGGACCTGTTGCATCTGGAATGGATCAACGAACGCGGCGACATGCATCAGCGCGAAATCAAGCCGCATCAGCATGACTCACTGTTGCAGATCGTCTATGTACGAAGTGGCGAGGGCGAAGTTTCCCTGGAGAACAGCCGAATGGGCTTCCGTGCGCCGTGCCTGATCCTGCTGCCGCAGCGCACCGTGCATGCTTTTCGCTACAGTCCCGAAACCGACGGGCCGGTCATCACGGCAGCACAGCGTCCGCTGGAGTCGATGGCGCGAATTTTGTCCAGCGACCTGCTGGCCTTGATGCAACGTCCGGCAGTGGTCCCGCTGCCGTGGGATGCAGACGGTGAAGAGCCGATATGGCCGCTGATCCAGCTGATCCAGGCGGAAGCGCACGGTCAGGAACGCGGCAATGTCGCTGCCGGGCATGCGTTGTTGCTCGCGCTACTCGTACATGTCGTCCGGCTGGAGCCAGTGCCAATCACTCAGCCAGCCAATGGCAGGCGGTCCCAGCTACTGAGCCAATTTCGCGAGTTGGTCGACACGCATTTCAGACAGCATTGGCCGCTTGGTCTGTACGCCGAAGCGCTGGGAATCACTCCAGCCACACTGGGCCGAGCCACCCGCGAAGGTCTGGGTGAATCACCGACAGCGATCATCAGCGAGCGAGTCGTTCGCGAAGCACAACGTCAGCTGGCGTATACCGCGCTCGACATCCAGCAGATCGCCCGCGACCTGGGATTCGACGACGCGGCATACTTCAGCCGTTTCTTTCGCAAGCAGACCGGACTCAAACCCAGCGAATTTCGCTCGGCGTTTCGGAATGCGGAAACTATTCAGCCGAACAGCCAGCATGCGCAGGCAAAGCATTCACCTGAGAGCTGAAGCGCTTTGGATATTGAGGCGAAAAGCTGGAGGTGATCTGGTGGTGTGGGTAACGTCTAAGGCGTAACGTAGATTTCGCATAATGAGAATGGCTTTATGTTGAGCGTCGTCTGGAAACTGCCTCCGGCTCCAGGCGGCGCGTAACATAGGGCCGATTATGCGATGCGCTATCGACCTCGAAACCCGCCTGATCAAAACCG
>NZ_BDJA01000009.1:0-191146 GCF_003864275.1 Pseudomonas sp. SCT
CTCCTTGCGGGTTTGCTTGCGCTTGCCAGCGTACTCGGCGTCGGCGAAGGTCATCTGCTTCATCGGGAAACTCGGTGGGTGGGGTCGCGGTATTTTGCCAAATCAGAAAGTCTTTTTCAGAGTTTCCTTAGGCTCGGAGCACATACGATGCAGCCATTCGAGTTTGCAGTTCTGCATCCAGACCGGTGCACGTTTGATACTGCCGGTGGCGAACGAAATGGATGCACCGATGCAGAAGCCCATGCCGGTTCGTTCATGACTTTCGATAGAACTGGCGAGTATTTCCTGGCGGGGCGCGCCAACTGCATAGAGCACTAGCTCGGACGGGTTATCCCTGATGAACTGCAGTGCCTGCTGAACTTCGTCCGGGCGATTGATAAAGCCCATCGGCGGGTTGTGGTGATAAAGCGTAATACCGGGATAGAGCGCTCGGAGCTTGATGCATTCCTGTTCGGTAGCACCGATCAGGACCACCCGCAGGCGATCCCGGTCGGCCCACTCCAGCAGGTCCATCGTCAAATCGCTGCCCGGGATCACCTCTTCTACATGCACACCCAAGCGTTGCAGCAGCGGCTGCAGAATTCGGCTGTCGCACAGGCGCAGGCGTGCCTTGGCATAGGCTTCACGCAGCGCAGGGTTTTCCTGCAGCTGCGCGAGGTGGTCGACATTGGGTGTCACCACGAACGAGTAGGGCTGCTTGACCCCCTCGCGAATGCAGTTCAGCAACGTCGCTTTGCTGCCGGTGTAGAAATTCACACCGAACGCGTGGTTAGTCTCGTTAGACACTCATCGTTACTCCCTTGAAAGCGCCTTTTACGCCGGACCAGGCGAGGCTGGGATGGTTGAACTCCTTGATGACGGTGATCGCCGACAGGAAGCAGGCCGACGCGAACGCGAAGCCCTGGCCGTAGAAGCGCTTGTTGAAACGGGTTGCCGCGCGGTTGCGGTAGTAGTGGTAGAAGGCCGAACGACCACCCGAGCTGAGCGAGCCGTAGTGGAAGAGCCTGCTGCTGGGTACGACGCGGATCGAGATGCCCTTCTTCTTCGCCTGGAACTGCCAGTCGACTTCCTCGGAGTACATGAAGTACGCCTCGTCCATCAGGCCGATGCGCTCGACCAGCTTGGCCGAGAAGGCCAGGCTGCAACCCATCAGGTAATCGGGTTGCTCGCTGTTCTGCGCCATGGCCTCTAGGGTCTGGTCCTTGCCCAGCAGCTTGGCTTTGCCCAGCAGCGGGTAGAGCTTGCCGCCGCCGTAGCATTCCAGGCGCCCGGTGTCGGCGCTGAGGATGACCGAGCCGACGAACTGGCGGTCGTTCTCTTTCAGCGCATCGAGCAGCGGC
This sequence comes from Pseudomonas sp. SCT, assembly GCF_003864275.1. Classification (NCBI taxonomy): domain Bacteria; kingdom Pseudomonadati; phylum Pseudomonadota; class Gammaproteobacteria; order Pseudomonadales; family Pseudomonadaceae; genus Pseudomonas; species Pseudomonas sp. SCT. The sequence goes on from NZ_BDJA01000009.1 coordinate 1,341, forward strand.
GTAAAGGCATCGCTATCGACATAGGTGTCGTTGTTGACGATCCAGAAATTGGTCACTGGCAGGTTGTCCAGCGCCCAACGCAGGCCGTAGTTGTTGCCGCCGGCGTAACCGTTGTTCTCCGGGTTGGCGAGCAGCGTCACGTTGTGGCGAGGCTTGGCCTCCAGCCATTGCTTGAATGCCACGACGGAGCCGTCCTGGGAGTCGTTGTCGATGACCACCACATGGTTGAGAGCCGGGCAATGAGCGAGCAGGCTCTCAACGCAACTGATGGTTTCAGTAGCTGCCTTGTAGTTGAGGATAAGCGCGACGTTCATGGATGGTTTCCTGGCTGCGAAGGTGACGGGCCCTGAGGGCGTGAATGACGAACAGCATTGCGATGACCGGCTGGCCGTACTCGAATAGCCCGTTGAGTGGCCAGATGACGAAGAAAGCGAGCATCGTGGCGTAGATGAAGGTCATGTCGGTGGCGATGTTTTTGGCGATTCGGTGGTAGACGAACAGCGTCATCGGGATGATGAGGAACGTGAGGAAGCCGAAGCGGAACAGCGTGCCGATGATTCCGACATCGGACAGGAAGAAATGCTCACCGAAGTAGGGGATGAAGCCGTCCTGCCACATCAGCGACAGCGATCCGCTGGGCAGCCAGTTGACCTGATCCAGATGGGCGAAGATCAAAGAAATGGTGACCGAGCGAGCGCCGTCTTCCACGCCTTCGAACGTGCTGTCGTAGAACTCGGTATTGAAGCCTAGAACTTCCAGCAGGCTGGGATAGAAATAGAACGGCGACAGCAGAATCGACAGCGATGCCGCCCAGATAATCGCCTTGGCGCGCAGGCAGAACAGGGTGAAGGCCAGGCACAGAACGATCAACTGACGGGTCTGGGTAGCGAACACCAGGGTCAGCAGCAGCACTGCGGCGATCACCAGATAGAGCGTCTTGCTGCGTGCCGCACCGCTGATAGGCGATGCGCCCTTCGACCAGATCTGGATGCAGTAGAAGTAAGCCAGGCAGATCAGATACGGGCCGATGGAGGAGCGATCCGGACGGTCATCGGAACGGACTTCCGGCCGCATATCGGGGATGACGCCAAACTTGAAGCACCAGGAGAAGAATGCCGCGATCAAGGCTGCATAGAGCAGCGCGCGTTCGAACTGCAGGGTCCCGACCCGTTTGCCGAGAAACAGCAGCGGCGCGAAACCGAGGCAGGCCAGTACGCGACGCTCTTCGATGAGACCGAATACGATCGGTTGCCCATAGGTGAAGTACGCGAATAACGACGGCATCACCAGGAACACCACGCTGGTGTACGCGCAGTAGTACATCAGGATGCGAAATTCACGCGGTGCGTCTTCCGCGGATGCGAGCAGCAGCAGAATGGTGAAGATGATGCAGACCGCGAGGTACACCTCGTTCAGTCCTTTGATGCCGTAGGGGTTGTGCGGACTGTCACCGAACACGGAGAAGTGCAGCACCATCGCCAGGATCAGCAGCGGAAAAAAGAAGAAGCGTGAACTGAAATTCGTCATCAACCTGAGTCCTTAGGTATTGGTTCCTTGAGCGCTACGGCTGTTCAAGCCGTCTCCAGCGCCCGCTTCTTGATCTTCTTGCGTCGCACCAGCAAGCCGGTGAACGCCTTGAAGCTCTGATAGAACCCGATCTCCTTGATCCCTTTGCCTAGCTCGAAGCCTTTGTACGAAGGGGTTTTGAGCAGTAGCAGCTTCATCGCCCACAACCGCGGCAGGATCGTCGTGCGGCGGTAGTACTGGAACGGCTGGATGGCGAAGATGCTGTTCGTATCGAAAGCTTCCGCTTTGACAACGCCATCGGCCTCCGCGTTGCGAAAAAGTTCGCGGCCTTTTGCGGTGCGTACCAGAATCAGCGAGTTGCCTTCGCGCTCCTCGAAGGAGGGATAGCCTTTTTCATCGCCTTCCCAGCCATCGGCGCAGACGATATCGGCGAACTCACCGATGCCGTCCGGGCAGATCTTGCAGCGGGTCTGCAGATGGCGGTTGAGCACCTTTCCCCACGAGTCGTTGTAGGTCATGGTGCGTTCATCGCCGTTCTTCAGCGTCGCCTTGGTCAGCCCGGGCCAGCCGTCGCCGCGGTAGCGGAAGGCGGTGACGTCGCTGCGCTCGACCTCGAGTTTGTCCAGTACCTGTTCGGTGCCCTGCAGGCTCGGCGTGCCGGCGCACATGAAGGAGACGATGTAGGGAATGTTCTCCTTCAGCCGCGGGTTGTGCTGTTGCATCTGGCGTACCGCGGCGACGTCGCACGGCTTGCCGATGAACAGGTACTTCTCGGTGGACATGGCTACCCACTTCAATGCTTCGCCGGGGCTGGCCGGTGCATAGCGTGAGCCGGAGGAGGCGATGATGTTCTGCCGCGAACGGCTGATGGTCGCGACGTTCTCCAGCGGATCGGTCTGCGAGGCCTGAATCTGGATCACGCCGTCGACCAGCCGGTTTTCCAGGCAGTACTGCGCCAGCGCCGAGATCACGCCGCCGGATGAGCCAGCCTGGCGGATTTCATTGTCAGTCGCGTAGCCCTTCATGGTGTCGAGGATCTCGCCCCAGATCGGGTGGTAGTTGGCCGATTTGTAAGGGCGGATATCCAGGTTCAGCGCCGGGCATGACTTGGCGAATGCTGCGCTGGTCTGCTCGTTGGCGACCGGCTTGTTCTGGTACTGATCGTTCAGTACCGGGCGGTGATAACCGTCGCCGGTCAGCCGAATCTTGATGGCGTCGTCATCGGCTACCGAGCTGCACATGCCGCAGCCGCTGCAGAGGTCGTTGTTCAGCACGCGATTCAATAAAGCTTTCATACCTGCCTTCCCTTGAGCGGCCAGCCGTGCGCAAGGCGCGACTGGCAGTATTTAACGAGCGCGGTCATGCGGGCTGGCGCTGCTTGCGATAGATGTTGAGCACCGCATAACCGTAGATAAACGTCAGGACGACCATGCCCAGAGTGGACACCCAGGGCGCCGCCTGTATCCCGTGCGACGGGATGAAAATCCAGTAACAGGCCACCGTGATCACGCCCGAGGCGATGATGCCGAAGGTGCGCAGAAAGCCCGTGCCCATGGCCAGCAACTGCACGCCCAGGCCGGCGGCAATGAAGCGCGCCGCGGTAAAGCAGGCGAAGGCCAGCCACAGGGTGTTCAGCTCCGCGTACTCGGCGCCGAGGAAGTAGTCGGTGAACAGTGGGCCGATGAAGAAGAACGCCAGGGCGAAGATCAGGCCCATGCCGGTGTATTCGCCGAGGATGCGCGCGCCGTAGCGGATCAGGCCGGCCGTCTTGTTGTGCAGTTGGTAGGCGAAACGCGGAATATGCACGCTGGCCAGCAGCACGCTGAACGGCACCGCACCCTGAATCAGGCGTGAGCCGGCGAAGTAGATGCCCGCCGCTTCGCGGCCGGCGAGGTGGTTGACCAGAATGACGTCGAGCTGGGCGAAGATATTGGTCGCACCACTGTCGATGGCGAAACTGGTGGAGGATTTGAAGCGCTCCGCCAATACCTGCCAGGAGCTGCGCAGAATGCCGCCCAGTGCGAGGATCTTCGACAGCGCACGAAGGGCGAATGTTGCGTAGATCAGTCGCGACAGCAGAAACGCCACGCCAATGGCCAGCACGTCGTTGCGCAGCAGGATCGCCGCGCCGATGAGCACGAAATGCACCAGCGCAGTTGCCGCCACGATCTTCGTTTCGCGGTGGAACTGGCCGATGCTGCGGAACACCGTCAGCCCCAGATCGCCGTAAGACGAAGCCAGGGTGCCGAGCAGGAACAGCACCGCAGCGAAGCGCTCGGTGGTGTGCAGGTCGAGGACGAACAGGATGATCGGCAGCAGCACGATGCAGGCCGGCAGCACCAATACCGACTTCGCCGCCAGGCTGGCCGACATGATCTCGCCGGCCCGATGGCGCTCGGCACCGATGTCGCGCAGCGCACGCATGCCGAAGCCGTAGTCGGTCACCAGGGCGACGATGGTCGACCAGGTGATAACGATCGAAATGAAGCCGAAATCGCTCGGCCCCAGCGTGCGGGCGAGGATCAGCAGGGTGCCGAGCTGCACGGCGGTACGAGCCGCCGTGGTAACCCCCATCAGGGCGTGATCGCGCATGATTATCTCTGATACGCGGCCTGGGGCTGGTGCAGTGTGGCGAGGATCTGCTCCAGCCCAGCACTGTAGGCGTCCAGCTTGCGACGGATGATCGCGCCACTGGCGGCGACCTCGGCTTTTAGCTGTTCACGGTTGTCCAGGTGCGCCAGAACCAGCTCCAGTGCGCTCTCGGTATCCTCGGTCTTGAGGTCGACCACGCGGTGATAGTCGAGCGACTGATAGAGACCGGCGAACTTGCGGCTGTAGGCCAGCGGCACGACCGGTACGCCGGCGGAGAAGGCGCCGATGGTGGCGTGCATGCGTGCACCGACGAAGAAATCCATGCCGCTGATATACGACTTGGCTTCGATCGGGCCTTTGAAGCGCGGCGCCAGCTTGAGCTCCGGATACTGCTGCTGCAGCTGCTGGGACACGGTGTAGTCATCTTCGGCAGGGAAACCGATCGGGATCACGTGTGGCACCAGATGCACTTCGTGGCCGCGCTCGAGCAGGGTGCGGATCAGGCGATCGGTGAGTGCCTTGTAGTCGGCACGCAGGCCGAACTGGTTGGCGGTGCCTTCGTAACCGCCGTGGTGCAGCAGTGCCGATACGCTGAGGCCAACGGCAAGCTTGTTCGGGTCGCGATGTTCGCTCTGACGGTCGAAGGGCAGGGCGAAGGCGACGTCGATGACCTCGTCGCGGTTGACGATGCCGAGTTGCTTGAGCACGTCGAACGACTGGTGGTCACGGGCGAAGACCATGGTGCTCTTTTTCATCGCCCATGCCGATGTCTTGGTAGCCCAGTCGGCCTTGAACGGGCCGATGGTCTGCGGCGAGAGAATCAGTGGTACGCGGCCGCCGAGGGCCATGCCCTTGCTGACCAGCAGCTTGATCAGGCGTTTCGCACCATAGATGTCGGAGAAACTATCGCCTTCGCCGATATCGAATACTGCGTCGCAGGAGCTGATCGCCTGGTACAGGCCGTGGGGGTTCTTCAGCAGCGCCTTCTCGTTGAATTCGATGAATTCGTACTTGAAACGCTCGGTGGACGGCGGGTAATCGCACGGGCCGGATGAGCCGATGATGAGGAACTCCGGCGTGATGCCGCACTTGCGAGCCGCCTCGTCGATCAGCAGCATGTTGGAAATACTCAATGCGCCAACCCCGAGGTTGCCGGATGAGAACGAATGCCACAGCAATCCGAATTTCATGTTCGATTTCACTCCAGAATCAGTCAGCGTTCTGCGCAGGGGTAGGGCCGATGGCGGTGCAGTCGTTCGCCAGATGTTTGCGCATGAGCTCCATCTGCGGACGGTCCTTGCCGTTACGCGGCTCTATCGCAAGCTTGTAGGTGCCCCAGCCCGGGCCGCCGGCCCAATAGGCACTGGGTACGCAGTTGTCGTTGAGGTAGGCGAGCAGGTTGTCCATGGCGACTGCTGCCTCGGGTAGGTCGTCCGGGATGCCGTACTCGCCGAGAAAACCCTTCTGTCCGTGTTTCTTCAGCCATTCAATGAAGGGACGAGCCCGTTCTACCCCAAGCATCGGGTCAATATCGTTACTGGTCTTCGCCATGTACTTGCCGGAAAAGTCCTTGTCGAAGTACAGGTGCGCCTCGTAGACGATCCGGTCGGCGGGGTCGTTGATCAGGAAGTTGGCGTTCACCTGCGGCCAGTGATAGGCACTCGACCAGCGCTCGCCTTCGATGAAGATCAACGTCTGATCGTCGACTTCGCGGATGGCGTCGACGGCCGCCTGGGCGGCGCCCGGCCAGAGGCCGACCGTACCGTGCGGCTCATTCATGATGTCGTAGCCGAGCAGGCCGCGATGGCCCTTGAAGTGTTGCGCCAGCTGACGCCACACCGATGCATAGGCCTCGTAAGGCACTTTGCTCGAACCGATGAGTTCGCCGTGGTAACGACCATAGTTGTGCATGTCCAGAATGACCTTCTGGCCGTTCTGCGCGGCCAAATCCAGGGTCTTCTTCAACAACCGTATCTGGTCGAAGTTCAATCCGGCGTCGAGCGAATGCTGAACACGCTCCCAGATGAACGGGAAGCGAATCAGGCGAATGCCTTGATCGGCGTAGTACTTGAAGTGTTTCTTTTCTGGGTAGAAGTAGTGAGTCCCGTTCTTCCCAGGCGTGATGTGCGGAGCGAAGCCGGCGCCAGAGAGATTGACCCCGTGCAGGGCGAGGCCTTTATCGTCGCTTGGCCATTCGGTCGCGCCCAAGCCGGCTGTGGCCAGCGCTGCAACCAGTGCCACGGCCAGGCGAGTCGAGCGCAGGGCTGTCCGGTCAGGGTGTCTGGTCATCGCTAACACCTATCTTCAGGCAAAAAAATATTCACTGGCTCGCGCAGAGTCAGTTATTAGGCAGCTATAGAAAAAAGATGAATGCAGTGCCCGGCATGGCGACGGTTTCCCGTCGCCCTTGCGGATCACCTTTATTTGGAGTTGCTGGCGTATTCGTACTGGTAGTAGCCGTACTCGCCGTAGGTGGAGGCTTTGCGCACGACTGCGTTGAAGATCACGCCCTTGACCAGCAGGCCGTTCTGCTCGAGGCGACGCTTGGCCGCTTCGATTTCCTTCAAGCCGTTCAGACCGTAGCGGGTGACCATCAGCGTGGTACCTGCCTGGCTGCCGACCAGCGCCGCATCGGTAACCGCCAGGATCGGCGGGGTATCGAAGATCACCAGGTCGTACATATGGCTGATTTCTTTGACGAAGCGCGAGAAGTTCTCGTGCATCAGCAGTTCCGACGGGTTCGGCGGCAGCTGCCCGTGGGTGATCACGTGCAGGTTGTTCAGCTGAGTCTTCTGGATGGCATCGAACAGCGTGATGCGGCCGGAGAGGATGTCGGACAGCCCCTTGTCGCCATCACAACGCATGACCTTGTGCAGGTAGCCCTTGCGCATGTCAGCGTCGATCAGCAGTACACGCTTGCCGGATTGTGCGACCACAGCAGCCAGGTTGGTGGTGACGAACGACTTGCCCACCGCCGGGCTTGGGCCGGTAATCATCAGCACGTTGTTCTTGGCCTCGATCATCGCGAAGTGCAGGCTGGTACGCAGGCTGCGCATGGCTTCGGTGGCGAGGTCGGCCGGGTCGTTGATGGTCAGCAGGTAGGAAGCGGTGCTCTTGTCACGCTTGAAGTTGGCCAGGCGTTTCTCCAGCGCAGACTGCTTCTCGGTGAACGGAATCGAGGCGTATACCGGGGTGCCGGTGCGCTCGATGTCTTCCGGGTTCTCGACGCCGCGCTTGAGTGCTTCACGCACATAGACGAAGGCCGTGGCGAGCAGGGCGCCCAGCAGGGTGGCGACGATCACTACCAGCGGCTTGTTCGGCTTGACCGGATTTTCCAGATCCGCTGCGGCATGGTCGATGATGCGAACGTTACCGACGGTGCCGGCACGGATGATGTCCAGCTCCTGCGTCTTGTTCAGCAGCATGGAGTAGGTTTCCGAGGAAACTTCCACGTCACGGGTCAGACGCAGCAGTTCCTGCTGGGTCGACGGCAGGGTGCCGATCTGCTTCTCCAGCTCTTCCTTCTGCATCTGCAGTTGGTTGATCTGATTCATCAGCGCCTGGAAGTTCGGGTGCTGACGGGTGAAGCGGCGTTCCATCTCGGTGCGCTTGAGGTTCTGCTCGGAGATCTGACGTTCCATGTCAACGATGCGATCGAGCACCGACTGCGTTTCCGCGGTGATGTCGACCGAGCGCGAACCGGTCTGATACTTGTTCAGTGCCGTCTGTGCCGCTTCGAGATTGCGGCGTACGGCCGGGATCTGCTCGTTAAGGAACTCCAGGCTCTGGGTCGCTTCAGCGGCGTTGCGGGCGATGTTCTGCTCGACATACAGATTGGCCACTTCTTCCAGCACGCGGATCGCATGGGCCGGATCGGTGTCTTCGAGCGTCACGTTGACGATGCCCGACTGCTTGCCGCGCTCGGCCGCAGACAGGCGCTGCTGGAAGCTTTCGGTGGTGTTATAGGTGCGGTTCTTCACCACGGTGAACGTAGTGCCGGGGCGTGCATTCAGCTCACCCACGGTGACGCGATAGCCTTCGTTCTCAACCGGCTCGCCGACTACGCCCTGCACAACGACTTCGCCGTCCTGATCGCGCAGGATGAAGCCGTTGTTTTCAGCAGCTTCGAGAGTCAGCTCCTTGCCGTGCACCTTGTCCGGTACTTCCAGCTGGGTGACCTTCAGGGTCTCGCCACCCCAGGCGTAGCCGCCCAGGCCGGCCGGGTGCCAGCCCAGCTCGCCTTCTTCGCTCGGCTCGAACCGGCGTGCCATGAAGCCGCCGATGATCGGGAAGTGGTGGGGAGTAATGTTGATGTCGAGGTTCAGTTTACTTACCGCGCCGCCAACGACCGAGCGCGACTTCAGCAGCGCGATCTCGGTTTGTGCCGGGGATACCGGTGGGTTGGTGTTGACCACATCGGTCAAGCTCGGCAGGCCGCTCTTGGGCTCGATCTGGATCATCGCGCTGGCAAGGTAGACCGGCGTTGCAAGCAGGGCATAAGCGATCCCAAGGGCCGCGAAGAACCCGGTGATGCTCATGATCAGCACGCGATTGTTTATGAAGGTGTCAAAGAGGTGGGCCAGGTCGATGTCCTTGTCCTCTTTGGTTTCATAGATTGGGCGGGGCATGGTTGTCATCGAAGTTCCTTCTTCATTTCAGGTAAGGAAGCCAGCTCTCGACGGATTTCGTCAGGAGATTGTGGACATGTTCAAAAGCGGGTTTGGACTGGCGGTACGGATCCGGAATTTCCAGTTCGTCCTGCCATTTGCCGATAAGAAACGTTTTGCCATGCACCTCGGGTGCGATCTGGCGAATGTGCTGAATGTGGCTATGCTCCATCGCCAGGATCAGGTCGGCCTGGTGCAACATGTGGCTGTCGACCTGGCGCGCGCAGTGGGCCGGAAGCTCCAGCCCGTTGTCCTGCAATACTTCGTGGGCGGTCTTGTCCATCGGGTTACCTACTAATGCACCAATCCCTGCCGAGCTGATCGTCAGGTCCTGGCCGCTTAGCCTGTGTGCGAACAACGCTTCGGCCGTGGGGCTTCGACAGATGTTTCCGACACAGACGATCAAGATGTTCTTGAACATGGATTCAACCTCGTGGCCGCTGGTTCGCAGCCGCCGGGGTGCGGCCCGGGGTGAACGAATGTGAGATTTTTGGGAGAGTCATTAGTTCCTTCCTGCCACGCCTTAATGCGGCGTGGCTTTTTCGAGTCTTTTCGGCGGCACGCGAAGCGTGCGTCGATCAGTACACGTCCTTGTTGAAGATCAGTGCTGGCGGGGTACGGACAAGGATGTAGAGGTCGAACCAGACCGACCAACGCTCGATGTAGTCGAGGTCGAACTCGACGCGTTTCTCGATCTTTTCCAAGGTGTCGGTCTCACCCCGATAGCCGTTGATCTGCGCCCAGCCGGTAATGCCTGGCTTGACCCGATGGCGGGAGGAGTATTCCGCCACGGCATCTTCGAACAGCACGCCCGCTGCTTTCGTGGCGGTGGCATGAGGACGAGGACCGACCATGGACATGCTGCCGAGGAAGACGTTCAACAGCTGCGGCAGTTCATCGAGACTGGTCTTGCGGATGAAGCGGCCAACACGGGTGATGCGATCGTCGCCACGGGTGGTCTGCCGATCGGCGTTGGCGTCGGACTTCTCGTGGTACATCGAGCGGAACTTGAAGACTTCGATCAGGCGGTTGTTATAGCCGTAGCGCTTCTGCTTGAAGAGCACCGGGCCGGGCGAGTCGAGCTTGATCGCGAGGGCGATCGCCAGCATGACCGGGGCCGCGGCGAGCAGGGCGATGCTGGAGATGACGATGTCTTCCAGGCGCTTGAACATCGGCGACCAGCCGCGCAGCGGCAGATCCGAAGCGATGAGGGTAGGCAGACCGCCGATTTCGGTGATGCGCTTGTCGGCGTGGCGGAAGGCAACCATGTCCGGCACCAGCAGAACGTTCACCGGAAGCTTGCGCAGTTCGGCGATTACCTGGCCGATCCGGCTGTCGGCGAACCAGGGCAGGGCGACCAGAACCTGGGTGACCTTTTCGTCGCGGATCATCCGCTCCAGGTCGCGGGTGTTGCCGAGCAGAGGCAGGTTGGCCAGTTCTTTCGGCAGACGCTCGAGGCGGTCATCGATAAAGCCGAGCACGCCGGTACGGATGTCGCGATGGTTCTGCAGGTATTCGGCAACGCGTACACCGTTGTCGGTGCCGCCGAGGATGACCGCGTTCTGCAGAAACATGCCGCGCGCCATGAGCCGGCGGAACAGGGCCAGCATCGCCAGGCGCTCTGCGCCGAACAGCGCGGCACTGGTGAAGAACCAGAACGCCAGGTGCTTGGCCTCCAGATAGCCGAAAAGGCCCATGCCCTGATGCATGAAGATCAGGAAGCTGAAGGCTGCAGCCCAGGCGATGAGCATCACGCGGAAACGCAGCAGGGTGCTGAATACTTCCTCGCTGTAGATGCCAGCGGTCTGGAAAATGATGATGCTGAGGACCGCGAAGAAGCCCAGGAAGGCACTGAATGTGCCGCCGGTGGGCAGGTCCATGAAGGCCAACAGCAGCAGTCCCGGCAGGATGGCCGTAAGGCCGTGTATCAGGCGAATGCTGGCGAGGAAGTAATCGACGAAACTCGGGTGAGCATATTCAAGGGTTCCAACTGACTGTACGCGCATACAAGGCTCCATCCTCAGCTCAAAGCTGGCTCAAATCTCGAATTAATCGCCGCGGTACGCGGGGGATTGATAGCAGGCCGCCATCGCAACCGTGATCGGGACTCCTGCTCCGACCGTGCCTCTCGGGATGAGTTCAGTGGTAGTCAGCGGGCTGCCAAAAAAATGAGCTAATCCTCGAAAAGCGCGCAAATAGCTGTTTTCAAACGTCTTTGAGCAAGACCTTGCTCGATCTCGGTGGGCTAATCAGCGACGCCGTAGTGACCAGCGGCAGCATTGATCGAAGATTTGGATTAATCCCGCCGCGCTTGTCTGCCACAACTTCCGCCCTCGGGCTGGGTCGTATGCAGCGACGTGAATCGAGAGAAGGGAACGGCCATGAGCGATGCCAAGGCGCTGCTGATATTGCACGGGAAACAGGCCCTGAACGATGAGGTGCGTGAGGCGGTGCGACAGCAGCGTGACTATGGATGGGACCTGGCGGTACGAGTCACGTGGGAGCCAGGCGATGCGCAACGCTTGGTCGCCGAAGCGCTGGATGCCGGTTATTCCAAGCTGGTCGCTGGCGGCGGAGATGGCACCTTGCGTGAAGTGGCCGAAGCGATGCTTCAGGCGCATGCGCAGGCGAGCCTCGCCTTGATGCCGCTGGGCAGTGCCAACGATTTCGCCAAGGCTGCTGGGATACCGCTGGACCCGTTCGAGGCGCTTGGTCTGTTAGATGAGCCTGCCCGCTGGGTCGATGTTGGCGAAATGAATGGCCAGCCGTTCGTCAATATGGCGACCGGTGGTTTCGGCTCCAAAGTCACGGCCAGCACGTCGGAAGATCTCAAGCGAGTCCTGGGTGGCGGTGCCTATCTGCTGACCGGTCTGACTCGCTTCGCCGAGATCCATTCGGCTCGCGGCCGGTTCACTGGGCCGGGGTTCGACTGGGAGGGCGAGTTTCTTGCGCTGGGCATCGGTAACGGTAGACAGGCTGGCGGCGGACAGCTGCTTTGCCCGCAGGCGAAGATCGATGACGGGCTGCTGGATGTGTGTATCGTGCCGGCGCCTGCCGATGCGGTCGGCACACTGGGCACACTGCTAAGTGGCGGTCTGCTAGGCGTCGACGCGGTGTCGGTCAGTGCCCGGGTACCCTGGCTGGAGGTCGAGGCACCCAGCGCCATCGACATCAATCTGGATGGCGAGCCCTCCACGGCCGCACATCTGCGCTTCGATGTGCGTGCCGGGGCGTTGCGCCTGCACTTGCCAGCCGACAGCCCGTTGCTGGGTCCGGCTTCCTCGGCGCCTTAGGAAAGGCTCCGACCGGGCGTCCGATTGTGAAAAAAAGCCCCGGCGATGCATAAAGCGATGGGCGATGCGGCCGATACTCCTATCACCACGTTTTCCCAAGGAGCCTGGAAATGGCCGGCATTCTCGATTCAGTCGATCAACGCACCCGTCTCGTGGGGCAGAATCGCCTGGAGATTCTCATGTTCCGGCTCGGCGGACGGCAGAAGTTCGCCATCAACGTCTTCAAGGTTCAGGAAGTCGTCCAGCTGCCGAAAATGACGCTCATGCCCCACCGCCATAGCTCGGTCTGCGGCGTGGTCAATCTGCGTGGCCAGACCCTGCCGGTGGTCGATCTTTCCAGAGCCATCGGCTTGCGGCCGCTGGTGCCCGATGAGCGCAGCACCATCATCGTTACCGAGTACAACCGCACCGTGCAGGCGTTCCTGGTCGGCGGTGTGGATCGCATCGTCAACCTCAACTGGGAAGCGGTCATGCCGCCACCCACCACGGCAGGACGCCAGCATTACCTGACGTCGATCACCAAGGTGGACGACGAACTGGTCGAGGTGATCGACGTGGAGAAGGTGCTCGCGGAAATCGTGCCTTACGACACCAGCATTTCTGCCGAGCGCCTGGCCGATCCGATCCTCGAGCGCGCCCGTGGACGAGAAGTGCTCTGCGTGGATGACTCCAGCGTTGCGCTGTCGCAGCTGCGCGAGACCCTCAGCCAGCTCGGTCTGAAGATCCACACCGCGAGCGATGGACTGAAGGGCCTGAACATGCTCAAGGCCTGGGCTGATGCCGGCGAGGTGCTGACCGACAAGCTGCTGATGGTTTTCACCGATGCGGAAATGCCGGAGATGGATGGTTATCGACTGACTACCGAGATTCGTCACGACCCGCGGTTGCGCGATCTCTATGTGGTGCTGCACACCTCGCTGTCGGGCAGCTTCAATCTGGCAATGGTGCAGAAGGTCGGCTGCGACAACTTCCTCTCCAAGTTCCAGCCGGAGAAGCTCGTCGATGTGATTCAGGATCGCCTGAAACTCGACGATCAGGACTGATCCATCCCTCTACGCCGGCTGCTGAATAGAGCGGCCGGCGCCTGCTATGCTGCTGCGCTGTCCCATCGAGGAGGCGCGGCATGCATCTCTCATCGCTCTATCGTTTTCCGCTCAAGTCCGGCGCTGGTGAATCGCTGCAGCATTGCGCCAGTGATGCGCTTGGCCTGGTTGGCGATCGACGCTGGATGGTGGTTGCAGCCGGCACCGGGCGTTTCCTCACCCAGCGTGTGGCGCCGCGGATGGCACTGCTGCAGGCACGCTGGCAGGGCCAGAATGCCTTGCGCCTGACTGCGCCAGACATGCAGGAATTGCTGGTGCCGGTACCCGATGCCCGCGAGATGCGCTGCGTGCAGATCTGGAGTTCGAATGCCGTTGTGCCGGATGCCGGCGAAGCGGCGGCCACGTGGCTGAGCAGCTTTCTTGGCCAAGCCTGTCGGCTGGTACACCTGCCGCTGGACGATGGAATTCAGGTCGATATCGACTACGCGCGACTCGGCGAGCGCACGGCCTTCAGCGACGGATTCCCGTTTCTGCTGATTGGCCAGGCATCGCTGGATGACCTGATCCGTCGAGTCGGGCGTCCACTGGATATGCTGCGCTTTCGCCCGAATCTGGTCGTCAGCGGCGCGGAGCCTTACGCGGAGGATAGCTGGAAGCGTATCCGTATCGACCAGCTGACCTTTCGTGTGGTCAAGCCCTGTTCCCGCTGCGTCATCCCCACACTCGACCCATTCACAGCAGAGCGCGAGCCGGATCGCGAGCCGCTGAACACACTGCTGTCGTATCGCAAAGGGCCGGGTGGGGTTTTCTTCGGGCAGAACCTGATTGCCGAGGGCATCGGCGAACTGGCTGTGGGGGCGCCGGTGGAAGTGCTCGACTGATCAAGGCAGGCATGACGATGGCAGGCGCGGGCCGGCCATCGTCATGGCAGCGAGTAGCGGGTAGAGCGGCGAGTCGACCGGTTGTGCCCTCTATTGCGATTCGAAGTAGCGCTCGTGCCATTCGACCAGCGGTTGCGGTGAGTTCAGCTTCTGCCCGTAGATGACCGAATAGGTCAGCACGTTCTGCACGTACTGGCGGGTCTCGTCGAACGGAATGTTTTCCACCCACACATCGAACGACAGATGCTCGGCATTGCGCAGCCATTGACGGACGCGACCGGGGCCGGCGTTGTAAGCGGCCGAGGCAAGCACGCGGTTGCCATTGAACTGTCCGTAGATCTGGCTGAGATAAGCGGTACCCAGCTGGATATTGGTGGTCGGGTTGAGCACCTGCTGCGGTGAGGCCAGCGGGATGTTGAAGCGCTTGGCGGTTTCCTTGGCGGTGGCAGGCATCAGCTGCATCAGGCCGGTGGCACCGACGTGCGAGCGGGCGTCGGCCATGAACGCACTTTCCTGGCGGGTCACTGCGAACGCCCAGCTGGGATGGATCTCGCGCGCCCGTGAGGCCTGGACCAGCGCATTGCGATGCGCCATGGGGAAGCGGATATCGAGGTCGTCCCAATATTGCGCCTGGCTGATGGTGCGGATGGCCGGGAAGTACCATTCCTTCTCATAGGCGATGCGCGCCTGCGCGACCATCTCGTCGCGGCTGAACAGCCGGCTGACGTGATACCACTCGCGGCGGCCATCGACGATCTGCCCGCGGTCGTGGAACTCCAGCGCGCGGCGAATACCGGCGGTATTGCGCACCTTCTGCACGACCTTCGGATCGAGTGCCAGTGGCTGATGGTTCAGCTTGTATGGTGCCTGGATGCGGTCGGCCGACAGAAAGCCGTAGAAATCCCGCTCCTCGGCCACCGGCTGATAGAGCAGGGCGGCCTGCTTGCTCTCCGGCTTGGCCAGTTGCAGGCTGCGCGCTTGCCAGTAGCGCCAGCGGTTGGTTTTGGCCAGCTCATCCGGAAAGCGCTGCGTCAGCTTGTAGGCTTCATTCCACTGGCCCTGGCGCAGCAGCAGACGGGTGCGCCATTCGGTGACGGTGTTGTCGCGTAGCTCGGGATCGTATTCGGCCATTACCTTGAGCGCACGTGCATCGAAGCGCTTGGCCAGGGTCAGCCCGATCTGCCGGGCAATGGCGACCTTTTCCTCGGGCGAAAAGGCGAAACGGCGTGCGTAACCATCGAGCAGACTCAATGCCTGCTCGGGGTCCTGGCGCGCGAGGCGCCGCAGGCCGATCGAAACGACGTCGGCCATCGCCGGGCTGGTCGGCGAGAAGCGCTCAGGCTGGCGAAGCATCTGAGGTTTCTGGGCGACATCGATCATCAGCTGACCCTGGCTCTGCAGCGTCGGCAGGCGCTTCACCAGGAAGCTGGCAACCCCGTAGTTGCCGCTCTCCACGGCCAGCTTGGTGCGCTTCCAGCGCCGGTCTTCGGTCAAGAGACCCTTGGCTTCCCAGAGCTCGAACAGCGGGTCGCAGGAATTGTGCTGCGACTTGCCGACCAGCCACAGTCGCTCGGTCGCGGCGTCGGCGCCCGGAAGGCCGTTGCGCAACTGATACTGAGCGAACAGGCAGTCCAGCTCGGTGAAGTTCATCTTCGGGTCGTAATAACGGGTAAAGGTCTGCCAATCGCCGCGCACGGCCAGCAGGCGCAGCCAGCGCAGCTTCATCCAGCTGATCTGTGGCAGATCGCCGTGCTCGGCGAGGAATTTCTCGACTTCCTGGTTGCTCGCGGACTTCAGCCGATGAGTCAGTTCGTCGTAGGCAAGGTATGGCTCCAGTGGATAGTCACGCAGCGCGCTCTGATAGCGGCGGTACGGCCCGCTGTCGCCCTTGGCGAGGGCCTGTTTGGCCTCGTCGTAGTACTGGCGTTGTTGACTGAGGCTGGCGGCGGACGCATCCAGGCCGATGGCTGAAACAAACAGGCAGAAACACAAACAGGAGAGTCGGCCGCGCATGGTACATCCGTAAAACGGGGGGCGTTGAGGTGACAGGCTGCGTGTGTGCCGGGGCGACCCACGAAACGGCCTGCTGCAGGGGCTAGCTTAGCCTGCCGCATCGGCCAGTTAAACGCGCATTAAGCTCCGGTAACAAACAAAGGCGCACTTCCGACGAGCGTACATCGCCATTTGCTACCGGTGTCCGTCCGAAACGGCGCGGGCGCGCCCGTACGGCTGATAAAACGCCGCCCGCAGCGGGCGGCCGGCAGCTATCTGCTAGAATGCGCGCCCTGTTTTCCGGAGGTAGTCATGACCCTGCTCAAGTTCACCGATGTATCGCTCGCCTACGGCACCACGCCGTTGCTGGACGGCGTGTCCTGGCAGATCGCGCGGGGCGAGCGGGTCTGCATCATCGGCCGCAATGGCACTGGCAAGTCCAGCATGCTGCGCCTGGTCAAGGGCGACCGCAGCGCCGATGACGGTGAAATCTGGCGTGCTCCCGGCCTGAAGATAGGCGAGCTACCGCAGGAACTGCCCCGTGCGGATGACCGCACCGTCTTCGACGTGGTTGCCGAAGGCCTGGCCGGAGTCGGCGAGTTGCTCGCCGAGTACCACCACCTGAGCCAGAACATCCAGAACGAGGCCGACCTCGAGAAGCTGATGCACGTGCAGCAGGCACTCGAAGCGAAGGATGGCTGGCGTTTGCAGCAGTTGGTCGACAGCACCCTGAGCCGCCTGCAGCTGCCCGCCGACCGTACGCTTGCCGAGTTGTCCGGCGGCTGGCGCCGGCGCGTATTGCTGGCCCAGGCCCTGGTGTCCGAGCCCGATCTGCTGCTGCTCGACGAGCCGACCAACCACCTGGATATCGGTGCCATTGCCTGGCTGGAAGAGGCACTGACCGGCTTCAACGGTGCCGTGCTGTTCATCACGCACGACCGGGCATTCCTGCAGAACCTGGCGACGCGCATCCTCGAGCTGGATCGTGGTCACCTGATCGACTGGAACGGGGACTACGCCAGCTTTCTGGTGCACAAGGAGCAGCAGCTGGCGGCAGAGGAGACGGCCAATGCGCTGTTCGACAAGAAGCTGGCTCAGGAAGAAGTGTGGATTCGCCAGGGCATCAAGGCGCGACGCACCCGCAACGAGGGGCGTGTGCGTGCGCTCAAGGCATTGCGCGCGGAGCGCAGTGAGCGGCGTAACGTGCAGGGCAAAGCCACTTTCCAGGTGGAGACGGCGGAAAAGTCCGGCAAGCAGGTCATCGTCGCTGAGCAGGTGACGTTCGCTCACGTAGGTGGCGAGCCGCTGATCCGGGACTTTTCCATGGTTATCCAGCGCGGCGACCGCATCGGTTTGCTCGGCGCCAACGGTACTGGCAAGACCACCCTGCTCAAGCTGCTGCTCGGAGAATTGCACCCTAGCAGCGGTTCCATCGAGTTCGGCACCAAGCTTGAAGTGGCGTATTTCGACCAATTGCGTCACCAGCTGGAGCTGGAAAAGACCGTGGTCGACAACCTCGCCGAAGGTCGTGAGTTCATCACCATCGATGGGCAGAACCGCCACGTGCTGAGCTATCTCAGCGACTTCCTGTTCAGTCCGCAACGGGCTCGAACACCAGTCAAGGCGCTGTCTGGAGGTGAGCGGGCACGGCTCTTGCTCGCCAAGCTGTTCAGCAAGCCGGCGAACCTGTTGGTGCTCGACGAGCCGACCAACGACCTCGATGTGGAAACGCTGGAATTGCTCGAAGAAGTGCTGCTTGGCTTCCAGGGCACGGTACTGATGGTAAGCCACGACCGGGCCTTCCTCGACAACGTGGTCACCAGCACGCTGGTGTTCCAGGGCGGCGGTGAAGTGCGCGAGTACGTTGGCGGTTATCAGGACTGGCTGCGTCAGGGCGGTTCGCCCCGCTTGCTGGGTGTTGCCGAGTCCGGCGGCGAAGCGAAGAAAGCGCAACAAGCGCCGGTCGCTGCAGTGGTTGCCGAGGTCGCGCCAGCCAAGAAGAAGCTCAGCTACAAGCTGCAGCGCGAACTGGAGGCCTTGCCCGGTCAGATCGACGAAGCGGAAAAGGCGATCGAGGCATTGCAGGCGGAGATTTCCGATCCGGCTTTTTATCAGCAGGCGGCGGATAAAACGGCTGCCGTGTTGAGCCGTCTCGAGGCGTTGCAGGCGGAGCTCGATAGCTTGCTTGAGCGCTGGGCAGAGCTCGAGGAGTAACCGTCCGTGCTGAGGCGGTGCAGTTTTCATGGCTGCGCCACTCAGCAATAGGGGGGGCGGTGAAACGGGGCTCGATCACGGCTAATGAGATGGATCAATGCCCAGCTTGCTGGCGCGTAGTTAAGTATCCGCATCGGATCATGCAGTCATGATGGAGCGTTAATGGCAATCGAATACCGCATCACCCTGGATGATGAACACGACTTCAGTTACCGGATCGAACTGGATCGTGAATATGACAAGGAGGTCGCCGCGCAGGCGCCCAAATGGACCCGGCTCGATCATCAGCGCTGTTCGAACTGCCCGCTGAGCAGGGACGATTTCAGCCATTGCCCTGCCGCGGTTGATCTGCATCGGGTAATCGAGGACTTCCAGGGCCTACCGGCCGTACAAAAGGCCCTGGTATGGGTGCGCACGCCCGAGCGTGAATACACCAAACAGGTTGGCTTGGACGAAGGCTTGCGCGCGCTGCTCGGCGTAATCATGGCTACCAGCGCCTGCCCGGTGCTCGGACGGCTGAAGCCAATGGCCAAGCAGCATCTGCCGTTCGCCAGCAATCATGAGTTCGTTCTGCGCGCGGTATCGCTGTATCTGGCCCGGCAGTATTTCAACCTGCGCGAAGGCCGGCATGCAGACTGGGAGCTGCGCGGACTGGTGCGTTCCTTTCAGCAGCTGCAACTGGTCAATCAGGCGTTCTGGCAGCGCATCCACGACACCTGTCACGCCGACTCCAATCTCAAGGCCTTTCTGACCTTCTTCTCGATGGCGTCCAGTCTGACCTATTCACTCGAGACCCAGCTGCAGAAGATCCGTCCGCTGGTCATGAGCGCGGGCGACGGCGTCGAAGCGATCTGATCGGCTCGCTGTGCGCAGGGTGGCGGCCATCCTGCGCAGCGACGAACACCTATTCGGCTTTCTTCAAGCGTACCGCCAGCACATCGCAAGGCGCGCCGTGCAGGATGTCGTTGGCAGTCGAGCCCAGCAGCAGGGCAAGCCCGTGGCGACCGTGACTGCCGACCACGATCAGGTCGCAGCCCTGTTCCTTTGCCAGGCGGTGCACTTCCTGGCGGGGTTGTCCGTAGGTGAGGTGACGGTTTTCCGGAGCCAGACCCGGGTAGCTGTCGGCAAAGCCGTTCATGCGGCCACGGGCCTGGTCGAACTGCTGTTGCTGCAGCATCGACAGGTCCATTGGCACATCGCCGCCGAAGGCCATGGCCATTGGCTCGATGATATGCACCAGGCTCAGTTTGGCGCCTGAGGTATTGGCAAGCACCTGCGCGCGGGCGACGACAGGGTGGCATTCCTCGGTCAGGTCGATGGCGACCAGTATGTGTTTGTAGGGCATGGCGTGCTTTCTCCTTGGTGCCGGTTGCCAGAGTCCGTGGCCGGTCCGGCGATATGGGGATTACCCTTTCGTTTAAGAGGTTTATACGATCTTGCTCGTGGGTCCGCCAGTGGCTTGTTGTCACCATCAATGACGGTGAGGGGGCGCTGACTGCTATCATGGCCGCCTTTGTTGCCGCGCGCTGTATCGGGAAAACGCCATGCCGATGTTCGACTCCGACTATTCGCTCGCCTGGACCCTGTACGGGGTAGCGGCGCTTGGATGCCTGTTGTTCTGGTTCCGGGTAACGCGCTGGATGTGGCGCTGGGTGCGCGAGCCGCTGCGGTTGCTCGCTGCCGTATTGCTCTTCACGCCGACCATTGTCGATCCGGCGAAGGAACTGTTCGCGCCTGCTGTGGCCATTACTGCCATGGACCTGGCGTTCAAGGTCGGCAACAACGCGTGGCGTGCCGTGGCTGATCTGGCGATGTATGGACTGATTGCCTTCGGCTTGTATCTGCTGCTGGTGGCCATTCGTTGGCCCATCGAGCGCAAGTACGGCCGGCGCGGCGAGAACCAGGCTGCGGATGAAGATAGCCGCACGCTGCGCGAACGCATGGAAGATCAAAGTGCCGACGACTATGAGCGCGATTACGCGCCGTCACGTGGGCGTATGCGCACCGAGCCGCGGCTCTAGGTCGGCCAGAACGAGGCAGAAACTCTCGGGAGATGACGCATGTGCGAGCTGCTTGGCATGAGCGCCAACGTTCCCACCGATATCGTTTTCAGCTTTACCGGCCTGATGCAGCGAGGCGGAAAGACCGGGCCACACAAGGACGGCTGGGGCATCGCCTTCTATGAAGGTCGCGGCCTACGGCTATTCCAGGACCCGGTCGCCAGCTGCGAATCCGAAGTGGCGAAGATGGTGCAGCGCTACCTGATCAAGAGTGAGGTGGTGATCGGTCATATCCGTCATGCCAACGTCGGCAAGGTTTCCCTGGTCAATACGCATCCTTTCGTTCGTGAGCTATGGGGACAGCACTGGTGCTTTGCTCACAATGGCCAACTCTCGGATTTCGAGCCACCGAAGGGCATCTACCGTCCAGTTGGCGACACTGACAGCGAGCGCGCTTTCTGCGACCTGCTGAACCGGATCCGTCTGGATTTTCCTGACCGCTGCGCGCCGGAAAGCGTTTTGCCCGTATTGCTGGGCGCTTGCGTCGAGTACCGTCGCAAGGGTGTGTTCAATTGCCTGCTGAGCAATGGAGAGTGGCTGTTCAGCTTTTGCAGTACCAAGCTGGCGGAGATCACCCGACGTGCGCCATTCGGTCCGGCGCAACTTCGAGACGCCGAACTGACAGTGAATTTCCACGCCGAAACCACACCCGATGATGTTGTCACGGTGCTGGCTACCGAGCCGCTAACCAATAATGAACAATGGACATTGCATGAGCCCGGCCAATGGAGTTTGTGGCGGCTCGGCGAATGCATCGCGCAGGGGAAAGTGACCGAATGCTGAGAAGCTACCTGCGCCTGACCCTGTTCACCTTTGGCCTATTGGTGGGTGTTCAGGTGCCTGGCTTTATCGAGGCATACGCCCAACATGTAGAAGCCCGGCGGTTGGAGGCTCAGCAGGGCTTGCAGGGCTTTCAGGAGACGGCGCAGCGCTTTTTCAATGGCGATATGCAGGCGTTGGTCCAGCACTACCGCAACAGTGACGACCCGGTTTTTCAGAGTGATGCGCAAAGCGTCGAGCAGCTGGTGAGCCGCGCGCGAATGCTGGAGCGTGAGTGGCAGGCAATGCAGCGGCCCTGGTATGCGCGCGCCGTGCATGTACTTCTCGGCGCCGAGCGCAGCCTGCGTGAACAGGTATGGAACAGCTACCGCTTCCAGGTGCTGCTCGCCCCGGAAGCCATCGCCTGGGGGCTGAGCTGTGCGCTGCTACTGGCCTGGCTGGTGGAAAGCCTACTGGTGGCGGCAAGCCTCCCATTCAGATCACGAGCGCGCCGCTACAAGGGCTATCGCTGACTTACTGCTATCCACGCAGACGTGGCGCAGACGGCCCAGCTTGCAGTCATCTCCACGCGCTTACTTGGCCAGAAACTTCATCCCTTCCTCGAGTCCGCTCAGCGTCAACGGATACATTCGGTCCTCCACCAGTTCGCGGATGATGCCGGTGGAGGAGGTGTAGCCCCAGGTGTCCTTGGGGTAGGGATTGATCCAGATGAGCTTCTTGTACTTCTCCATGAAGCGCTGCATCCAGACGTAGCCGGCTTCCTCGTTCCAGTGCTCGACGCTTCCACCCGGCTGGGTGACTTCATACGGCGCCATCGCCGCGTCGCCCACGAACACCACCTTGTAGTCCGCGCCGTATTTGTGCAGCACATCCAGCGTCGAGGTGCGCTCCGAGGTGCGGCGGAAGTTGTTCTTCCATACTGATTCGTAGATGAAATTGTGGAAGTAGAAATATTCGAGGTGCTTGAACTCGGTCTTGCACGCTGAAAACAGCTCTTCGCAGACCTTCACGTGGGCGTCCATCGAGCCGCCGATGTCGAACAGAATCAGCAGCTTCACCGCATTGCGCCGCTCCGGTCGCATCTGGATGTTGAGCAGCCCGGCATCGCGTGCGGTGTGGTCGATGGTGCCATCGATATCCAGTTCGTCCGCCGCACCCTGGCGGGCGAATTTGCGCAGGCGGCGCAGGGCGATCTTGATGTTGCGCGTGCCAAGCTCGACCTGATCGTCGAGGTTCTTGTACTCGCGCTGATCCCAGACCTTCACCGCCTTGCCCTGACGCTTGCCGGCATCGCCGATGCGGATGCCTTCAGGGTTGTAGCCGCCGGAGCCGAACGGGCTGGTGCCGCCGGTGCCGATCCACTTGTTGCCGCCGGCGTGGCGCTCCTTCTGCTCCTCGAGACGCTTCTTGAATTCTTCGATCAGCTTGTCCAGGCCGCCGAGAGACTGGATTTGCGCGCGCTCCTCGTCCGTCAGGCTGCGCTCGAATTCCTTGCGCAGCCAGTCTTCCGGAATCAGCGCTTCTAGATGCTGATCGAGATTCTCAAGGCCCTTGAAGTAGGCGCCGAAGGCCCGGTCGAACTTGTCGAAGTGGCGTTCGTCCTTGACCATCACGGTGCGCGCAAGGAAATAGAATTCATCCATGTCGGCGAACACGACACGGTGCTTGAGTGCATCGATCAGATCCAGCAGTTCGCGTACCGATACCGGCACCTTGGCGGCGCGCATCTCATTGAACAGGCCAAGCAACATGGCAGAAAACCTCTGGCGCACCATCTTTGGCGCGCATGTTCGGGGCGCTCAGCGGGGGCTGTCGCCGTTGTGTTGGGGCAAGCCGTCGCGAATCTCGTACCAGTCGGCCTTGGAGTCGACGTAGATATGCGATTGCGGGGGCTCCGGCAGCGGTGAGTCGAGGGTGCCGGCGGCGACGCCGAGCTCATGTTCGCGGTTGTCGACGAACTGCAGATTTGAGCCGCAGCGGATGCAGAAGGTGCGCGTCACGTGATCGGAGGAATGGTAGACGCCCAGCTGGTCCTTGCCCGACATGATGTGGAAGGCTTCCAGCGGCACGCTCGCGTAAGTGGCGAACGCTGCGCCATGGGCCTTGCGGCACATCTTGCAGTGGCAGTGAGTCAGCTCGTTGATGGGGGCGTCGATGCGATAGCGCACGACGCCACACAGGCAACTACCGGTATGCGTTTGCATGGTGTCTTCCTCCAGTGAGTTCGCAGCCGGCTCACCGAAGCCGGCATCGATCAGCGGCTGTTGGCGCGCCGACTCATGAAGGCTAGACGCTCGAGCAGCATCACGTCCTGCTCGTTCTTCACTAGCGCGCCGGCCAGCGGCGGGATCGCCCGGGTCGGGTCGCGCTCGCGCAGCACGGCCTCGCCGATGTTGTCGGCCATCAGCAGTTTCAACCAGTCGACCAGTTCGGAGGTCGAGGGCTTCTTCTTCAGACCGGGCACCTTGCGCACATCGAAGAAGACGTCCAGGGCTTCGCTGACCAGCGACTGCTTGATACCCGGGTAGTGCACGTCGACGATCTTCTGCAGCGTGTCGCGATCCGGGAAGGCGATGTAGTGGAAGAAGCAGCGACGCAGGAAGGCGTCCGGTAGTTCCTTCTCGTTGTTCGAGGTGATGATGATGATCGGTCGCTGGGTCGCCTTGATCGTCTCGTTGGTCTCGTAGACGTAGAACTCCATCTTGTCGAGTTCTTGCAGCAGGTCGTTGGGAAACTCGATATCGGCCTTGTCGATCTCGTCGATCAGCAGGATGACCCGCTCCTCGCTCTCGAAGGCCTCCCACAGCTTGCCTTTCTTGATGTAGTTCTTCACGTCGTGGACCTTGTCCACGCCCAGCTGCGAATCACGCAGGCGGCTGACCGCATCGTATTCGTAGAGGCCCTGATGCGCCTTGGTGGTGGACTTGATGTGCCAGGTGATGAGCTTGGCGTCGAACGACTCGGCCAGCTGCTCGGCCAGCATGGTCTTGCCGGTGCCTGGCTCGCCCTTGACCAGAAGGGGACGCTGCAGGGTGATGGCGGCATTCACTGCGAGTTTCAGGTCATCGGTGGCGACGTAGGACTGGGTGCCTTCGAATTTCATTGCGGATTCCTTCGGCGGGGCCTGGCACGCAGGCACTCGTTGTAGTCAGGCCGACGACTATAAGGGAAGGTCGTGCGACTGTGAACGCAAGCGCATCATTCAGTCACTGAATGTCCGGCTGTGCGTTTCTGGTGACGCATGCCAGTTATTCTTCTTCATCGAGCGCACGTTCGAAGCGCGCAGTGAAGGCCTCGACGAATGCGTTGCGCAGTATCGCGACGAAGGCCTGGAATGGACTGACATCCGTTTCCCTGGTGGTGCCCGACAGCTCCACGCGGGTGGCGAACTGGTCCTTGCGCTGGTTCTTCAGGACTTCCTGTCCGCCGCCGACCACCGCTTCCCACAGCCCGCGCAAGAAGCCCTTGTCCTCGTTTTTGACGTCCTGGTCGTAGTCGAAGATGTCAACGTTGCGCAGCAGGGGCTTGATGTAACCATCGAGCTGGCTGTCGTTGGCCTCGACTTCGATAACCAGATCACCCGTCCCGCCGGCGAAATCGAAATTGGCGTAGGCGCGACTGAGGTCGTTCAGCTGTTTCAGCGGTACGCCGGTGACCCGCAGATTGACTTCGAAATCTTCCCAGTCCGTGAACGGATCGAAGCTGGCAGTCGCTTCGATGGGGGCCTGATTGAACAGCTTGCCCTTGCCTTCGAAGAAAGCGGTCCGGGTGCCGTCGGCATCATCGGTGTTGGTCAGGTTGTACAGGCTGGCCTGGATATCGCTGGCGTAAACGTGGACTTGCGGGTCGGAGGAGAAGTTGCGGAACGACAACTGGCCATCGACGACGCGAATCTCGTTGAGCGTGATCGGTACCAATGCGTCGAGCTGATCGCGCCAGTCGACGCCTTCCCCATTCTGCGAGTCACCGCTGTCACCACCATCGACGAAATTCAAATGAGGCTGCTCGAAAACGACTTCGCCGACGATCTCTCGGTGGCGCAGGATGCCATTCCAGCTGATGGCGATGTCGATCGCCGGTGCCTTGAGCAGCGGCGCCTGTACGCGCTTGTCCTTCTTCTCGATCAGCAGGCCTTCGACACGGTAAGCGCCACGCCACCAGGCGAGATCGACGTCTTCGACATGGCCCGTATAGTCGCCCATGTCCGCCATTTTCTCGTTCAGGTAGTTGCGCACCAGATGCGGCAGAGCGAGATGCAGGAGGATCAGCAGCAGGCCGATCGAGAGCAGGATCCACAGGGGAAGCAGGCGACGGGTCATGGCGGTCCGGAGATGAGCGGGATGTTGACGATGGACCCCCGGTCGCGGCTGTGAGTTCGGCTGGACTGCTGCATGGACTGCGCATAGGCTGATTGGTCTGATACTCCTCGGACAGGGCATTCCCATGAGTCGCATATTCGCAGACAACGCACGCTCCATCGGCAACACCCCGCTGGTAATGATCAATCGCCTGGGGCCCAAGGGCGTCACCATCATGGCCAAGATCGAAGGCCGTAACCCCGCTTATTCGGTGAAATGCCGTATCGGCGCCGGGATGATCTGGGACGCCGAGGACAGCGGTCGGATCAAGCCGGGCATGACGTTGGTCGAGCCTACTTCGGGCAACACCGGCATCGGTCTGGCCTTTGTTGCCGCGGCGCGTGGCTACAAGCTCATGCTCACCATGCCGGCGTCCATGAGCCTGGAGCGGCGCAAGGTGCTCAAAGCGCTGGGTGCCGAGCTGGTGCTCACCGAGCCGGCCAAAGGCATGAAGGGCGCGATCGAGAAAGCCGCCGAGATTGCCGCCTCGAATCCCGAGCAGTACTACATGCCGCAACAGTTCGAGAATCCGTCCAACCCGGCAATCCATGAGAAGACCACCGGCCCGGAAATCTGGAACGACACCGATGGCAGCATCGATGTGCTGGTGGCAGGCGTCGGCACTGGAGGCACCATCACCGGCGTCTCGCGCTATATCAAGAACACCAAGGGCAAGCAGATCATCAGCGTGGCGGTGGAACCGACCAGCTCGCCGGTAATCAGTCAGACCCTTGCCGGTGACGAGGTCAAACCCAGTCCGCACAAGATCCAGGGCATCGGCGCCGGCTTCGTGCCGAAGAACCTCGACCTGTCCATGGTCGATCGGGTCGAGCTGGTCGATGACGAAGAGGCCAAGCAGATGGCCCTGCGGCTGATGCGCGAAGAGGGCATTCTCTGTGGCATTTCCTGCGGTGCGGCGATGGCGGCTGCGGTTCGTCTGGCCGAACGGCCGGAAATGCAGGGCAAGAACATCGTCGTGATCCTGCCGGACTCGGGCGAGCGTTACCTCTCCAGCATGCTGTTCAGCGACATGTTCAGCGAGCAGGAACTGGTGCAGTAATGCCTTGCGACGCAGTTGAGCCAATCAACTGCGTCGCGGATCGGCCTGCGGCTGGGCGGCTGGCGCCTGGCGCAGGATCAGCCACAACGCCAGGCCGATCAGCGCACCGCCCTGAACGTAGGCCCAGGACAGTGGCTCATCGAGAAACAGTATGCCCCATAGCACACCGAACGGTGGGATCAGAAACGTCACCGTCAGCGTCTTAACTGGTCCGATATCCGCCAGCAGGCGGAAGTAGAGAATGTAGGCAAACGCCGTGCAGACCAGACCCAGTCCAAGCAGGCTGAGCCAGACGCTGGTGTCGCCCCAGCTCGGCGGCGGGGCATCCAGCAGCGACCATCCGAACAGTGGCAACAGGCAGAGTGCGGCGCCGGCCTGGCTGCCAAAGGCAACCAATTCACTATCCAACCCGCCGTCCCGGTTGATCCAGCGACGCGTGAGAAAACCGCCCAATCCGTAGCAGGCAGTGGCACCCAGGCAGGCCAGCGCTCCGAGCAGCAACCCCATATCCAATGGCACTGGGCCGATGCGCATCAGCAGTGCCACACCGCCCAGCCCGCTGAACACTCCCAGCACCTTGGCCAGCGTCAGCTCCTCAGCGAAGAACAGTGCGCCTATCAGCACGCCCATCATTGGCGTGGTGGCATTGAAGATGGCCGAATAACCCGCCGGCACCAGTTGCGCGGCCACCGCATACAGGGCGAAGGGTACGCCCGAGTTGATCACGCCAAGCACCAGGCACAGGCCGAGCTTGCCGCGAAAATCCCAGCGCCTGTGCAGCACGACGAGGATTGCCAGCAGCCCGGCGGTCGCGAGCAGCACGCGAAAGAATGCTGTCGGGAAAGTGCCAAGTACCGGCGCGATAACACGCATGAAGAGAAAACTCGCGCCCCAGATGGCGGCGAGGGCAAGCAGGCGAAATATGTCGAGCGGGCGCATGAAGCGGGCTTCCAGCACAAGGGAGCTGCAAGTGTTGTCGCCCATCTGCCAACAGGCAAACCGAAACCGACTTTCAAACTGCGTGCTGCTAAGCTCGGCGAACGTTCATGTCCTGCAGTGGGTGCATCATGGTGGAGCAGAAACTGGCCGTTGAAATGGCTCGGCAGATCCTTCTCGGTTTTGATGACTATCGCGAGCATTTTCGCGTGATCACCGAGGGTGCCCGTTCTCGCTTCGAGCAGGCGCAGTGGCAGGAAGCACAGCGCGCCTCCGCGGCGCGCATCAATCTCTACGAAGAGAAGGTCGCTGAAACCCGGCGTGGCTTGCTGGCCGGCTTCGATCATGCCGATCTGCTTCAGGTCGAAGCCTGGCCGCAGATCAAGAGCGCCTATATCGAGCTGATCAACCCACGCTTCGACGACGAGCTGTCGGAGACCTGGTACAACTCGATCTTCTGCGGGCTGTTCAGCCATGACTGCATCAGTGACGGCACCATGTTTATCCATACCACCCGGCCGGCTGTGCGCGTGCAGGAGCGCCAGGCACAGACGCGCACCTACCAGCCCAACGGCGATCTGGCGGGAATGTTGGAACAGATCCTCAGCGATTACGCCTTCGCCGTACCGTATTGTGATCTGGCGGGAGACCTCCAGCGGCTACAGACGCAGCTGTGTGAAACGTTGCCCGATTGGGTCTGCAAGGATCCGGAGCTGACTGTCGAACTCTTCGTCTCGGTGCTGTACCGCAACAAGGGCGCCTACCTGCTCGGGCGCATCTTCACTTGCGATGAGCAGTGGCCGCTGGTGATCCCCTTGTTGCACCGCGAGGGCGAAGGCATCGTCGCCGATGCGTTGATTACCGACGAGGCGGAGGTGTCGATCATCTTTTCCTTCACGCGCTCGTACTTCATGGTCGAGGTGCCGATCCCGGCGGAATTCGTCGGCTTTCTCAAGCGCATCCTGCCTGGCAAGCACATAGCCGAGCTGTATACCTCGATAGGCTTCTACAAGCACGGCAAGTCGGAGTTCTACCGCGCGCTGATCGATCATCTGGCCAACACCGACGATCGCTTTGTCATGGCGCCCGGCGTGCGCGGCATGGTGATGACGGTGTTCACGTTGCCCGGCTTCAATACGGTGTTCAAGCTGATCAAGGATCGATTCTCACCGATCAAGAGCGTCAACCGAGCCACTGTGATCGAAAAGTATCGCCTGGTGAAAAGTGTCGACCGGGTAGGGCGCATGGCCGATACCCAGGAGTTTGCCGACTTCCGCTTCCCAAAGGCCAAGTTCGATCCGGAATGCCTGGCCGAGCTGCTGGAGGTCGCGCCGTCGACGGTAGAGGTGCAGGGCGATACCGTACTGGTGCGCCACTGCTGGACCGAGCGGCGCATGACGCCGCTGAATCTCTATCTGGAAAACGCCAGCGAACAGCAGGTGCGCGAGGTGCTGGAAGACTATGGGCTTGCCATCAAGCAGCTGGCGGCGGCCAATATCTTTCCTGGCGACATGCTGTTGAAGAATTTCGGCGTTACCCGCCATGGAAGGGTGGTGTTCTACGATTACGACGAGATCAGCTATCTCACCGAGGTGAATTTTCGCCACATCCCTGCGCCGCGTTACCCGGAAGACGAGATGGCATCGGAGCCATGGTATTCGGTGGGGCCAAATGACGTGTTTCCCGAAGAATTCCCACGCTTTCTGTTCGCTGACCATGGGCAGCGTCGGCTATTTGCCAGCCTGCATGGCGAGCTGTATGACGCGGATTACTGGAAGGGACTGCAGGACGCGATCCGCGGCGGCAAGGTGATCGACGTCTTCCCTTATCGGCGCAAGGCTGACCGTAACTGAGCGGCAGCCGGCGCTGCGTTACCGCCGGCAAACAGATTTTGGTTGAACGCCTTTGCGCAACCCCGGTCGCAGTTGTAAAGCGCCGTAACAAAGCGGCGCTACTTGCGGAGCCCTCGGCAGCAAAGCTCACGAGCGTCAGTTGGAAAGTTGGATTATGCTGTCCATGAAGCCTGCATGGCTCCGATGTAACCCGTTATCTGGCAGGAGGGTGTGACCATGAAAGCAAGGCTCAATGAAATGTTCTGGAAGCTGGCGGTCGCTCTTGGCTTGATCGAGCCACCTCGTCTGCAGCCCATTCCAGTGCGCGCCCGCCGTCAGCAGGATCGCCGCGCTTCCCGGTAACGCGGGTTAGTCGCTACGCGGCGGGCAAGGCGGGTCCTCCGCGTTCCACGGCTCGTTTATAGGCGGGCCGCTGTTGTATACGCTGCAGGAAATTCATCAACCGCGGGCGGCTCTCGTCCAATCCTGCTCTGGCGCGCGCCGCTTCGATCGGAAAACTCATTTGTATGTCCGCCGCGCTGAAGGTATCCCCAGCGAACCAGTCGGATTTCCCCAGTTCCGCTTCCATGTAATCGAGATGAGTCTTTAGCTGCGGCCCGATGAAGGCCCGATTGGCGCCCTCAGCGATCGCTCGTGCCACCGGGCGGATAAAGAAGGGCATCGGCCCGGTGGCGACCCGGTCGAATACCAGCTTGAGCAACATCGGCGGCATCGCCGACCCTTCGGCGTAGTGCATCCAGTAGCGAAACCTGCGGTACTCCGCGCTGCTGCTTTGCGGCGCGAGCCGGCCATTTCCGTATCGCTCCAGCAGATATTCCAGAATGGCTGCCGATTCGGCCAACGTCAGTTCGCCATCGGTGATCACCGGCGATTTTCCCAGTGGATGAACGGCTTTGAGTTCGGCCGGGGCGAGCATCGTCTTCGGGTCGCGGGGATAGCGCTTGAGCTCATAAAGCAGCTCCAGTTCCTCCATCAGCCAGAGGACGCGATGGGATCTGGAGTGATTCAGGTGATGGACTGTGATCATGCCGGTTCCTTGTTATTGGGTCGGTGCAAGCATAGTCGGTCTGCACACTGATGCCCGATATGGCAGACTCCGCCGCCGAGGTGAACCATGTCCCGTCCACGATGTTCGCGCTGCCAGCGCCCCTTGTCGCTCTGCCTGTGTGCGCTGATCCCGGCCCTGGATAGCCGCACCCGGGTGCTTGTCCTGCAGCATTCCAGCGAGGCGAGTCACGCGCTGAATACGGCGCGCTTGGCTGTGTTGGGGTTGCGTAACGCGCAGCTGCTGGTCGGCGAGGATTTCATCGATGAATCCAGCGCCGACGTGCCGAGCTACCTGTTGTTTCCCGGTGAGGATGCGGCGCCGCTGAGCACACTTGCAGGCGCCGACCGGCCCATCCGCCTGATCGTGCCGGACGGGACCTGGCGCAAGGCGCGCAAGATTCTGCATGTCAATCCTTGGCTGGCAGCGCTGCCGCGGGTAGCGCTGCCAGAGGGGCTGACCTCTCGCTATCGCTTGCGCAAGGCACCGATGCCGGGCGCGCTGTCGACCATCGAGGCGATCGTCACGGCACTGAATATCCTGGAAAGCCCTGCGGGATTCGATGAGCTGCTTCGACCGTTCGACGCGCTGATCGAGGGGCAGATCGACGCGATGGGCGCGCTCACATATCAGCGCAACCACGCCGGCGGAGCGTGATTGCGGCGCTTGTCGGTTATCTGGCTGATCCGACCTAACGTTCGCGCAGTGCTTCGTGTCGCGCCTTGAGAATGGGCTTGAGCATGTAGTCCAGCACGCTTTTCTCGCCGGTGATGATGTCCACGGTAGCGACCATGCCGGGGATGATCACCAGTTGATGCCCAGGCGAGCCGAGGTAGTTTTTCTCCGTGCGGACCTGGATCAGATAGAAACTACGCCCATCCTTGTCGGTGATGGTGTCCGCACTGATCAGTTCCAGGTTGGCTTTCAAGCCGCCGTAAATGGTGTAGTCGTAGGCGGAGAACTTGACCATTGCCTTCTGCCCCGGGTGCAGGAAGGCAATGTCCTGCGGTCGTACCTTGGCTTCGATCAGCAGGCTGTCTTCCAGTGGCACGATCTCCAGCAGGTCGCTGCCCGGCTGTACCACACCGCCGATCGTGTTGATCCTCAATTGCTTGATGATGCCATGTACTGGTGAAACCACTGTCGTGCGGCTGACGCGGTCATCGATGGCCACACTGGTGGCAGTGATCTTCTGCAGCAGTGTACGAGCGGCATTCAGGTCCTTGAAGGCTTCGGCACGGAATGCAAGTTCGGATTGTTCGATTCTGCTCTGGATTTCGCTGGCAGCCGCCTCGGCGCGCGGCAGGGCGAGCGTGGTGGCATCGAGTGCGCCACGCACGTCGACCATGCTGCGGCGCAGGCGCAGAATTTCGACCTGCGAGATCGCGCCCGTTTCCACAAGCGGAGTCGACATGTTCAGCTCCTGCTGAATAAGCGACAGGCTGGAACGGTACTGTTGCTGTTTGGAGCGGAATTCGGCGACCTCTTGCTGTTTCTGCGTCAGCTGTTCCTTGAGGATTCGCTGCTCGCTGCGCAAGCGCTGCTGGCGCGATTCATAGAGCGCGCGCTCATCCTCGGCCAGCTGTGGCGCATCGCGGGTGATCTCTTCCGGCAGGGCCAGCGGTCGACCTTCGGCCTCGGCGGCCAGCCTCTCGACGCGAGCGAGCAGCGACAAGCGCTCCACTTCGGTTTCCTCCTGGTTGGAGAGAAACCGCGTGTTATCCAGGCGCAACAGTGTGTCGCCCTTGTTCACTACCTGTCCCTCGCGGACGTAGATTTGCGCCACGATGCCGCCCTCGAGGTTCTGCACCGTCTGGATCTTGCTGGATGGAATCGCCTTGCCTTCGCCCGTGGTCACCTCCTCGAGTACGGCGTAGTTGGCCCAGACCAGCACCGCAGCGAGTAGCAGAGCCGTCAACCAGACGGTCAGGCGAGCCAGCCAGGGAGAGTCCTCGAGAATCGCGCCCTGGATTTCGGGCATGTACTCGGTGTCCTGCTTGCGGCGGCCAAACTTGCCGAAAAACACCATCGGCCCATGCATCATTGCGAAACTCCGTTGCGGATGGCTGTCGCTGCAGCCGGTGCGCGATACGTCATGCCGGCATGTTTCATACCGACGCCGGCCCCACATGCCCTTTGCGCAATGCCTCGATGACCGCAGCTTTCGGGCCGTCCGCGACAACGCGCCCGCAGTCCAGCACGACTAGGCGTTCGACCAGGCTGAGCATGGACATGCGATGGGTAATCAGCAGCATTGTCTTGCCTTGGGACCAGCCCAGCAGGTGATGCCGCAGTGCGTCCTCACTGCTGTTGTCCATGGCACTGGTAGGTTCGTCGAGCAGCAGAATCGGTGGGTCGAGCAGCAGGGCGCGCGCCATGAGCACAAGCTGCCGTTGACCGCCTGACAACAGCTGGCCGCGCTCGCCAACAGGTCGGTCGAAGCCGAGCGGGTGCTGTCTTGCCAATTCATAGGCGCCGGTGAGCTTGGCCACTTCAAGCATGCGCTCATCGCTGACGTAGCGTGCACCCAGGGTCATGTTGTCGCGCAGACTGCCGGCCAGCAGAGGCATGTCATGCGAGACATAGCCGATCTGGCTGCGCAGGTCGGCGACGTCGATCTGTCGCAAATCCAGTCCGTCGACGAGGATCTGGCCCTCATCGGGTGCGTACAGCCCCATGATCAGACGTGCCAGGGTGCTCTTGCCCGAGCCGCTGCGGCCGATGATGCCGACCCGTTCCCCCGGGGCAATATGGAAGTTGATGCTGCGCAGCGATGGGCTACTGAGCCCCGGATAGGTGAATGTCAGTTGCCGCAGATCGAGCGCACCGTTCAGGTGAGTGCGCTCCAGCGGGCGCTGCTTTTCTTGACGCTCCTGCGGCAGTGCCATCAGGGCATCGGTGCTTTTCATCGTCAGTCGCGCCTGCTGCAGACGCGTGATCAGGCTGGCGATCTGTCCCAGCGGTGAAAGCACGCGGCTGCCAAGCATGTAGCAGGCGACCAGCGCGCCGACGCTGAGATCGCCGGCGATGATGCTGTAAACACCTGCCACGATTGTCGCCATGCCGGCGAACTGCTGCAGGAATAGCGTGCCGTTCATCGCAACCGCGGAGAGCATCCGGGCATGGCTGTCGAGCCGCGTGAGTGCGCCGTGGGTCTGCTCCCAGCGATGCTGGCGCTCGCTCTCGGCGCCGCAGACCTTCAGCGTTTCCAGCCCGCCTAGGGTTTCCACCAGCAGCGCTTGCCGTTCCGAGGCGAGCGCCAGGCTTTTTTGCACCGTGTCTCTCAGGCGGGTCTGGATGATCAGGGCGAACAGGGCGGTTATCGGGAAGGCGAGCAGTGGTATCACCACCAGCCAGCCGCCGATCAGGCCGATGACCAGGATGATCAGTAGCGCGAAGGGCAAATCGATCAGGCTGGTCAAGGTGACCGCGGTAAGAAAGTCGCGTAGCCCCTGGAAGTCGTGAATGCTCTGTGCGAAACCGCCGACAGTCGCCGGGCGGGAGTTCATCGTCATGCCGGTGATGCGCTCGAACAGCGTGGCTGACAGCACCACGTCGGTCTTTTTGCCGGCGGTATCGAGCAGGTGCGCGCGCAGCACGCGCAGCAGCAATTCGAATGAAGTGCCGATGAACAGACCTATAGCCAGTACCCAAAGCGTGGCTGTCGCCTGGTTGGGTACCACGCGATCGTAGGTCTGCATGACGAACAGTGGGACCATCAAGCCCAGCGTGTTGACGAGCAGCGTGGCGACCATCGCGTCGGCGTACAGCCAGCGCGACAACTTCAGCGTGTCGCGAAACCAGGCATGCACGCGCGGTAACAGCGGACTACGTGCCTCTTCGAGCTCATGACGTGGGCGGGCGAAAAACGCCTCGCCGCTGTAGTCCTCCGCCAACACGTCGCCAGCAACCCATTGCTCGCCGCCCTCGGCCTCGCTGGGGAGAATCAGCGCCTGATTGCCGTCACCCCACTTGGCGAGCACCGCGCTGCGGCCATCTTTCAGCAGGAGTAGAACCGGCAGGTTGAGCGCGGAGATAGCCGTCAGCTTGCGCTTTATCACCCGCCCCTGAAGCCCGGCGCGGGCAGCCGCGCGCGGGAGCAGGGTCGCGCTCAGGCGCTGATCGGGCATCGGCAAACCTGCGCTCAAACTCGCACGGCTGGCAACGCAACCGTGCTGTTTGCACAGGATCAGTAGCCCGTCGAGCAGCGGATCGTCGTGGCTGAGCCGCGGATCGCTCGACGGCGCTACCCGTTCCATGGTCGTCAAATGGTCGAACTCCTATGCACGCTTATCTCAGTTCCGGTAGACGCGCTTCGCTCTTCACTTCGGAAAGCGCGGTCGCTTCGCTGGGAACCACGACGTTCTTGGCGCGAGCAAGATCGCCCATCGCTGCGATGACGCGGTACATCGAGAATTCCTCGGTGTAGCGCACGTCGGTGTAGCGTCGGTTGGCGGTGAACAGCTCGTTCTCGCTGTCCAGCAGGTCGAGCAGGGTGCGCTGACCAAGGCCGAACTGCTGTTGATAGGCCTCGCGTACGTTGCGGGTGTAATCGGCATATTCGCGGGCTTTTGGTGTCTGCAGGCGCGCGTTCTCCATCGCGTTCCAAGCCAGCGAGAGGTTCTCGTTGAGCTGGCGCAGGGCATTGTTGCGAATGTCCATGGCCTGGTTGATCTGGTGCGAAGCGCCGCGCAGGCGTGCTGTATCGCGGTTGCCGTTGAACAGGTTGTAGTTCATCACCACCGCGGCTCGCCAGCTGTTGTAGTGGCCTTCCTGGCCTCCCACGTTGTCGTTGGCACCGCTGGCCAGCTCGACGTCGAAGCGTGGGTAGAACGGCGACTTGGCGATTTCGTACTGCTTCTCCGCAGCCTGAACATCCGCCTGTGCCGATTTCAGGTACGGGTTGTTCTCGACCACGCGCTGGCGTGCGTCGAGCACGGTGGTGGGCAGCTCGCCGCGCAGCGATGCCGGCGTTTCAAGCTGGTCCGGAAGGCGACCGACCACGCTCACGAAATTCGCCTCGGCATCGGCGAGGTTTACCTGCTCGGTGTACAGGTTGTTCTCGGCCAAGGCGCGGCGGGCTTCGGACTGGTCGACGTCCGCGTTGCTGCCGACGCCTCGCTGGCGACGCAGGCCGATCTGGTCGTTGATGCGCAGGTGTGCCTGCAGGTTGTTCTCCGCCAGAGCCACCATCTCGCGACGCTTCAACACGTCCAGATATACCTGGACGGTGCGCAGGGCGAGGCTTTCGGTTGTGCCAAGCACCTGGTAGGCCCGCGCGTTCACAACCGCCTCGGTACGGTCCACTTCGTTCGGCGTGTTGAAACCGTCAAACAGCATCTGCCGCAGCCGCACCTCGGCATCACGAGCGTTCAGCGTTTCAGTGTTGTGGTTGCCCAGCGCACGGGTGGTCGGGCTGTCCGTGTGCTCGCGTCCGTAAGCGAGGACAAGATCAACCGTAGGCAAATAGCCGCCCTTGGCCATTTTCGCCTGCTCATCGGCAGTCAGCCGGCTGTTGATGTCGGCGCGCAGTTCCGGATGGTTTTCAAGGGTGCTCTGAATCGCATCGGTGAGGCTCATCGCCTGTGCCTGAGTGCAAGCCATGGCTATCAGCATTGCACTCCAGAGAGGGTTCAGTTTGCGCATTTTGGTTCCCTGCTTGTCGGTGTGGGTCGAACATCATCTATTGAAATTATCAATCGATATTGACTGATGGATGGATTAATACCTGACTCGCTTAACCGAGTATAGAGTTATCTCCTGCTGCTCGCCTATGCAAAAAAAATGTAAGGCAATGGGCCGGCGATAGCGAGTTGCTATTACATCTTAGGCCCCGTCATACGGGCTTTTTATTGATTTTGATCAGTGTCTGTTTTTTTTTATCAAGTACGTTTGATTGCAGTAAAGGGTGCTAAGTTAAAAGTGTTCACAAGCTCAGTAACGGAGCCAGAACAGCTTTTATCTGATGCTCGATAAATAGTTAAAAGCTATTGATCGGCTACTAAAAGAAGCAAAACGCCATTATTGGCAAGCGGCAGCACGGCCTCGCCGCGCCGGCAGGCGATTCGGAGGATGAGATGGCTAAGTTGATCGGAACCGTCAGGCAGGTAGTGGGTGAAGTTTTCGCGGTGGGAGAGGACGGACTCCGTCGCCCTCTGATTGAGGGGGATCGCGTGTTTGCCGGTGAGCGGATCATCACCGCAGGTGGTGCGGTAGATATCGACCTTGTCCAAGGCGGCGAGCTGACCTTGGGCCGCGGATCGGACCTGCAGCTGACCGAGCAATTGCTGGCAGACGCCCAAGGGGGCGTCAGTTCAGCGCCATCGACGGCGGACCTCGCTGACGTCGAGGCGCTGCAGCAAGCCATCGCCGCGGGCGAAGACCCGACTCAGACGGCTCCTGCGACCGCTGCCGGCCCGGCCGCCGGTGGTACGGGCGGGGCGGGTGGTGGACACTCGTTTGTGCTGCTCGATG
Organism: Pseudomonas sp. SCT; assembly: GCF_003864275.1. NCBI lineage: Bacteria > Pseudomonadati > Pseudomonadota > Gammaproteobacteria > Pseudomonadales > Pseudomonadaceae > Pseudomonas > Pseudomonas sp. SCT. Next base: position 38,116 of record NZ_BDJA01000009.1, read on the forward strand.
CAGTTGGTGGTGTGATCGATCCAACGATCGGCTTTCCCACCGGTGGTCTGGGCTCTGTGCCCGAATCTCCCGACCTGGTTACTGATGCGTTGATTCAAGATGAGCCGGTGGTAGATGGAGCGCCGACGGCAATCAACGATGCCAATAATCTGGATGAAGATACTCCCAGCGTGACTGGTAACGTTCTGGTCAACGATCTGCCAGGGACCGACGGCGGCATTTCGGTCGTTACGATTGGCACGCAGCAAGGTCTCTACGGTCAGCTGATCCTGGGCGCTGACGGTACCTATACCTACGTGCTCAATACCGGCCTGGCGGTGGTGCAGGGCCTGGACAGCGGTGAAATACTGACCGAGACCTTCAACTACACCATGCAGGATGCCGACGGCGACCCGTCGAGCGCGCAGATCACCATCACCATCACCGGCAGCAACGACGCGCCGAGCCTGAGCGTGATCGGGGCCCAGGTGTTCGAGTCCGGCCTGGCCGCTGGCTCCGATGCCAGCGCCAACAGCGAGTTCGCCTACGGCACCTTCACCTTTGGTGATGTGGATGGTCTGGACGATATCCAGAGCGTCAGCATCAACGGCACGGCTGTGGCCATCGGCAGCTTGGTCGGCAGCAGTTTCGCCGGTGCTCACGGCACCCTGACGGTCACCGGCTATGACGTGCTGACCGGCATCGCCACCTATCAGTATCAACTGACCAGCCCGACCACCGACGTGGCCGACGTCGCTGAAACCGATACCTTTGCGGTGAGCGTTTCGGACGGCACGGCATCGGCTTCGGCGAACCTGGTGATCGACATCGTCGACGACGTACCAACTGCGGCCAACGATGCCTTCAGCCTCAGCGAAGACACGGCCAGCGTGATCGGCAACGTGCTGAGCAACGACGTCAGCGGCGCAGATGTCAGCGCTACTGTCAGCAGTACCGGCAACCAGACTGGCAGCTATGGCCAGCTGACGCTCAATGCCGACGGTAGCTTCAGCTACGTGCTCAATACCGGCCTGGCCGTGGTGCAGGGCCTGGACAGCGGTGAAATACTGACCGAGACCTTCAACTACACCATGCAGGATGCCGACGGCGACCCGTCGAGCGCGCAGATCACCATCACCATCACCGGCAGCAACGACGCGCCGAGCCTGAGCGTGATCGGGGCCCAGGTGTTCGAGTCCGGCCTGGCCGCTGGCTCCGATGCCAGCGCCAACAGCGAGTTCGCCTACGGCACCTTCACCTTTGGTGATGTGGATGGTCTGGACGATATCCAGAGCGTCAGCATCAACGGCACGGCTGTGGCCATCGGCAGCTTGGTCGGCAGCAGTTTCGCCGGTGCTCACGGCACCCTGACGGTCACCGGCTATGACGTGCTGACCGGCATCGCCACCTATCAGTATCAACTGACCAGCCCGACCACCGACGTGGCCGACGTCGCTGAAACCGACACCTTCGCGGTGAGCGTCTCGGACGGCACGGCATCGGCTTCGGCGAACCTGGTGATCGACATCGTCGACGACGTACCAACTGCGGCCAACGATGCCTTCAGCCTCAGTGAAGACACGGCCAGCGTGATCGGCAACGTGCTGAGCAACGACACCATCGGTGCCGACGTCAGCGGCACGGTCACCACTACCGGCAACCAGACTGGCAGCTATGGCCAGCTGACGCTCAATGCCGACGGCAGCTTCAGCTATGTGCTCAATACCGGCCTGGCCGTGGTGCAGGGTCTGGACGATGGCGAGCAACTTAGTGAGACCTTCAACTACACCATGCAGGATGCCGACGGCGACCCGTCGAGCGCGCAGATCACCATCACCATCACCGGCAGCAACGATGCGCCGACGCTGAGCGTGATCGGTGCCCAGGTGTTCGAGTCTGGCCTGGCCACTGGCTCCGATGCCTCTGCCAACAGTGAGTTTGCCTACGGCACCTTCACCATTGGTGATGCGGATGGCCTGGACGATATCCAGAGTGTGACCATCAATGGCACTACGGTTGCCATAGGCTTGTTGGTCGGCAGCAGCTTCGCCGGCGCTCATGGCACCCTGACGATTACCGGCTACGACGTATTAAGTGGCATCGCCACCTATCAGTATCAGCTGACCAGTCCGACCACCGATGTAGCCGGTGTGGACGAAAGCGATACCTTCAGCCTTAGCGTGTCCGATGGCACGGCCTCGGCCTCCGGCAACCTGGTGATCGACATCGTCGACGATGTACCGAGTGCGACCAACGATGCCTTCAGCCTCAGCGAAGACACGGCCAGCGTGATCGGCAACGTGCTGAGCAACGACGTCAGCGGCGCAGATGTCAGCGCTACTGTCAGCAGTACCGGCAACCAGGCTGGCAGCTATGGCCAGTTGACCCTCAACGCCGACGGCAGCTTCAGCTATGTGCTCAATACCGGCCTGGCGGTAGTACAGGGTCTGGACGATGGCGAGCAACTTAGTGAGACCTTCAACTACACCATGCAGGATGCCGACGGCGACCCGTCGAGCGCGCAGATCACCATCATCATCACCGGCAGCAACGATGCGCCGACGCTGAGCGTGATCGGTGCCCAGGTGTTCGAGGCCGGCCTTGCGGCTGGTTCCGATGCCACTGCCGACAGTGAGTTTGCCTACGGCACCTTCACCCTTGGTGATGCGGATGGCCTGGACGATATCCAGAGTGTGACCATCAATGGCACTACGGTTGCCATAGGCTTGTTGGCCGGCAGCAGCTTCGCTGGTGCTCACGGCACCCTGACGGTCACCGGCTATGACGTGCTGACCGGGATCGCCACCTATCAGTATCAGCTGACCAGTCCGACCACCGATGTAGCCGGTGTGGACGAAAGCGATACCTTCAGCCTTAGCGTGTCCGATGGCACGGCCTCGGCCTCCGGCAACCTGGTGATCGACATCGTCGACGATGTACCGAGTGCGGCCAACGATGCCTTCAGCCTCAGCGAAGACACGGCCAGCGTGATCGGCAACGTGCTGAGCAACGACGTCAGCGGCGCAGATGTCAGCGCTACTGTCAGCAGTACCGGCAACCAGGCTGGCAGCTATGGCCAGTTGACCCTCAACGCCGACGGCAGCTTCAGCTATGTGCTCAATACCGGCGTGGCGGTAGTACAGGGTCTGGACGATGGCGAGCAACTTAGTGAGACCTTCAGCTACACCATGCAGGACGCCGACGGTGACCCGTCCACGGCGCAGTTGACCATCATCATCACCGGCAGCAACGATGCGCCAAGCCTGAGCGTGATCGGTGCCCAGGTGTTCGAGTCTGGCCTGGCCACTGGCTCCGATCCCTCTGCCAACAGTGAGTTTGCCTACGGCACCTTCACCATTGGTGATGCGGATGGCCTGGACGATATCCAGAGTGTGACCATCAATGGCACTACGGTTGCCACAGGCTTGTTGGTCGGCAGCAGCTTCGCCGGCGCTCATGGCACCCTGACGATTACCGGCTACGACGTATTAAGTGGCATCGCCACCTACCGATACCAACTGACCAGCCCGACCACCGATGTGGCCGGTGTGGACGAAAGCGATACCTTCAGCCTTAGCGTGTCCGATGGCACGGCATCGGCGACCGGCAGTCTGGTGATTGGCATCATCGACGATATGCCTTCGCTCGGCGCCTTCACCACGGCGATTATTCCCAACGAAGTAGGGACGGTTAACGGTACGTTTTCGGTGGTCTCGGGTGCCGATGGTCTGGATGGTTTCCAGATCGCCGGGCCGGCCATTGCCGGGCTAAATTACACGACTGTCCATAATTACGATGGGGCGGGTAACTTCCTGAGTACCACCCTGACTGGGCTCACCTCGAGCAACCAGACGGTATTCAGCCTGACGGTAAGCGCGAACGGCACCTACGTGTTCAACCTGGTTCAGCCTGAAGCCGCCAGTGAGCTGACCTATTCGCTGAGCAACCTTGCGCCAGGGCATGTGCCGGGTTTTGCCGAAACCGCAGATGGCCTGATCGAGTTCAGCAGCCCAGGGGCGATCAACTCGTCGAACCAAGGCTTCGGCATCAACAATCAGTTCTTCGACCGTGGCGAAAAGTTCACGATGGAGTTCCATGCTGTCGGCGTGCCGGGGGTCGATAACGACCCGGCGACTGATGTGCGGCTGGTCAACAAGGTGGTATTGGTCAATGACCAGGTCAATGGCGAGTTGACCATTCGCTGGACTGCGACCAATAGCCAGACCGGTGAAAGCCGTAGCGGAACTATGACCATCACCGGAGCTATGGCGGAGACGGTGATAGATCCCGATATCAGCTTCAACCAGCTGCAGATCGAGGGTATTGCCGGCAACGGCAGGGTGCGTTTCGCCACCACCACCATCAGTACTCTGGTACTGCCAGAGGATCAGAGCCTGGCATTCGAAATAGTGGCGCAGGATGGCGACGGCGATCTCAGTGGTTCTTCGACGTTGAACGTGCAGGTGGTCGCGGAGAGCTCTGCGACCAGCTTTGTTCTTGACGGTACTGCTGGCGACGATGTGATCGCGGCGAGCAACCTGACCGACATCATCGACGGCAAGGCCGGCTTCGACATCGTCGACTACGGGGATGACACAGCCGGTATCGCCGCCAGCCTGGCGTTAGGCGCCGGGCTTTCGGGAGCTGCGCTGGGCGATAGCTACCGCTCAATCGAAGGGCTGATAGGTGGCTCTGGCAACGATCAGCTGAGCGGAGATAGCCAAGCCAACCACCTGGCCGGCGGTGCCGGCGACGACATTCTGCAAGGCGGAGCGGGGGACGATGTGCTGGCGGGCGGTCTCGGCGACGATGTGCTGTCCGGCGGGGAGGGTGACGATGTACTGATGGGTGACCCGGGTTCGGATCAATTGCTGGGCGGCGCGGGCTTCGATACTGTCGACTACAGCGCTGATACGGCCGGCGTCACTGTCAATCTTGAAACCGGCATTGGTGAAGGCGGGCTGGCAGAGGGCGATACCTACGCCTCCATCGAGGGCATTCTCGGTGGTGCGGGCAATGACACGCTGACCGGGGATGGCGGTGATAACTACCTCGACGGTGGCGCCGGCAACGACACGCTGCTGGGTGGTGCCGGGGATGACATCTTGGTGGGAGGTCTGGGTGACGACACCCTGACAGGAGGCGCAGGTCGCGACAGTTTCGTCTGGCGTGCGGGTGACGAGGGTGGGACTGACACTATCACCGACTTCCAGATTGACCCTGCTGGCACCAACACGGATGTCATCGATCTATCGCAGCTACTCGTTGGCGTTACAGAAGACGCGGCTACCCTCGGTGATTATCTGGACTTCGCTTTCGGTGGCGGTTCGACGACTATCTCGGTCAGCCTGACACCGGGCGGTGCGCCAGTTCAGGACATCACCCTTAGCGGTATCGACCTGAGCACGATCTATGGCACCGATGTAGCCGACGTTATTTCGGGAATGATCGATGACGGGGCGCTGAAAGTCGATAACGGCTAAAGCTGGCGGAGAATCGGCCCGCTACGCGGCAGCGTAGCGGGCTTTTTTACGGAGAACGATATGCTCTACATAGAGCGGGACGAGCTGGGTCTTTTGCGTCGTGTCGAGCCAAGTCCTTTCGACGGGATGACTGGCACGCTGCGTGCCGATAGTGACGAAGCGCAGAGTTGGCTGGCGACTCACGGAGATGAGCAGGTACAGCTGGCTGGCCTGCAGGCATCTGACCAGGATATGGCGCGTGTCGTGGAGGATTTGGTCGGCGTGCTGATTGCCCGCGGCGTCATTCGCTTTACCGATTTGCCTGAAGCTGCGCAGCGCAAGCTGCACGCCCGAGCCCAGACACGTGCACGCCTGGGCGGGCTGAGTACGTTGCTGGACGACGATGAGCAATCACTGATCTAGCCGTCGGTATTCGGCAGCGCTCACCTCGGCAGTCGACGTTTGGCGTCGTGCATCGCCGCACTCGCATCGCTGCGTCGTTTCCTCATGCCGCGCCTAAAGTGTCCAGGACGTTTGCTATCTGTCAGTCCGGTCATGGCATTTGCCTCGGCTACGCTCAGGAGTCCGAAGCAGATCCTTCCTTGATGCTGGTTTGCCATGGGCGCGGTGCACCTAGGAGGTGGCCCATTGCGCCTCGCACGCCCAATTCCGTCAGTACCTTTAATTCGCCCTGGGTCTCCACCATCTCCGCAATAAGCGGCAGATCGATGCTGTTGGTGGTGCGATAGATCGCTTCGATGAAGAGACGCTTGTCTTCATCCTTGTCGATCCCCCGAACGTAGGCTCCATCGACCTTCACATGCGCCAATCCGAGATGGGCCAGATTGCCGATCTTGCTGAAATCGCCGCCAAAATGCTGCAGGCCTAGGCGTGTTCCAGTTGCCCGAACTTTCTGGCTCCAGTGCTGCAGGTGGACGTCCACGGGCAGGTGCTGGGCGTCCAGTTCGAGAATCAGATGGCTGGCCTCGGCGGGGTTGCTGTGCAGCAGCGCGAAAACCTGCTGCAGGTGCCGGGCATCTCGTAGAGTGGCCGCCGAAAGGCTGAGTGCGAGTGGCTGTGGCGCCACCTTCAGACGGGCAATCACCAGCTCGAGCATGATGTAGTCGAAGCGTGCGGCCCAGCCAAGGCGTTCGAGCCAGGGCAGGAAACGCCCCGCGGTCAGTGGTTCGCCAGAAGGAATCGGCAACCTGGCGAGCACCTTGTGGTGAAGGATTTGTGCTGGCTCGGCAGCCAAGCCCACCGGTTGCACGTAAAGCGCCAGAGCGCTATCGGCCAGCGCCTGCTGCAACGTCTCGTGCCAGCTGTGCTGATCACGCAGAGGTTGCGCCCAATAACCTTCGAGCAATTGCCAGGCGCTGTTGCCGGCCTGTGCCTGGGTCAAGGCCTGATCGGCTCGCTCGAGCACGTCCTGTGGGGCTTCGCCGAGGCGAAAGGCGGTCACGCCGATGTGTGCGACCGGAATGCTGTCCGTCGAGCCCGTTGGACGAAGCGTTTCCAATTCATCACTGAGCGCGTCGAGCAGTGGCGTGACCTCGTCCTGATGCAGGCCCGGAGCCAACAGCACGAACTCGCTGCCGCGGTTGCGTGCAGCCAGCCAATCGGCTCGGCCACGGCGGCTTTTCAAACGCATCAGCTGCTCGCCAATGGCGACTATGAGGCGGTCGCTGAACTGTCCACCGTAGCGCTGGTTCAGGCCGTTGAGGTCGTGAATCTGCAGCAGCAGCAGATAACCCTCTGCGTGATGTTCATCCGGGGCAAGCTGAGTGCTCAGGCGCAGGTCAAGCAGGCGGCGGCTGGCGAGTCCAGTCAGGTCATCCTGATAGGCTTGCTGACGAAGCTTTTCGCTACGTTCGGCTTCTTCGGCGAACAGTGTCTTCAGCTTGTCGACCATCTGGTTCATCGCTTGCACAACGCGACGCAACTCCGGCGTGCGAGGCAGGTGTGGGAGGGTGATGAACTCTCGTTGAGTGATCGCGTGGGCCTGTTCGACCATGCGGTCCAGCGGGCGCAGCTGGCTGCGCAGCAACCAGCCACCCAACAGCGCACTCACCGCACCGCAGGCGAGCAGCCAGAGGAGGGTGGCCAGAGTGCTATCCCACAATTTTGCCAGGGCGAACTGGGGATGGCTGAATACCTCGACGCGCGCGGCCTGTTCCCAGCCACGCATGATCAGTGCATCACCGCCCTGTGGAGGCAGGTCCACGATTGCGGCGAACCACCCCGGCACCTGCTGAAGCTGGATGTTTGCGTTGCGCTCGACAATCGGGCTGTCGTCTGGAATGCGAAGGACACGGATGCTGCTGAAGTAACCGCTGTCGAAGATTGAATTCGCCAGTAGCTCCAGCATGACGGGGTCGTCTGCGTGTGGAGTCATCGAGAGCGCCAGGGCAGTCGCAGCATCCTGGGCATGCGAGCGCAACTGATTGATCGATTGCTCTCGGGAGTTCTCCACGCTGGCTATGAAGCCGCCGGTGAAGGCCACGACCAGAAACAGGCAGATTGCGAGAAACAGCTGCTTGAGTAACGACATACTTCCCCCTCCGGTCTGCTGCAATCAGTCGCTGTTCGCGATGAAAAGGCAGCAAACTCAGCCCTCACCAACCAGAAAACCTTCGGCGCGCATCTTCAGCAGAACGTCCTGCCAGCGTGACAGCCTTTTGCTATCTCCGCTACGTTTCCCACCGCCGGCGCCGGGTAAAAACAGTCCTTCGGCGTTGAATGCATAAACCGGCAGCAGGTCGTTGCGTTGCGACGCGGGGCGAATGACGCCGTCGATGTTGTCCAGCACCAGCGGGTCGGCCGCGGGCGTCGGGTAATAGGTGAGCACCATATGCGCCTGGTTCAGACGTAACGCCTTTACATAGGTGATGCGCATGCGGTCGCTGGACACACCGAGGCGGCGCAGGGTGAAGTACTTGGCCAAAGCGTAATCTTCGCAATCGCCAGCGCCCTTGATCAGAGCTTCGACTGGCGTGGCCCAGTAGTCTTCCTGCTGCCAGACATGGGTGTCGTCGCTGAAGGCGATATTGCGGTTGAAGAAGCGATTCACTTCGTCGAGCTTTTCGCGTTCACCAAGCGACGCGGCTTCGCTTAGCAGCGCGCGCCAGGCTTCGATTCGACCGCGTGAGTCATGCAGCGGCCCGTAGCGCTGTTCAGCGGTGCGGAAGATGCGGCTGAAATCCCATTCCTGCCAATCCGCCAGCACGATCGGCGACCAGCCCAGCGGGCTCAGCAGCAGCGCAAGCGCGAGCGAAACTGCCGTCAGACGGGAGGGTCGGCCAGGGCGGTGCTGGGAAGCCTGCATTGATGGAACTCCAGCGAGCGATCCGGGAGTGGCGGCTACCGACTTGCCTTCAGCGGCGTTGATCTAGCTTGGCGACCGGCAAGGTTTTCTGCCGGAGGATGTAAAGGCTGACCAGTGATGCGCTGAGCAGCATGCCGATGCGAGCCCAGAATAACGGAACCAGCCAGCAAGAAATGCCAATGCTCACCCACATCGTGGCAATTGCATACGCTTTGCCTTTGAGCGGAATACCGTTGCCTTCGAGATAATCGCGAAACCATGGGCCGAGGTGCGGGTGGTCTACCAGCCAGTGGTAGAAACGCTGCGAGCTACGAACGAAGCAGGCGGCGGCGAGCAGCAGGAGCGGTGTGGTCGGCAAAACCGGAAGGAATATGCCAATGACGCCCAGTGCAACGGCGAGCCAGCCAGCGGTTAGCAATGCCGAGCGAACCAGCGGATTGCGGTGCTGCTGAATGTCCCGGTGGGCCATGATGCTACCCGCCGTCGCTTCTGGAATCACTGCCGGTAGCGTGGCGGTGCACAGCCGCACCGATGCCGCGTTTCCAGTTCAGAAAGAGTGAACGCAAATGCATGAGGCTCTCTCCTTCTCGCAGGGGTATCGCGCGTCCGGTTGGCAGCGGACGCCGGCTGCTATCGCCTGTGCTGAGCGGCCACTCAGTGGCGGCGTGGCTTGAGCAGAGCCGGCTTCTCTTCCGGTGCATGACAGATCAGGTACAGCGCGGTCAGCAGCTCCGGAATCTGCGCGACCATTTCATCGACCAGCTCTGGGTTGTCCGCGATATCAGCGAACTCCGGCTGCTCGTCGAACAGGCCCGAGCCGACCATGATCGGCAGCAGCAGCTCGCTGACTTCCTCTTCCGAGTCCTCGAACCAGACCGCCTCGCGCATGAACACGCCTTCCATGAAGCCAATGCACCAACCGCGCAGGTCGGATTCGTCTGGCTCCTCGCCCAGGTCCAGCTCGCAGGGCAGCTCCATGTCCTCGTCACTGGCCAGCTGACGGGCAATGTGCGCCTTTAGTTGAATCAGCGTGGCCTCGATAGCCTCGCGCTCGGTGTCGTCCTTGTACTTGGGCGGCTCGGAAAACAGTGCGTCGATCCACTCACGCTCGGGTACCTGTTCGGAGCAGATGCACAGCGCGGTCAGGTAGCCATGGGCGGCGATGTAATCCAGTGCTTCCTCGTGCAGGTCATCTGCATCAAGAAAGACTTGCAGGCGGGCGAGTTGCTCGGCGAATGACATCGGGAACTACCTTGGATTGGAAGACAACCCGGATTCTAGACGAGGCGTGGGGCGCAGGCTACTCGCGCCTTCGCTATGTCGCTTCGCCGGCGACGTCTCGTCCGCAATCGCGGAGCGATCCTGAACTCGGTGGTTCGCTCGCGTATACTGCGCGCCTTGTTTCGGAGACCGGCATGCTCGACCAGGCACAGCGCATCCTCAAAGACGTTTTCGGCTACGACGCGTTTCGTGGCAACCAGGGCGCGATCATCGAGCGGGTCGGCAGCGGCGGCGACGCTTTGGTGCTGATGCCGACCGGCGGCGGCAAGTCGCTGTGCTATCAGGTTCCAGCGCTGTTGCGCGACGGGCTGGCGGTAGTGGTGTCGCCGCTGATCGCGCTGATGGACGATCAGGTGGCAACCCTCGACGAGCTCGGGGTTTCCGCGGTGGCGCTCAACTCCACGCTCAGCCCCGACGAGCAGCGCGACATTGCCGAACGCATCCGGCGCAACGAGATCAAGATGCTCTACCTCGCGCCGGAGCGGCTGGTCCAGCCACGCATGCTGGCGTTTCTACAGCGTCTGGAAATTGCCCTGTTCGCCATCGACGAGGCGCATTGTGTTTCCCAGTGGGGCCACGATTTCCGTCCCGAGTACATGCAGTTGGGACAGCTTTCCGAACTGTTTCCCGGCGTACCGCGCATCGCGCTGACCGCCACGGCGGACATGCGAACCAGGGAGGAGATCGTCCAGCGATTGCACCTGGAAAATGCCGAACGCTTTCTCTCCAGTTTCGATCGGCCGAACATCTTCTATCGCATCGTGCCCAAGGAGCAGCCACGCAAGCAGTTGCTGGGCTTTCTCGCCGAACGCCGTGGCGATGCCGGCATCGTCTACTGCATGTCGCGCAAGAAGGTCGATGACTTCGCCGCCTTCCTCACCGAGCAGGGCTTTCCGGCACTGCCGTATCACGCTGGCTTGCCCAACGAGCTGCGCGCCTATCATCAGAAGCGCTTCCTTAACGAGGAAGGTCTGATCATGGTCGCGACCATCGCGTTCGGCATGGGTATCGACAAGCCCAACGTGCGCTTCGTCGCTCACCTCGATCTGCCCAAGTCCCTGGAAGCGTATTACCAGGAAACCGGACGGGCAGGGCGCGACGGTCTGCCTGCGGATGCCTGGATGGCCTACGGCCTGCAGGACGTCATCTTCCTCAAGCAGATGCTCAACAATTCCGAGGGCGATGAGCGCCACAAGCGGGTCGAGCAACACAAGCTCGACGCCATGCTGGCCCTGTGTGAGGAAACCCGCTGTCGGCGCCAGGCACTGTTGGCGTATTTCGACGAGGAGTTACCCAACCCATGCGGTCATTGCGATAACTGCGTCGATGGTGTGCAGACGTGGGACGCAACCGAACCTGCGCGCCAGGCGCTATCGGCAATCTATCGCAGCGGTCAACGTTACGGCGTCGGCCATTTGGTAGATGTCTTGATGGGGCGCGATAACGATAAGGTACGTGGGCTCGGCCATCAGCACCTGTCCGTGTTCGGCGTAGGCAAGGCGCTGGCGGAAACTGAATGGCGGTCACTATTTCGTCAGCTGGTGGCGCGAGGCCTGGCGGACGTCGATCTCGACGGTTTCGGCGGGTTGCGCCTGAGCGACAGCTGTCGCCCGCTCCTGCGCGGGGAAGTCAGCCTCGAGCTGCGCCGTGATCTGTCCAGCAAGGCTCCGAAGCCTGCAGCCAGCGCGGCGAGCCAACTGGTACGCAGCGAAGAGCGCGAGACCTGGGAGGCGCTGCGCACGCTACGGCGCAAGCTGGCCGAAGAGCACAGCGTGCCGCCATACGTGATCTTCCCCGACGCCACCCTGCTGGAAATGTTGCGTAGCCAGGCCGCATCGCTTTCCGACATGGCGATGATCAGCGGCGTCGGCGCGCGCAAACTGGAGCGTTACGGACAGGCGTTCCTCGAGGTGCTGCAGGGTAATAGCGAGGTTGCCAAGCCGCCTGCCGATCTGCGTCACGAGTTGATCACGCTGGCCCGTGCAGGCATGACTCCGGCGCAGATCGCTCGCCAGCTCGACTGCGGCGAGAAGAATGTCTACGCGATGCTCGCCGAGGCCATCGGCCTGCAGCAGTTGAGTCTGGAGCAGGCGCTCGACTTGCCGGAAGATTTACTGGGCGAGATTCAGGAAGCCTTTCTTGACGGCGAAGGCGAGCTGCCGCCCGTCAGCGCTGTAGCCGAACAGTTCGCCGGACGCGTGCCGGAGCAAGTGCTTTATTGCGTGCGAGCTGCGCTGCAGGTCGAGTTCGAATTGTAACCAGGTGCATCTCTCCGTCCGCAGGTGCGACCGCAGATCCTGCGCCACGTAGGGCTTTTGCACTGTCTGCGTGCCATCATTGCGACTTCTGTAGCCCCATCACGAAGCGAAGGTCGTCTTGTCTGCGTATGGGAGCTGTGGTTAGCTGACTAATAATTAGTTTTTGCAGGGAATGTCCGTTTCATGTATGCCGAGCAACATCGCTTTGCCATGCAATTGGCGCAACTCTCCCGCGGCTGGCGCGCGGAGCTGGATCGACGTCTGGCTGATCTCGGGCTCTCCCAAGCCCGCTGGCTGGTCCTTCTGCATCTCGCGCGCTTCGATCACGAACCGACCCAGCGCGAGCTGGCGCAGAGCGTGGCAGTGGAAGGTCCTACGTTGGCTCGGCTGCTGGACAGCCTGGAGGCCCAGGGGCTGGTGCATCGCAAAGCATCGGCCGAGGACCGCCGCGCCAAACGAATTTCTCTCGGCGCGCCAGCTCTGCCGCTGATCGAGAAGATCGAGGCGATTTCCACCCAGGTACGCCATGAGGCCTTCGCCGGTATCGATGAAGAGGATTTGCGCAAGTGCCAGCAGGTGCATGCGCGCATTCTCGCCAACCTCGACAAGCGTTGAACCTGCGGTAATGCTCTTTGGCGTTGCGTCGAAGAGCGCGTCTGGCCAGCGTCACCGGCCGGCCGGCCGGCCGGTCGATCGGCTTCGGCTAGCCGTACCTTCCTGGATCTGTCGCGTAGGCTTGTCTGTTCGTCCCTTGCCCGCGACCTGCCTGAGCCCTGGGCGTGGGGCCGCTTAGAAGCTGCGGCCCAGATTCATATACAGCGCTCGCTCGTCCTCGTCGTTGAAGCCGAAGCCGAAGTTAAGCGGCCCCAGCGGGGTGTCGTAACCGAGGAAGATGCTCGCGGCGTTGATGTAGCCGCTGTCGAAGGCATTGTCGTTGTTCCATACCCGGCCACGTTCCAACGATCCGCCCAGGTAAAGCGGAAAATCCAGCGGCTGGAATGCCCGCGGCGTCACGCGGCGGTAGTACACCGTGCGCGCCAGGCTGATGTTCTGCCCGGCCAGCGCATCCTGGCGAAAGCCCGACAGCTGGCGGGCACCACCGAGCAGGAAGCTCGAGGTCACCACTTCCGCATCATCCAGCGTGCGGCCGTAACGGCCGCCGAGCACCCAGGTATTGGCGTCGTGACTAAGCGCCTTGTCCAGCTTGATGTTCCATTGGCGGTAGCGCTGATCGGAGCTGAGGCTGGGGTCGTACTGGCGCATGGTCAGACGGATGTCTTCGCCCTCGCGCGGAAAGTCGATGTTGTCCAGGGTGTCGAACGAGTACTGCAGTTCGTAGTAACCCTCGGTGAAACTGAAATCGGGCAGATCACGCTCGCCAATCCGCACATCGGCCTCGCCCCAGGCCTGGCCGATGCCGAAGCGGATCTCGCCATTGTTGGCGATCTGTCGTCCGAGGTTGAGACCATAGCCGTAGCGTTGCAGGCGATACTCGGCGATCGGGTCATTGTCGAGGATGGACTCGACGTTCTGCGCCTCGACGAACAGATTCGGTGCGACGAACCAGCGGGAGCCGGCATCGAGCGGCTGGTAGAACTCGCTGTAGAGCTCCTGCCGATCCCCAAGCTGCAGGCGAGTCAGCCACTCGGCACCGAGCTCATTGATGCCATTCTTGCGATAGCTGGCCCCCAGATTGAACACGCTGTCGCCGCGGAAATCGTCAGACAGACTCAGGCCCAGGCGCAGGTAGTCCGTACCGGTGCGCTTCTCGCGAGCATTGATGACCAGTGTGTTACCGAGCTTGCCACGCTGGACGCGGTACTCGACGCGTTCGAAGTAATCCAGGCCGTAGAGCGTGCCCATGTCTTTCTGCAGATCCTCCAGATCCAGCGGCTCGCCGAGCGGCTGACGAATGTGGCGACGGATCACCGCGTCACTGACCTTGGAGTCGTTTTCCACGCGTATCGCGGTGATGATCGGCGTGCGCGGATCGCTGGAGCGCGCAAGGCTGAGGGCGGGGTTGCCGCCTGACGTCGCTCGCATCTCGGCCAGGCGCCCCTCCAACGCCAGGGTGGCGCGGTAGCCAGCATCGACCAGTTGCTCGGCGCGGGCGAAGTCGGTGGAGCCGTATGCGGCCAGGGGTGGCTGGATCAGCACGTCCTGCGGCTGCAGGGTGGCCAGCTGTGCCTCGGAGTTGCGGCGAGTCATCATCGTCGTGGTCTGGTTGAGTACATCGACCACGGTTAGCAGCTCCTTGCGCGGCTTGAGCGGCGTGCCGATGTCCACCACGATCAGGCGGTCGACGCCCATGTCGCGAGCCACATCCATGGGGATGTTATCGACCATACCTCCATCTACCAGCAGGCGATCGTCGATCTCCACAGGGGCGAATACTGCGGGGATCGACATGCTTGCACGGATCACCTGGGGCAGATGCCCGCGGCGGAAGATCACCTTCTCGTCGTTGGCGATATCGGTAGCAACCGCGCGGAAGGGGATCGGCAGCTGATCGAAGTCGCGGGTGTCGCTGGCGTGCACCAGCAGGCGCTCGAGCAGCAGCGCGAGATTCTGGCCCTGAATCACGCCCAGTGGCAGACCGAGGCTGCCGTCGTCACGAAAGCTGAGCTTCTGCTTGATGAGAAAATCGCGATCGTCCTGCTTGCGTCGGTAGGGAATATCCTGGCGTGGCGGATCGTCCGATAGAACCTGTTGCCAATCGAGTGTCAGCGCCAGGCGTTCGAGTTCGGCGACGCTGTAGCCTGCCGCGTAGAGCCCGCCAACCACCGCGCCCATGCTGGTTCCGGCGATGGCATCGATGCGCACCCCTTGCTCTTCCAGCGCCTTGAGCACGCCGACATGAGCGAGCCCGCGGGCGGCGCCGCCCGACAAGACCAGGCCGGTCTTCGGCTGGGCTGGTTCAGCGAACGAGCTAGGCAAGACAAGCAGAAACAGCAGGAGTACGAACAGGCGGAGCATGGCGGAACCGGAGGGGCGTGGAAAGGCGGCTATTATAGGCCGCCGTGAACCAGTGGGAGTCGCCGCCAATGAGCTCAAGCAAGCCGGAAATCGTCATCACTTATTGCACGCAGTGCCAGTGGCTGCTGCGTGCCGCCTGGCTCGCTCAGGAGTTGCTGTCGACCTTTGCCGATGACCTCGGGCGCGTCTGCCTGGTGCCAGCCACTGGCGGTACGTTCCATATCAGCTGCGATGGCGAGCAGATCTGGGAGCGTAAGCGTGATGGCGGCTTCCCAGAGGCGAAGGAGCTCAAGCAGCGTGTGCGTGACCGCATCGATCCGCAGCGCTCGCTGGGTCACAACGATCGCTGAGCGTCAGCTGGCGGGTTTCGTAGCGATGCTCGGCGGGCTTTTCAGGCGACTGGTGACGACGCTGGCGATGATGATCAAGGCGCCGCCCAGCAGCATTCGAAGTGTCGGCTGCTCGTTGAACAGCCACCAGGCGAAGGCGATGCCGTAGACCGGTTCGAGGGCGAATATCACCGAAGTGGTGCGCGCCTTCAGCACCCGCAGGCTGGCGACAAACAGGCTGTGCGCCAGCCCCGTGCAGAGCACGCCGAGCAAGGCCAGCCACAGCCAGTCCTGCGCGGGAATCGCAGGAATCGCCGACCAGCTGAATGGCAGCAGAGCGGCAAGGATCGCCAGGTTTTGCCAGAGCGCGGAGCGAACCGGATCGAGCCCTCGGGTCACGGCGCGATTGAGTAGCGACAGCAGGGCGAACAGCAGACCGGAGAGCACCCCGTAGAGCAATCCGGCGGTCGGCCCGCTGTTCAGGTCGAATGCTGGCGCGACCAGCAGCAGGCCGGCACAAACCAGCCCGACCATGGCGAACTCGACCGGGCGGGTGCGTTCGCGGAACAGCAGGCCTTCGAGCAGCACAGTGAAGGCCGGGAAGCTGGCGAAACCCAGGGTGGCGATGCCTACGCCGGCGATCTTCACGGCGATGAAAAAGGTCAGCCAATGGGCACCGAGCAGCAGGCCACCCAGTGCCAGGCCGCCGCGTTGTCGCCAGTTCGGGCTCGCCCCGCTGGGCCGCAGCAGCTGCGCGACGATCAGCAATGCCAGCACGGCGAACAGCGCGCGACCAAAGGTGATGATCAGCGCCGAGCTTTCGGCCAGTTTTCCTAGCACGCCGGAAAGGCCAAACATCAACGCGCCGAGGTGGATCGCCAGCAGAGCGTTACGCGGGGTCATTTGATGGTCGACCTGACGGAGGTGCAGGAGCGGGGCAGGCGAGACGGGAGTGCTGCGGGGGAGTTCATGGCTGCTCAGATTTAGTGATTTGCAGCCATGCTAGGACGACAGCCAAGGCTGTGTCTTTCGCGTCAGTCATCGGTTTTGTCGCGCAACTCGCGGCGCAACATACGGGGTGAGCGACCGTGCACGCGCACCAGTGCTGCGGTGAAGGCACTTTGCGATGCATAACCCACACGTGCGGCAATCTCTCCGACTGGCAACCGCGTGTCATGCAGCAAGGCTTCGGCGTGTTGCAAGCGGCGCTCTCGCACGTACTCCATGGGCGTTTTGCCGGTTTCGTGGAGGAAACGTGCATGCAGCCGCGCCACCGAACAGCCTGCAATATGGGCCAGGTCGGCGACCTGAAGTGGATGGGGCAGATGCTGGTCGATGAAAGCATCAACAGCCGCTAGTGGCAGGCCATGCCTGTCTCGCGGTGGTTGGTCCGTGTTGGCCAGACTGGCCAGCAACAGCGCGGTACCTTGCGCAGCGATCACCGAATCGTTGATCGGACTGCGCGCCAGCCAGGCGACCAGGCTCTGCTGTGCCGGAGCGAGACGCAGCGTATCCGGTCGGTCCAATAGCCGCAGGCTGCGCTCGGCGTGATGGCCAAGGTTTTCACGAACCCAGTTCTCGGAGGGAAGGTCCAGCACCAGGCAGTGGCTGCCGGAAGTGCTGGCACATGCGTGATGGGTGGCGGAGGGGATGACAACCAGGCTCTGTTCGTCGACGCAACTGGCGCGCCCGCCTATCTCGAATTCCAGCAGGCCCTTGAGCCCGAACACCAGCTGTGGGTGGTCGTGGCTGTGGGCGATGACGTCGTGGTGATAATTGCGCAGCGATAACATCTGGCGGCGGTCTCGAAGGCGGGCACATCGCTGGCGAGTGCTGTCAGTCGGCAGGCGGCCGGCGGGTCAGAAGATCAGAGGATAACCTTGTCGCGAAGTTTATCCGCGGCCTGCTGCAAAGCCTGGATGACGCGCTCCTTGTCGAAGTTCTGCACGCCGTTGGTGTCCAGGTACATGGAGAAACCCGGCAGCTCGTGCTCGACGAAACTGCAGGTGGCGCCCAGATCGCGGCGGAAGTCGACTACCTGATAGATCTGCACCGGGCGGGAGAAGCCCTTGACCGGAATCTGCCCCTTGTCACGGCACATGATCACGTCCTTGATCAGCGAGTACGTTTCATGGGAAACCAGAATCTCGCTGGCTTCGGCTGAGCTCTCCAGGCGACTGGCGAGGTTCACTTCGCGACCGATGATGGTGTAGTCCATGCGGGTGTCAGCACCGAAGTTGCCGACCGTGCAGTAACCGGTGTTGATGCCCATGCGAATTTCCATGGGTTTGGTGATGCCTTGGGCACGCCACTGCTGGCGCAGAACCTTCATGTGCTTGCGCATGGCAATCGCCATGGAGACTGCCGCTACGGCATCCTTTTTGGAGCCTTGGGTGCTCGGATCGCCAAAGAACACCATCACGCAATCGCCGACGAACTTGTCGATGGTGCCGCCGTACTTGAGGGCGATCTTCGACATTTCGTTGAGGTAGTTGTTGAGCAGATCGGTGAGCGCTTCGGCTTCCAGCTCCTCGGCGAGTTCGGTGAAGCCCTTGATATCGGAAAAGAACACAGTCAGACGCTTGCGCTGGGTTTCCAGGCGAACGCTGCGCTTGCCCGTGAAGATCGATTCCCACACCTGCGGCGAAAGGTATTTGGCCAGGTTGCGCGCCAATCGGGCGGCCTTGGCCTGTTCCGTTTCGATTTCCTTGCGGGCAATCGCCAAGCGCAGACCTTGTTGGTGAACGAAGTAGGCGGTCGCGCAGACGTACAGGGTGGTGAAGAGGATGCTCACCAGCGAGACCAGCGGCGGTGTGGTGCCCTGGTATTCCATCGGTATGGCAAGGAGTGTCAGGCCTGTCCCGGCGGCGGCGCAGATCAGCGCCATCAGCAGGTTGCGCAGGCTGCCGATCACCAGAGCGCTGAAGCTGAGCGTCAGTAGAAACATCAGGCTGGGCACGATCGAGAAACCGAGCAGCGCTACGCCGGCACCTGCATTCAATGCGTCCAGGCAGAGCAGAACCTGCGAGGTACGCTCGGGATGGTCGCGTTTGAATCGATAGCTCAGGTGATAGGCAAGGTGCGGATAGAGCAGGGCATACGGCACCATCCACAACAGGTCCATCGAGAAATACTGGGTGTAGGTACCAGCGGCAAGCGTCGCGGCGCAGATCAGATAGGCGAGCACACGCGAGTAGTACTCGCGCAATGGGCGAGTAGCGAGGCCGTTGCGGCGCTCAACCGTGGTGGAAGTCATGTATGCGTACGATCCCTGGTAATTTGTCGACGCCTTCTCTAGGCGCCTTGCAGACTCACGCGAGCGCTATCCGTCCGCGGCAAAGGCAGTGGCGGAGAACACGCATTCGGCATGCAGTCTCGCCGTCACGCGGTGGCTTGGAACTGCCGGCTCGCATGACAGCCGACAGATCATAACCAAGCCGCGCCCCATCGCCAAACCAGAGGGTGGAAAACAGGCGTAACGCCCGTCGGATATGCTGCTGCCTTCTCAGAAGCGGATACGGCCGGTCAGCATGTCCTTGAACATGACCCAGTCGCCGAGAAAGCTGTACAGCGGATACTGAAATGTCGCTGGGCGATTCTTCTCGAAGATGAAGTGCCCGATCCAGGCGAAGCCATACCCGGCCACCGGCATGGCGAGCAGCCAGAGCCACTGCTGGGTGAACACTGCATAACCCAGAATGGCCAGCACCAGGAGGCTGCCGATAAAGTGCAGGCGTCTGCAGGTAGGGTTGCGGTGCTCGGCCAGGTAGAACGGGTAGAAGTCGGCAAAGCGGGTAAAGCGTTCGGCGGTTTGCGTACTCATGGCTTACCTCCTGTTATTGTCGGGGCCAGATTAAGCACCTCAGACCTTTCGCGTCAGTGACAATCACGGCCAGTTTAGTAGCCTTGAATGCAGATGACCGACCTCCAGAAGAACAACAACCTCATGATCGTACGCACCACTTCCTCGAGCTGGGCGCAGGGCATCGTGCAGAGCCTGGAATCGGCAGGGGTCGATTGCCGCCAGCTGTTCGGCGAACTTGGCCTTGATTATTCGGCCCTGAACGATCCCGATGCGCGTTTTGCGCAAGACGACATGACCCGCCTGTGGCAGCGTGCGGTGGCAGTTTCCGGCAATCCCGCGATCGGACTGGACATGGCGCGCCAGGTGCGTCCCGCTGCGCTGAACGTCGTTGGCTATGCGTTGATGTCCAGCTGCAATCTGAAGGAAGGTTTCGCCCGGCTGGTGCGTTATCAGCGGATCATCGCCGAAGGGGCCGACCTGGATTTCCAGCCCTGTGCAGAAGGGTATCGGCTGAGCCTGACGATCCTCGGCGACCGATTGCCCCCGGCTCGACAAAGCGCTGAAGGCTCGCTGGCGGGGTGTCTGACGTTCTGCCGTTGGCTGAGCGGCACGATGCTGCGGCCGTTGGAGGTGAGTTTTCAGGGACCGGCACCGGACGATCTCGAGCCCTACCGGCAACTGTTCCAGGCGCCGCTGCGCTTCGATGCGCAGCGCTATGCGCTGCTGTTCCGTCAGGCCGACGTCGAAATGCCCTTGCCGACTGCCAACGAGGCGCTGGCGCAGCTGCACGATCGTTTCGCTGGTGAGTACCTTTCACGATTCGCCGACACTCGGGTGCTGCATCGCACACGGCAGATTCTGTGTCGGCTGCTACCCCAGGGCGAACCCCGACGCGAGATCGTTGCGCAGGCATTGTGTCTGTCCGAGCGCACCCTGCAGCGGCGCCTGCAGGAGGAGGGGAGCACCTTTCAGCAACTGCTCGACGATACCCGTCGCGACCTGGCCGTCCAGCATCTGGCTCAGCCGGATCTTGCACCACTGGAAATTGCCTATCTGCTGGGCTTTGCCGACCCGAGCAATTTCTACCGTGCGTTCAAGCGCTGGTTCGGCATGACGCCTGGCGAGTACCGTCTGGCTGCGCGATCCCGACTCTAGGAACCAGCGTGCATGGGCGTAGCCTTAGCTACAGCAGATCGGGTATTGATATGCGCCTTTTCAAGTAGCGGAGACACCCAATTGGCTAGCAGCCTCCTCGCGTTGATTGACGATATTGCCAGCGTGCTTGACGACGTGTCGGTCATGACCAAGGTCGCGGCGAAGAAGACCGCCGGTGTGCTGGGCGATGATCTTGCCCTCAATGCCCAGCAGGTAACCGGCGTAAAGGCCAACCGCGAACTGCCGGTGGTCTGGGCGGTGGCCAAGGGATCGTTTCGCAACAAGGCGATTCTGGTACCGGCTGCATTGTTGATCAGTGCCTTCCTGCCGTGGGCGATCACGCCCTTGCTGATGCTCGGGGGCGCCTTTCTCTGTTACGAGGGCTTCGAAAAACTGGCGCACCGCTTTCTGCGCAAGGATCACGGCGAGCATGACGAGACGGTGAAGGCGCTTGCCGACCCTTCGGTAGACATGGTCGCGTTCGAGAAGAAAAAGATCAGCGGCGCGGTGCGCACCGACTTCATCCTGTCTGCCGAAATCATCGCCATCACCCTCGGCACGGTCGCCGCGGCGTCATT
The DNA here is from genome assembly GCF_003864275.1 of Pseudomonas sp. SCT. Lineage (NCBI taxonomy): Bacteria > Pseudomonadati > Pseudomonadota > Gammaproteobacteria > Pseudomonadales > Pseudomonadaceae > Pseudomonas > Pseudomonas sp. SCT. Next base: position 59,264 of record NZ_BDJA01000009.1, read on the forward strand.
CAGCCAGCAGGTGCTGGTGCTGGTCGGCATCGCCATTCTCATGACGGTGGGCGTCTATGGCTTGGTCGCCGCCATCGTCAAACTCGACGATCTTGGCCTGGCGCTGAGCAAACGGGCCAGTGGCGTGGCCAGTGCCGTTGGGCGCGGCATTCTGAGCGTCGCGCCCTGGCTGATGAAGTCGCTGTCGGTCATCGGCACCGCGGCAATGTTCATGGTCGGTGGCGGCATCCTCACCCACGGCATCCGCGCCGTGCATCATTTCATCGAGAGCAGCGCGCATGACGCCCTCGGGCTGCCTTACGTCGGGGCGGTGCTCGGCGGACTGCTGCCAACGCTGCTCGATGCCGCGTTCGGCATCGTCGCAGGCGGTGTGGTGCTGGCTCTGGTGACACTTGGCGGCCGGCTGTTCAAACGCGGCTCAGGAGCTGCAGCCTGATCAGTGACGCCAGAATGCCGGGGTCAGCAAGACCAGGACGGTGATGATCTCCAATCGACCCAGCAGCATGCCGATCGACAGTAACCATTTGGCGGTGTCGGGCAGCGTGGAGAAGTTGCCCGCCGGGCCAATGATCTCGCCCAGTCCCGGGCCGACGTTGCAGACGGCAGTCGCCGCGCCGGTGAGCGCGGTGATCGGATCCAGCCCGAGCAGCGCCAGGCACAGCGCCAGTACGCCGATGGTCATGGTGATGAAGAAAGAGAAGGTGAGAATCGAGCGGACGATTTCTTCGTCGAGATTGTGCCCGTTGTACTGCTGACGGATTACGGCGCGGGGGTGAATCAGCTGCTTGAAGTTGGCCCGCAGCAGCGAATAGGCAACCTGAAAGCGGAACATCTTCAGCCCGCCGGACGTCGAGCCCGAGCAGCCGCCGACGAAGGTGAGATAGAAGAACGCCATGACGGCGAAGCCGCCCCACTGGGTGTAGTCGTCCACCGCAAAGCCGGTGGTGGTGACCACCGATACCACGCTGAACGTGACAATGCGCAGGGCATCCAGCGCGGGAATATCGTTGTTCAACCAGTACCAGCCGCTGAACAGCAGGCTGGTGATGGCAAGCATCATCACGAAGCCTCGTACCTGCTGGTCCCTGAATAACGCCGTGTGATGGCCACGCAGCGTCATCACATACAGGGTGAACGGCAGGCTGCCAAGCAGCATGAAGAAGATCGCGACCCAGTGCGCGGATGGACCGAACTTGCCCATCGATGCATCGGAGGTGGAGAAGCCGCCCGTGGCGACCGTCGACATCGCATGGTTGATGGCATCGAAGATGCTCATGCCCGTCAGGAGGAACGCCACGAATGCCGCGATGGTGAAGGTCACATAGATGACCAGCAGGTACTGACCGGCAACGTGCGAGCGTGGCATCACCTTCTCGGACCAGTCCGACGACTCGGTCTGGAACAGCCGCATGCCGCCGACGCGCAGCAGCGGCAGGATCGCGATCGCCATGCCGATGAAGCCGATACCGCCCAGCCAATGCAGCAGCGAGCGCCACATGAGCAGCCCCGGGGACGCGCTGTCGAGTCCCGAGAGTACTGTGGCGCCGGTGGTGGTGATGCCCGACATGGTTTCGAAGAAGGCATCCGAATAGCTGATGTGCTGTATCAGCATCAGTGGCAAGGCGGCGAAACAGCAGACCACTACCCAGCTGATCGTGGTCAGGAAGTACATGTCACGCGGTCGCAGGTTGGTGTTGGCCGGTCGACCCGGCGCGACCAGGGCGAAGCCGCAGGAGAAGGTGATCAGGCTGCCCCAGATGAATGCCTGCAGGTCATCGGTGCGTTCGAACGCCAGTAGGGTCAGCATCGGAATGATCATGCTGACGGCCAGGGTAATCAGGAAAATGCCGAGGATGAAACCGATTATGCGTAACGTCGGCAAGGCCATGTAGAGGGTGCTCGGCACGGTGAAAGAGGGCGGACATTCTACTCGCGTCGCTCCGCCAGTAAACCGCCCGACGGCTGGTTGAAAAATGTTTTCTCGGCAGCCGCGGCGCCTCTTCCCAAGCGCAGCGGCATGAATAGAATAGCCGCCCGGGCGCCGGCCCATTCCGGTCTCTGGGTGTTCACCTGCCATGTCCATCGAAAATCCCTGCCTCACGTGCGGCGCTTGCTGCGCGTACTTTCGTGTGTCCTTCTATTTTGGTGAATGCGTATCGGCTGGCGGCGCGGTTCCGGATCATCTGACGGTCCAGGTTTCGCCATTTCATGTGGCCATGCTCGGCACCGACAGCAAGCCCGCCCGCTGTGTTGGCCTGCTGGGCGACGTAGGTTGCGGGGTTCGTTGCAGCATGTACGAACAGCGATCCAGTACCTGTCGCGAGTTCGAGGCCTCCTGGGAGAATGGCGAGCACAAACCGCACTGCGATGCGGCGCGGGCGGCACATGGGTTGCCGCCGCTGGTGCCACCGTTGCAACCGCAGCTGTCTCCGGATCGCGTGGCCTGAGCATCAGACCGGATCAAGTGCCGGCCATCACTCGCGATACAGCGGCAACACCCTCTAGAATGTCCGACCGCCTTAGGAGGTAATGGATGGACGCTCTGGACCTGTTGCTCAATCGCGTATCGGTCACTCGCCTGTGCGAGCCAGCCCCCGATGCCGCTCAACTCGATCTGCTCTTCCGCTCGGCGTTACGCGCGCCGGATCACGGCCAACTGCATCCCTGGCGCTTTCTGACCATCGAGGGCGACGCGCGACACAAGCTCGGTGAGCTGTTTGCCGCCGCCTTGCAATTGCGTAACCCGGAAGCCTCCGAAGAGGCCTTGCAGAAAGCGCGCAACATGCCGCTGCGTGCGCCGATGCTGATCGTGGTGATTGCGAGCCTCAAGGCGCACCCGAAAGTGCCCGACGGCGAGCAGTTGCTCGCTGCAGGATGTGCAGCCCATGGCCTGCTGCTGGCTGGGCACGCCCAGGGTATCGGTGCGGTGTGGCGCACCGGTGAGTTTGCCTACGACCCTCATGTACTCGAGGGGCTGGGTTTGCGCGAGCAGGAGCACGTGCTCGGCTTCCTGTATCTCGGAACACCCGAAGGACGGGTGCGCACGGCGCCGGTGCTCGACCCGCAGGCCTTCGTTGCTGGCTGGGATGGTCAACCCGGTATCTGAAGGCTTTGGCCTTGGGCCGAATCGTCTGCCAGCGGCAGACGCAGACTGGCAACAAAGCCGCCGTCGGGATGGTTGGTCAGCTCCAGTTGTCCACCATGCCGCTCGGCTGCGCGGCGGGCGATGGCCAGTCCGAGGCCATGCCCGGCAGCCGTCTGCCCAGGCGCGCGGAAGAAGGGCTCGCTGAGTTGCAGTAGATGCTTGTCGGCGACTCCTGGGCCGTGGTCGCGCACGCTGAGTACCACCTCGTTTCCTTCGCGCTGCGCATGCAGCTCCACGGGTACACCCTCTGGGTTGAAGCGCAGGGCATTGCGCAACAGGTTGTCCAGCGCCCGTTCCAGCATGTCCGTCCAGCCAATCAGGCGAAGCCCGGGTTGTACCCGGCTGTCGATGCGCTGATTCGGGGCGATGATGCGGGCGTTGTCTTCCAGTTGTTCAAACATTGCTGGCAGATCGACGCCCGTTGCGGTGCCTGGCTCGGCATCCAGGCGCGAGAGTTCGAGAATCTCGCTGATCAGGGCTTCCAGTCGGTCGCACTCCTTGGCCAGGCGCGGCCAGATCACTTCGCGCTCGCTCGGACTGGCGCGCTCGGCGAGTGCCTGGGCTATGCGCAGGCGCGCCAGGGGGGAGCGCAGCTCGTGGGACACATCGCGCAACAGCTGACGCTGGCTGCTGATCAGCGCCTGCAAGCGCGCGCCCATACGGTTGAAGTCGCTGGCCAGTAGGCCAAGCTCGTCGCGGCGGGTCGCCAGGCGGGCCAGAGATTGCTGTTGATAGCTGGTTTGCCCCAGGTCATGCACCGCCCGGCGCAGTCGATCCAGCGGGCGGGTTATCGATAGCGTCAGTAGCAGGCTGAAGCCGGTGAGCACCACCAGGGCGATGCCCAATGCGCTCAGCGGCCACGCCAGGCTGCCTCGGTGCCAGGCTTGCAGCTCGGGATGCGGAATGCGGTAAATGAACAGATAGGTTTCACCGCTGGTGGGGCTGGTGTAATCAGCGGTCAGGCGCCGCCAGGGTAGCTGGCGCTCGCGATTCTGATGGCGTGCCTCGAAAGCGGCGGCGCGCGCGGGAAAGGTGCCGCGAATGATCGGCTGACCGTTTTCGGCGAGTACCTGCACATCGACGCGCGAGCGATGCCGGTGCTGTTCGAGCAGACGCTGCGCGGCCACGGGGCCTTGGCGCTCGTAGACTTCCGTCCATGTTTCGGCAAGACCTTGCAGGGCCGGGTGACGACCGAGAATCCAGGCGTCCTGGTTCAACGCATGGCCAAGCAGCATCGCCAGGCCGGCAACCAGCGCGATGGCCAGCCAGAATGTCGCGAGAATGCGCCAGAACAGTGATCGCACAGGTCTCTCCACGGCAAAGCCCGGCCAGCTTCCGTCCAGCGTTGCGTACGCTGGCGGAAACTGGCCGGGCAGGTTTCAGGAAAGCCCGGGATCAGTTCTTCTGATCGCGTTCGGCTTTCCATTCAAGGAATTCGGCACGCTCGGCGCGCTTTTCTTCCATCTTCTTCATGCCTTCGTCGAAGGCTTGTTGCTGCTCGGGCTTGAGCAGGGCTCGCATGCTCTGGTGGGTCGTTTCCCGACTGGCGTCCAGATCCTTCTGCATGGCCTTGCGCTCGGCTTCAGGCAGCTTGTCGAGATAGCGCTGGGTGATTTCCTGGCGCTGCTTCATCTGCTCGCCCATCAGCTTGCGCATTTCGCGCTGTTGCTCTTTGGTCAGGTCCAGGCCGTGAAACATGTGTGGGGCGCGCTTGCCCGCATGCTGACCGTCCTGCATGCCACCAGGCATGGCTACGGCGAGGGCTGGCAGGGCGGCGGCGAACAGTAGGGCTACGAGTGATTTGCGCATCTGAATACTCTCCTGGATATGGGACACCGGCCGTGCCGCAGCATGATCTGATTGCTGGCGGCGGGCTGTGACCGGATGAGCTCAGTCTATGCAGGGCAAGGTCAAGCGCGGTCAGCCCAGGGTAAAGCCTCGGTAAAGACGGTCAGACAGCGTAAAGGTAGCCACGGCTGCGCAGCGCCACGATGCGCGGGTTGCCGTCGGCGTGGGGGCCGAGCTTGCGGCGCAGGTTGCTGACGTGCATGTCCAGGCTGCGGTCGTAGAGGGTGAGCTTGCGCCCCAGTGCGTGCTGGGCCAGGGCCTGTTTGTCCATCGGCTCGCCGGGTTGCGCCAGCAGCGCCTCGAGAATGCGGCCCTCCGACAACGTCAGGCTGACCTCGGCACCGCCGACACTGGCTATGCCGCGCGCTGGGCTGTAGCAGAGATCGCCGAGTTCGACCTGACTCGGCGTCGCCGTCGGCTGGCTACGGCGCAGAACGGCACGCAGGCGCGCGGTAAGTTCGCGCGGGTCACAGGGCTTGGCAAGGTAATCGTCGGCGCCGAGTTCCAGACCCAGAATGCGATCCAGCGGTTCGCCACGGCCGGAAAGCATCAACACCGGCAGCTGCGGATGCTCGCTACGCAGCTGTTTGAGCAGCTCCAGGCCGCTGCCATCGGGGAGCATCACGTCCAGGACCACCGCTGCCGGTTGGTGCTCTGCAAGTGCCTGGCGCGCACTTTTGCCATCGTGGCAGGCGTGGGCGACGAAGCCTTCCTGAGCCAGCCAGCTGATCAGCAGCTCGCAGAGCTCCTGGTCGTCGTCGATAAGCAGTAGTTCACTCATGTCGGCTCGATTGATCAGTTGAGCCATTGGCGCCGGCGGCGACCGCGCGAGACCAGCAGGCCCAGGGTAAAACTGACGACACCGACTGCACCGCCCACGGCAAACCATTGCTGCTGATCGTTCAGCAGTACCGGCATCGCTTTCGCCTGCTCGGTTTGCAACTGCAGGCGCAGGCGCCGGTTTTCTTCGCGCAGGCGCAGCAGCAATGCTTGGGTAGTGTCGGCACCCGGCGTCGCGGCCTGAGGTTCAGGGGCGACTTCCATCCCTTCGAAGTCGATGAGCTCACTGGATTCGACCGCTGGAACGTAGGGTTCCGGTGCCGCTTCCTCGGCGTGTAGCACGGGGGCGAGTAGTGTCAGGGCAAGCAGCAGGGAGAGCGGTCGTTGACGCATCGGAACTCCTATTTCCTTACGAGGCCGTGGAGCGCCAACGGCCGGGGCAGAATCGCTATTCCCTGCTGTGTCGGCTCAGGGCAGTACTTTCTTGAACGGCTTGACCACTACGTTCGCGTAAACACCCGCGACTATATAGGGATCGGCATCGGCCCACTGCTGTGCCGCTTCCAGAGAGTCGAACTCTGCGACAACCAGGCTGCCGCTGAAACCCGCTTCGCCCGGGTCGTTGCTGTCGATGGCCGGGTGCGGACCGGCGAGCACCAGGCGACCTTCATTCTTCAGCTGTTCCAGGCGTGCCAGGTGGGCCGGGCGGGTAGCGAGACGGTCTTGCAGGGAGTTCGGGGCGTCAGTGGCGATAACGGCGTACAGCATGGTCGGTCCTCGTTCGCGTGGATTGCGGGTGTAGCGGTAGAAAAGCTAAGCGCATGCATGTTGGCGGCAGCAGCGTTGCCGGCGGCGCTAGTACGGACGCGTTGCGTTGCGTTGCCTGCCGTGCAGCGCGGCATCATAGCAAACGGCGCTTGTGGCGGAAGTGGCACGCTTGTTCGGGACGCAGGTAGACCGCACGGTGAACGGGATCAGCGGTCGAAGCAGGAACAAGTTTGCAGGCAGCGGCGCTGTGCCGAAGGCGCGTATGCAAGCCAAAGCCTCGGCGCGGCGTTAGACTAGCCGGCCGTTTGCACGTGAGCGCCTGTTTGTTCGGGCCGGTAAAACGCCAAACGCCACGGCTCACGGTTGTTTTTTCTCGAGGTCTCAGCACCTCACTGGAGTGCGTTACTAGATGATTGTCGATCTGCATTGCCACAGCACCGCCTCGGATGGCGCGCTGGCACCTGCCGTTGTGGTAGAACGCGCTCATGCGCGGGGCATCCGGTTGCTGGCACTCACCGACCACGACACGGTGGACGGTCTTGCCGAGGCGCGGAGCACAGCACAGAGGCTGGGCATGCAGCTGGTCAACGGCATCGAGCTGTCGTGTCTATGGAACGGGGCTACCATTCATGTATTGGGCTATGCGTTCGACGCCGAGGCACCGGCGTTGCAGCAGTCGATCGCGCAGTTGCACGAGGGGCGCTGGCGCCGCGCCGAGCTGATTGCTCAGCGGCTTGAGGCGAAGGGGATGCCCGGTGCGCTCGAAGGAGCCCGCGCGGTCCAGCAGGAACTCGGCGATAGCGGTAACGCACCGGCGCGGCCGCACTTCGCCGATTTCCTGGTACGCGCCGCTCATGTGCGTGACCGCGCCGAGGCGTTCCGCAAGTGGCTGGGCTCGGGCAAGCTCGGTGATGTCAAGCAGCACTGGCCGAGCCTTGAGCAGACGGTGCAGACCTTGCGCGACTCCGGTGCCTGGATCAGCCTGGCGCACCCCTGGCAATATGATTTCACGCGCAGCAAGCGGCGCCGACTGGTCGTCGATTTCGCCCAGGCTGGCGGTCATGCGCTGGAAGTGGTTAATGGCATGCAGCCGCTGGAACAGGTCGGCGGTCTGTCCACGCTGGTACGAGAGCTGGGCCTGATGGCCACGGTTGGCAGTGATTTCCATGCGCCCGGCGACTGGTCGGAGCTTGGGCTGTACCGCAGCTTGCCGGAAGACCTGTCGCCGCTTTGGAGACATTTCGATCATGAGCGCCGCACATCTGCTGCCAGCTGAACAGGGAGTTTCCATGAGCCAGTTTTTTCAGATCCACCCGGATAACCCCCAGCCACGCCTGATCAAACAGGCCGTGGAAATCATCCGCAAGGGCGGCGTGGTGGTGTACCCGACCGATTCCAGTTATGCCGTCGGTTGCTCGATGGGCAACAAGGCAGGCATCGAGCGCATCCGTCGCCTGCGCCAGCTGGACGACAAGCACAACTTCACCCTGGCCTGTCGCGATCTGTCGCAGCTGGGGCTGTTCGCCAAGGTCGATACCGCGGCCTTCCGCCTGCTCAAGGCTCATCTGCCGGGGCCGTACACCATCATCCTGTCGGCCACCCGCGAAGTGCCACGCATGTTGCTGCACCCCAAGCGGCGCACCATCGGCCTGCGTGTGCCGGCGCAGCCAATCGCCCAGGCACTGCTGGAGGAACTCGGTGAGCCGCTGATGAGCGTCAGCCTGATCCTGCCCGGGCAGGAACTGCCGATGAGCGATCCGTACGAGATGCGCGATGCGCTGGAGCATCAGGTAGACCTGATCATCGATGGCGGTTACGGTGGCGTCGAGGCATCGACGGTGGTCAGCCTGGTCGACGATCAACCCGAGGTAGTGCGGGTCGGTTGTGGCGATCCGGCACCCTTTATGGCCTGAGGCTGAAAGGCAGCGTGCCCGTACACTATCAACTAAGGACACCCTTTTGAGCTCCATGGATTCGCAGCGGCGCGTGGTTTCCGGTATGCGCCCGAGTGGCCGGCTTCACCTCGGCCACTACAACGGCGTGCTGAAGAACTGGGTCAAACTGCAGCACGAGTACGAGTGTTTCTTCTGCATCGTCGACTGGCACGCGCTGACCACCGACTACGAAAACTCCGGCGAAATCTCGCAGAACATCATGGATATGGCGGTGGACTGGCTGGCCGCAGGCGTCAGTCCGAGTTCCGCAACGCTATTCATCCAGTCACAGGTGCCGGAGCACGCCGAGCTGCACCTGCTGCTGTCGATGATCTGCCCACTGGGCTGGCTCGAGCGGGTGCCGTCCTACAAGGAGTTGCAGCAGAATCTGCAGCACAAGGATCTGGATACCTACGGCTTCCTCGGCTATCCGCTGCTGCAGGCGGCGGACATCCTGATCTATCGTGCCGGGCTGGTGCCGGTTGGTGCCGACCAGCTGCCACATATCGAATTCGCCCGCGACGTCGCGCGGCGCTTCAACCATCTGTATGGGCGCGAAGCGGATTTCGAGGACAAGGCCGAAGCGGCGATCCGCAAGCTCGGCAAGAAGACCTCGCGGCTCTATGTCAGCCTGCGCAAGAGCTATCAGGAGCAGGGTGACGTCGACGCGCTGAACACCGCGCGCGCCATTATCAAGGAACAGCAGACCATCACCATCGGCGATCAGGAGCGCCTTTACGGCTATCTGGAAGGCTGCGGCAAGCTGCTGCTGCCTGAGCCACAGGCGCTACTGGGCGAGTCGCCGAAGATCTCCGGGCTCGACGGCGGCAAGATGGCCAAGTCGAACAGCAACGCCATTTACCTGCGCGACACGCCGAACGAGATCGAGGAGAAGATCCGTCGCATGCCCACCGATCCGGCACGCGTACATCGCAGCGACCCGGGTGAACCCACGCGCTGCCCGGTCTGGCAAATGCATCTGGTGCACTCCGCTCAGGATGTCTGCCAATGGGCCGAACAGGGCTGTCGCAGCGCCGGTATCGGCTGCCTGGAGTGCAAGGCGCCGCTGATCGACTCGATCAAGTCGGACCTGGCGCCGTTGCAGGAACGCGCGCTGGACTACGAGCAGAACCCCGATCTGGTTCGCAGCATCCTCGCCGAAGGCGCTGAACACGCGCGTGACGAAGCCCGTGAGACGCTGATCGAAGTTCGTCAGGCGATGGGCCTGAATTACCGCTGACGCGCGCCCGCAGCCTCTGAGGATGTCCATGCAGCAAACCGAGTCCCCCAGTCCCGAAGCGCTCCAGCCCGGCGAGCAGCTACGCCTGGCGCTGGTCTATGGCGAGGCGGTGACCGAGTTGCCGCTGGACCTCTACATCCCGCCGGATGCGCTGGAAGTCTTTCTCGAAGCGTTCGAAGGCCCGCTGGATCTGCTGCTCTACCTGATCCGCAAGCAGAACATCGACATCCTCGATATTCCGGTCGCCGAGATCACCCGGCAGTACATGGGCTACGTCGAGCTGATGAAATCGGTGCGCCTGGAGCTGGCCGCCGAGTATCTGGTGATGGCCGCGATGCTCGCCGAGATCAAGTCACGCATGCTGCTGCCGCGCTCGGCGGAGGTCGCCGAGGAAGAAGACGATCCGCGCGCGGAGCTGATCCGCCGGCTGCAGGAGTACGAGCGTTTCAAGGCCGCCGCCGAAGACATCGACGAGCTGCCGCGGGTCGGCCGCGACCTGCAGGTGCCGCGTCTCGATGCGCCCGAGGCCCGGGCGCGCAAGCTGCTTCCGGAAGTCAGTCTGGAAGAGCTGCTGGTGTCGATGGCCGAAGTGCTGCGCCGCGCCGATATGTTCGAGAGTCACCAGGTCACCCGCGAAGCGCTGTCGACCCGCGAGCGCATGAGCGAGGTGCTCGAACGCTTGAAGAATGGTGGCTTCGTTCCCTTCGTAGCGCTGTTCCGCATCGAGGAAGGGCGCCTCGGCGTGGTGGTGACCTTCATGGCCGTGCTCGAACTGATCAAGGAGTCGCTGGTCGAGCTGGTGCAGAACGAGCCCTTTGCGCCGATCCATGTGCGCAGCCGTACCGAATAGGCATTTGCAGGAGTCAATCGTGGACCTGTCCGATCCCAAGGATCTCGCTTCGCTGCTCGAAGCCTTTCTGCTCGCATCCGGCAAACCGCTATCCCTGGAGCGCCTGGGCGAGCTGTTCGAGGAAAACGAACGGCCGTCATCGGCGCAGCTGAAAAAAGCGCTCGAGGTGCTGGAAAAATCCTGCAAGGGCCGCGCCTTCGAACTCAAGGAGGTCGCCAGTGGTTACCGCCTGCAGGTGCGTCAGCGCTTTTCGCCGTGGGTCGGTCGGCTCTGGGAAGAGCGTCCGCAGCGTTACTCCCGCGCGATGCTGGAAACCCTGGCGCTGATCGCCTATCGACAGCCGATCACCCGTGGTGAGATCGAGGACATCCGCGGCGTCGCGGTTAACAGTCAGATCGTCAAGACACTGCTGGAACGCGAGTGGGTTCGTGTGGTGGGCCATCGTGACGTGCCGGGTCGGCCGGCGATGTTCGCCACGACCCGGCAGTTCCTCGACCATTTCAACCTGAAGAACCTCGATGAGCTGCCGCCGCTCGCCGTGCTGCGCGAAATGGAGCCCGAGTTGCGGCCGATACTCGACGATGAGGACGCTCCGGTGCCCGTCGCCTTGCAGGCGCGGGCCGACGAGGTGGCCGACGAGGAGGCGGCGCCGCTGCGTGAGCAGACCAGCTTCCGCAGCCTGCTGGCCGAACTCGACGGCATGGAGCAGGGCCTGAAGACCGACTTCGACGATCTGCTCGAAGCGCAAGCCTCGGACATCGATCCCGACGAGGAACAGTCGAGCCCCTGAGTGCGGCTATCGCGGGATGCCGAGCGCGTCTCGCTGCGAACGCTCGCCCGAGGCGCCCGCACTGTCTGGCTGCACGTCGCGCGCAACCATTGGCCTTGCGTCCTGTCCGAACGCCAACCGACTCCGGATGGTTTATGGTTGTCGAAGAACAAAATTCCGCAGCAGGAGAGACGCATGCACCCGCGAGTTCTGGAAGTCACCGAGCGCCTGGTCGAGCGCAGCCGCAAGACCCGCGAGCGCTATCTGGCGATGATGGCCGCCGCCGCTAGTGAAGGCCCGCAGCGAGGTGGGTTGCAATGCGCCAACTTCGCCCATGGCGTCGCCGGCTGCAATTCTCCCCAGGACAAGCAGAGTCTGCGCCTGATGAACGCGGCGAATGTCGCAATCGTTTCCGCATACAACGACATGCTGTCGGCGCATCAGCCCTACGAGCATTTTCCGGAAATGATTCGCCAGGCGCTGCGCGAGATCGGTTCGGTCGGCCAGTTCGCTGGCGGCGTGCCGGCCATGTGCGATGGCGTGACCCAGGGCGAGGCGGGCATGGAGATGAGCCTGGCCAGTCGCGAAGTGATCGCCATGAGCACCGCCGTTGCGCTGTCGCACAACATGTTCGATGCCGCGCTGATGCTCGGCATCTGCGACAAGATCGTACCGGGCCTGATGATCGGCGCGCTGCGCTTCGGCCATCTGCCGACCATCTTCGTGCCGGGTGGGCCGATGCCCTCGGGGATTCCCAACAAGGCGAAGGCCGAGGTGCGCCAGCGCTATGCCGAGGGCAAGGCCAGCCGCGAGGAGCTGCTGGAATCGGAGATGAAGTCCTATCACAGCCCCGGCACCTGCACCTTCTACGGCACCGCCAACACCAACCAGGTGGTGATGGAGATCATGGGCCTGCATCTGCCGGGCTCATCGTTCGTCAACCCCTACACGCCGCTGCGCGATGCGCTGACTCGCGAAGCGGCGCAGCAGGTCACGCGCCTGACCCATCAGGCCGGCAACTACACGCCGCTGTGTCAGGTGGTCGACGAGAAATCCATCGTCAACTCGGTGGTCGCGCTCAACGCCACCGGTGGTTCGACCAACCACACCCTGCATATCCCGGCGTTCGCCCGCGCCGCTGGCATCCAGCTGACCTGGCAGGACATGGCCGATCTTTCCGAGGTGGTGCCGACGCTGGCCAAGGTCTACCCCAACGGTCAGGCCGACGTGAACCATTTCCACGCCTGTGGCGGAGTGCCGTTCATGGTGCGCACGCTGCTCGACGCCGGGTTGTTGCACGAGGACGTGCACACCGTGGTCGGCAAAGGCCTGCGCCGCTACATCCAGGAACCGTTCCTCGACGGTGACAGGCTGGTCTGGCGCGACGGCCCGACGCAGAGTCTCGATGAGAGCATCCTGCGTCCGGCGGAGCGGCCGTTTTCGCCGGAAGGCGGATTGCGCGTGCTGGAGGGCAACCTCGGTCGCGGCGTGACCAAGATTTCCGCCGTGGCACCCGAGCACCGTGTAGTCGAGGCGCCGGCGCGGGTATTCATCGATCAGAGCGAGCTGGCGGCGGCGTTCAAGGCCGGCGAGCTGGAGCGCGATTTCATTGCCGTGGTGCGTTTCCAGGGGCCGAAAGCCAATGGCATGCCCGAACTGCACAAGCTCACGCCATTCCTCGGTGTGCTGCAGGACCGAGGCTACAAGGTGGCGCTGGTCACCGACGGGCGCATGTCCGGTGCGTCGGGCAAGGTGCCGGCGGCCATTCACGTCTGCCCCGAGGCGCTGGACGGCGGGCCGCTGGCGCGGGTGCGCGATGGCGACATCCTCCGCGTCGACGGCGAAAGCGGAGAGCTGCTGGCGTTGGTCGACCCCGTCGAGTGGGGCGCGCGGGAACCGGCGATTCGCCCAGAAGACATGGGCATCGGTTGCGGCCGTGAGCTGTTCGCCTTCATGCGCGCCTCGTTCAGTACGGCAGAGCAGGGCGCCAGTGCCTTCACCGAGAGCCTGGAGGCGCTCAGATGAGCACTGCGCTGGTTGGAGATATTGGCGGTACCAATGCACGTTTCGCCCTCTGGCGTGATCAGCGCATCGAGCAGATTCGCGTGCTCCCCACCGCGGACTACGCGAGCCCGGAGTTGGCGATTCGCGCCTATCTGCGTGAAGTCGACCAGCCGCTGGAAGCGCTCGAGGCGGTCTGCCTGGCCTGTGCCGGGCCGGTGGGCGGCGATCTGTTTCGCTTCACCAACAACCATTGGCAGCTGAGCCGCGAAGCCTTCTGCCGCGAGCTGGGCGTGAAGGAGCTGTTGCTGATCAACGACTTCACCGCCATGGCCCTCGGTATGACGCGGTTGCACGACGGTGAGCGCATCACGGTTTGCCAGGGCGAGCCTGAACCAGGACGCCCGAGGCTGGTCATAGGGCCCGGCACCGGGCTTGGCGTTGCGGGATTGTTGCCGTTGTCGGGCGGCGGATGGCGCGCGTTGCCCGGAGAGGGCGGGCATATCTGCCTGCCGATCGGCAGCGAGCGCGAAGCGGCAATCTGGGCGCATCTGCATCGTTCGCTCGGCCATGTGAATGCCGAAGCGGTGCTAAGCGGCCCGGGGCTGCTGACGCTCTACCGCGCCTGCTGTGCGCTGGACGGGCAGCAGGTGGAGTTCGATTCGCCTGCGGGTATCACCAAGGCCGCGCTGGCGGGCGACGCCTACGCGATGGCGGTGCTGGAACAGTTCTGTCGCTGGCTGGGGCGTATCGTCGGCGACAACGTGCTGACCCTCGGCGCCCGTGGCGGCGTTTACATCGTCGGTGGCGTAGTGCCGCGTTTCGCCGAGATGTTCCTGCGCAGCGGTTTCAGCGAGGCGCTGCGCGAGAAGGGGCAGATGAGCCGCTATTTCGATCGCCTGCCAGTATGGCTGGTGACCGCGCCGTATCCGGGCCTGGAAGGCGCGGGCGTGGCATTGCAACCGTTGTTGGAGGGAGCCTAGGCTGCGACATGGCGGGTCGGCGGGTGACCCCATAACAACAAGAAAAGGGACGTGACGTGAGCCAAGCAGGTAAGAACATCCTTCTGGTCGATGACGATCAGGAAATCCGCGAACTGTTGCAGACCTATCTCAGCCGCTCGGGTTTTCAGGTGCGCGGCGTGCCGGACGGCGGTGAGTTTCGCGCTGCCCTGTGTGCCGAGCCGGCCGATCTGGTGATTCTCGACGTGATGCTGCCCGACGAAGACGGCTTCAGTCTCTGTCGCTGGATTCGCCAGCACGAGCGGCTGGCTTCGATGCCGATCATCATGCTCACGGCGAGCTCCGACGAGGCCGATCGGGTGATCGGCCTTGAACTCGGCGCCGACGATTACCTGGGCAAACCCTTCAGCCCGCGCGAGTTGCTGGCGCGGATCAAGGCATTGCTGCGGCGGGTCAGCTTCGCCCAGGAACGCGGCAGCGATGTGCTGGCCTTCGATGAGTGGCGGCTGGACATGATCAGCCACCGCCTGTTTCACGCTGACGGCGAAGAAGTCTTTCTCTCTGGCGCCGATTTCGCCCTGCTCAAGCTGTTTCTCGACCATCCGCAGCAGATCCTCGACCGCGACACCATCGCCAACGCCACGCGCGGCCGCGAGGTGATGCCGCTGGAGCGCATCGTCGACATGGCGGTCAGCCGTCTGCGCCAGCGCCTGCGCGACACCGGCAAGTCGCCGCGGCTGATCCGCACCGTGCGTGGCAGCGGCTATCTCTTGGCCACCCAGGTAACGCCGCACCATGAATCTGCGCACTGAGCGGCGGCGCCTGCGGCTGGTGCCGCGCTCGCTGCTCGGACGGATGCTGCTCCTGACCCTGCTGGCGGTGTTGCTGGCTCAGGGCCTGTCGAGCCTGGTCTGGCTGTCACAGCTGCGCGCCAGCCAGATGGAAGGCCTGCTCACCAGCGCCCGCAGCCTGGCGCAGTCGATGGCCGCCAGCGTCAGCTACTTCCGTTCGTTGCCACTGGGCTATCGTCCGCTGGTACTCGATCAGTTGCGCAGCATGGGCGGCACGCGCTTCTTCGTCTCGCTCAACGACAATCCGCTGGACATGAAGATCCTCCCCGAAACGCCGCGCAAGCGGGCCGTCCTGCATGAGGTCGAGCAGGTGTTGCGTCAACGGCTTGGTGGCGAGGTGGATCTGACCATCGAGTTCGTCAGCCCGGATGACCTGCGCATCTTCAACAGCGGCATCAAGCTCGACGAACTGCCGCGCTCCTGGGCGCATTACGCGCTGGGGCTGGAGCCGCTGTCGCCACCGGTACTGGTGACGCAGATCCAGATCGCCCCGCAGGAGTGGCTCTATCTGGCCTCGCTGATGCCGGCACCCTACGTCAGTCTGGAGGACGAGGGTCTGCCGATTCAGCAGCTGTGGTTCATCGTGCTGACCAGCGCCTTTCTGCTGCTGTTCATCGGCTTGCTGGTGCGCTGGCAGAGCCGACCGCTGAAGCGCCTGGCCAAGGCGGCGCGGGAAATGTCCGTGGGCGGCGAAGTGCGGCCGCTGACCGAGGCTGGGGCCAGTGAGATCGTCGAGGTGAGTCGCGCCTTCAACAACATGCGCGAGCGTATCAGCCGCTACCTGACCGAGCGCGGCCAGTTGTTCAGCGCGATTTCCCACGACTTGCGCACGCCGATCACGCGGCTGCGTCTGCGCGTCGAGCTGCTGGAGGATGAAGCCCAGCAGATCAAGTTCACCCGTGACCTCGACGAGCTGGAATTGCTGGTCAAGGGCGCTTTGCAGTGCGTGAAGGACACCGATATCCACGAGAACGTCGAGGCGGTGGATCTCAATCTGCTCCTCGAGCATATCGTCGAGCCGTATCAGGCCTGTGACCGCACCCGCGTGACCCTCGACGGGCACGCTTCGGCGCCTTATCCCGGCAAGCCACTGGCGCTGAAGCGCTGCATTGGCAATCTGCTGGATAACGCCTTGAAGTACGGCGAGCGCGCCCATCTGCATGTCGAGGATGGCAAGGAGGCGCTTGTGCTGCACGTCGATGATGAGGGCCCCGGTGTGCCGGAGCAGCGTCTCGAACAGGTCTTCGAGCCTCACGTGCGGCTTTCCGGTCAACAGCAGGGCTATGGGCTGGGCCTCGGCATTGCGCGCAACATCGCCCACGCCCACGGCGGTGAGCTGAGCATGCGCAACCTGCAGCATGGCGGGCTGAGGGTGACGCTTACCCTGCCGCGCTGACCCGTGCGTCCGCCCCGTGCGTCCGCCCCGCGTTACCTGCCGCGTACCTTTGTAACGGCCTTGTGACCATCGGCCATCCCTTCGTTACCCAGTGTCCATTTTTCTGCGCATAGACTCGATCCATCGCAAGCGACCATGACTTGCAGGATAAAAACAAGAAGGTGCCCCTCCATGAATGCGTTCCATCGTCTCGCTCTATCCGTTTCCCTTGCCCTGCCTGTACTCGCCCATGCTGGTGAAGTCGAAGTTCTGCACTGGTGGACCTCCGGCGGTGAAAAGCGCGCGGCCGATACCCTGCAGAAGCTGGTCGAGCAGAAAGGCCACAGCTGGAAGGACTTCGCCGTCGCCGGCGGTGGTGGCGAGGCTGCCATGACCGTACTGAAAACCCGCGCCGTTTCCGGCAACCCGCCATCCGCCGCACAGATCAAGGGCCCGGACATTCAGGAGTGGGGCGAGCTCGGCCTGCTCGCCAACCTCGATGACACCGCCAAGGCCGAGCGCTGGGACGAACTGCTGCCCGAGCAGGTGCGCAAGATCATGCAGTACGACGGCTCCTACGTAGCCGTGCCGGTCAACGTGCATCGGGTCAACTGGCTGTGGATCAACCCGGAGGTGTTCGAAAAGGCCGGCGCCAAGCCGCCGAAGACTCTCGATGAATTCTTCGCCGCTGCGGACAAGCTCAAGGCCGCCGGCTTCATTCCGGTCGCCCATGGCGGCCAGCCTTGGCAGGACGGCACCGTGTTCGAGGGCTTCGTGCTGGGCATTCTCGGCCCGGACGACTATCACAAGGCCTTCGTCGAGCTGGATAACGACACCCTGACCGGCGACAAGATGGTCCAGGCCTTCACCGCCCTGAAAAAGCTGCGCGACTACATCGATGCCGATGCGGCCGGGCGCGAGTGGAACCGTGCGACCGGCATGGTCATCGACGGCAAGGCTGGCATGCAGATCATGGGCGACTGGGCCAAGAGCGAGTTCACCGCCGCCAACAAGGTCGCCGGCAAGGATTACCAGTGCCTGCCATTCCCCGGCACCCAGGGCAGCTTCGCCTTCAATATCGACTCCCTGGCGATGTTCAAGCTCAGCAGCGACGACAACCGCAAGGCTCAGGACGACCTGGCGCGCACCGTGCTGGAGCCGGAATTCCAGACCTTCTTCAACCAGAACAAGGGCTCGATTCCGGTTCGCCAGGACCAGGACATGAGCGAGTTCGATGCCTGTGCCCAGCAGTCGATGACCGACTTCAAGGAAGCCGCCAAGGGCAGCGGTCTGCAGCCCAGTCTGACTCATGGCATGGCTGCTTCTAGCTACGTGCAGGGCGCGGTGTTCGACGTAGTCACCAACTTCTTCAACGACCCCAAGGCCGACCCGCAAAAGGCGGCCAAGCAGCTGGCGGCGGCGATCAAGGCCGTGCAGTAACGCCAAGGGCGGACCGCGTCCGCCCCGGTTCCCGAAACGTGCGTCCCGGTACAGGCTTTGGCCTGTGCCGCGGGCGACGACATCCCGGATTTCCATGAGGGATCACACCAATGAGCTCCATCGCGCTTCAAGCCAGGCCCGCCAAGGCCTCGCCGCTCGACGCCCTGCAGCGCTGGCTGCCCAAGCTGGTGCTGGCGCCGAGCATGCTGATCGTGCTGGTCGGCTTCTACGCCTACATCGGCTGGACCTTCCTGCTCTCGTTCACCAATTCGCGCTTCATGCCCAGCTACAAGTGGGTCGGTCTGCAGCAGTACGAGCGCCTCTGGGACAACGACCGCTGGTGGGTCGCCAGCCAGAACCTGCTGGTCTTCGGCGGCTTGTTCATCGCCGTCAGCCTGATCATCGGCGTCGTGCTCGCCGTGCTGCTGGACCAGCGCATCCGTCGCGAAGGGCTGATCCGCACCATCTACCTGTACCCCATGGCGCTGTCGATGATCGTCACCGGCACCGCCTGGCAGTGGCTGCTCAATCCCGGCCTGGGCCTGGACAAGCTGCTGCGCGACTGGGGCTGGGAAGGCTTTCGCTTCGACTGGCTGGTCGATCCGGATCGGGTCATCTATTGCCTGGTGATCGCGGCGGTGTGGCAGGCCTCGGGCTTCGTCATGGCGCTGTTCCTCGCCGGTCTGCGCAGCGTCGATCAATCGATCATCCGCGCCGCCCAGGTGGATGGTGCGAGCCTGCCGACCATCTACCTGCGCATCGTGCTGCCGAGCCTGCGCCCGGTGTTCTTCAGTGCCTTGATGATTCTGGCCCATATCGCGATCAAGAGCTTCGACCTGGTCGCGGCGATGACTGCCGGTGGTCCGGGGTATTCCAGTGATCTGCCGGCGATGTTCATGTACGCCCATACCTTCACCCGTGGCCAGATGGGCCTGGGTGCGGCGAGCGCCATGCTGATGCTCGGCGCGGTGATGGCGATCATCGTGCCTTATCTGTACTCCGAGCTGAGGAACAAGCGCCATGTCTGACTTCGCGCAACCGCGCCTGACCCTCGGGCGCCTGACCATCTACGCCACCTTGTTGTTGGCCTGTGCCGTCTACCTGGTGCCGCTGATCGTGATGCTGCTGACCAGCTTCAAGACCCCGGAAGACATCCGCACCGGCAACCTGCTGAGCTGGCCTGAAGCGTTCAGCGCCATGGGCTGGCTGACGGCCTGGGACAGTATCGGCGGCTATTTCTGGAACTCGGTGAAGATCGTCATTCCGGCGGTGCTGATTTCCACCGCGTTGGGTGCGCTCAATGGCTATGTGCTGTCGATGTGGCGCTTCCGTGGCTCGCAGCTGTTCTTCGGTCTGCTGCTGTTCGGCTGCTTCCTGCCGTTCCAGGTGATCCTGCTGCCGGCGTCCTTCACCCTCGGCAAGCTAGGCCTGGCCAATACCACCACCGGTCTGGTGTTGGTCCATGTGGTCTACGGCCTGGCCTTCACCACACTGTTCTTCCGCAACTTCTACGTCAGCGTGCCGGATGCGCTGGTGCGCGCGGCGCGGCTGGACGGTGCCGGCTTCTTTACCATCTTCGGCCGCATCCTGCTGCCGATGTCGGTGCCGATCATCATGGTCTGCCTGATCTGGCAGTTCACCCAGATCTGGAACGACTTCCTCTTCGGTGTGGTGTTCGCCAGTGGCGACACCCAGCCGGTCACCGTGGCGCTGAACAACCTGGTGAACACCAGCACCGGTGCCAAGCAATACAACGTCGATATGGCCGCCGCGATGATCGCAGGCCTGCCCACACTGGTGGTCTACGTGGTCGCCGGCAAATATTTCCTGCGCGGGCTGACTGCCGGCGCCGTCAAGGGTTGAGGAGAACAACGATGGCTTCCCTGGAACTGCGCAACGTTCAAAAGAGTTATGGCAACAGCCAGATCGCGACGCTTAAGGACATCGCGCTGAAGATCGACGCCGGTGAGTTCCTGATCCTCGTCGGGCCTTCGGGCTGCGGAAAATCCACCCTGATGAACTGTATCGCCGGGCTGGAGAACATCACCGGCGGCGAGATTCTCGTCGACGGCGAGGACATCAGCCAGGCCAGCCCGAAGGATCGCGACATCGCCATGGTGTTCCAGTCCTACGCGCTGTATCCGACCATGAGCGTACGCGACAACATTGCCTTCGGCCTGAAGATGCGCAAGGTGCCGGCGGCGAAGATCGAGGAGGAGGTGGCGCGGGTCGCCAAGCTGCTGCAGATCGAACCGTTGCTCGAGCGCAAGCCGTCGCAGCTCTCCGGTGGCCAGCAGCAGCGCGTGGCCATGGGCCGGGCGCTGGCGCGGCGGCCGAAGATCTACCTGTTCGACGAGCCGTTGTCGAACCTCGATGCCAAGCTGCGGGTGGAGATGCGCACTGAGATCAAGCTGATGCACCAGCGGCTGAAGACCACCACTGTGTACGTCACCCATGACCAGATCGAGGCGATGACCCTCGGCGACAAGGTCGCGGTGATGAAGGATGGCGTGATCCAGCAGTTCGGCACGCCCCACGAGATCTACAACAACCCGGCCAACCTGTTCGTCGCCAGCTTCATCGGCTCGCCGCCGATGAACTTCGTACCGCTGCGCATCCGTCAGCGTGACGGGCGCTGGGTGGGTGTGCTCAACAGCGAGCAGGGCAGCTGTGAATTGCCGTTGCCGATTACCAGCGACGACGGGTTGCGTGATCGCGAACTCATTCTCGGCATCCGACCGGAACAAATCGGCCTGGCTCCAGCAGGATCAGCGGATTTTTCTCTGGCGGTCGACATCGAAGTGGTGGAACCCACCGGGCCAGACACCTTGGTGGTGTTCACGCTGAATCAGGTCAAGGCCTGCTGCCGCTTGGCGCCGGATCAGGCGCCGCGGGTGGGGGAAACGCTCAGTCTGCAATTCGATCCGCGCCGGGCGCTGCTGTTCGATGCCCAGACCGGCGAGCGGCTGGGCGTGGTGCAGCCTGAGCCCGTGCGTGAGAGCAAGGTCACCCGATTGGTTTCCAACGGAGCGGGTACCGCGCAGTGAAACGCCGCCTGCCTTGCCAGCAGGCGGTGCGAAAAGTGGACGGTTAAGGAATGAACAGAGTCGTCTTGGCTCGATCCAGCGATCAATAACAACAAAAGCGGAGTGGATATGAAAAAAAACCTGACAGCCCTGGGCGTAGCGACTGCCGTTGCCGCGATGGCCCTGCCATTGAGCGGCCATGCCCTGGAATTCACCGGCTACATGCGTAGCGGCGTCGGTGAATCGGTCAACAGCGACTCGCAATCGTGCTTCCAACTGCCCGGCGCACCGACCAAGTACCGCCTCGGTAACGAATGTGAGCAGTACGGCGAGCTGGACCTTCGTCACGACCTCTACACCTTTGCCGATGGTTCGGTGCTGAGCGTGGAGGGCATGGCGGCGCTGTACAACCAGTACAACCATACCCCGAAGTTCACCGGTGATCATGGCTGGGCGCGGATGGTGCAGGCCTATGCCGAGTGGAGCAAGGTGCCGGCGCTGAACAACGGTTCTTTCTGGGCTGGTCGCCGCTTCTACAAGCGTAATGACATTCATATCTCCGATTTCTACTACTGGAACCAGAGCGCCACCGGCGCCGGTGTCGAGGACATGGAGATTGGCGGGCTGAAGTACAGCTACGCCTTCTCGCGCAAGGACAGCGTGTTTCAGAAGGACTACGTCAATCGCCACGACTTCAACGTCGGCGGCTTCGACAGCAACCCGGGCGGGGAGCTGGAATTTGGCCTCAGCTACATCGATAAACCCAGTCGAGACGACGCCAATAGTGGTTGGGCGGTGACGGTGCAGCACGTGCAGTCTGACTTTCTCGGTGGCAAGAACACTCTGGCGTTGCAATATGGCGAAGGGCCCGGCACCGGCCTCGGCTATACCGGCGACGTGACCCTGGACGACAGCGCCAAGAGCTGGCGCGTGGTGGAGTATTTCGACTGGCAATTGACGCCGCGCTTCGGCGGCCAGTTCCAGGTGGTCTATCAGAAGGATAAGCGTGCTGACGGCGGCGATCAGGACTGGTGGTCGGTGGGTGCGCGCCCGGTCTATGCGTTCAGCGAGCAGTTCAAACTCGTCACTGAAGTGGGGCATGACCAGATCGACGCCACCGACGGTACGCGCAAGCTGAGCAAGTTCACCGTCGCGCCGACCTGGTCACCGTCAGGTCCGGGATTCTGGGCGCGCCCGGAATTCCGCCTGTACTACACCTACGCCAGCTGGAACGATGCCGCGCAGCGTGCCGCCAACCTGATGGCCGAGGGCTCTGCGTTGTCCGACAGCGGCGCGTTCGGCAATGCGCAGCACGGTTCGAACTTCGGCGTACAGGTAGAACACTGGTGGTAACAGTCGCGCCTTAGCGCGTCGCCATCCAGATCAGCAGTCCGGCCTGGAACAGCGCCAGCGCGATCAGGCAAACGATGGTGAATCGCAGCGCACCGTCCTCACGACGGAAGCGGGCGATTCGCTCCTGCAGATCGCGGATCTGGTTTTCCTGCGCCTGCAGGTTGCGGTCGGCCTGCTCCAGCATCGCTGCGGCATCCTGCAGTTCAACGACCTGCACCTTCTCGCCGTTCCAGTCGGGGCGCAGCGCGCTGACCCGCGGCGCGCCGTAAGTCGCCTTGGTCGCCTGATCCTTGGGGTAGTCGATATCGAAGCCCTGGGTGCGCAGGCAGTGGTCACGGCGCAGGCGCTGGTCGTCGCTCGTCACATCCTTGGGCAGCGATCCGCCCTCGACCAGATAATGGCCCCAGCGTCGCTGTGCCCACGCCGCGCCTTGCGCCAGCAAAAA
Source organism: Pseudomonas sp. SCT (assembly GCF_003864275.1). Classification (NCBI taxonomy): domain Bacteria; kingdom Pseudomonadati; phylum Pseudomonadota; class Gammaproteobacteria; order Pseudomonadales; family Pseudomonadaceae; genus Pseudomonas; species Pseudomonas sp. SCT. The sequence continues at coordinate 82,051 of NZ_BDJA01000009.1, forward strand.
ACGGCCGAGTCCGCGATTGGTCGGTTCCAGCCACAGACCCGAGTCCGGCCCGAAGCGCAGCTCCTTGCTGCGGTGATCAGCCCAGACCTCCAGTACGTTGTTCTTGCGCGAGCGCACCTGGCCGGGGATGTTGATGAACATCCGCAGCAGACTCTGCTCAGGTGTATGGCGTTCCAGTTGTGCCAGTTCGACGAAGCGCAGTGGGCGCGCGCCGCCGTCGCGCTCGGTTGGCAGCGGGGCCAGGCGCAGCAAGCGGAAACGGTCAGGCTTGAGCTCCGCCCACGGATGCTTGGGCGGTGCCGGCTGTTCTTTGTCGGTGCTCTGGGCGGTCTCGGTGTCGGTCATCTGCGCGTTCCTGGCCTGCGCGGCGGCTCGTTCCGGAGTGATATCGGGCCATCGTCACGGTGCTATCGGCTGCGCGCCGCCTAACTGGAGGCTGGCAGGATGCCATTAGTCCGCAGGAAGTGCTGGATGTGCTCGAGCACGCCGCGTGCGAGCGGCAGATTCGGGTCGTCGTAGGAAGCCAGCTGCGCGGCGCTCGCCGGCACGATGCGCAGCACGTGGTTCATGCCGTCGACCAGGGCCAGCTGGGCGTCCGGCTTCGCTCGCTGCAGCGCTTCGGCGTCTTCGACACCCACCTGGATGTCGTGTCGGCCCTGGAGGATCAGCGCCGGAACATCCACCGCCGCGAAGGCCGCGGCCGGGTCGTAGGCGAACAGCGAGATCAGATAAGGCTGCACGCTGGGTCGGAACAGCACCTGCAGTGGTTCGGGCACTTCGGCGTGGGTGCGTCCGGCCTTGAGTTCGTCAATCAGGAATTGGCTGGTGGCGAGCAGCGCGGGCGGCAGGCGACCCTGCAACTGCGCACGCAGTACTTCGTCGATCGACCTGCCGCTGCCGGCGATGCTGATCAGCGCGGCGGCGCCCGACTTCGGCGCGGCGAGACTGGCGATCAGTGCGCCCTCGCTGTGGCCGACGAGGATCAGCTCGCTGAAGCGGGGGTCGCCCTTGAGCCTCGCGCTCCAGGCCAACGCGTCGCTGACGTAGGCGTCGACGCTGAGGTCGCGCTCGTTCGGTGCGGCTGCCAGGCTGGCGCCAACCCCGCGCTTGTCATAGCGCAGACTGGCCACGCCTTGTCGCGCCAGGCCTTGGGCGAGGCGTTTGAGGCTGTCGTTGTGCCCGGCCGGGTTGTTGCCATTACGATCGGTCGGCCCGGAGCCTGCGATCAGCAGTGCCACCGGCACCGGTTGCTCACTCTTGGGCAACAGCAGGCTGCCCTGCAGTACGCCGTTGCCGGTGTCCAGATTCAGGGTCTGATTGAGCAGGGTCTGAGCCTGCGAGAGAGAGGGCATGGTCAGTAGCAGCAGTATCAGCAGGGCACGCATGGATGGACTTCGTTGGTCACGGAGCAGGTTGGACGCAGCAATCGGCGCAAAGGTCAGTATGCGCCGGCAACAGGGGCGATGACACCGCAGCGCCCTCAGGTATACTTCCGGCCCCTGTTTTTCGGTCGATCGCGGAGCGTCCTGCATGTCCGGCAATACCTACGGCAAGCTGTTCACCGTCACCACTGCCGGCGAAAGCCATGGTCCTGCGCTGGTGGCCATCGTCGACGGTTGCCCGCCCGGGCTGGAGCTGTCGCTGGAAGATCTGCAGCGCGACCTCGACCGTCGCAAGCCGGGCACCAGCCGGCACACGACCCAGCGCCAGGAAGCCGACGAGGTGGAAATCCTCTCCGGCGTATTCGAGGGCAAGACCACCGGTTGCCCGATCGGCCTGCTGATCCGCAACACCGATCAGAAGTCCAAGGACTACTCGGCGATCAAGGACCAGTTCCGCCCGGCCCACGCCGACTACACCTATCACCACAAGTACGGCGTGCGCGACTACCGTGGCGGTGGCCGCAGCTCCGCGCGCGAGACTGCCATGCGCGTGGCGGCCGGCGCCATCGCCAAGAAGTACCTGGCGACGCTGGGCATTCAGGTGCGCGGCTACATGAGCCAGCTCGGCCCGATCGAAATTCCGTTCAAGACCTGGGACAGCGTCGAGCAGAACGCTTTCTTCAGCCCCGATCCGGACAAGGTGGCGGAGCTGGAGGCTTACATGGACCAGCTGCGTCGCGATCAGGATTCGGTGGGTGCGAAGATCACCGTGGTCGCCGAGGGCGTGCCGCCGGGCCTCGGTGAGCCGATCTTCGACCGCCTCGACGCGGAGCTGGCCCACGCGCTGATGAGCATCAACGCGGTGAAGGGCGTGGAGATCGGCGCCGGTTTCGCTTCGGTCGCCCAGCGTGGCACCGAGCACCGCGACGAGCTGACGCCGCAGGGATTCCTCTCCAACAATGCCGGCGGCATTCTCGGCGGCATATCTTCGGGGCAACCGATCATTGCCCATCTGGCGCTCAAGCCAACGTCCAGCATCACCACGCCGGGCCACTCGATCGATGTGAGTGGTGCGCCGGTCGATGTCATCACCAAGGGCCGCCATGACCCGTGCGTCGGCATTCGTGCCACGCCGATCGCCGAGGCGATGATGGCCATCGTGCTGCTCGATCACCTGCTGCGTAATCGCGGCCAGAACGCCGACGTGCAGGTGACGACACCGGTGCTAGGCCAGCTTTGACCAGCAATCGACACGCTGCGAGCCGCACACGGTTGGCCTCTATGCCTCCGTTTGCGGCCTGAAGCCTGCCGCGTATGAATGCTCCGCTGCCGTACTGGCGCCTGTCCGGCTTCTATTTTTTCTACTTCGCTTTGCTCGGCTCCACGGCGCCGTTTCTCGGCCTGTACTTCGATCATCTGGGCTTTTCGCCGGAGCGGATCGGTGAGCTGATCGCCATTCCCATGCTGATGCGTTGCCTGGCGCCGAATTTATGGGGCTGGTTGGGCGATGCCACCGGGCGTCGGCTGGAGATCGTTCGCCTCGGTGCGCTGTGCACCTTGTTGTCCTTCGGGCTGATCTTTTTCGACAAGAGCTTTGCCTGGCTGGCGATGGTGATGGCGTTGCATGCCTTTTTCTGGCACGCGGTGCTGCCGCAGTTCGAAGTCATTACCCTGGCCCATCTGCATGAACAGGCGGAGCGCTACAGCCAGGTCCGGTTGTGGGGCAGCATCGGTTTCATCCTCGCGGTGGTCGGGCTCGGGCTGCTGTTCCAGCGGCTGAGTCTTGATCTCTACCCGACAGCGGTGGCCGTGGTCATGGTCGGTATCGTGCTGAGCAGCTTCTGGGTGCCCAATGCCCACCCGCGCCAGCGCGCCGAGGTGGCCGGGCAGGGTGGTTTTCTCGCTCAGCTGCGGCGTCCTGGTGTGCTGGCTTTCTACGCCTGCGTGGCGCTGATGCAGCTGGCACACGGCCCGTATTACACCTTCTTCAGCATCCACCTCGAAGCGCTCGGCTACAGCCGCAGTTTCATCGGGCTGATGTGGGCGCTGGGCGTGGTCGCGGAAATCCTGCTGTTTCTGGGCATGGCGCGCCTGCTCGAGCGTTTCTCCCTGCGCCAGGTGCTGCTGGCCAGTTTCCTGATTGCCGCGCTGCGCTGGGTCCTACTGGGACAGTTCGCCGATCATCTTGCGGTGCTGCTGATTGCACAGCTGATGCACGCCGCTACGTTTGGCAGCTTCCATGCCGCGGCCATTCACTTCGTTCAGCGCAGTTTCGGCCACCGCCAGCAGGGCCAGGGCCAGGCGCTGTACGCCAGTCTGTCCGGTATCGGTGGGGCCCTGGGTGCACTTTACGCCGGCTATGCCTGGTCCGGTCTTGGGCCGGGCTGGTCCTTCGCCATCGCCAGCCTGGCGGCATTGGCCGCAGCCGTTATCATTGCCTTCCGCTTGCAGGAGAACCGAGCCTGACAATCACGCGCCGCCAATTTCTTTCGGGCGCGAACTGAGAATGGCGCCCTGCAGCCCAGCTAAATTCCTGCCTGGCCGGTAGCGACCGACCAGACGACTTTTCGGAGAGCCGAACATGAGTGTCCTCAGCGTCTACCACGAGACCCGCCCCGATCAGCCGCTCAAGGTGCTGACCCACCTCGAAGACATCGCCCCGACGCTGGCCAAGGTCGGTGTGCAGGTGGAGCGCTGGGAAGCCAACGCGCCAATTGCCGCCGGGGCCAGCCAGGAAGAGGTGATTGCCGCCTACCGGCCGCAGATCGACAAGCTCATGACCGAGCGCGGCTTCGTCACGGTCGATGTGATCAGCGTGACCCGCGACCATCCACAGAAGGACGAGCTGCGCGCGAAGTTCCTCGACGAGCATCGACACGCTGAAGACGAGGTGCGCTTCTTCGTCGCCGGGCGCGCGCTGTTCAGTCTGCACATCGAGGACATGGTCTACGCCGTACTGTGCGAAAAGAATGACCTGATCTCAGTGCCCGCCGGCACACGCCACTGGTTCGACATGGGCGAGGAGCCGCACTTCGTCGCCATCCGCCTGTTCAAAAACCCCGAAGGCTGGGTCGCCGAGTACACCGGCGAAAGCATTGCCGATCAGTTCCCGCGATTGGACGACTGAGACGCCGGTCAACGCGTCCTCGCCGATATCGCCGCAGGCACCGCAAGCGCGCTTAGCTTCATCATCGACGCGCATCGCAGGCGTACATCCGCCTTCGCACCGGCGCTGCGCAGCGAAGCAGCGCGTCGCGAAGGCGGCGAGGCCGATGTCGGTATCAAGCGCGTCATCCAGATACTGCTCGGCTGGATTCGTCAGCGCCCGCTATCGAGCCGCTCTGGACTGGGAACTGAACCCTGCCGCCGCGCTGGCATCCTAGATTAGGTACTCACCCAAACAGGAGCGAACCCATGGGAGATGCCTTCGGCGGTATTTTCGGCCTGCTCATCCTGATACTGGATATCTGGGCAATCATCAGCATCGTTCGCAGCGACAGCACCAGCGGCAAGAAGGTGCTTTGGGTTCTGTTGATCGTCCTCCTGCCGGTGCTCGGCCTGATCATCTGGGGAATCATGGGGCCGCGTGGCAATCGTCCCGATGCGCGCGGGCCATACCGGTAATCCGTGGTGGAAAGCCTGAGCGGTCCGTTCGCCATTCTGGTGCTGGTGCTGGATATCCTGGCGATCGTGCAGGTCTGGCGCAGCTCCATCGAGATGGGCCGCAAGGTGATCTGGTCACTGGTAATCGTCCTGCTGCCGGTGGTCGGCCTGATCATGTGGGCGGTCGCTGCCGGGCCGTTCGGCAAGGCACGACTGTAGACCGTGGGTCGCGCTGGCCTGTTGATCTGCCTGCTGTTCAGCCTTGAAGTGGCGCAGGCAGATGACCGCGGTGGGTGGCAGGCGCTGCGTGAGGGACGTGCTGTTCTGATCATGCGCCATGCAGCGGCGCCCGGCCTCGGTGACCCTGACGGCTTTCGCCTCGACGACTGCACCACCCAGCGCAACCTCGACGAGCGTGGCCGTGCCGAGGCCCGACAATGGGGTGTGCGGCTGCGCGACGCCGGCATCACCAACGCTCGTATCTTGAGCAGCCGCTGGTGCCGGGCGCGGGACACGGCGGAGGGCATGGCCCTTGGTGAAGTTGAAGCGCTCCCGGCGCTGGACTCCTTCTTTGCATTGCCCGCAACCGAGCGACGGTACACTGCCGCGCTGCGTCAGGCGGTCGGGGCGCTGGAGCCGGGCTTGGTCGCGGTACTGGTGACCCATCAGGTCAACATCACTGCGCTGACCGGCATCTTCCCGCAATCGGGAGAGGGGCTGATTGTGGCGCTGCCGCTCGCAGAGCCGCCGGTGATATTGGCGCGCCATGCTCCGTCCTAGCCAGCCTTGGTTCCTTTGGCGTAGTTATCCCAGATGTGGATGGCGGCGTAGGCCCGCCAGGGCCGCCAGCTTTCGGCGCGTGCCGTCAGCGCCTTTGCGGTGATACCGCCGTTTCCCCACAGCGGGGCTTTGAGCAGCCCCAGATCGGCCGCTGGAAAGGCATCCGCAACGCCGAATCCGCGCAAGGCAATGTACTCGGCCGTCCACGGGCCGATCCCCGGCAGTTCGCAGAGCTTTCTGACCAGTGCGTCGGCACCATCCTCCACATGCAGCTGCAGTGCTCCGTCAGCCACCGCCGCCGCCAGGCGTCGTAGAGCCTGTGCGCGTCTGGCTGGCATGCCGATGTTCTCCAATGGATCATCGGCGATCGCCCGGGCGGTAGGGAAAAGCAGTTCCAGCCCCGAGGGTGCGCCCTGCAGTGGCTCGCCCAGCCGCTCCACGAGACGACGGGTGATGGTCACCGCCGCTTTGACCGTGACCTGCTGGCCGACCACCGCCCGCACGGCCTGTTCGAAAGGGTCGTAGGCGGCGGGCAGACGCAGGCCGGGTTGTACCGCAATCAGCGGCCCCAATGTCGGATCGCTGGTGAAATGCGCCGCGATGGCTTGTGGGTCGGCGTCCAGGTCGAACATCTTGCGTACCTGGCTGACCAGCGGTTTGGCGGCGTGCTGCAGGGAATCGCTGAGAGTCATTTCGAGGGCCGGGCGATCGGCCAGCGCTCGCACGCTGAGCCAGCCGCGGGCGTCGCCGAGGCGCAACGTGCGGGCGTAGCCGTCGGCGTCCAGGCGCTCCACGCCCGGCAGCAGACGCAGGGCAAAATGCCGATGGAACTGTTGCCAGTCCCAGGGTTGCAGGTAGGGCAAATGCAAGGTTTCGGTCATAACCAGACACTAGCGTCCGTCATTCACTTTGTCGCCCCGAAGTGTGCTTTCCAGTCCCACGCCTCCCGCTGTCATGTTGGCCAACGTAGAATGCCTCTCTTTTCGGTGGGCGATTCGGATCGTCCGTCACCTCAGCCAGCTTCAGACACCGGAGCGCTGTGCCGGTGTCTGCCAACGGAGATACCCCATGAGTGACTTTCAGGAAACTCTCTTCGAGGGATACGGCCAGCGGTTCCAGATCGACAAGCTGCTGCACGAAGTGCGTACCGAGCATCAGCATCTGGTGATCTTCGAGAACGCGCGCATGGGTCGGGTCATGGCCCTCGATGGCGTGATCCAGACCACCGAAGCCGACGAGTTCATCTATCACGAGATGCTTGCCCACGTGCCGATCCTGGCCCATGGATTGGCGCGCCGCGTGCTGATCATCGGTGGCGGTGACGGTGGTGTGCTGCGCGAAGTGGCGCGCCACCGCGATATCGAAAGCATCACCATGGTCGAGATCGATGGCGCCGTGGTGGAAACATGCAGGGAATTCCTACCGAACCATTCCGCTGGAACCTTCGATGATCCGCGGCTGAAACTGGTGATCGCTGACGGCATGCACTTCGTGACGAATACCGAGGAGAAGTTCGACGTCATCATTTCTGATTCCACCGATCCCATCGGTCCTGCCGAGGCGCTGTTTTCAGAGCACTTTTATCAGGCCTGCCGGCGTTGCCTGAACGACGGTGGCATCCTAGTCACTCAGAACGGCACGCCCTTCATGCAGCTGGGCGAGGTGCAGACGACTGCCAAGCGCCTGCATGGCCTGTTTGCCGATTGGCACTTCTACCAGGCAGCAGTGCCTACCTATCTGGGTGGCTCAATGGCTTTCGCCTGGGGCGCCTGCAACGCCGAGAGTCGCAAGCTGCCGCTGGAAACCTTGCTGCAGCGTTTCGTCGGCAGCGGCATCGTTACACGCTATTACAACCCGCACGTGCACATCGCTGCGTTCGCACTGCCTCAGTACGTTCTGCACGCGATCGCCAAGCCCAGCAACGACTGAGCTCAGCTGCGGATAGGTCGGCAATCGCAGCTCGGCGGCCCGCCCCGGCAACGGGGCGGGCCGCTTTGCGTCCGCAGGCATGTTGAACTGCCGGTACGTCACGGGGTTCTACTGACATGAGGTCGTGATCGCTGAAGCTGGCGTGGCGGTTTGCCACATAGCCCGTGCAGTCAGCTTCGCGGCCTGCTAGCTTGTCAGCGTGGACAGTGTCCACCGCGTCTCTTCGACTAGCTGTTGCGACTTCCGTTTGCCCGATGTCTTGACGACGGAGCCGATCTCCCGCTGAGCTCGTGGCAACTTCATCCAGGTATGAGAGGAGGTTGATTTATGAGCACCACCTTCCACGAGGATGTCAGCAGCACCGTTCTGCGCCGGATGAAGGAGGGCGGTTTCGATTTTGCCCGAGTCCATCCCATCGAGTTCTACGCGGTATTCCCGGAACAGGACCGCGCCCAGATAGCCGCACAGAACTTTCGCGGCGAAACCATCAATACCCAGGTGTTTCCGCGTGAGGACGGAAGCTGGAATCTGCAGATAAGCAAAGTGATGTATGCAACGTTCGATGGCATCGGCGATTTCGAGCAGGACCTCGAACACCTCGTCGAACCTCTCGGCGGAGTGCTCGATGGCTGGGGTGTCACCCAGGAAATCGAAGGTCTGAGCGTCTGATCCTTTTCATCCTCTCTTGAAACCGCTCTGAAGTGCCTGGTCCCAGGGAGGGACCGGGCCGAAGCGGTTCTTCAGAAACTCCAGCAGCAAGCGACTGCGCGAGTCAGCTTCTCGGGTCAGACGCAGCGCGTAGATGCCGCTGGCTTCCGGTTGCGGTAACCCCCCTTCGCAGAACAACGGCAGCAGCTCGCCGCGCAACAGCTGATCGCTGATCAGCCAGGTTGGCAGGTGCGCGATGCCGAGCCCGGCCAGCGTGCCGGTCAGCAGTGCCTCGGCGTTGTTCGCCACCATGCGCATTCGGCCCGGCCGCAGCAGCTGTGGCCGACCGCCACGTTCGAACCGCCAGGCGTGGGGCGGCGCCAGCGCATCCCAGTCCAGCCCGTCATGCTCGGGGAGTTCTTCCGGTTGCAGCGGCACCCCGCGACGTTCCAGATAGGCCGGGCTGGCACAGACGATGCGCACCATCGGCGCCAGCGGCGTGGCGACCAGCCGCGTGTCGGCGAGCGGGCCGATACGCAGAACCAGATCTACCTCACCCAGGTGCTCGCCGTGCAGATCGACGAAGCTGTCGATCAGCCGCAGCTGGATGTCCACCCCGGGGTAGGCCTGGAGAAACTCGGCCAGTGCCGGGGCCAGATGGCGACGACCGAACGGCGCTGGCGCGTCGATTCGAATGCGACCCTCCGGCGCGCTGTCCAGCGAGGCAGCCTCCGCGCGCGCCAGGTGCAGTTCCTGGACGATCCGCCGTGCACGCTCGGCAAATGCCAGCGCGGCCGGCATTGGGCGAACGGCATGGGTAGTGCGGCTGAACAGCTGGCAGCCAAGGGCTTGTTCCAGTGCATCGATACGGCGAGCGACTGCCGATGGCGTCAGACCATGGCGGCGCGCCGCCGCCGAAAAGCTGCCGGTATCGAGTACGTCGATGAACAGGTTCAGCTGGGCGGAGAGGGCATCGGGCAGCATTCGATTCTCGCTTTTGCGGTTTTCGCAAAACCATTGTGCGTGGCTATGCGTACCGGTGCCAGCCATGGCGGCGTAGCATAAGCGCCTCATTGACGTTGGAGCGGACGAATGTTGCTGGATATCGGACTGAACGTGCTGCTGGGACTGGCATTAGGCAGCCTCGGCGGGTTGTTCGGTATCGGTGGTGGATTGATCGCGATTCCCGTGCTGGGTGTGCTGTTTGACCTGGACCAGCAACTGGCGCAGGGCACCGCACTGGTGATGGTTGTGCCCAACGTCCTGCTCGCCATCTGGCGCTACCACCAGCGCAATCGCATCGACTGGCGCAATGCCGTTGCGCTGGGCAGCACCAGTTTTCTCTTTGCGATCCTCGGCGCGGCCGTTGCGGTGTCGTTGGATGCCGGACGCATGCGCATGGCGTTCGTCGGCTTCTTGCTGGCATTGGCCGCGTACACCTTGCTGCGGGTGTTCCTGCGTCCGACGCCGGGTAACGGTCAGCTGCGCCATTCCTGGCCCTGGCTCAGTCTGCTCGGTGCAGGTGCCGGCGCAGCTGGCGGCCTGTTCGGCGTGGGTGGTGCGGTCATCGCCACGCCGATTCTTACCAGCGTATTCGGCGCCTCGCAGGTGGTCGCCCAGGGGCTTTCGCTGGCATTGGCAGCGCCAAGTACCGGCGTCACGCTGGTCACCTATGCGCTGCACGGTCAGGTCAACTGGCTGCTGGGGATTCCGCTGGCGGCCGGTGGGCTGCTCAGCATCAGCCTTGGCGTCAGGCTTGCGCATGCTTTGCCTGAGCGGTTGTTGCGGTTGCTGTTCAGCCTGTTTCTGGTGGCCAGCGCCGTGCTGCTGGCCCTGGAAAGCTGATCGGTCAAGTCAGCAGCGCGAGCGCCCAGCCGCCGAAGGCCCCGCCGACCACCACCAGCCAAGGCGGCAGCTTCCAGTACATCAGGGCGGCAAGCGCGAGGAGGGCCAGAAGGAAGTGTTCCGGTGCCTTTATGCCGCTGGTCCAAACCGGGTCGTATAGCGCGGCCAACAGCAGGCCGACCACCGCCGCGTTCACGCCTGCCAGCGCCGCCTGAGTGCGTCGATTACTACGTAGTTTTTCCCAGAATGGCAGCACGCCGATCACCAGCAGGAACGAAGGTGCGAACACCGCCACCAGGCACAGCGCCGCGCCCAGCCAGCCACTGGGGCCGACATTCATCGAGGCACCGAGAAACGCCGCGAAGGTGAACAGCGGCCCTGGTACCGCCTGTGCAGCGCCGTAACCGGCCAGGAATGAATCGTTGTCCACCCAGCCCGCCGGCACCACCTCCGCCTGCAGCAATGGCAGCACTACGTGACCGCCGCCGAACACCAGCGCGCCGGTGCGATAGAACGCATCGACCTGGGCCAGAGCCTGGCTGCCCGTGCCGCTGGCGAGCAGCGGGAGCAGGGCAAGCAGCGCGAAAAACAAAGCCAAGGCCATCAATGCCATCCGCGTTGTCACGCTTACGGGCACCGCTACATGCGCCGCGCTGGCGACTGGACGAAAGATCAACAATCCAAGCAGACCGGCGACAAGAATGACGCCAACCTGACTCCAGATGAAGGGAAGCAGCAACACGGCGCTAGCGGCGGTCAGGGTGATGGCTACTCGCGGCCCGTCGGTGCACAGCGTGCGCGCCATGCCCCACACGGCTTGAGCAACCACTGCCACGGCGACGATTTTCAGGCCTTGGAGAAAGCCATTCGGCAGTGCATCACCCCACCGCGCGATGCCCAGCGCAAATAGCGTCAAGGCGACCGCTGAGGGCAGGGTAAATCCGGCCCAGGCGGCAAGCGAGCCCCGATAGCCCCCGCGCAGCAGGCCGATCGCCAGGCCGACCTGGCTGCTGGCTGGTCCGGGGAGAAACTGGCACAGGGCGACCAGGTCGGCGTAGCTGCGCTCGTCGAGCCAGCGGCGCTGCTGGACGAACTCGGTGCGAAAATAGCCGAGATGAGCCACCGGCCCGCCAAAGGAAGTCAGGCCGAGGCGAAGAAACACCAGAAAGATGGTCCAGGCGCCGAGTCGGCTGTTTGCCGTATCGCGGTGAGATTCGTTAGGCATGCGGGTTCTGAAATGTGCAGGGATGAGTCGGGCGGCATTCTATCCGCTGAACATGTCAGGCTGGTGACGTTCAAGCGTCGCTGCGCCGTTGTGCGGCCAATCGTCCGCAACCAGAAAAAGCCGCTCCTGCTCGTGCCAGACGCCGTCCGTATCCGGTTCCAGCCGTGCCAGCAGTTGCGCCCGGGCCTGCGCCGGATTGCCCGCGAGCCAATCGGCGTAGCGGCTTGCCTCCCACACGTCAGCAGGTGCAATGCGCGCCGGTGCCAGCCAGGCCGCACGGGCAATGGGCTGCCAGACCGAGTCCGGTGTTCCTGCTGTGAAACCCGGCCAATCGGCCTGGCGCAACCACTGTCCACGCAGATGGAGTGGATTCGCGCCGCGTGGTGGTCTGCAGCCCTGGGGCCACGGCTGGAACAGATAGCCGCCTAGCCAGAAGCTGCTCTGCACGGCACGCCCGGTCAGCTCCGCCAGTACGGCCAATGTTGCCGGCTGGCTGCACAGCGGCAGCTGGTGCTCGCACAGATGGGCCAGCTTGAGATCGAGGCGGTCGTGGCTGCCTGGGCCAAGCCATTGCGCGTGCAGGCTGCCATCGCCTTGTCCGGTTCCGAGATAGAACTTCACCGCCAGCTCGAGGTGGTGCACGCCCTCGTCATCGCAGAACAGCAGGTCCAGCTCACCCAGGGTGGTGCCGTTCTGGCGAACTGGCAGATTGGCTGCAAGCAATTGAATGTCCGGCGCCTGGGACAGTGCGTACTGCCATAGGCGTTCGTAATAGAGGCCGAGCCGTCGGATGCTGTGCAGCGACAGCCAGGCTTCGAGGATGGACGGACCGGCATCCTGCTGCAGCAGCCAACCTGCCAACAACTCCGGCTCGCTGCTCCAGCGGCTTGCGTGCAATGGATGGCGCTGGCGCTGCGGCGCTTCGCTCAACAAGGGTGGCGATAGAATCGTCCAGGCAAGATCGCGCACCTGCGGATGCTGGAGACGGCGGGGGAGGTCGGCAAGACTGCGAAGGCTCATGGGTGCAGCATAGCCGTCGGTTTGCTGATGGTCTGGCGTTTCGCCGATAATCCGCTGCCGCTGAACACCGCCGCCGCTCAGGCGCTCTAACGCCTGTTGGTGGAATGCAGACTGGCGCAGATCGCTGATCGGTCACGTTGCCGGCGCGCTGCATGGTACTTTTCGAGCGTTGCGACTGCCCGCAACCATCCGCCCAGCCACACCAGGGAACGTCAATGGAGCAATTCCGCAATATCGGCATCATCGGCCGCCTGGGTAGCTCCCAGGTGCTGGATACCATCCGCCGGCTGAAGCGATTCCTCGTCGAACGCCATCTGCATGTGATTCTCGAAGAAAACATCGCCGAGGTGTTGCCGGGCCATGGCATGCAGACATCATCCAGGCAGCGCCTCGGCGAATCCTGCGATCTGGTGATCGTGGTTGGCGGTGACGGCAGCCTGCTCGGCGCCGCTCGCGCGATGGCCAAGCACCGGGTGCCGGTATTGGGCATCAACCGCGGCAGTCTCGGCTTTCTCACCGATATCCGTCCGGATGAGCTGGAAGAGAAGGTTGCCGAGGTGCTCAACGGCCAGTACACGCTGGAGAATCGCTTCCTGCTCGAAGCCCAGGCGCGACGCTTCGACGAACCGATCGGCGAGGGCGATGCGCTCAACGATGTGGTGCTGCACCCCGGCAAATCCACGCGGATGATCGAATTCGAGCTGTACATCGACGGCCAGTTCGTCTGCAGCCAGAAGGCCGACGGCCTGATCGTGGCGACGCCCACCGGATCCACCGCTTACTCACTGTCGGCGGGTGGCCCGATCATGCATCCGCGTCTGGACGCCATCGTCGTCGTGCCCATGTACCCGCATACCTTGTCGAGCCGCCCGATCGTGGTCGATGGCAACAGCGAGCTGAAGATCGTGGTGTCGCCGAACATGCAGATCTACCCCCAGGTGTCCTGCGATGGGCAGAACCATTTCACCTGCGCGCCGGGCGACACCGTGACGGTGCGCAAGAAACCGCAGAAGCTGCACCTGATTCACCCGCTGGATCACAACTACTACGAAGTGTGCCGAACCAAGCTGGGCTGGGGCAGTCGCCTCGGCGGGGGCGATTGATGCAGCTTGATCCCGAACGCGGCTACGACCTGATCGGTGATGTGCATGGCTGCGGTCGTGCGCTGGCGCGTCTGCTGGATCAGCTGGGCTACCGCCTGCAGGGCGGTGTCTGGCGCCATTCGCGGCGACAGGTGATCTTCCTCGGCGACATCATCGACCGCGGCCCGCATATCCGCGAGGCGCTGCATCTGGTCTACGACATGGTCGATCGTGGGCAAGCCTACTGCATCATGGGTAACCACGAGTTCAATGCGCTGGGCTGGTACATGCCGGCTCCGCCGGGCAGCGGCCGGGAATTCGTGCGTGACCGCACGCCGCGCTTCGCCCGCCTGCTGCAGGAGACGTTCGAGCAGTTCGAGCGGTATCCGGACGAGTGGCGAGCGTTCCGCGAATGGTTCTACGAGTTGCCACTGTTCTTGGAATCCGAGCGCTTCCGCGTGGTGCATGCCTGCTGGGACAGCTGGGTGATCGCACGCCTGCGTCCGTTTCTCAACGACGCCTGCCTCAATCCGGCAATCCTGCGCGAAGCCGGCCTGCCGGGCACCTTCATCTGCCAGGCGCTGGACCGGCTGCTGCGCGGCACCGATATGCCGCTGCCCGAGGGCATGACGCTGACCAGTGAGGAAGGTTTCGTGCGTACCTTCTTCCGCACCAAGTTCTGGGAAGAGAATCCACAGACCTACGGTGACGTGGTGTTCCAGCCCGATGGGCTGCCGGACCATGCGGCGCGCATGCCGCTGTCTGCGCAACAGAAGAATCGCCTGTTCCTCTACGGTCCGGACGAGCCGCTGTTGTTCGTCGGCCACTATTGGCGTCGCGGCCAGCCGGGGCCGCTGCGCGACAATCTGGCCTGCCTGGACTACAGCGCGGTGAAGAACGGCAAACTGGTGGCCTATCGGCTGGATCAGGAAGTCCGGCTAGACCCGGCGAAGTTCGTCTGGGTCGATGTTTGCGCGGTGTTCCGAACATGAGTGTCGAGGTGAGCGAAGCGCTGCGCCTGCCGCTGTCGGAAGACCTCAGCGGCTTCATCGCCCTGCTGCGCCGTCTGCGGGTGCCGTGCCGGGTTTCGGAAGAGGGCGATCAACAGGTACTGCGTGTGCCGGTTGAGGTCGTCGAGCAGGTTCGTGACCTGTACGCGCGGCATCCCCATGGCGATGACAGCGTCGTCATCGAACAGCCGCGTCGCCGCGGCGGTTTCGTCGCCGCCCTGCGCGCCAGCCCGCTGACCGCGGCGGTGTTGGTCATCACCCTGGTTGTCGCGGCTATCACCATGCTTGGTGAGAATTTCGCGACGATCCGCTGGCTGAACTTCGTCGACTTCCGTATCGACGGTGAATACGCCTACTTCGCCTCGCTGGAGCAGACACTCGCTGCCGGACAATGGTGGCGGCTGATCACGCCGATCTTCGTGCACTTCGGAATTCTGCATCTGGCGATGAACAGCATGTGGTTCTGGGAGCTGGGGCGGCGCATTGAGGCCCTTCAGCGTGCCTGGATGCTGCTGGCGCTGACGCTGCTGTTCGGCCTGGTATCCAACTTCGCCCAGTACCTGTTCGGTGGGCCGGGCATCTTCGGCGGCCTGTCGGGTGTGCTCTACGGCCTGCTCGGGCATTGCTGGCTGTACCAGAAACTCGCCCCCAACGAGGCCTACCGGCTGCCGCCCGGCGTGGTGGTGCTGATGCTGGTTTGGCTGGTGATCTGCCTCACTGGCGTCATCGAGGTGCTCAGTTTCGGCGCGCTGGCCATTGCCAATGCGGCGCATGTGGGCGGGTTGGTCGCAGGCTGCGTCACCGGCGTGATTGGCGGCATGCTCGCTCGCCGCCGTTAGCTTGCGAGGCTTTTCCCTAAAGCATGACTGCCCGGTAGAATGGCCGTTCGTTTCCCTCGGAGCTGGCCATGTCGACCTTTATCCAAACCGCCGAAAACATCACCCCGGAAATCTACCAGAGCCTCAAGCAGGCCCTCGAACTCGGCAAATGGGCTGATGGGCGCAAGCTGACCCCCGAGCAGAAGGAAACCTGCATGCAGGCGGTGATCGCCTGGGAGCTGAAGAATCTCCCTGAAGAGCAGCGCACCGGCTTCATGGGTGGTCAGGAATGCGGCTCCAAGAGCAAAAAGGCCGAGCCGGCCGTTGATACCAGTCTGTTCTCTCCCGCTTCGGGAACTCGCCACTGATGCTTGAATTGGGACGCGGTGCGCTGAGCAAGATGTCGATCCAGCTGGGCGCGCCGGCGCAGTATTCCTTCCGTCTGAACGACGAGCTGGTGCCGGTCAACCCGCTGATCGGCAAGACTCTGCGGCTGGAATACCTCGGCGCCATCAACTGCACCCATTGCGGGCGCAAGACCAACAAGAGCTTCAGCCAGGGCTATTGCTATCCCTGCTTCAAAAAGCTGCCGCAGTGCGATGTCTGCATCATGAGCCCGGAAAAATGCCATCACGATTTCGGCACCTGCCGTGATCCGCAGTGGGGCATGGACTTCTGCATGACCGACCACGTGGTGTATCTGGCCAACTCGTCGGGCATCAAGGTCGGCATCACCCGCGCCACGCAGCTGCCGACGCGCTGGCTCGACCAGGGTGCCAGCCAGGCGCTGCCGATCATGCGCGTCGCCACGCGCCAGCAGTCCGGCATGGTTGAAGACTTGCTGCGCAGTCAGGTGGCCGATCGCACCAACTGGCGGGCGTTGCTCAAGGGCGATGCGGAGCCGATCGACCTGATCGAGATGCGTGAGCAGATCTTCGATGCCTGCGCCGATGGCCTGCGCGAGCTGCAGCAGCGCTACGGGCTGCAGGCGATCCAGCCAGTGGCGGATGCCGAAGTGCTGGAGATTCGCTATCCGGTCGAGGCCTATCCAACCAAGGTGGTCAGCCTCGATCTGGAGAAGACACCGGTGGTCGAAGGCACGCTCAAGGGTATCAAGGGCCAGTACCTGATTCTCGATACAGGCGTCATCAACATCCGCAAGTTCACCGCTTATCAGGTCGCCGCCAGCGCTACGGCGTAGGGTGGATAACGCTTCGCTTATCCACCGATTGGCCCCGCCCTCAGGCTCAAGTCGAGCGGCCCGGACCATCGCGTGGAAAAGGCTGCGCCGTTTCCACCCTACAAGTCCGCTGCGACAGGCGCTAAGCTCGAACTCATCCGCAGCCCGGTTTCCGGGCTGGCATCCATATTTCCGCTTGAAGCTAGCCGCTTGAAGCTCAGCCGACGAGGTTTCCATGCGTACCGAACAACCGAAAGTCATTCATCTGAAGGATTACCAGGCGCCCGAGTACCTGATCGATGAAACCCACCTGACCTTCGAGCTGTACGAGGATCGCACCCTGGTGCACGCCCAGCTGGTGATGCGCCGCAACCCCGAGCGTCCGTCCGGCAAGCTGCCACCGCTGGACCTGCACGGGCAGGAACTCGAATTGCTGTCCATCGCGCTGAACGACCGCGAACTGGCTGCAGGCGACTACCAGCTCAGCGAAGACTGCCTGACCCTGCAGCCGGACAGTGACAGCTTCGTCATCGACAGCTCGGTGGTGATCCACCCGGAAAGCAACACCGCGCTGGAAGGGCTGTACAAGTCCGGCAGCATGTTCTGCACCCAGTGCGAGGCCGAGGGCTTCCGCAAGATCACTTACTACCTCGACCGCCCGGACGTGATGAGCAAGTTCACCACCACCGTGAGCGCCGAGCAGAAGGCCTATCCGGTGCTGCTGTCCAACGGCAACCCGATCGCCAGCGGCAGCGAGGACAACGGTCGCCACTGGGCAACCTGGGAAGATCCGTTCAAGAAGCCGGCCTACCTGTTCGCCCTGGTTGCAGGTGACCTCTGGGCCATCGAAGACAGCTTCACCACCATGAGCGGTCGCGACGTGGCGCTGCGCATCTATGTCGAGCCGGAGAACGTCGACAAGTGCCAGCACGCCATGGACAGCCTGAAGAAGTCGATGAAGTGGGATGAAGAGGCCTACGGTCGCGAGTACGACCTGGACATCTTCATGATCGTCGCAGTCAACGACTTCAACATGGGCGCCATGGAGAACAAGGGCCTCAATATCTTCAACTCCAGCGCCGTGCTGGCCCGCGCCGAAACCGCCACCGATGCCGCGCACCAGCGTGTCGAGGCGATCGTCGCCCACGAGTATTTCCACAACTGGTCGGGCAACCGCGTGACCTGTCGCGACTGGTTCCAGCTGTCGCTCAAGGAAGGCTTCACCGTCTTCCGCGACTCACAGTTCAGCGCCGACATGAACTCGGCGACGGTCAAGCGCGTCGAGGACGTCGCTTACCTGCGCACCCACCAGTTTGCCGAGGATGCCGGCCCGATGGCGCACTCGGTACGCCCGGAATCCTTTATCGAGATTTCCAACTTCTACACCCTGACGGTCTACGAGAAGGGCGCCGAAGTGGTGCGCATGATCCAGACACTGCTGGGCGAAGAGGGCTTCCGCAAGGGCAGCGACCTCTATTTCGAACGGCATGACGGTCAGGCGGTGACCGTCGACGATTTCGTCAAGGCCATGGAGGACGCCAACGGCGCCGATCTGACCCAGTTCAAGCGCTGGTACAGCCAGTCCGGCACGCCGCGCCTGGCGGTCAGCGAGCAATACGACGAGGCGGCGAAGACCTACAGTCTGACCTTCCGCCAGAGCTGCCCGCCAACGCCGGGCCAGCCGACCAAAGAGCCCTTCGTGATTCCGGTGAAGCTTGGGCTGCTGGCTGCCGATGGTTCGGACATGCCGCTGCGTCTGGACGGTGAAGCCACTGCCGTGGGGACCAGCCGGGTGCTGGCGGTGACCGAGGCCGAGCAGACTTTCACTTTCGTCGACGTCGCCGAGCGCCCGCAGCCATCGCTGCTGCGTGGGTTCTCTGCGCCGGTGAAGCTGGATTACCCGTACAGCCGCGACCAGCTGATGTTCCTCATGCAGCATGATTCCGATGGCTTCAACCGCTGGGAAGCGGGGCAGCAGTTGTCGGTGCAGGTGCTGCAGGAGCTGATCGGTCAGCATCAGCGTGGTGAAGCGCTGGCGATGGACGAGCGCCTGATCTCGGCGCTGCGCACCTTGCTGCAGAACGACGAATTGGACGCGGCGATGGTAGCGGAGATGCTGTCGCTGCCGGGTGAAGCCTATCTGGCTGAAATCAGCGAAGTGGCGGACGTCGATGCCATCCACGCTGCACGCGAGTTCGCCCGCAAGCGCATCGCCGATGCGCTGTTCGAGCCACTGTGGCAGCGCTACCAGGCCAATCGCGAAACCTCACGCAACACCGCCTATGTCGCCTCGGCCGAGCACTTCGCTCGTCGCGCGCTGCAAAACATCGCGCTGTCGTACCTGATGCTGAGCGAAAAAGCCGAGGTCGTCGCGGCCTGTCTGGAGCAGTTCGAGCAGGCCGACAACATGACCGAGCGCCTGACCGCGCTCGCCGTGCTGGTCAACTCGCCATTCGAAGCAGAGCGCGACAAGGCGCTGCAGACGTTCGCCGAGCACTTCAAGGACAACCCGCTGGTGATGGATCAGTGGTTCAGCGTTCAGGCCGGCAGCCCGTTGCCCGGCGGGCTGGAGCGCGTGCAGACGCTGATGCAGCACACGGCGTTCACGCTGAAGAATCCGAACAAGGTGCGCGCGCTGATCGGTGCCTTTGCCAACCAGAACCTGGTCAACTTCCACCGCGCCGATGGTGCGGGCTACCGCTTCCTTGCCGATCAGGTGATCACCCTCAATGCCCTGAACCCGCAGATCGCCTCTCGCCTGCTGGCGCCGCTGACCCGCTGGCGCAAGTACGACAGCGCGCGCCAGGCGCTGATGAAGGGCGAGCTGGAGCGCATCCTCGCTTCCGGCGAGCTTTCCAGCGACGTCTACGAAGTGGTGAGCAAGAGCCTCGCCTGATTCACCTGGGCCGATCGTGCAATGCGATCGGCCTTTCTCTGACTCGAGCCTGTTGCCGGGCTGCTGTCCCCGAAAACTACCTTCTGCATATCGTGACCATGCGCCGGCACTCCGCGTCCGATCGCCACTTCGACGTCGACTCAGCCAGCCGCCATACTGGCCACTGGCCCAATCAGCCTGGGTGATCACGCGTCAATCATTGCGTGAGAGTTAACAATTCATAACGTCCGGCCAATTGTGCCTGTCTGTGTAAGCTGGCTAGGATGGCCGAGCCTGCACTACAGGCCTTACCTAATAAGAATAAAGGGGGTATGTATGAGTGAGCCCGTTCTGCGGCGCACACTATCCGGCCGCGCCAAGGTTGCAAACCAGGCGAGGGCGTCGCGTTTTCACTCATCGGTTGCCGGCATGCTTTCGCTATGCGGCACGTTTTCGCTCCTGCTGCTCTCGGCATCGATGCCCGCTCAGGCCGCTACCGATGGCCAGATTCGCTATTCGATCGAGTCGGCCAAGGCCGCATCCAATCTTCTGCTCGATATCACGCAGGCCGGTGACCGTATCGTTGCGGCGGGTGATCGGGGCCACATCCTCTTTTCCGACGACGAAGGCAATAGCTGGACCCAGGCCAAGGTGCCGACACGTCAGCTGCTGACTGCCATCGATTTCATCGATGACAAGCATGGCTGGGCGGTTGGACACGACGCGCTGGTACTGGCTACTGCCGATGGTGGTGAAAGCTGGGCGGTGCAGTACGAGGAGCGCGAGCGCGAGGCGCCACTGCTGGATGTCTGGTTCGAAGATACCCAACACGGCATCGCCGTCGGAGCCTACGGCGCGTTGATCGAAACCATCGATGGCGGCCAGAGCTGGGATGACATCAGCGAGCGTCTCGACAACGAAGACGGCTTCCACCTCAACGCCATCACCCATATCGAAGGCTCCGGCCTGTTCGTGGTTGGCGAAATGGGCGGCATGTTCCGCTCCGCCGATATGGGCGAGACCTGGGAACGGGTCGAATCGCCCTATAAGGGTTCGTTCTTCGGCGTAGTGGGCGGCTCGGAGCCAGGCGTGGTGATCGCCTTCGGCCTGCGCGGCCACCTGTTCCGTTCCACTGATTTCGGCGACAGCTGGCAGGCCATCGAGCTCAGCAACGGCAACGGCCAGGCGCTGGAGTCTGGTCTGGCCGATGGCAGCCTGCTGCGCGATGGTCGCATCGCGGTGGTCGGCCACGGCGGTGCCGTGCTCACCAGCGATGATCAGGGCCGCAGCTTCAAACTCGTCAACCGTCCCGACCGCCGTTCGCTGTCGGGCGTTACCTCCGATTCCCAAGGCAACCTGATCTTGGTAGGGCAGGGCGGTGTTCGCATCGCCTCGCCATCGGGCGCGGATCTGGCCCCAAAACAATAAAGCCGGGAGAGTCTGCATGACCAAGCACCAACAGAAGCCGGCGTCGTTCCTCGAACGCCTGATCTTCAACAACCGGCCGGCAGTCGTCGTACTCTGCCTGCTGATCAGCGCGTTCCTGTTTTATCAGGCGGCCCAGGTTCGGCCGCAGACCAGCTTCGAGAAGATGATTCCGCTGGCGCATCCTTACATCCAGAAGATGCTCGAGCACCAGAACGACCTGGCCAACCTCGGCAACACCGTACGGATTTCCGTGGAAGCGGTGGAGGGCGACATCTTTTCCAAGGAGTACATGGAGACGCTGCGGCAGATCCATGACGAAGTCTTCTACATCCATGGTGTCGACCGCTCCAACATGAAGTCGCTGTGGAGCCCGAGCGTGCGCTGGACCGAGGTCACCGAGGAAGGCTTCGCCGGTGGCGAAGTGATCCCGCAGACCTACGATGGCTCGGCCGAAAGCCTGGATGACCTGCGCGACAACATACTCAAGTCCGGCCAGATCGGTCGTCTGGTAGCCAACAACTTCAAGTCAAGCATCATCGACGTGCCGCTGCTCGAGTCCTACCCGGACCCGGAAGACCAGAGCCGGCAGATCAAGCTGGACTACCAGAAATTCTCCCACGAGCTCGAAGAAAAGATCCGCGAGAAGTACCAGGCGCAGAACCCGAACGTGAAGGTGCATATCATCGGCTTCGCCAAGAAGGTCGGTGATCTGATCGACGGGCTGGTCGGCGTGGCGTTGTTCTTCATCGTCGCCATCGGCATCACCTTCGTCCTGCTGCTGTGGTTCACCCGTTGCCTGAAGAGCACCATCGCGGTGTTGATCACCACGCTGATCGCCGTGACCTGGCAGCTCGGCCTGTTGCACACGCTGGGCTTCGGCCTCGATCCGTACTCGATGCTGGTACCGTTCCTGGTCTTCGCCATCGGTATTTCCCACGGCGTGCAGAAGATCAACGGCATCGCCATGGCCTCCGGCTACACCGAAGACCCGGTTACGGCGGCGCGCATGGCATTCCGTCAGCTGTTCATCCCCGGCATGGTGGCGTTGCTGTCGGATGCGGTGGGTTTCGTAACCCTGCTGCTGATCGATATCGGCGTGATCCGCGAGCTGGCCATCGGCGCGTCGCTGGGCGTGGCGGTCATCATCCTGACCAACCTGATCCTGCTGCCGGTGGCGATTTCCTATATGGGCATCAGCCAGCGGGCGATCAAGCAGGCCCGTGAAGAAGCCTCGCGTGATCATCCGTTCTGGCGCGCGCTGTCGAACTTCGCCAGTCCGAAGGTGGCGCCGATCTCCATCACCATCGCGGTGGTCGCGCTGGCCGGTGGCCTCTGGTACGGCCAGAACCTGAAGATCGGCGACCTCGATCAGGGCGCACCGGAACTGCATCCGGATTCGCGCTACAACCTGGACAACGACTTCGTCATCCGCAATTACTCGACCAGCTCCGACGTACTGGTGGTGATGGTCAAGACGGCGCCGGAAGGCTGTTCGCACTACGACACGCTCGCCGCCATGGACGAGCTGATGTGGAAGATGCAGAACACCGAGGGCGTACAGTCGGCGGTGTCGATGGTCTCGGTGGCGCGCCAGGGCATCAAGGGCATGAACGAGGGCAGCCTGAAATGGGAAACGCTGTCGCGTAACCCGCATGTGTTGAACAACTCCATCGCCCGCGCCGAAGGCATGTACAACAGTGACTGCTCGCTGGCGCCGGTACTGGTGTTCCTCAACGACCACAAGGCGGAGACGCTGGAGCACGTGGTCGCCGCGGCGAAGGATTTCGCCGAGGAAAACAACCGCGAAGGTCTGGAGTTCGTCCTGGCCGCGGGTAACGCCGGTATCGAGGCGGCCACCAACGAGGTCATCGCCGCGTCGGAAACCACCATGCTGATCGCGGTCTACCTGGCTGTGAGCATCATGTGCCTGCTGACCTTCCGCTCGCTGGCGGCCACGCTCTGCGTGATCCTGCCGCTGGTGCTGACCTCGATCCTCGGCAACGCACTGATGGCCTTCATGGGCGTCGGCGTCAAGGTGGCCACGCTGCCGGTGATCGCGCTGGGCGTGGGTATCGGTGTGGACTACGGCATCTACATCTACAGCCGTCTGGAATCCTTCCTGCGCCAGGGCATGACCCTGCAGGAAGCCTACTACCAGACTCTGAAATCCACCGGCAAGGCGGTGATCTTCACCGGCGTGTGCCTGGCGATCGGCGTGGTGACCTGGGTGTTCTCGGCGATCAAGTTCCAGGCCGACATGGGCATGATGCTGACCTTCATGTTCCTCTGGAACATGGTCGGCGCGATCTGGCTGCTGCCGGCCCTGGCGCGCTTCCTGATCAAGCCGGAGAAGCTGCGTCAGAAGGCGTGATGTTCATGCAGTAACGAAAACGCGGCCCTAGGGCCGCGTTTTTTTATGGCGGATCGTGATGGGTCGGCTGAGATCAGGCGCTCTGGCTTACCGCCTGGAATGCAGCCTGCGCGGCCACTTCGCCGATCACCAGGATCGCCGGGCTCTTCAGCTTGAAGGCCAAGGCATCGCGGCACATGCCGCCGAGGCTCGAACGGCATTCGCGTTGCTGCGGCAGTGAAGCGTTCTCGATCATCGCCACTGGTGTACCGGCGGAAAGTCCGCCCTCCAACAGCCCGGCCTGCACCTGTTCCAGCTTGCTCACACCCATGTACACCACCAGCGTGGTGCCGCTTTTGGCCAGCGCCTGCCATTCCGGACTGCTGTCGTCGAGCGTGTGCGCTGTTACCAGGGTGACGCCGCGGGCGACGCCGCGCTGGGTCAGCGAGATGCCGCATTGCGTGGCGCCGGCCAGGCCGGCGGTGATGCCGTTCACCAGCTCGACCTCGATCCCGCGTGCCGACAACCATTCGGCTTCTTCGCCACCGCGGCCGAAGATGCACGGATCGCCACCCTTGAGGCGCACCACGCACTTGCCCTGGCGGGCGTAACGCAGCATCAGACGGTGGATGAAGGCTTGCGGTGTGGAGCGGCAGCCGCCGCGCTTGCCCACCGGGATGATGCGAGCGTTCGGGCAGTGTTCGAGCACGGCGGGGTTGACCAGGTCATCGATCATCACCACCTGTGCCTCGCCCAGCGCGCGCACGGCCTTGAGAGTCAGCAGTTCCGGATCGCCAGGGCCGGCGCCTACCAGCCAGACTTTTGCGCTCATGGGGTAATCCTCGTCTTGGTTGGTATCAGAGAAGTGCGCGTTCCGGCTGGCTGGCCAGCAGACGCTTGATTTCGGGTACGCAGGAGCCACAGCTGGTGCCGCAGCCGAGTTCCTGCTTGAGGCCGGTCAGATCGAGACCGCGCTCGATGCCTGCACGGACCTTGCTCTGGCTGACGTTCATGCAGTTGCACAGTGTGCGGTCGGTGTTGATGGTCGCGCCGCCAGGTGGCGCGCTGAGTGGAGCCAGCAGCCAGCGACGCAGTTCGGCGTCGGCGCTGCCGCTTTCCCAGAGTCCGCGCAGCCACTGCCGGGCGGCGGTCTCGCCGGCCAGGCGCAACGCGACGATACGGCCTTCCTCGATGCGTACGCGCTTGCCGACTGCACGACGCGGGTCGTCATAGGCCAGCACCGGGCCTTCGTCGAGGCCGAGCAGGCTGTCGATGGCGTCCAGCTCGGCAGCCGTTGGGGCCGCATTCCGGGCGGCGCGGATCAGCAATGCCGAGCGTTCGCGCCCGCCGAGGCTGAAACTGGCGTAGTCGAAGGTTTCGAACAATCGCCGCAGCGCCTCGAAGCGTCGCTGCACATCGCCTTCAACCAGCGCAAAGAACTGCCAGGGCAATTCGACCTGTTCGACTTCGATGCCGGCGTGCTTGAGTTCCGGCTGCTTCGACAGCGGATCGACGCTGGCCAGAGTCAATACGTTGCTGCCCAGCCCCTTGAGAAAGCGATCGCCCCAGTGCATCGGCAGGAAGGCCTGGCCGGCACGCAGGCTGTCGTCCTTCTGCACCGGCAGGATCAGGCTGCCGCGACGGCTTTTCACCGTCACCAACTGGCCGTCCAGCAGACGCCGGCGGCGCATGTCTTCAGCGTTCATGCCGAGCAGTGCTTCCTCGACATGACCGAACAGCCGCGCCGCGGTGCCGGTGCGGCTCATGCCGTGCCATTGGTCGCGCAGCCGGCCGGTATTTAGCGTCAGCGGATAGCGCGCCTCGCGCTTTTCCTTCGGCGCCTGATAATGCTCGGCGATAAAACGCGCGCGGCCGTTGGCAGTGGGGAACACACCGTCGCCATACAGCTGCGCTGTGCCCTGTTCGCTGCCCGGCGGGAATGGCCACTGCTGCGGACCGAGGGTATCGATCAGTGCATAGCTCAGGCCGCTGTAGTCCAGATCGCGACCGGCAGTGAGCGGCTTGTACTCCTCGAACAGCGCTTCGGCATTCTCGAAGGCAAACAGGCTCGGCGCACCGGGGCGCAGGTGGCGTTCCAGGCGCCGGGCGAAATCACAGGTGATCGCCCAGTCCGCACGGGCTTCGGCGGGCGCCGGTACGGCGCGGCGTACATGGCTGATACGGCGCTCGGAGTTGGTCACCGTGCCTTCCTTCTCGCCCCAGCTCGCGGCCGGCAGCAGAAGGTCGGCGTGGCGGCAGGTTTCGGTGGTGAAGAAGGCTTCCTGCACCACGACGAAGGTGCAGGCCGCCAGGGCCTCATGGACTTTCTGTTGGTCCGGCAGCGACTGGGCCGGGTTGGTGCAGGCGATCCACAGCGCCTTGATCTTGCCTGCGCGCACCGCCTCGAACAGCTCGATGGCGGACAGTCCGGGCTGTTTCGGTAGCTGCTCGATACCCCAGTAGTCGGCAACCTCTGCACGGTGTTCGGCGTTGGTCGCATCGCGGTGGCCGGGCAGCAGATTGGACAGGCTGCCGGTTTCGCGGCCGCCCATGGCGTTCGGTTGACCGGTCAGCGAGAAGGGCCCGGCTCCTGGCTTGCCAATCTGTCCGGTGGCCAGGTGCAGGTTGATCAGCGCACTGTTCTTGGCGCTGCCGGCGGTGGATTGATTCAGGCCCATGCACCACAGGGAGAGGAAGGCTGGCGCGCTTCCAATCAGCCGTGCGCAGGCTTGCAGATCATCGACAGAGATGCCGCAGAGGTCGGCGACCATCGCCGGGGTGTAATCGCGCACCAGGCTTTTCAGCGCATCGAAGCCTTCGGTATGGGCATCGATGAAGCGGCGGTCGATCCAGCCTTCCCACATGAGGATATGCAGCAGCCCGTGGAACAGCGCGACATCGGTTCCCGGCAGGATCGGCAGGTGCAGGTCGGCCAGCTCGCTGGTGTCGGTGCGCCGCGGGTCGACGACGATGATGGTCATCTCCGGTCGCTTCGCCTTGGCTTCTTCCAGGCGGCGGAACAGCACCGGATGCGCGTAGGCCATGTTGCTGCCGGCGATCAGCAGGCAGTCGGCCTGCTCGATGTCCTCGTAGCTGCAGGGTGGGGCGTCGGCGCCCAGGCTGCGCTTGTAGCCGACCACCGCCGAGGACATGCACAGCCGCGAGTTGGAATCCAGGTTGTTGGTGCCGACCAGGGCCCGGGCCAGTTTGTTGAAGGCGTAGTAGTCCTCGGTCAGCAACTGACCGGAGACGTAGAAGGCGATGCTGTCCGGGCCGTGCTCGCGGATGGTCTCGGCGAATACGCTGGCCGCGTGCTCCAGGGCACTGTCCCAGTCGGTACGGCTGCGCACCAGGCCCTTGCCCAGACGCAGCTCGGGGTAGAGCGCGCGAGCGTCCAGATCGCCGGTCAGGTGCAGGGTCGAGCCCTTGCTGCACAGCTTGCCGAAGTTGGCCGGATGGCTGGGGTCGCCGGCCACATCGAGGATGCGCTCGCCGTCGTGCTCGATCAGCACGCCACAGCCGACACCGCAGTAGCAGCAGGTCGAGGCGGTTGTCATACGCATGGCGTCGTCTCCAGGGAAAAGGTGCTGGTCAACTGCGGTGTGTTCAGGCCGCGCAATCCTTGCGCTGGTTAAGCGACAGCTGCACGCGACCATTCTCGACGCGCGCCTCGTGGCGATGGGCGCAGCCGACGTCCGGGGCCAAGGCCTCGCCGCTGGCCAGGTCGATCTGCCAGTTGTGCAGCGGACAGGCGACCTGCTTGCCGTAGACGATCCCCTGCGACAGGGGGCCGCCCTTGTGTGGGCAGCGGTCGTCGAGCGCAAAGACCTGATCGTCCGAGGTGCGGAAGATCGCGATGTCGCCCTTGGGGCCGGCGATGATGCGCGAGCCGAGCGGGTTGATTTCATCCAGTGCGCAGATATCGAGCCAGTTCATGCGGTGTCTCTCCAGATCAGATTCTCAGGCGTTTTCCAGCTGCTTGACGGCGATGCGGTCGAATTCCTTCTTCAGCTGCGGCTTGGAGAGCTGCTCCTGCCACGGGTCCTGCTCGAAGGAGAGCGAGAACAGCAACCGCTGGTGCAGCGCCTTGCGTCGCTCGGCGTCGTTCAACACGGCCTTCTTGATGTGATCCATGCCGACGCGCTGCATGTAGTGCACGGTGCGCTCGAGGTAGAAGGCTTCTTCGCGGTAGAGCTGGAGGAACGCCAGGCTGTATTCCATGACCTCCTCGGCTGTCTTCACCTTGACGAAGAACTCGCCGGCCTCGGTCTTGATGCCGCCGTTGCCGCCGATGTACAGCTCCCAGCCGGAGTCCACGCCGATGATGCCGACGTCCTTGATGCCGGATTCGGCGCAGTTGCGCGGGCAGCCGGAAACAGCCAGCTTGACCTTGTGCGGCGACCACATGTTGAACAGCGCGTGTTCCAGATCGATGCCCATCTGCGTCGAGTTCTGCGTGCCGAAGCGGCAGAACTCGCTGCCGACGCAGGTCTTCACGGTGCGGATGGATTTGCCGTAGGCGTGGCCGGAAGGCATATCCAGGTCTTTCCAGACACCCGGCAGGTCTTCCTTCCTGATGCCGAGCAGGTCGATGCGCTGGCCGCCGGTAACCTTGACCATCGGCACCTGATATTTGTCCGCCACGTCGGCGATGCGCCGCAGCTCGGCGGCATTGGTGACGCCGCCCCACATGCGTGGGATGACCGAGTAGGTGCCGTCCTTCTGGATGTTGGCGTGGGCGCGCTCGTTGATGAAACGCGACTGCGGATCGTCCTTGGCTTCGCCCGGCCAGGTGGAGATCAGGTAGTAGTTCAACGCCGGGCGGCAGGTGGCGCAGCCGTTCGGCGTGCGCCAATCCATGAAAGCCATGGCCGCCGGAATGCTGGTCAGGTGGTGCTCGCGAATGGCCTTGCGCACTTGGCCGTGGTTAAGGTCGCTGCAGCCGCAGATGGCCTTCTCGCTCTTCGGCTTGACGTCGGCGGCGCCGCCGACGGTATTGATCAGAATCTGTTCGACCAGCCCGGCACAGGAGCCGCAGGAACTGGCGGCCTTGGTGTGCTTTTTCACCTCGTCTACCGAGAACAGTCCGTGCTCCTGGATTGCCTTGACGATGGTGCCCTTGCACACACCGTTGCAGCCGCAGACCTCCATGTCGTCCGGCATCGACATGGCCTTGCTCTGGCCCTGATGGCCAGCATCGCCGATGGCGCCCTCGCCGAACATCAGATGGTCGCGTATCTGGCCCACGTTCTGGCCCTCGCGGACCTGGCGGAAGTACCAGCCGCCATCGGCGGTGTCGCCGTACAGGCAGGCGCCGACCAGCACGTCGTCCTTGATCACCAGCTTCTTGTAGACGCCGCCAATGGGGTCGGAGAGGGTGATGGTCTCGGTGCCGTCGCCGCCGATGAAATCGCCGGCCGAGAACAGATCGATGCCGGTGACCTTGAGCTTGGTGGAGGTCACCGAACCCAGGTAGCGGGAGAAGCCGAGCATGGCCAGATGGTTGGCGCAGACCTTGGCCTGTTCGAACAGCGGCGCGACCAGGCCATAGGCGGTGCCGCGATGGTTGGCGCATTCGCCGACGGCATAGATGCGCGGGTCATAGGTCTGCAGGGTGTCGTTGACCAGAATGCCGCGGTTGCACGGGATGCCGGCCTGTTCGGCCAGTTCGCTGTTGGGTCGGATGCCGGCGGCCATCACCACCAGGTCGGCGGGGATCACGTCGCCGTCCTTGAACTTGACCGCGCAGACCCGGCCTTCGCCGTTGTCGAGCAGTTCGGCGGTGTGCTTGGGCAGGAGAAACTTCAGGCCACGGCTTTCCAGCGCGCTCTGCAGCAGGGTGCCGGCGGTCTTGTCCAGCTGGCGTTCCATCAGCCAGTCACCGATGTGCACCACGGTGACGTCCATGCCGCGCAGCTTGAGGCCATTGGCCGCCTCCAGGCCAAGCAGGCCGCCGCCGATGACCACCGCGTGTTTGTGGGTCTTGGCGGTTTCCATCATCACCTGGGTGTCGGCAATGTCGCGGTAGCCGATTACGCCCTGCAGGTCCTTGCCGGGAATCGGCAGGATGAACGGGTTGGAGCCGGTGGCGATGAGCAGGCGGTCGTATTCCGCCTCGCTGCCGTCATCGGCGATCACCCGGCGTTTGACCCGGTCAATCTTCACCACCTTGCGGTTGAGCTTGAGGTGGATGTCGTTCTCGGCGTACCAGTTGAGGTCGTTGAGCACGATCTCTTCGAACTGTTGTTCGCCGGCCAGCACGGGGGAGAGCAGGATGCGGTTGTAGTTGGGATGCGGCTCGGCGCCGAACACCGTGATGTCATAGAGCTCGTTGGTGAGCTTGAGCAGTTCCTCAAGGGTCCGCACGCCGGCCATGCCGTTGCCGATCATTACCAGTTTGAGTTTCTTCATGCCCGTTCTCCGTGCCAGTCGACAGCTGCCGTCCGGCCTGCTCAAAATTTTTCAACAACAAAAAAGGCGTCCCACCGGTTACCCAGTGAGGACGCCTTTGTCCGTGTCCCGCTCTGTCGGGAAACCTGGCCGCTCCACGTTGAGGGTCAGGTCGTAATGATTCTTCGATATTTCACATTGCAGAGGCTGTGCCAACTTTCCAATACGCCATTTTTCAATGGGTTGGAGCTTCCCGGCGCGTGGTTCAGAGGTTGATCGCTGCACTGATATGCAGCGGCTTGCGCCGTGGTGGTGCGAATTGCGCCTGTTGTTGATCCTTAAAAGGCCGTTGACAGGCTGCGACCAGCTTTCTAAAGTTTCGCCCATGCGCCGATTTAGTCAGCTACTTGCGGGGCGCCTGGAGCCGATGGCTTCGAAATACCGCTAAAGCGCTGGTTCCGGTGTCGCCTCCCACCGCTGCCCAGCGGAATCCTCGAGGCGGAAGTTGAATCAATGAACGCAAAGCACGCCCAGTTGCGCCTGGCCCCGATCACCAGCGGCCTGCACCCCAGTAATCCGAAAATCCTCCTTGGCGGCACTCACCAGCCGTCCCTGTTGCGCTACCTAGAAGGGTGGCCGCGACGCCATCGCAAATCCCGCGCCCTGCTTATCCAGTTCGCCACGGCCGACGAGTCGCTGGCACGTTTCGCCACCGACAGCTTCGATCTGGCCGTCATTCAGGCACCGAGCGCTGAGCGCCTGGAAGAATGTGTGCGCGAGCTGACCCGGGTGGCGCGCCAGGGGCTGATTACCCGTCGCTGAGCGTCACGCACCTTTTATCAGCAACACGACCAGCAGCAGGTTGAGCAGCAGCGAAAGCAGTGCCATGCCGCGCCATACCTTGAGCGGCTCACGCTCGAGCAGCGGGCGCGGCCGAAGGCTGGCGCTGCGCTGCTCGCCCTGTTCCAGTTCAAGCAGCCATTGCTCGGCGGTTTCGAAACGCTGTCGTGGATCGACCGCTAGCGCGCGGGCGAGACTCTCCTCCAGCCAGGTCGGCACGTCCGGGCGATAGCGGCTGGCCGGTGTCGGGTTGCCGAAGCGCGGGCGCTGGAAGGCTTCGATCTCGCCGTAGGGGTAATGCCCGGTCAGCAGGTAATAGAGCGTCACGCCGGTCGCGTAGAGATCCTGCGCCGTGCTGGGTTCGGCTCCCGTAAACGCCTCCGGGGCAATGAAACTCGGGGTTCCGGGCAGGTGATTGGGCAGGTCGCGGGACAGTCCTGGGCAGAACGCCAGGCCGAAATCCAGGATGCGCAGCTCGCCGTCCTCGCCCAGCAGCAGGTTCTCCGGCTTGATGTCGCGGTGCAGAATGTTGCGCCGATGCAGCATGCCTACCGCGCGGATCAGCCGGGAGGCGACCAGCAGCAGATCGGCCAAGGGCAGGGGACCGTCCCGTTCGAAGCGTCGCGCCAGGGTCGCCCCGCTGTATTCGCGCTGCACGTAATACAGGTGTTGGCGCTCCGGCAGAGGATGCAGCTCGGCGAAGTTGCGCCCGGCTACCCGACGCATGAACCACTCTTCCTGCAGCAATGCCGGCCCGGCGTCCGCTTCGTCCTGTCGGCTGGGTGGCAGCGTCTTCAGCAGCCACGGTTGGCCCTGGCCATCGAGCACGCGGTAGATCAGTGATTGTCGCGACTCGTGCAGCAGCTCAATTACCTGCCAGCCTTCGAACAGTTGACCGGGTCGCAGCTTTGGCGGCAGCGGCCAGTGATCGAGCTGGGCGAGGGCGTCGGCCAGCACCGCTTCGGGCAGCGTTTCTACGCGCAGCAGCAATGCACTGGCGTTGTCCTGGCTGCCGCTCTGGTGCGCCAGATTGACCAGCGCCCGTGCTGCGGCGCCGAGGTCAGGCTGATCGTGCAGGATATGCGCGATGTCGCGCTCGGGGACGCACGACCAGACGCCGTCGCTCAGCAGCAGGTAGCTTTCCCCTTCTTGCAGCTCGCCGTCGAGGTAGTCCATCACCAGGTGCTGATCCAGTCCCAGCGCACGCTTGAGCACATGCTGCATGCCCGACTGTTCCCAGACATGGTCTTCGCTGAGTCGCTCGAGCTGCGAGCCGTTCCAGCGGTAGGCGCGGCAATCGCCGACGTGGGCCAGGGTGAAGCGTCGACCGCGCAGCACCAGTGTGGTGAGCGTGGTCAACAGCGGCTGGTTGCCGCCGTTGGCCTGCAGCCAGCGGTTGTGCGCGACCAGCACGCGGTCGAGTGATTGCGCGACGGCCCAGGTTTCGGGTGTCGCGTAGTAATCGAAGGCCAGGGCCTGCAAGGTCGCGCGGGCCGCCAGCCCGCCATCGGCGCACTGGCTGACGCCATCGGCCAGCGCGAACAGATAGCCCTTGCCAGTCGCCAGCCCGGGTGCCGGGGTGACGATACGTATCGCATCCTGGTTTTCCGGGCGCGGTCCGGCGGCGCTGGCCTCGCCATAGCTCAATCGCAGGGGCATGGTCGTTCTCGAATGACGGCGTACTGCAGCAGAGCACTATTCGCGCCCTGCAGAATCTGCGTGGGCATCACACCCGCGCCGCGGTTACCGCAGCCGAGCCCCAGGTAGTGCGCCAGCGACGCTTGACGCCATGCAGGCCGAACCAGGCCAGTACGCCGAGGCTGGCGAACAGCCAGAGGCCAAGCTGGTAATCGCCGGTGGACTGCTTGACCGCACCGAGACCGGCGGTGAGCAGGAAGCCGCCAATGCCACCGGCCATGCCGACCAGTCCGGTCATCACGCCGATTTCCTTGTTAAAACGCTGCGGTACCAACTGGAACACCGCGCCGTTGCCAGCACCGAGGCTGAGCATGGCGACGACGAACAGCGCCAGCGCAGCGGTGGAGCTTGGCAGGTTGAAGCCCACCGCGGTGATGCAGATGGCGGCGACGGTGTACATCACCAGTAGCGCCCGGATGCCGCCGATGCGGTCGGCCAGTGCGCCGCCGAGGGGGCGCAGCAGGCTGCCGGCGAAGACGCAGGCCGCGGTGTAGTAGCCGGCCTTGACCGGGTCGAAGGCGTACTGGTCGTGGAAATAGCCGGGCAGGGTACTGGCCAGGCCGAGAAAGCCGCCAAAGGTCACGCTGTAGAAGAACATGAACCACCAGCTGTCGCGGTCGCCCAGTGCCTTCATGTAATCGGCCAGCGACTTCGGTGCGGGGCGGTTGGGTGCGTTCTTCGCCACGCTGGCGAAGATGATCAGGGTGAGCACCAGCGGAATCAGCGCCAGGCCGAAGACGTTGTTCCAGCCGAAGATGGCCGCCAGGACGGGCGCGAAAAGGGCCGCCAGCACGGTGCCGGAATTGCCGGCCCCGGCAATGCCCATGGCCTTACCCTGATGCTCGGCTGGATACCACTGCGAGGCCAGCGGCAGCGCAACGGCAAAGGAAGCGCCGGCCATGCCGAGGAACAGGCCAAGCAGCAAAGCTTGCTCGTAGCTGTGGATGCCATGCAGCCAGGCGACGAACAGCGCAACGATCACCACGACCTGGCCGAACAGGCCGGCGGTTTTCGGGGAAGTGCGATCAGCGAGGATGCCCAGCACCAGGCGTAATACCGCGCCGGCGAGAATTGGCGTGGCGACCATGAAGGCGCGTTGCTGGGTGGTCAGGCCGAGATCGGCGGCGATCTGCACGCCCAGCGGGCCGAGGACGTACCAGACCATGAAACTCAGGTCGAAGTAGAGGAAGGAGGCAAACAGGGTCGGCGCGTGGCCGGCTTTCCAGAAACTCGTACTCATTGGGTCGGCTCCAGGGCTTTCATAGTGCGGCGTTGGCCGCCAGGGCTGCTCATACCGCCCCGTCGTCGAGGCGGAAAACAAAAAGGCGCCGCAGCACGCCTGCTGGAGCAGGAGTGGTGCGACGCCTTTGTCGTGTTGCGCAGACCGCCGTTGGCCTGCCTGAAGGGGATCTAGCATCTAGCGTGCCAGCCGGTGGAGGCCCCGTGTTATGCGGGCTACGCCTTGCTTGCAGCGAGTCACTGCCGGGAAACGCACAAAGACCGAGCAAGTGCGGGCCAAATCAGGGCAAGCTCCGCCGCATTGCACGAAACCCTGCCGCTGCGGTTGCTGTTAGGCTTGGCTGCAATTGCCATGGAGTAAGCGATGCCCCTGATTGCGACCCTGACCCTCAACCCCGCAATGGACCTCTCCGTCAGCACTGCTCGGGTGATCAGCACCGAGAAGTTGCGTTGCTCGCTGCCGCGTCACGATCCGGGTGGCGGTGGAATCAACGTGGCGCGCGTGGTGAAAACGCTGGGCGGCAAGGCGGTGGCCGTCTACCCGGCGGGCGGTCCTTTCGGCGATCTGCTGCAACGTTCGCTGGATGAGTTGGGCCTGGTGCATCGGCCGGTGCCGATTGCTGGCGACACCCGCGAGAGCTTCACTGTCGATGAGCTGGCCTCAGGCCTGCAGTACCGCTTCGTGCTACCCGGCCCGACGCTGTCCGCGCAGGAGTTGCAACAGTGCCTCGACAGCCTGGCGGCGCTGCGCCCGGCGCCGGTTTATGTGGTGCTGAGCGGCAGCTTTCCACCCGGCGCCGACCTTGGTTTTTTCGATGAGCTACTGGCGTTGGCACGACGTATCGGCGCTCGCCTGGTTGTTGATCTGTCCGGCGAGCCCCTGCGTCATGCGGCCCGGCAAGGCGGCGTGTATCTGATGAAGCCGAGCCTTGACGAGCTCGGAACCCTGATGGGCCGCACCGTCAGCGCTGAAGCCGAGCAGGAACAAGCGCTGCGCAGCCTGATCAGGCAGGGCTGTGCGGAGGTCATCGTGCTGTCGCTTGGTGCCGAAGGGGCGCTGTATGCCTATGGCGACCAGGTAGGCCGCCTGCGCACGCCGGAAGTGCCGGTCGCCAGCGCGGTGGGTGCGGGTGACAGCATGCTTGGAGCCATTGTGCTGGCGATGGCCGAAGGACGTTCGATTCCTGAGGCGGTGTGCCAGGGGATTGCCGCCGGCGCAGCGACGGTGATGCGCCCAGGCACCGAGCTATGCCACCGCGAGGATGTCCAGCGCTTGCTGCAGCTGATGGAAAGCGCGCACTAATCGAGCCGGTTGACCCGCGGAAACTTCGCCGCAAAGGCTTCGGGCATGGCGACCACACGGCTTTGGGAGTAGTCGTAGAAGACGAAGCCGGACTTGGCCATGGCGATCAGCGTGCCGTCGGCAGGGCGAGTGATGCGGAAGATGATATCGCCGCCGTACTTGTTGAAGTCCATCACGCCAACCTCGAACAGCAGCGCGTCACGGGCATGGGCCTCGGCTTTATAAGTCGTGGCCAGGTCGGTGACGATGATTCCGGCACCGTCCTGGCGGGTTTCGGCCACGCCGTAGGCAAATAGAAAGCGCGCCCGCGCCTCGGAAATCATCGAGATCATCGAATCGTTGGCCAGATGGTTGCCGGCGTTGATGTCGGTGATGCGTACGGTGAGCTGGGTGGAGAAACAGTACTGGTCTTCCGGGAACTGCAGGTTCAGGCGCGCCATGGATCGCTCGGTTATTGATCGAAGGCGCGCATTCTAGCGTTGTGTCACTCCACTGGGCAGATCGGCCCTGGCGGGCGCAGCCTTGACCGCGAACGGGCTGGCACCCGCGTGAGTGCTTTGCCGAGCGCTTCCCCTGGGAACTTCAAACATGACTGCTCGGACTTGGTCACGCTCCTCTGGGCAAGCCGGGCTGCGCCTGTGCAACGCTGTGCTGCAGGCGCTGCTGGATCCGTTGCAGCCGTGCATCGATCAAGGGTGTGACCAGTGCGAAGCATTCGGGCGGGCTCAGCCGCGGTTGGGCTGAGTGGACGACGCTGCGCTCCAGCTTGCCCACCAGACGCTTGAGCTCCATGTCCACACCGCTGCCGATACGGCGACAGAGCCCTTCCAGGCGCCCTTGCAAGGCCGGCGTGCAGCCGCCCTGCAGCGATGCGATCACGCATAGACCGCGCAGGCGCGCCACCTCTTCCAGCTCGCGGCATGTTTGAGCGATCCGTGCGCCCTCGTGGTCCAGCGATGCTCGCTGCGCAAGGCTATCTATAAGGGTTTCGATCAGTACACCGTGGCTTTCGAAGTCCGTTGGCGTCTCACGCAGGGCCAGCCAGGCCTCGCTTATCGAGTAGGCGTCGGGCAAAGCGGCGCGTTGTTGCAATCGCTGCGTCAGGTTGGCCGCGAGGGCAGAGCGCAGAGTGACCGCGGCCACATCGGAGAGCGCACCCAGCCCCCGATGCTGCTGCAGCAGACGCAGGATCTCCAGATCCTCTTGAACGGCCAGCAGGCGCAGGCTTGCAACGCGCCGGGAATGTTGGGCGCTGGCGATGCCGTTCAGGTAGTGGCCCAGCAACAGCAGGGCACAGGCGATCGCCAAGGTTGCGGTAATGGTCATTCTGCAAGTCCCTTGTCTACGGGTACGGCACGGCGGCGCGTGCAACAAAAAAGGCGTCCAAACCGGCATGCGGCTGCATGCGGTCAAGGGACGCCTTCGTCTTAGCCCGACACCTTCGTTGGGTCGGCTAATGGCATCTAGCAAGTCGCTTGCCAGCCGGCCAATGCCAGCACTTTTCCGCTGGACTCCACATCGTTACGGTTGCTGGGGCTGCGGCCGTCCTACAATCCAAATCCTGACGGCTACGGATGTGCGCGCCGACGGTGCGCTGGACCTCGCGACCGCACCGCGGACGGGCAGGATTACTGCCCAAGGAGTTCGTTCATGGCGATGATCTGTTCGGCGACCTGGATCAGTTTCTGTTGCCGGCTCATCGCCTGGCGGCGCATCAGCGTATAGGCCTCTTCCTCCTTGCAATCGCGCATCTTCATCAGCATGCCCTTGGCCAGTTCGATGCGTTTGCGTTCCGCCAATTGCTGCTCGCGGGCCTGGAGTTGTGCCCGCATCGCCTGGTCGGTCTCGAAGCGGGCCATGGCCACATCGAGGATTGGTTTCAGCCGCTGGGCCTGGATGCCTTCGACGATATAGGCGCTGACACCGGCGCGGATTGCCTGGCGCATGGCGCCCGGATCGCTATCGTCGGTGAACATGACGATCGGCCGTGGCTGGTCGCGACTTACCAGTACCACCTGTTCGAGCACGTCGCGGCCGGGTGAGTCGGTGTCGATCAGCACCACGTCCGGGCGGATCGCCTCGACTCGTTCGGGCAGGTCTATGCTCAGGCCGGACTCAGCGATGACTTCGAAGCCAGCCTCGATCAGCGCGCTCTTCAGACGGCCGATCTTTCGCGGGGTATCGTCGATCAGCAGGATGCGCAACATACCGGTCTCCCTCCTCAAAGCGCGGCCGCCACGGTCTGATCGGCCATGGCGTGCAGGGCGAAGCTGCGTGCGTAGGCCGCCGGGTCGCTGCCGTCCCAGGTCGTGCCGTCCATGAGCGTGGCGCTGCGTAGCGGCGACTGCGGCACCGGCATACCGAGCGCTTCGGCAGCCTGGCGATACAGGTCGGCCTGCTGAACCTGCTGTGCAATCTCCAGGTAGTTCGGGTCCTGACGCAGCAGGCCCCAGCGCCGCAGCTGGGTCATGAACCACAGGCCGTCTGACAGATAAGGCATGTTTGCCGCACCGTCGGCGAAGAAACGCAGTGGATGCATGTCGGTCCAGGCGTTGCCCAGCCCGTCGTCATACGCGCCGAGAAAGCGCGACTCGATGGCCGCGAGCGGAGCGTCGACGTACTCGCGCCCGGCGATCAGCTGTGCCGTGCTGCGGCGGTTTTCCAAGCTCTGGTCGATGAAACGGCTCGCCTCCAGTATTGCCATCACTAGCGCGCGGGCCGTGTTGGGGTACTGCTCGACGAAAGTCCGGGTGCAACCGAGCACCTTCTCCGGGTGGTCGGGCCAGATCGATTGGCTGGTCGCCAGGGTGAAACCGACACCTTCGGCGATCGCCTGGGCGCCCCATGGCTCGCCGGCGCAGAAACCATCGATGCGTCCCGCCCGCAGGTTCGCCACCATTTGCGAGGGTGGCAGCACAAGCGTTCGCACATCTTGCAGGGGGTGGATGCCATTGGCGGCTAGCCAGTAGTACAGCCAGAGCGCATGGGTGCCGGTGGGAAAGGTATGCGCGAGCGTCAGGCGCGCACCGCTTTGGCGCACGCTGTTGCGCAACGCCTCGGGATTGGTCACGCCGGCTGCCTTCAGCGAGGCAGACAGGCTGATGCTTTGTCCGTTCTGCGCCAGCCCCATGAGCACCGCCATGTCCACCGCGGGGCTGCCGCCGATTCCCAGGTGTACGGCGTAGATCAGTCCGTACAACCCGTGCGCAGCGTCCAGTTCGCCACCGACCAGCTTGTCGCGCAGGGCCGACCAGGAACTCTGGCGCTGCAGGTTCAGCGTCAGGCCGAACGGCTGGGCGAAGCCCTGAGTGGCCGCGACGATCAGCGATGCAGCATCGGTGAGCGGCAGAAAGCCCAGATTGACCGAGCTCTTTTCCGGTGCGTCGCTGCCGGCAACCCAGGCCAGTGCGTCGTGGCGGTGCGGCGAGAAGGGGTCCGTCATGCTGTGTTGGCCTTTTCGATTGCGAAGCGCGCGGTAAATGTCGACGTTTGCCGCGACGGCTCAGGTATGGTCTGTGCCAAGCCTGAAGCAAGCGATATGCCAGCGTGGTAATGGTGCACGGCGCGGTGCATGCGCACCGCGTCGGTGAGGGGCGGTTAGCTCAGGCTGCTGGTTAGCGCGGGTAGAGTGGCGGCAGGGCGCTCTGGTCCTGCTCGATGCTGGGAGTGATCGCCGGAGGCAGGGCCTGGATTGCCTGCCACAGGGCGTCGCCCTGCCAGCGCTGGCCGGCTTCGCTGTACAGCGCACCATTGAGCCCATCCAGCGCATCGGACAGCGGTACGAAGCGCGCAGCCATGTCCGCCAAAGTCTCCGGTTGTTGTCGCGCCCAGGCGTCCAGCGCCTGGCGAGTGGCATGGGAGTCGTTGGCCTGGCAGGCGCGACGCAGGTCGTCGAGCAGGCTGCGCGGGGTGGGTCCAGGCTGGAGCGCACGTAGCACTGCCGGCTGTCGGCGCGCACGCGTCCACAGCCCGAAGCCGACGAGCGTGCTGAGTGCAAAGAACGCTGTGCTCAATTGCCACGGCCAGAGCAGCTGCTGTTCGACAGGCGCCGGGATTGCGACGGGCTGTTCGGCAGGTGGCTGCACAAGATTCGGATTGTCCGCGACGTTCAGGGTGCGCTTGTCCAGCGTGGTGCGTTCGAGGCGATCTTCAACGGTATTCCACCAGACCACTTCCAGTGCAGGCAGCTGCAGCGTGCCACTGCGCGTGGGGATCAGCGCCTCGCGTTGTTCGCGGCTGCCGATCAGCCCGGTAGCGCCGACTTCGTTCGCCAGGCTCGGTTGATCCGGATAGCGGCGCAACTCCGCGCTCTGCGCCGAGCCGATGGCGGGCAGCTGCGTGCTGGTGAGGCCTTCGGCCTTGAGCAGCAGGCTGCGGGTAAGTGATTCGCCGGCCTGCGCCTGATCCGGTTCTGGGCTCCAGGCCTCCACCAGCGTCAGACTGCGTGCCGGCAGCCAGGGCGCATCGGCGGGATAATCTGCCGGCTTGGCTTTGACTGTCAGTGGGATGCTGGGTGAGCGCACCTGAGTCGAGCGTCCCGAGCGCGAGCCGAACAGTGGGTTGCTGCTGCCGGTCACGGTAGTCGCGCTGAACAGCTGGGCGGGGATGGTCAGCTCGCCGGATTTCTGCGGAAACAGCGCATAGCGCACCTCGATGACGCCATGTCGGATGCCGTTGATGGTTTTCTCGTAGGTACGCGGCTCGCCGAGTCGCTCGACCAGGGCTTCGGGCATTTGCAGCGGCGACAGGGTGCTGTCGTCGTAAAGCGAAACCGAATGGTAGATGCGCAGCGTGAGGATCACCTGGGCCTGCACATAGACGCTTTCCTGGTCGACGCTGGCGTCGATGAAGATGGGTGCCAGTTGATCGCTGTCGCTGCTTTTCAACGATTCCTGGACCAGCAGGGTGATCGGCTCGCTGCGCCAGTCGCCCAGCTGCAGCGGTGGAATGATCACGTAGCCGGTCTGCTTCGGACGCAGGGTGATCAACCAGCGGGTGATTGCGCGCGCCTCGCCATTGCTGCTGGAGAGCTGATTGACCTGGCGGGTGTCGAAAACCTCGAACAGGTCATCCAGCGGCTGCAGGTCGGGCTTGCCGAACACCGCGCCGCCTTGGCTTTCCAGGCTTAGTTCGAGGGTTTCGTCGATGCTCAACTGGGTGCGGTCCACTCGGGCGAAAAGACCGGCCGCAGCAGCCTGGCCGGCAAGAATGCTGAGCAGAAGAAAGGCCATCAGGCGCATCATCGACTGGTTTCCTGGTGCTTGCGTTGTTCGTAAAGGAATTTCCGCCGCAGCAGCTCGCCGGGGTTATCCGGGATCTGTCGCAGCCATTGTTCCATTGCCTGTTGCCGCTCCTGATCGGGGAGCGCCTCATGCTGCGCCAGCGCCGTGGCGGCATCCTGTTCCGACGCCTCTGTTGTCGTTTCGCTCGTGGAAGGCTGTACGGCGCCGCTGGCCGCACGCTCCGGCTCGCCCTCGGCGTGCTCAGGGCTGGGCGCACTGGCCGACCCGGACTCCGGCGGTTGCGGCTGGGGCTGCGGTCCGTCCGGCTCCGTCTGTTCCTGCTGCTGTTCCGGCTCGGGTTCGGGTTCCGGCTGCTCCTGTCGACGGCGCAGCAGTTCCTCCACCAGTGCCTTGTTGCGCTGTGCCTGTTGCAGGTCAGGCTGCAGCTCCAGCGCCTGTTCGTAGGCTTCGATAGCGGCTTCCAAGGCTTCGCCGCGCGCCAGGGCATTGCCGCGATTGTAGTGGTCGGCGGCTGTATTGCCCTCGGCGAACAGCTCTGCGGCGCCGGCGTAGTCGCCGGCCTGGTAGCGTGCGGTCGCCTGCCAGCGGCGATCGACGAAGCGCTCTGCCGCCTCGTCGGGCTGTTGGGCCTCGAGCAGACGTTGCCCCTGCTGATCGCGCCGTAGCCAGAGGTCATCCATCTCGAATGCGCTGGCCGCTTGCGGCTGCAGCAGCAATAGCGGCAGGCAGAACAGCCAGCCGCGCCGGCCGGCCAAAGCGGCAAGCAGGAGCAGCGGAACAAGGAGCCAGTGGCCCTGGTCCAGCCAGGCTTCCAGACGGGTGAGTTCGTCGTCGTGCTGCAGTGTTCCCGTTTGATCGAGCAGACCGAGCGCCGCGAGATCGTCGTCGCCCAGGCGCGCCTGTTGGTAGTGGCCGCCCAGCTCTGTGGCCAGGCGCTGCAGCCTGGCGTTGTCCAGGCGTGGGATCAGAATGGCGCCGTGATCGTCCTTGAGAAAGCTGCCGTTCTCGCCGGCAATCGGCGCGCCCTGTTCTGTGCCGACACCGAGGGCCAGCAGGCGCTCATCGCGTCCCTGCATCAGCGCTTTGATGGCGCCACGCTCGTGTTCGTCCAGGCTGCTGCCAATCAGCAGCAATCGCCCCCGACCCAGCCCCGCCTGTTCCAGCAGAGCTAGCCCCTTGGCCACGGCGAGATCGGCACGCTGGCCTGGTTCGGGCATCAGCGCCGGATGCAGGGCATCCAGCAGGTTGCGGGTAGTCGCCAGATCATCGGACAGCGGCACCACGGTATGGGCGCTGCCGGCGTATACCACCACGGCGGTCTGCACATCCTGCCGCCGTTCCAGCAGGTCGAGCAGTTTGCGCTTGGCCTGCTCGAGGCGCGTGGGCGGCACGTCGCCGGCGAGCATCGATGGGGTCAGTTCCAACAGGACTACCAATGGGTCACTGCGCTTCACGCTGGGTTGCTCGAAGCGCTGCCAGCTTGGGCCGAGCAATGCGATGACGGCCAGCAGCCAGGCAAGGCCGAGCACCAGCCAGGGCAGGCGACTGTGGCGCAGCCGGCCGCGGGTCAGCAGGACCGCATGAAAGGCTTCGGGGAGCAGGCGCTGCCAGCGGCCGATCTGCAACTGGCGATGCCACAACCGCCACAGCAGCCAGATCAGCAGTGGCAGGATGATCAGCCAGTAGGGCCGCAGCAGATGGGGCAAGAGTTCGCTCATCGGCGCTGCTCCCGCCGCCAGGCCAGGCGCTGCAGCTGGGCGCTCCACAGGCTGGCGGCGACCATCAGCAGGCTGATCAGCAGTGCCGCTGCCAGTGGCCAGAAATACAGCGCTTCGGCCACGCGCGCCTGGATTGGTTGCTGCGCGGCGGGCTCGAGCCGATCCAGGGTAGCGCCGATGGCCTTAAGCTCAGCGCTGGAGGCGGCGCGAAAGTACTCCCCGCCGGTCTGTTCGGCGATGGCGCGCAGGGTGGGCTCGTCCAGGTCCAGGCCGGGATTGAAGCCGAAGCGGCTGAGCACACCCCCTTCTTCCGGAACGGCGCCGATGCCGATGGTATGGATTCGTACGCCTTCCTCGGCCGCCAAAGAAGCAGCCAGCAACGGTTCGATTTCACCACCATTGCTGGCGCCATCGGTGATCAGCACCAGCACGCGGCTGCTCGCCGGTCGATCTCGCAGGCGTTTCACCGCCAGGCCGATGGCATCGCCGATGGCGGTGTTGCTGCCGGCAATGCCAACTCGCGCCTCGTCCAGCCAGACACGCACGGTGCGGCGGTCGAAGGTCAGGGGCGCCTGCAGGTAGGCCTTGCTACCGAACAGGATCAGACCGACGCGATCGCCGTGGCGCTGCTCGATGAAATCGCCGAGCAGCACCTTGACCAGCTCCAGGCGCGTCAGCTCCTCGCCCTGCCATTGCATGTCGGGGTAATCCATCGAGCCGGATACATCCACGGCGAGCAGCAGGTCGCGGCCACTGGTGGGCAGTGGTAGCGGTTCACCGAGCCACTGCGGGCGCGCTGCGGCGAACAGCAGCAGCAACCAGATGGTGAGGTAGGGCAGTTGCTGGCGCCAGGCCGGCAGCGCAACCCGGGCACGGCGCCCGGCAAGCTGTTGCAGCTCATCGAGGAAGCTGACCTTCAACGCCGCTTCGCCGCTGTCGGCTGGCGGTAGCAGTGCACGCAGCAGCCAGGGCAGGGGCAGCAGCACGAAGATCCAGGGCCAGGCCAGTTCAAACATGCTTGCGAATCCAGATGTCGACGGATTGTTCGAGGCCGTCGATGGCCTTGTCGTCGAGACGGCACTCGGCTCGATAGGCACCTTCGACCAGGATCATCCAGCGTGTCAGCCCGGCGGCCGGACAGCGGCTGTCGAGAAAGGCCAGCCAGGCGCGCCCGCTGAGCGTGTGCGGATGATCGTTTGGATAGCGGATGCGGCACAGTCGCTTGAGCAGTCCGTTGAGCTGCTGCAGCCACTGGCTGGCCGGCTGGCCGCCGTAGGGTTTGTTCAGGCGGGACAGCTCGATCAACGCCTCCTGGCGCTGCGGGTCCAACGGCGCTTCGGGCTGAACGCGTGGTTTACGCGGGGTCAGTCGATGGCGAAGCCGCCAGAGCGCAGCTACCGCACCGAGCAGCACCAGCCCGAGCAGCCACCAGCCCGGTGCAGGCGGCCACCAGTGAACGGGCTCCGGATTGATCAGTGGTGCCAGTTGGTCGAGCGGGTTCATGGTCGTGCGCTCGGATGCCGGACGCTCAGGTGCTCGCGCAGCT
Source organism: Pseudomonas sp. SCT (assembly GCF_003864275.1). NCBI lineage: Bacteria > Pseudomonadati > Pseudomonadota > Gammaproteobacteria > Pseudomonadales > Pseudomonadaceae > Pseudomonas > Pseudomonas sp. SCT. The sequence goes on from NZ_BDJA01000009.1 coordinate 125,203, forward strand.
GTTCGATCAGATCATCCTGGGTATCGAGCGGCATCAGCGGCACCCGCAGCCGATTGGCCAGACGCTGCCAACGTGCACTGCGCGCTTCGCCCAGCTCGCGGTAGCGCTGACGCAGTGCCGCGTCGTGGGTATCCAGTTCCAGCCGCGCATTGCCTTCGCTGAAGCGCAGCAGGCCGGCGGCGGGCAGTGCGCGATCCAGCGGATCGAACAATGGCAGCAACAGCAGATCGACATGACGCGCCAGCAGGCTGAGCTGCTGTTCGGCGGCATCGGTCAGGGTGCGCTCGTCGCAGAGAATCACCGACAGGCTGCCGGGGCGCAGCACTTCTCGCGTCCTGCGCAATGCCATGCTGAACGCCTCCGGATCGAGCGGGCTCTCGGGATGCAGCCGGTTGTTGGCCTGCGTGACGCGATCAAGCAGCTGCAGCAGGCTCTGCTTGCTGCGACGTGGCTTGATTTCCTGCTGCTCGCTACCGAATACCAGACCGCCGACCCGGTCGTTGTGGCTCAGCGCTGCCCAGCCGATGAGGGCCGCGGCCTGGGCAGCCAGCACCGACTTGAACAGGTGTCCGCTGCCGAAGAACAGGCGCGGACTCTGCTCGACGACGATATAGATCGGACGCTCGCGTTCTTCGTGGAAAAGTTTGGTATGCGGCTCCTGGGTGCGCGCGGTGACCCGCCAGTCGATGGTGCGCACGTCATCTCCGGCCTGGTAGACACGTACCTGGTCGAAATCCACGCCACGCCCGCGCAGTTTGGAATGATGCAGCCCGACCAGTGGGCTGCGACGATGGGGCGTGGAGAAGATCGGTACTTCACGGACGCGATGGCGCATGTCGATCAGCTCGGCCAGGCTCACCTGGATGCCGGTGTGCTGCTCGCTCGGCTGTCCGCTGCCGGAAGCCTGCGCTTGCATCAGGCCACCGCGACCACGTCGAGAATGCGCTGGATCACACGGTCCTGGTCGATGCCGGCCGCTTCCGCCTCGAAGGAAAGGATCAGGCGATGACGCAGCACGTCGAAGAGCATCGCCTGGATGTCTTCGGGACTGACGAAATCACGTCCAGCCAGCCAGGCGTGGGCGCGGGCGCAGCGGTCCAGCGAGATGGAGCCGCGCGGGCTTGCGCCATAGGCGATCCATTCGGCCAGCTCGGCGTCGAACTTGGCGGGGGTGCGTGTCGCCATGACCAGCTGTACCAGGTATTCCTCCACCGCATCGGCCATGTACAGCCCGAGGATGTCCTTGCGCGCGGCGAAGATGGCCTGCTGGCTGACCCGGTGCTCCGGTGCCGCTTCGCCGTTGATGGCTTCGCCTCTGGCCTGTTGCAGGATGCGCCGCTCCACCGAGGCATCCGGGAAGCCGATCTTCACGTGCAGCAGGAACCGGTCCAGCTGGGCTTCGGGCAGTGGGTAGGTGCCTTCCTGTTCGATCGGGTTCTGCGTGGCCATCACCAGAAACAGCGGCGGCAGATCGTAGGTACTGCGACCAACGCTGACCTGCCGCTCGGCCATTGCTTCGAGCAGTGCCGACTGCACCTTGGCCGGCGCGCGGTTGATTTCGTCGGCAAGCACCAGGTTGTGGAAGATCGGCCCCTGCTGGAAGACGAAGCTGCCGGTCTCCGGCCGATAGATCTCGGTACCGGTGATGTCGGCCGGCAGCAGGTCGGGTGTGAACTGGATGCGGTGGAACTCGGCCTCCAGACCTTCGGCGAGCTCCTTGATGGCACGGGTCTTGGCCAGGCCCGGTGCACCTTCGACGAGCATATGGCCGTCGGCGAGCAGGGCGATCAGCAGGCGTTCGATCAGCCGTTCCTGGCCCAGGATCTGGGTAGACAGGAACTGTCGCAGCGCGATTATCGATTCACGGTGATCCATCGTTTCGCTTCTTCCAGGGTGGGCGGCAAATCGGCTGACGTGGCTGGCGGACGCGCCGGCCGCTACTGACTGCTACAGACAGTCGCAGGGGACTGTTGGAGAGCCGCCACTTTACTGCATTAACCCTCGACTAGACTAACCTTGAACCTTCGTCCTGTGCCGTCAGTCACTACCGACGAGCCTTTCCCCAGCAAGCCAAGCGGAGCCATACATGGCGTTCTTTTCAGCGGCCAGCAAGGCCGACTTTCAGCAGCAATTGCAGACAGCATTAGCGCAACACGTAGACAGCAAAATCCTGCCGCAACTGAATCTGTTCGCCGAACAGTTCTTCGGTATCGTCGCGTTGCCGGAACTCACCGAGCGGCGCATGAGCGACCTGGTCGGTTCGACGCTGGCCAGTTGGCGCCTGCTGGAGCGCTTCGAGCCTTCCACGCCCGAGGTGCAGGTCTTCAACCCAGATTTTGAAAAGCACGGCTGGCAGTCGACGCACAGCGTGGTTGAAGTGCTGCATCCGGACATGCCGTTCCTGGTCGATTCGGTGCGCATGGAGCTGACGCGCCGCGGCTACAGCATCCACACCCTGCAGACCAGCGTGCTGCAGGTGCGCCGCGCCGCCGACGGCAGCTTGCTGGAACTGCTGCCCAAGGATGAGCGTGCTGCCGATAGCCATGCCGAATCGCTGATCTTCGTCGAAATCGACCGCTGCGCCAGCCCGTCTGCGTTGCGCGAACTGGAGCAATCATTGCTGGGCGTACTCGCTGATGTGCGCCAGGTTGTGGGCGATTTCGCTGCGATGAAGGGTAAGGCCGTCGAGCTGCAGGGGCGCCTGGAGCAGGTCAACCTGAGTATCGACGGCGACGAGCTGGACGAGATTCGCGACTTCATGCGCTGGCTGGCTGATGACCACTTCACCTTCCTCGGTTACGAAGAGTTCTCCGTGCAGGAGCAGGCCGACGGTGGACGAATCTTCTACGACGAAAGCTCGCTGCTGGGGCTGTCGCGCAGCATGCGTACCGGGCTTTCAGAGGAGGAGCAATCACTCACCGCGCAATCGGTGAGCTATCTGCGTGAGCCGCTGCTGCTTTCATTTGCCAAAGCGGCGATGCCCAGCCGGGTGCATCGTCCGGCCTATCCGGACTTCGTCTCCGTACGTGAATTCGATGAAGCAGGGCGTGTAGTGCGCGAGTGCCGCTTCCTCGGGCTGTTCACCTCGTCGGTCTACACCCAGAGCGTTCGACGCATTCCGTTCATTCGCCGCAAGGTCGAGACGGTGGTGCAGCGCGCCAACTTCGGCAGCTCCGCGCACCTGGCCAAGGAGCTGGTGCAGGTTCTCGAAGTGCTGCCGCGTGATGAGCTGTTCCAGGCGCCGATCGACGAGCTGTTCGAGAATGCCATCGCCATCGTGCAGATCCAGGAGCGCAATCGACTGCGCCTGTTCCTGCGTTTCGATCCCTACCGGCGTTTCTGCTACTGCCTGGTATATGTGCCGCGTGACAGCTATTCCACCGAGACACGACTGAAAATCCAACAGGTTCTGCAGGAGCGGCTCGAGGCGAGTGACTGCGAGTTTTCGACCTACTTCTCCGAATCCGTGCTGACGCGGGTGCAGTTCATCCTGCGCCTGGACCCCAGTAGAGCGGTACAGGTTGATCCGGTACGTCTGGAACAGGAGGTGCTGCAGGCCTGTCGCACCTGGCAGGACGACTATCAGAGTCTGGTGGTCGAGCGCTTCGGCGAAGCCAAGGGCACCCATCTGCTCAGCGAATTTCCCAAGGGTTTTCCGGCTGGCTACCGCGAACGTTTTTCGCCGCAATCGGCCACCGTCGACATGCAGCATGTCCTCGACCTGAGTGAAGAGCGCCCGCTGGTGATGAGCTTCTATCAGCCGATCACCGCGGAAGAAAATCGCCTGCACTGCAAGCTTTACCACCTGAACACGCCGCTGCCGCTGTCGGACATTCTGCCGATCATGGAGAACCTCGGGCTGCGCGTGCTCGGCGAGTTTCCCTTCCGGCTGCGTAACCGCAGCGGCCGCGAATACTGGATCCACGATTTCGCCTTCACCTATGCAGAAGGGCTGGAAATCGATCTGCTGGAGATCAACGAGGCACTGCAGGATGCCTTCATCCATATCTATGGCGGCGCCGCCGAGAATGATGCCTTCAACCGGCTGGTGCTGACCGCCGGCCTGGCTTGGCGGGAAGTCGCGCTGCTGCGTGCCTATGCGCGCTACCTCAAGCAGATCCGCATGGGCTTCGACCTCGGCTACATCGCCAGCGCGTTGCTGAACCACACGGATATCGCCCGTGAATTGGTGCGGCTGTTCAAAATGCGCTTTTACCTTGCGCGCAAGCTGGGTGACGAGGATCTTGCGGACAAGCAGCAGCGGCTGGAGCAGGCGATTCTCAGCGCGCTGGATGACGTCGCAGTGCTCAATGAGGACCGGATTCTGCGGCGCTACCTGGCCTTGATCCAGGCGACCCTACGGACCAACTTCTATCAGCCGGACGCCAATGGCCGGCCCAAGCCGTATTTCAGCTTCAAGCTCGATCCGCGCGCCATCCCCGAGATGCCGCGGCCAGCGCCGATGTACGAGATCTTCGTCTATTCGCCGCGGGTCGAGGGCGTGCATCTGCGCGGTGGCAAGGTGGCCCGCGGCGGGCTGCGCTGGTCCGATCGCGAAGAGGACTACCGCACCGAAGTGCTTGGTCTGGTCAAGGCGCAGCAGGTGAAGAACGCAGTGATCGTTCCAGGCGGTGCCAAAGGCGGCTTCGTACCGCGGCGGCTGCCCACCACCGGCACCCGGGATGATATTCAGGCCGAGGCGATTGCCTGCTATCGGATATTCATCAGTGGCCTGTTGGATATCACCGACAACCTGCGCGAAGGCCAGGTCGCTCCGCCGGCCAACGTGCTGCGCTATGACGGTGACGACCCTTACCTGGTAGTAGCTGCGGACAAAGGCACCGCGAGCTTCTCGGATATCGCCAATGGCATCGCTGCCGAGTACGACTTCTGGCTCGGCGATGCCTTCGCCTCAGGCGGCTCGGCAGGTTATGACCACAAGAAGATGGGCATCACTGCGCGTGGCGCCTGGGTTTCCGTGCAGCGCCATTTCCGCGAACGCGGGATCAATGTGCAGAGCGATGTCATCAGCGTGATCGGCATCGGCGACATGGCCGGTGACGTCTTCGGCAACGGCCTGCTGATGTCGGAGACCCTGCAGCTGGTGGCCGCGTTCAACCACCTGCACATCTTCATCGACCCCAATCCGGACCCTGCGCGCAGCTTCCTTGAGCGCAAGCGCCTGTTCGATCTGCCGCGCTCGTCCTGGACCGATTACGACGCCTCGCTGATCTCGGAGGGCGGTGGTATCTTCCCGCGCTCGGCAAAACGGGTGCAGATCTCGCCGCAAATGAAAGAGCGTTTTGCCATCGAGGCAGACCAGCTGACGCCAGCCGAGCTGATCAACGCGCTACTCAAGGCGCCAGTGGATCTGCTTTGGAACGGCGGTATCGGGACCTATGTGAAGAGCAGCAGCGAAAGCCATGCTGAGGTGGGTGACAAGGCCAATGATGCTGTACGGGTCAACGGCGCCGAACTGCGGGCAAAGGTCGTGGGCGAGGGCGGCAACCTCGGCATGACGCAGCTGGGGCGCGTCGAGTATGCGTTGCACGGCGGTTCGAGCAATACCGACTTCATCGACAACGCCGGCGGCGTCGATTGCTCGGATCATGAAGTGAACATCAAGATCCTGCTCAACGAGGTAGTCAGCGCGGGTGACATGACCGCCAAGCAGCGTAACCAGCTGCTGTTCGAGATGACCGATGCAGTGGCCGAGCTGGTGCTGCAAAACAACTACAAGCAGACCCAGGCGCTTTCACAGGCGCAACACCGCTCACGCGAGCGGGCCGCCGAATATGTTCGGTTGATCAACGCGCTGGAGGCGGCGGGGCAGCTCGATCGTGCACTCGAGTTTCTGCCCTCCGACGAGGCGCTCGCCGAGCGTGCCAGCATCGGCAAAGGGCTGACCCGTCCCGAGCTATCCGTACTGATCTCCTATAGCAAGATCGAGCTCAAGAAAGCGCTGCTCGATTCCCGTGTGCCGGACGATGATTACCTCGCTCGCGAGATGGACAGTGCCTTCCCGCAACAGCTCGCCGAGCATTTCCGCGCCGCGATGCTGCAGCACCGCCTCAAACGCGAGATCGTCGCCACGCAGATCGCCAACGATCTGGTCAACAACATGGGCATCACCTTTGTTCAGCGGCTGAACGAGGCGACCGGTATGAGCGCCGCGAACGTTGCCGGCGCCTACGTGATCGTGCGCGATATCTTCCATCTGCCGCACTGGTTCCGGCAGATCGAGGCGCTTGATCACAAGGTGCCTGCCGAGTTGCAACTGAGCCTGATGGACGAGTTGATGCGCCTGGGGCGGCGCGCCACACGTTGGTTCCTGCGCAACCGTCGCAGCGAGCTGGATGCGGCTCGGGATGTCGCGCACTTCGGTCCGCGTGTCGCCGCCCTTGGGTTGAAACTCGACGAGCTGTTGCAGGGCTCGACCCGTGACCATTGGCAGGAACGCTATCGGCGTTACACCGAAGCCGGCGTGCCCGAGCTGCTCGCACGCATGGTGGCCGGGACGAACCATCTGTACACGCTGCTGCCCATCCTCGAGGCGGCTGATGAGACCGGTCAGGTTCCTGCGCAGGTTGCCGCGGCGTACTTTGCCGTCGGCGGGGCACTGGAGCTACCGTGGTATCTGCATCAGTTGACCAATATGCCGGTAGGCAACAACTGGCAGGCGCTGGCCCGGGAAGGCTTCCGTGATGATCTGGACTCGCAGCAGCGCAGCATCACGGTTTCGGTGTTGCAGATGGAGAACGGCGCGGAGTCGATCAGCGAGCGAGTCGATGCCTGGCTCGCGCAACGGCCGGTACCACTGGCACGCTGGCGTTCGATGTTGGCGGAGCTGCGTAATGCGAGCGGCAATGACTACGCCATATACGCCGTCGCCAGCCGAGAGTTGCAAGGCTTGGCCCAATCGGCAAGGCACGGCTGAGGCTGCGCTGGCCGTCTGGGGATTCCCGGCCGGCTAGCCCGTGACCGAAGCAAAACAGCGCACCGCCCTTAGGGCCGTGCGCTGTTTTCATTTTTATGGTTCGAGTTTTACGAGCGGAGATTACGGTCGGTGATGCTTCAGTCTTGCGCGGGCAGACCCACCTTGAAGCGCGTGATCTGCGGCAGGTCTCGCAGGTAGCGAATGAGGTCCGGTGCGCCAGCTGCTTTCAGCCCCTCACCAATCGCATTGGCGGTCGGGTCGCGCTTTTCGAGCAACAGGAGTTCCGAATTGCTGCTATCACGTAGCAGCGTCAAGCGGGCGTAGGGCACCTGGCTGTCGAGGAGCAAGGCCATGAACTCACGGTCGCTCCAGGCCTGGGCTGGCATGGTCACGGCGTGATAATCGGCGTCCAGCGCATGAACGCCGGAGCGATCAAGGCGGTAATCGGTTACGTCCGCGGTCAGCATCACTTCCAGCCCGCGCAAGCGGGCATAGGCCACGGCGCAGGCGAATGCTTCGAGGTGGTGTTCACCAGCCCAGTACAGCCGCTCGCCGAGCCAGCTGGCCTGGCGCACTTCTATCGGGGCTCCTTCATCGAACCCGGGCAGGGCGCTACCGAGCGCGCGAAGAAAATCCTTGTAGCTGATGATCCGCACCTGCCTGCAGGCGGCGGTGGCGGCGAAGGCCTCGAAGGTCGGGTAGCTCGGGTCGCCTCTGCGTTGCCCTCCGAAGCCGTCGATCTGTCGCAGGTCGAGCCGAGACCGGGCGCACTCCTTGCTGATCAGCCGAGTAAGCGCAGCGTGGGCGCGCGCCTTGTCCTCCTGGACCGGGCCGGAAAGTGCGCCCCGCGGAAGCTCAAGCAGACGCTGCAGGCAGGGGCCGTCATGCCAGAAGATGCTGGGCTCGGGTTCGGGTAAACGGGAGAAGGGCAGCTGCAAGCTGCTGGCGCGCGCCTGAATGGGCAGCGAAGCCTTCGAGCGCAGTCCGAGGCGTTGCGCGAGTCTGGCGATTTGAGATGTCAGTAAAGGCATGGGCTCGGGCAGGCTCATCATGATGCTTGAGCTCTCAGGGCTACGGCCGAAGTGTGGCAGACCTGTGACGATTGCGCACGGGCTTTGCGCCGTTGATGCCTGCAGTCAGGCAACCAGGCCTGGCCAGTTTTCGGCTGCTGATGTGGCAATATCGCGGAATAGATCATTGAGGAGCCTCCATGCCATATCTGGTGCTGGATATCGCGCTATCCGCCGAACGAATGAAAGCGGTATATCAGGGCCATGCGAATCGAGTCCTGATCCGAAGCCGCGACGGCACGCGCGTCAGCCTGCCTGCGCATCATCTGCGCCCGTTTCTGACCCACGAAGGTGTGTATGGTTCCTTTGAGCTGGAATTCGCTGACCAGGGTCATCTGCTGTGCTTGCGGCGCTTGAAGTAAAACCGCTGGCACAGCTCAAGTGCTGTTCTTTCGTAGCTGGCGCCAGCGCTGAGCGCGCCTCGGGCTGCTATACTCCGCGTCCACATTTACCGAGACTTTAGGCTGCGTATGTATAACCTGGCCCGCCAGCTGTTGTTCAAGTTATCTCCGGAAACTTCCCATGAACTTTCCCTCGAGCTGATTGGCGCCGGTGGCCGTCTCGGGCTCAATGCGATGTTGAGCAAATCTCCGGCCAGTCTGCCAGTGCGGGTAATGGGGCTGGACTTTCCAAACCCTGTAGGTTTGGCAGCCGGGCTCGACAAGAATGGCGAGGCCATTCGCGGAATGTCGCAGTTGGGCTTCGGTTTCATCGAGGTGGGAACCGTGACGCCGCGCCCGCAACCGGGCAACCCGAAACCCAGGATATTCCGCCTGCCCGAGGCCGAGGCGATCATCAATCGCATGGGTTTCAATAACCACGGTGTAGATGCGTTGCTGGCACGCGTTGAAGCCGCCAGGTTCAAGGGCGTACTCGGTATCAACATCGGCAAGAATTTCGATACCCCCGTCGAACGGGCCGACGAGGACTATCTGCTTTGTCTGGATAAGGTCTATCACCACGCCAGCTATGTCACCGTGAATGTCAGCTCGCCAAATACGCCGGGCTTGCGCAGCCTGCAGTTCGGCGATTCGCTCAAGAAGCTGCTCGACGCGCTGCGCTTGCGCCGCGAGGATCTGGAAATCATGCATGGCAAGCGTGTGCCGCTGGCCATCAAGATCGCTCCGGACATGACCGATGAGGAAACTGCATTGGTAGGCGAAGCGGTTTTTCAGGCGGGAATGGATGCGATCATCGCCACCAACACCACCCTCGGTCGTGAAGGGGTTGCCGGCCTGGCTTATGCCGATGAAGCCGGCGGCTTGTCGGGTGCACCCGTACGGGAAAAAAGCACTCACACGGTCAGGGTGCTGGCGCAGACTCTTGGTGGGCGACTGCCGATCATCGCCGTTGGCGGGATTACCGAGGGTCGCCATGCGGCGGAGAAAATCGAGGCGGGTGCCAGTCTGGTCCAGTTGTATTCGGGCTTTATCTACAAGGGACCGGCATTGATCCGCGAGGCGGTGGATGCTATCGCGGCGTTGCGCTCACAAGCGCGCTGATGATTGTCGGAAGGGGCTCCTGTTGGAGCCCCTGGGCTGCTAGCCCGCCGCCCGGATAGGGCGTGCCGTACCAAGTCGGATGGATCGGTGAATCAGCCGACCGCGTGAAGTTCGTTGAGTCTATGCAGACCGGCCGTGCCGGTCAGACCATCCCAGTTGTCGCCGCGACCCTCCCGCCAGCCGTTTATCCAGGCTTGGCGAACATTGGGATGCGAAAAAGGACAGAGGTCGCGAGATTTGCCATGTATGCCATGTTGATAACCGCGCAGAAATGCTCGTTCCATCGGATCACGCTTGAGTCTTCTCATTGGGTATTGCCCTCAGTGGTTGACTGGTGTTCCTGTGGCCTCATGGCGAGACCTGGCAGATAGACTGCCTATGAAGCGCGCTGCCGGCGTGGCGCACTTCGCCGACACCATTGCGATGCCGGCCTGAGTTGAGTTCTAACCCAATGCTGAAGGCGCTGGAATGATCGTTTTGTCATAAGTAGGTAACGAATCTATGGTTCTGCCCATAAGCCTGAATTACGCGGTAATCGGAGCGTGGAGTTGAGCTGCTTCGCGGCGCTCCTGGCATCATTTTCGTTACAGATTTTTCTTTTTTCTGCTGGGCCTGTTCCGACGAAAGGGTCGAAACGGTCTGAAGCACCTTTTGTGGAAACACCATGACCGACCGCCATGAACTGATCCTGACCTGCCCCAAAGGGCTTGAAGGTCTGCTGCTCGAGGAAGCCACCGCACTCGGACTGGAAGAAGCCCGTGAGCAGACATCTGCTATTCGTGGATTCGGTGCGCTGGAGGTCGCTTATCGGCTCTGCCTGTGGTCGCGACTGGCCAACCGCGTGTTGCTGGTGATCAGCCGTTTTCCTACGGTTGATGCCGAGACGCTCTATCAGGGTGTCCACGCCATCGATTGGGCGGAACACCTGCAGCCTGCCGGCAGCCTGGCGGTGGAGTTCAGTGGTCGCGGCTCCGGCATCGACAACACCCATTTTGGCGCGCTCAAGGTCAAGGATGCCATCGTTGATCGCCTGCGCACCGCATCGGGTGAGCGGCCTAGCATCGACAAGCTCGACCCTGACTTGCGCGTGCATCTGCGCCTCGACAAGGGGCAGGCGGTCCTTTCCCTGGACCTGTCCGGGCACAGCCTGCATCAGCGCGGCTATCGCCTGCAGCAGGGGGCCGCGCCGTTGAAGGAAAACCTTGCTGCCGCGATTCTGATCCGCGCGGGCTGGCCGCGTATCGCTGCTGCTGGCGGTGCGTTGACTGACCCCATGTGCGGCGTCGGTACCTTCCTCGTAGAAGGAGCAATGATGGCGGCGGACATCGCACCGAATCTCAAGCGCGAACGCTGGGGATTCAGCGCCTGGCTCGGTCACGTACCAGCGATCTGGACCCGCCTGCACGCTGAAGCAGTGGCGCGCGCGGAGACCGGATTGGCCAAGCCCCCGCTGTGGATCCGCGGCTATGAGGCCGACCCGCGATTGATCCAGCCAGGGCGCAACAACATCGAGCGTGCCGGTCTGGCCAGCTGGATCAAGGTTTATCAGGGCGATGTCGGCGATTTCGAACCGCGCCCGGACCAGAATCAGAAGGGCCTGGTCATTTGCAACCCACCATACGGCGAACGCCTGGGTGACGAGGCGAGCCTGCTTTATCTCTACCAGAATCTTGGCGAGCGTTTGCGCCAGGCGTGCCTTGGCTGGGAAGCTGCTGTATTCACCGCTGCGCCGGACCTCGGCAAGCGCATGGGCATTCGCAGCCACAAACAGTACGCATTCTGGAACGGCGCACTGCCGTGCAAGCTGCTGCTCATAAAGGTCGAACTGGACCAGTTCGTTACCGGTCAGCGCGGCGCCGCAAGCGAGGAAAGTACGCAGCAACAGGCACCGGTCGAGCAGGCGCGCCTCAGCGAAGGCGGGCAGATGTTTGCCAATCGGTTGCAGAAGAACCTGCGTCAGCTTGGCAAATGGGCGCGTCGGGAGGGCATCGAGTGTTATCGGCTGTATGACGCCGATATGCCGGAGTACGCGCTGGCAATCGACCTCTACCGTGACTGGGTGCATGTGCAGGAGTATGCGCCACCCCGTTCAATCGACCCGGATAAGGCCCAGGCTCGGCTACTCGATGCGTTGGCGGCCATTCCACAGGCCTTGGGGATTGCGCGGGAAAAGGTGGTGGTCAAGCGCCGGGAACGGCAGTCCGGCACGCGCCAGTACGAGCGTCAGGCCACTCAGGGCGAGTTTCTTGAGGTAGCCGAAGGCGGCGTCAAGCTACTGGTCAATCTCACCGACTATCTCGATACCGGGTTGTTTCTCGACCATCGCCCGCTGCGCCTGCGTATTCAGCGCGAGGCGGCCGGAAAACGCTTTCTCAACCTGTTCTGCTATACCGCTACCGCAACGGTGCACGCCGCGAAGGGTGGGGCGCGGAGCACCACCAGCGTCGATCTGTCGAAAACCTATCTCGACTGGGCGCGACGTAATCTTGCGTTGAATGGACTGTCGGATCGGCAGCGGCTGGAGCAGGGGGATGTGATGGCATGGCTGGAGGAGGATCGTGGCGAGTACGATCTGATCTTCATCGACCCGCCGACCTTCTCCAATTCAAAGCGGATGGAAGGGGTTTTCGACATCCAGCGCGATCATCTGGCGTTGCTCGATCTGGCCATGGCGCGGCTGGCGGCGGGCGGTACCCTGTATTTCTCCAACAACTTCCGCAAGTTCGTGCTCGACGCAGGTCTGAGTGATCGTTATGCGGTGGAGGAAATCACCGCCTCGACGCTGGATGAAGACTTCCGTCGAAATCCGCGAATTCACCGCGCCTGGAAGCTGCAGGCACGGTGATCGCGTAAAGGGCAGGCCGCTGGGCCTGCCTTACGGTGCTCAGCGTTGCGCGGTGCTTTCGCTGCGCTGGTTGTACAGGCTGACCAGCACCTGGTCGAGAATCGACGAGGCACCCCAGGGACGCGGATGGTTGAGGATGGCCACGACCGCCCAGACGTTGCCATCACCGTCGCGACTGTATCCGGCAATGGCGCGGACATTGTTCAGCGTTCCGGTCTTCACATGTGCCTTGCCTGCGACGGGCGTATTACGTAGCCGCTTGCGCATGGTGCCGTCCACGGCAGCCAGCGGCATCGACGAGATAAATTCGGCAGCGTACGGGCTGCGCCAGGCGGCCTGCAGCAGGTTGCCAAACTCCCTCGCGCTGACGCGCTCGGCGCGGGAAAGTCCTGAGCCATTCTCGATCACCAGATGCGGGGAGATCAGTCCTTTCTTGGCCAACCACTGGCGAATGACCCGCTGCGCCGCCTTAGCGTCGTCGGCGTCGGCTTCGTTGCGGAATGTCGCGCCCAGACTCAAGAACAGCTGCTTGGCCATGGTGTTGTTGCTGTACTTGTTGATGTCACGAATGATCTCAGTTAGATCGGGCGAATAGGCCCTTGCCAGCAGTCGTGCACTGCTGGGCACTTGAGCCACGCGGTCACGGCCGAGAATGCTGCCGCCGAGTTCACCCCAGATCGCGCGAACCGCACCGGCGGCATAACGCTCGTGATCCAGCAGGGAAAGGTAGGTCTGGGCGCTGCAGCCAGCGGCGAGCTTGCCGGTAACCACGACGGTCACGCCATCGCCGTCCGCCACCGGGTTGTAGAGTACCTCCGGCCAGCCTGGGCATTTGGCTGCAGGCAGCGCCTGTACGCGGTTGTCGATGCGCACGCTGGCAATGGGCGGCTCGACCGCGATGTTCACCTTGCCGCCATCGTTGCGCACGATGAAGCGCAGCGCCTTCAGATTGACCAGTAACGAATCCGGTCCGACCAGAAAGGGCTTATTCTGGTCCCCGCCGTCGTCATCGAACACCGGCAACTCGGGTTGAACGAAGTGGCTGCGATCAAGCACCAGGTCGCCGGTCACTTTGTTCACGCCGTTAGCGCGAAGATCCCGCAGCAGCAGCCAGAGCTTCTCCATGTTCAGCTTTGGATCGCCACCGCCCTTGAGGTAGAGGTTGCCGTTGAGGGTGCCGTCCACCAGAGGACCGTCTGCATAGAACTCGGTCTTCCATTGGTGGTTCGGACCTAGCAGTTCGAGCGCGGCATAGGTGGTAACCAGCTTCATGGTCGAGGCCGGATTTACCGAAACATCGGCGTTGATGAAGGTTGGCGCTGCCTTGCCGGTCAGCGGCAGCATGACTACCGATAGCGCGTCGTTGTTGATCTTGTTCGCTTTGAGCGCCTGCTCGACCCGGGTAGGGAGAGTCTGATTTACCCCTGCAGCAACGGCGGGCAAGGTCACCGGCAAGGCAAGAATGGCGAAGGTAATGCCGCGGAGGATTCGGTTCATGTACGAGCACCTCTGGGCAAACACAGGGAGCTGCTGGCAATTCGGTTTGACATGGGTTTCCCACTGCTCTTAGGGAAGAAGTGCGGCCATTATGCCCGCGCTGTAGCGGCGCAGTGCCTCTATCCGATAAGCGTAGCTGCGGTATATGGGTTACTGCAAAGAGATATACGTGGCTCGGGTCCTCTAGCGCTACGGTCCATCACCGGTCATCGCCTTGGCACAGGTTTCTGTTAGAGTGCGCGCCGTCATCAAGTAGAAAAAGGATCGCTCCAATGGCTACCAATCGTTCGCGTCGCCTGCGCAAGAAACTCTGTGTCGATGAGTTCCAGGAACTGGGCTTCGAGGTCAATCTCACCTATCGCGAAGGGATCGAAAGCAAGGCCGTGGATGACTTCCTCGAAGCGTTCATCGATGAAGCGATGGAAGCTAACGAACTCGGCTACATCGGCGGTGAAGATTACGGTTTCGTGTGCCTCGGCCGCCGCGGGTCGGTCAGCGAAGAGCAGCGGGCGACGGTGGATGCCTGGCTCAAGGGCCGCAACGAGCTGGCTGAGTACAGCGTCAGCCCACTGATGGATGTGTGGTACCCGGAAAACCCGATCAGGGCTGAGAAGTAGTCTGCTCATCTGATCGCTGTGCTGCCAGCTGGGCCTTCCTGCGTGAACGCCTGGCCAGCAGCATCTGCAGCAGATGCATCAACGTGGCGATGAGCAGCGCGACGCCTACGCCGATAGCGGCGTTTATGAGACGAATCTGCGGCAGATTCCAATCCTGAGCCAGCGTTTCTGCCAGCAGCAGGAACAGCAGGGTGGTCTGCAGTACGAACAATCCGTAGTGATTAGCCTGGAATGCCCTGCCCAGCACCACCAGCGGCAGCAGAATCATCACCATCAGCGGTGGATCGGCCAGGCCGTGACCGATGTAGATCAGAATCGCCGCTGCCGCCAAGATCCCCAGACTTGCTTGAAGCGCCCGCACCAGGCTGCGCTCCAGATCCATCTGCAGCGTGGTGAACACGGCCAGCGTCAACCAATAGCCTCTCGGCAGCGATGCCATATTGACGATCACCCCACCGATTGCGCCGGCCAGCGTGTAGGTTAGTGCATGCACTCGCCATTGCCGGATGGGCGTGCGCCGCGCATGCCGGCGTAGCACGCGCAGAATGCTCATCAATCGCGGCATGTATGGCCACATGCGCAGCCCGTGCATCCCGCGCATGCCGAATGCGAGCAAAGTGACCCAGAGGCCACCGAGAGCAAAGAGCACAGCAATCGCGTAGGGGTTATTGAACTCACCGATACCATATTGGCCCTGGCCCAGACAAAGGCAGATCGCCAAGCCGATTCCGAGCTTTCCTGCTTCGCTGCCGTAGCGCTGCAGCCAGGCCAGCAGCAAACCGTAGAAGGCGAACAATCCGAGACTGATCAATGGGTGGGTCGCGGACCAAAAACCGAGTCCGGCACTACCGGCGCCCAACGCGATGAGCAACAGCATGCGCAACATGCCGAATCGGTGAAGCGGGTTGGCTTTGGCTGCCTGAAATGCGCCCACGGTCGCCCAGAGGAAGCCTGGGTGGCCACTGAAAAGCCCGAGCAGCAAGGGCAGGGCACAACCGAAGCCGGCGACCATGGCGGCACCCCAGGCGGGACGCCCAGGATGCCAATGGATGCTTTGTCGCAACAGGCGCTTCATGATGATCAGACCGGGCTGGAGCGGCCGGTCATTTCGCCTGCCATCTCCGTAGCGTAGCTGTCGGTCATGCCTGCAATGAAGTCGATCATGCGCAGGAATGACTGATAGAGCGGCAGCTCCGGGGAGGGCGCGCTTCTGCCCAGCAGGTCAAGG
Organism: Pseudomonas sp. SCT; assembly: GCF_003864275.1. NCBI lineage: Bacteria > Pseudomonadati > Pseudomonadota > Gammaproteobacteria > Pseudomonadales > Pseudomonadaceae > Pseudomonas > Pseudomonas sp. SCT. The sequence goes on from NZ_BDJA01000009.1 coordinate 140,899, forward strand.
ATTCGCTGATTCTTGAACGAAGGGGTTCCGCCACGATGTTGTTCCAGCGCTGCTCCACAAAACGCGTTGAGCAATATTTCCAAAGTTGTGTAGGCGCCGATCTCGTGCAGGGTTTTGCGCTTGTCCTGAAAAATCTTTTGCCGGGCCATCGCCTTTGCCTGCAATACGCACTCCTTGGCCGGGCCGTGCATGTGCTCGACCAGATCGCCATGCAGTTCACCGCGGAGCAGAGCGCTTTGCTGCTCCACGAACGCACCGGCTGCTGCATTGGTCAGGTGTTCGATTGCCTTGCCACGTAGGATCGCCAACTTGCGCCTCCTGGAATCCCGAGGGCCGAGCTGGCGATAAGTCTCTGGAATGTCATCACCTACCAGTGCCAGCAGCAGTGCCTCTACCTCGGAGTATTCCAGCAACTCCATCTCCAGGCCGTCTTCGAGATCGATCAGGCCGTAGCAGATGTCATCTGCCGCTTCCATAAGATAGACGAGGGGGTGGCGCGCCCAGCGCTGTTCTGCAACTTGCGGCAGACCCAGCTTCTGTGCGATCTGTTCCAGCAATTGCCGCTCGTTCTGGTAACAGCCGAACTTGTGTTTCTTGTACCCCAGCGCCTCAGCATGGCGGGACGTCCATGGGTACTTTAAGTAGGTGCCGAGGGTGGCATAGGTCAGCCGCGTGCCTCCGTCGAACTGGTGATATTCCAGTTGTGTCAGTACGCGAAAACCTTGGGCGTTACCTTCGAAATTGAGGAAGTCAGCACGCTGCGCGTCGCTCATGTCATCAAGCCATCCACGGCCTGCGGCCTGTTGAAACCAACAGCGGATGGCGTCTTCGCCGGAATGCCCGAAGGGAGGGTTGCCAATGTCGTGGGCCAGGCAAGCCGACTGCACGATCATGCCGAGGTCCGCAGGGCTGCACCATTCAGGCAGATCGTCGCGCAGTACTTCACCGACGCGCATGCCCAGCGACCGTCCTACGCAGCTGACTTCCAGGGAGTGGGTCAGGCGAGTATGAATATGGTCGTTGCTGGAAACCGGGTGAACCTGGGTTTTGCGCCCGAGTCGGCGAAAGGCCCCGGAAAAAATGATGCGATCATGGTCCTTATGGAACGGGCTGCGGCCAAGTTCGTCACCACTATGAGCGGACTTGCCGAGTCGTTCGCGAGTAAGCAGCGTGTGCCAGTCCAAAGACCATCTCCATATTGCCATTAGCGGGCTGGTGCAAAACTACCATAACTGCTCAGCGCTGATCGGTACTAACGTATCGGCGCCAAGCGGACGACACCGCGCGTCCCGCTTCCGCCTGAGGGCGGAGAAGGAATCGCGCTGGTTTTTTGGGGGATTCAGTGTGCTAGTGCAGCTTTTCCCGTAGCTTTTGCTGGCCCTTGATCAGCGGATACAACGTTAACGCTACACGAGCCAACTTGCCTACCTTACCCATCCGGCGGCCAAACAAGGCGAGTACCACCGTGGCGGCCACCATCAATGGGCCTTTACTCGAGGACGGCTCAGAGGGTGAGCGCCGCGAAGTTACGAAGTTCTTAATCTGATGCAATGGATGAGAAAGCGGCTGCGCATGATAGAGCATCTGTTGGCGGTGCATCTCCATTCGCAGGCGCACAAGATCCTTGCGCATGCTTAGCTCATTCGCTGTGCTCAATGGACGGCTCATGGCAATAAACGCTCCCGGTTGCGCTCCAATTCTTCGAGGGTCGCCTGAAACGGTGCTGCACATTGCTTTGCAAGCGCGACGGCGCGGCTGATACAGACACCCATTACAACCGCATAGACAGCACACAGGGTCAGGACTGCCGCGATCCGGTGGGTGTCCCAAAACGCGATAACAATCGCTGCTGAAAGACCAACCAGAATCAACAGACCAAGAATGAGGCTGACGCCCGCCAGCAGAAACAGCCGGAACGTCCGCGCTTTCTCTTCCTGTACCTCGATGCCGACAAGCTCTAGGTGCCCTTGCAGCAGACCGACAAACGCGCCGCCCAGCTTCTTCAGCGATGGCTTAGGCGCCTCAGCGCCGGGCTTTGCTTCCATTGGTAGCTCTCCCATCAACGACGTGTAATCAGACCCAGCAGAAAACCAACACCGGCAGCAATGCCGATCGACTGCCACGGATGCGTATGAACATACTCTTCCGTGCACTGGATGGCGGCCTGCCCTTGATCGCGCATAGAGCCCTCACGCTCTTTGAGCATCTCCCGGGCCTTCGCGATGTTCGCGTTGATCTTGCTGCGCAGTTCTTCGGTCTGGCCGCCGGCGGTTTCCTGGGTATGCTTGAGTAGTCGCTCGGTGTCGCCGATCAGGGTATGGAACTCCTCGATCAGGGCGTTTTGCGCTGCCTGTAGATTGCGTCGGTGGGCCGATGTATCGATCAGGGGGCGGGTGCTCCCAGCAGGCCCCTCGGGGATAGGGGTGTTGTCGCTGGTGCCGAAGGTGGATTCGGTAGACATTCGCAGCTCCTTCTTGAAACTCGCAGGGACAGAAGGTCCCGTTGCCTCAAGTTTCGAGCGCGGAGTCGTTGTAAAGGTTCCCCGTTTCGTTACTCTAGCCGCAAGGGCTTCGGGCGCAGTTAGAAAACGTACTGCAGCGGATAAGCCGCTAAATTGCTGGCAAAAGAAAACCCGCCGAAGCGGGTTTTCTTATTACTGCACCATACCTACCGTCATTACATCAGCGGAATGGTGTAGCTGACGATCAGACGGTTTTCGTCGACGTCGTTGCTGGCGGCAATATTGCCCCGGGCAGTCGCGTTACGCCATTTCACGTTCAGGTTCTTCAGAGTACCTTCCTGGAAGGTGTATCCGATGTCCATGTCGCGCTCCCAGATCTTGCCTTCGGACTGACCTGCACCACGCTCCACGTTATCGCCTGTTACATAGCGGGTCATGAAAGTCAGGCCAGGAATGCCGACAGACGCGAAATTGAAGTCGTAGCGTGCTTGCCAGGATTTCATGTCCGCAATCGCGAAATCATTGATCTGGACATAGTTGACCAAGTACGGATCAGTGACTTCTCCGACATATGCGAAACCAGTATCACCACTCATCTTCTGGTAGCCGAGACCAAAGCTGTGGCCGCTAAGCGAGTAGGTGAGCATGGCACCTAATGCGCGGTTGTCGACGTTGGAAGAGCCGTCTTCAGAAGAGCGAGCGTAGCGCAGATCGGTCTTGAGGGATTGCTTGTCGCCCAGCGGCAGTATATGCACCAAGTTGGTCGAGTGCTGCTTATAGACTTCTTCCAAGTTGCTGTAGTAGTAAGACGCTGTTAGGTCATTAGTTAGCTTATAGCTGGCCCCTGCGAAGATGAAATCATCCACATCGCTAGAATCGATAGCTGTTTCGCCTACCGCTGCACCTTTGCCGCCATAAGCTAGAGCTTCGTTATTGGACGAGTTGCGATGGTTAGCGCGGTTCAGATAGCCACCATCCAGCGTCAAGCCCTGGATTTCTTTGGAGACGATCTGCGCCCCTTGAAAGGTTTGCGGCAGCAGACGAGAGTCGCTCGACGAGATTGCCATGTTCTTCAGCTGAAGCGTGCCGACTTTCAGAACGGTCTCGGACACTTTAGCTTTTGCGGCCAGGCCAAGCATGGAGTAATCGTCTGCAGATCCGTCGCCGTCGGCAGGCAGCAGCCCAGAGCCGGTGCGACCACTGCCCGAATCAAGCTTGACGCCCAGCAGGCCGAGTGCATCGACACCAAAGCCCACGGTGCCTTCGGTATAGCCCGACTCAACGCGCAGCAGGAAGCCCTGAGCCCACTCTTCAGCTTTGCTGTTCGAGGTGTTTGGGACTTCGCGGAAATCACGATTGAAATAGAAGTTACGCAGTTCCAGACCAGCCTTGGTGTCTTCGATGAAGGCGGCTTGGGCCATGGTTGGAATAGCCAGTGTTGCTCCCAGTGTGGCGAGGGCCACGCCCCGGGCGATGGGGGTCTTGAGCATTTCTTATTTCTCCTCGTTGGATGATGCTCTGAAGTCGCTCTTTACGGCGCCATGCAATAAAACATTACAGAGGTTTTTCAACCTTTAGACTTTAGTCGCCAAGCCTCCCAAGTCAACGTGCTAGACGGTCGCAGGCCAAGGTGCCCAATTCTGGCAGTCGGCTATAAATCGGGACGTCACTTGGGATTGGCGATTAAAGACTAAAGGGTGCACCGGACAATCTGTGCTGCCGCGGGTCGCAGCATCCTAGCGTTTTGCTCGGGCAGAGTCGAATCAAGCTCGAATAATTGCCTGATGACTGGGGTGGAATTCACACTTTCCAGGCGTCTCGGGGCAACGATTAGCCAGTAATGCCGGTGTTGCAATTGAGCCTTGCTAGAATCATCGAGCCGACATAGCGAGAATTTCAGATGTTGCCAGAATGCCAACTCTTCGGGACCTTGGGCTGCCATCTCTGTGAGCAGGCGGAGGAAGTGCTCATGCCTTTGGTTGAACACGGCCTCCTTGTCGAGCTAATGGATATTGCTGAGCGCCCCGAGTGGGTTGAGCATTACGGCCTGCGCATACCGGTACTCCGGCGCATCGACACTGGCGCTGAGCTGGATTGGCCATTTGAGCCAGAGCAGGTGGTGGGCTTTCTGCAGATTCCTAGCGGCTAGGCGAAAACTGCAGGCATAAAAAAACCGGCTGATTTAGCCGGTTTTTTCGTTCCACTCAAAACGAGTGGCGGGATTTGGTCGGAGCGACTGGATTCGAACCAGCGACCTTCTCGTCCCGAACGAGACGCGCTACCAAGCTGCGCTACGCTCCGAAGATGGCGCGCATTCTACAGAAAAAGTTTTGTCGCACAAGGTGTTAGGCGGGATTTTTTTGGGGCGGGGCGTTGAAGAAGAAAGGTTCAGCAGAGTGATCCGCCGCGCTGCAAAACCCATTGGTTCGGCTAAGCGCGGCGGCTCTGTGATCAGAGTTCGCGAACGGTGCGTACTTGGTCCTTGTTCACCTTGCCTGGCTTGCCATCGATCTGCTCGTACTCGTAAAAACCTGACTCATCATCATAGTCCGGGCGGTCCAGTGTCTGGATTTCACGGCCGTCGTTGAGGGTAATCACGCTCGGATTGGAGCAGCCGGCCAGGACACCGAAGCTCAGCGCGAGGACAAGAGCGGGAAGTTTGAGTGACTGCATGACGCTGTTCCTTCTGCGGTTTTCGATACTCATCCGACGAGGCGTACTAGCATGAAGTTCCCGTACTTGCTCTGGCCATCTCAAGCAGCTCCGGCGTGTTGAGATTTGCCAAGCGTGGGTCGCCTGGCTGAATTTGGAGTTCAGCTGCCCCCAGCTGAAGCAGAACGCGTTGCGGGCTGCGCTCACCGCGATGCCAGCAAGCTTCGATCTGTCCGCGCAGGCTGGTTGGGATAATGCTGAACAGTGGTTCCCGCTGGTCCCCGCTGCGGAGCATGAGAGGCCTGTCCGGTGTTTCGATTGCAGTGGAGTACAACGACTGCAGCAAAGGTCGATCAATTAGTGGCGTGTCGCAGGGGAGCAGAAGCACCCAGCGGTTGCGCGCAGCTGCAAGGCCCGCGCGGATTCCAGCGAGTGGTCCAGGGAATCCTTCAGTTTCGTCGGCGACCAAGCGGTCGGCATACATGGCGTAGCGTGACTGATTGCGGTTGCACGATATCAATAGCTCGTCGGTCAACGGCCGAACAACATCGTGCATCCATTCGATTAGCGGGCGGCCGTGCCAGTTGATCAGCCCCTTATCCTGCCCGCCCATGCGTTGTCCGCGACCGCCGGCCAGAAGCAGAATGGAGCAGGACGAAAAGGCGGGGGCAATCATTGGAGCGCTCCGAAAAAAGGTCCGTATAGCACTGCGTCCGATTGGCGGCAATCGCTGTGGTTGCCGGATTTTCAGCTGGTGCATGGGAGGTTTTGTGCCAGGCCGAGGCCGTCGGTAAACAAACCCGAAAACCTGTTGTCTATCTCCTCCATCCGCTTTTTTTCATGAGGCGGATGCCGCCTGCTTATTGGCCGACAAAGGAGAACAAGCACATGCAGGAGAGAAACGTTTGGGTTGATTATGCCAAGGCGATCGGGATTATCCTCGTTGTCTACGGGCATGTCGCACGAGGTGTCTTCAATGCGGGACTGCCAATGGATGAGGCCGAGTTCGTATTGGTAGACAGCATTATCTACAGCTTTCACATGCCGCTGTTCTTCTTCCTTTCAGGGTTGTTCTTCTTCGATTCGCTGCAGAAGCGTGGGCGCGGTGGTCTGATTGTCAACAAAGTCGACACGATCGTTTATCCATTTATTGTCTGGTCGCTACTGCAGGGGTTGTTCGAGGTCGGAATGTCCAACTATACGAATGGGCAGGTTACCCTGGTCGAGGTCTTCTCGCTGCTGTGGATGCCAAGAGCTCAGTTCTGGTTCCTTTATGCGCTATTTCTGGTTTTCGTCGTCTGTACCTTCCTTTATGCGCGTGCCGATCGTCGGTATTTTCTGCCGTTCGTAGTGCTTTTCGGTGTGCTATTCGTGTTCCAGCAGGAGCTGACGGTCAACCAGATGACCCGTTTCATTCTAGGGAACACGGTGTTCTTTGCGTTGGGGGTCTGGTTCAACGAGGTTAAAGCCTTCTTCCTGGCGCGCCACACCCAGCTGACTTTGTTTTTCGGTGTTTTGTTCGTGGTCGGGCAGTATCTATTCCACGTTACGTTTGGCATGAATTACGTCGATGGTGGCCTGCCAGTGCTGGCGCTCGCCACGGTATCCATTTTCTTCATGATTGCACTGTCGATGTGGCTTGGTCAGTTCCGTGTCGACTGGTTCCTGTTCATCGGCGCTTCATCGATGACGATTTATCTGATGCACATTCTGGCGGGCAGCGGCGTCCGCGTGATACTCAGCAAGTTCCTCGGTATCGACTCGATTGCTGCGCATCTCATAATCGGAACGTTGATAGGTATCGCCGCCCCGCTATTGGCGCAGGTCATTATCGACCGCTTCAAGCTGCATTTTCTGCTCACGCCGCCCAAGCGAATCTCCGCATCCCATCTGCGCATGCGAAGGGCGATGGCATAGCGGGGTTCTCCGGTTGCCGCTCAGCACTGGAAAGTGTGGGCGGTAACCGGGGTTGGTGTCCTGCCTGAAAGCGCTAACCGCAGCTGATTCGCTCTATTGTCATGCCTGCGTCGGTATTGATGTTCAGGCGTCTAGAGTCATATTCGAGCGTGACGATATCGTCGGGCCCGAGTATGCGCGCGGTATCCGCTCCTGACCGACTCTTGGCTTCTTCCAGTAATGCGGGCGTCGCCGTTTTGCCTATGAGATTGCGCACCGCTTCGGCGTTGCAAGCGTTCGGTGCCTCGCTAAACCCTGTTGGCGCTGAGGCCGTGGATTGGCAGCCGGCCGAAAGTACTGTCGCCGCCAGCAGCGTAGGGATGGACAGTTTGGGTAGGTGCACGTGTTCTCCTTATTCGGTCGTTTCGTTCAATCGCAACTATTATCAAAGTTGCGAGCAGGTCGATAGGGCAGGGGCTGGCCGTCGGCGTGACGGGGTGCGTTTAGAAAAAGCAGCCAGTACGTCGGGAACCGAAACGGCACGGGCTCGTCTTATTGCCTGATGGCGCTTTGCAATCCTCAGTTGACGAAAACAAGGAGTTTCCCGCTATGTTCACTTCCCCACTACTCAAGCGAGTTGCGACGGTGCTGGCTGCGCTGCATATTCTTCTGGTAGCACAGATCCCCCTTGCTCAAGCAGCGATGATCGGTACGCCGGAGGTCATCGCTGAGCATCAGCAGCAGGTGGATCGGCAACAATTGCTGACTATGCTCGACGATCAAGATGTGCAAAAGAAGCTCGTGTCCATGGGTGTTGATCGCGACCAGGTCGAGAAGCGTATCAATGGTCTGACGGCCGCCGAACTGGCCCAGTTCAATCAGCAACTCGACCAGGCGCCGGCTGGTGCCGGAGTGGTGGGCGTGATCGTATTGTTCCTGGTGATCTTCATCATCACCGACATGCTCTGCGCCACCAACATCTTCAACTTCGTCAACTGCATCAACCGTTGAGTCTGCGGCTACTCATACTGCTGCTTCTCGGTCTGCTCGGCGGCTGCGCTCGGACGACGGTTACTCTAGTCGACGATGCGCAGCTTCCGGCCAGAGCAGAGCTGACGGAAGTACCGTTCTACCCCCAGGATGATTACCAATGCGGGCCTGCAGCCTTGGCAGCAATGCTTTCGCAGCGGGGTATCGCTACGACGCCGGATGCGCTGGTGGATCAGGTTTACATTCCCCAACGCAAAGGCAGCCTGCAGGTAGAAATGGTCGCCGCGGCTCGTTCGAGCGGTCTCCTTGTGTACCCGTTGCAACCTCGTCTAGAGGATCTGCTTGCCGAAGTGGCGGCGGGTAATCCGGTGCTGGTACTGCAAAACCTGGCCTTTGACCGCTGGCCGCAATGGCACTTCGCTGTGGTTGTGGGGTATGACCTTTCCACGCAGCAAGTTGTGTTGCGCTCCGGCACTACGAAGCGCTGGGTCGGTAGCTTCCGGGAATTCGAGCGTTCCTGGGTCAAGGCCGATCGTTGGGCCGTGGTTACGCTGAGCGCCGATCAGATGCCGCATACGGCCCAGGAGACGGTCTGGCTGCGCAGTGCGAGCGATCTGGAAGAGGTGGGGCAGGTCCGTGCTGCTCGCGCCGCGTACGAGGCGGCCGTAACGCGCTGGGATTCAGCTCTTTCAAGGTTCGCGCTAGCAAATAGTCAGTACACGATGGGTGAGAAATCAGCGGCCGAAGGGTCGTTGCGCGCCAGCGTTCGGCTGGATCCCGGCTTTGCCATCGGTTGGTTCAACCTTTCACAGCTGCTAGCTGAGCAGGGTTGCGGCTCCAGTGCTCAAGAAGCGCGAAATTGCGCGATACGACTTGCTCCAAATGACAAACGCTTCAGGGTCGCGCTGCCAGCGCAAGAAGAAAGGCGGGCGGCTCAATGTGTGCCGAGCCCGCCTTGTTCTGCGCCTTGACTGTCAGAAGCCGAGCCTGTCGCGCAGGTTGTAGTACATCGCGCCGAGTGCGCTGAGTGGAACTTGAAGGCGCTGCCCGCCAGGGAACGGATAATGGGGCAGGCTCGCGAAGGCGTCGAATCTCTCTGCCTGGCCGCTGAGGGCTTCGGCAATCACTTTCCCTGCGACGTGCGTATAGGTCACGCCATGACCGCTACAGCCCTGGGAGTAATAGATATTGCTGCCCAGTCGTCCGACCTGGGGCAGGCGCGAGAGCGTCAGCAGGAAATTGCCTGTCCAGGCATAGTCGATCTTCACCTTTTCCAATTGTGGGAAGGTCTTCAGCATTTTGGGTCGGATGATCGATTCGATATCGGCAGGGTCCCGTGCGCCATAGACGACGCCACCGCCATAGATCAGGCGCTTATCGGCGGCGAGTCGATAGTAGTCAAGCAGGTAATTGCAATCCTCAACGCAGTAGTCCTGCGGCAGAAGGCTGTGCGCAAGTTCTTCGCTCAGCGGTTCGGTTGCTATCACTTGCGTGCCGCAGGGCATTGACTTGGCTGCGAGCTCGGGAACCAGATTGCCTAGATAGGCGTTACCTGCAACCACTACGAATTTCGCGCGAACGGTTCCCTTGGGTGTATGCACCAGCGGTGTTTCGCCTCGTTCGATACGAATGACGGGGGAATGCTCGTGGATGGTTCCGCCTAGCGACTCGACGGCCGCGGCTTCGCCGAGCGCAAGATTGAGCGGGTGGATGTGGCCGCCATGCTTGTCGAGCATGCCTCCGATGTATCGGTCGCATGCGACCACCTGCCGTATGCCTCTATCATCCAGTAGCTCCAGATGTTGGTAGCCGTATCGTTCCCAGAGGGCTTTCTGTGTTTCGAGGTGGAGCATCTGCTTCTGATTGAAAGCAGCGAATACGCCCCCGTCTTTCAGATCACATTGAATATCGTAGCGTGCGACTCGTTCGCGGATAATGCGGCTGCCTTCGAACGCCATCTCGCCGATCAGTTTCGCCGCTGCAGCGCTAGCGGTGCGCTCGATGCTATCCAGGTCGCGGCTATAACTATTGACGATCTGGCCGCCGTTTCGTCCGGATGCGCCGAAGCCGACTTTCGCAGCTTCCAGTACGGCCACGCTGTAACCCTTTTCGAGCAGGAACAGAGCGGTGGACAAGCCGGTATAGCCTGCGCCGATCACGCACACGTCCACCTGCTTGTTGTCCTGAAGTTCGGATCGAGCAGTCGCTGAATTAGCCGTGGCCGCATAGTAGGAAGCTGGATATCCCTTGTTCGGCATACTGGATACTCCGTTCTGAATATTTTACGCATGCTAGCGTTTAACGTTGCGGGTCGCCAGGCTGCCAACCTGAGGCGTATGTATTTTCAAATTTTCCAGATATCAGTGAGTTAGAAGAAAAAAGCGCTTGACTCTTTTTTTTGTCGCTTTAGAATGCGCCCCCATCGAAGGCACATAGCTCAGTTGGTTAGAGCACCACCTTGACATGGTGGGGGTCGTTGGTTCGAATCCAATTGTGCCTACCAATTCGATTAAAGGGTCGCGCAAGCGACCCTTTTTTTTGGCTTGCTTGTCAGTGCTTCGGCTTTCTGAAAGCATCGCCAGTCTTTGTTTTCTCCAGTGACTTCGGTTCGGTCGAGAATGAGCTCAACAGGCGCCTGCCATTGTGCGGCAGGCTGGCTCGCCGAATCGCTTTACTGGCTCATCCCAACCCATGTGGCCTTTGGTACGGGTCACCACTAGGAGAGGAGGCGCCATGCCCACCATTACTCTTCCCGATGGCAGTCAGCGTTCGTTTGATCATCCCGTTACCGTTGCCGAAGTGGCTCAGTCCATTGGCGCCGGTCTTGCCAAGGCGACCGTGGCAGGCAAGGTCGATGGCAGGTTGGTCGATGCCTGTGACCTGATCGATAGCGATGTTGCGTTGCAGATCATCACCCCGAAGGATGAGGAAGGGCTGGAGATCATTCGTCACTCCTGTGCGCATCTGATTGGGCACGCCGTGAAGCAGCTTTATCCAACGGCGCGAATGGTTATTGGGCCGGTGATTGATGAGGGCTTCTATTACGATATCGCCTACGAGCGACCCTTCACTCCTGATGATGTGGCTGCAATCGAGCAGCGTATGCGGGAGCTGATCGATCGCGATTACGATGTCATCAAAAAGATGACGCCGCGTGCTGAAGTTATCGAAGTGTTCAAGTCTCGTGGTGAGGACTACAAGCTGCGTCTGGTAGACGACATGCCCGACGAACAGGCGATGGGTTTGTACTACCACGAAGAGTACGTCGACATGTGCCGTGGCCCGCATGTGCCCAATACGCGCTTCCTGAAGTCGTTCAAGCTAACCAAGCTGTCCGGTGCATATTGGCGCGGCGACGCAAAAAACGAGCAGCTGCAGCGCATATACGGCACTGCATGGGCGGACAAGAAGCAGCTGGTAGCCTACATCCAGCGCATTGAGGAGGCTGAAAAGCGCGACCATCGCAAGATCGGCAAGCGGCTGGATCTGTTCCATACGCAGGAAGAGGCGCCGGGCATGGTGTTCTGGCACCCGAATGGCTGGACTGTTTATCAAGTACTCGAGCAGTACATGCGTCAGGTCCAGCGTGAAAACGGCTACCTGGAGATCAGAACTCCGCAGGTTGTCGATCGCGTGCTCTGGGAGAAGTCCGGGCACTGGGCGAACTATGCCGAGAACATGTTCACCACTGAGTCGGAAAGTCGTGATTACGCTATCAAGCCTATGAACTGCCCGTGCCACGTGCAGGTTTACAACCAGGGCTTGAAGAGCTATCGCGAGCTGCCACTTCGACTGGCCGAGTTCGGCGCTTGCCACCGTAACGAGCCATCTGGTGCGCTGCACGGCATCATGAGGGTGCGCGGCTTTACCCAGGACGATGCGCACATCTTCTGTACCGAAGAGCAGATGCAGGCCGAGTCCGCAGCGTTCATCAAGCTGACGCAGGCGGTATATGCTGATTTCGGCTTCTCAGATATCGAGCTGAAATTGTCGACTCGTCCCGAGAAGCGTGTTGGTTCCGATGATCTTTGGGATCGTGCTGAGGCAGCTCTGGCGTCGGCTCTGGAAAGTGCCGGCTTGCCTTACGATCTGCAGCCAGGCGAGGGCGCGTTCTATGGTCCCAAGATCGAGTTTTCTTTGCGTGATTGTCTCGGGCGGGTGTGGCAGTGCGGCACACTACAGCTGGACTTCAATCTGCCGGTGCGCTTGGGTGCTGAGTACGTCAGCGAGAATAATGACCGGCAGCATCCAGTCATGCTGCACCGGGCGATACTGGGCTCCTTCGAGCGTTTCATCGGTATTTTGATCGAGCACTACGAAGGGGCTTTCCCAGCATGGCTTGCGCCGACGCAGGCAGTGATCATGAATATCACTGACAAGCAGGCCGCTTTTGCCGCTGAAGTTGAAAAAACGCTCACCCAAAGCGGGTTTCGTGCCAAGTGTGACTTGAGAAACGAAAAGATCGGCTTTAAAATCCGCGAGCATACTTTGCTCAAGACTCCTTATCTCTTGGTTATCGGGGATCGGGAGGTTGAGACACGATCCGTTGCTGTGCGCACCCGTGAAGGCGTCGATCTGGGCTCCATGCCCCTCGAGCAGTTCGCGCAAATGTTGGCACAGGCGGTTTCCCGGCGTGGTCGCCAAGAATTGGAGTAATGACTATTAAGCGTGAAATGAGACAGGATAAACGAGCTGCACCCAAGGCCCCGATCAACGAGAATATCTCGGCTCGTGAGGTCCGTTTGATTGGTGCTGACGGCGAGCAGATTGGCATCGTCTCGATTGATGAAGCGCTGCAAGTAGCAGAAGAAGCCAAGCTGGATCTGGTTGAGATTTCTGCCGATGCGATTCCGCCGGTATGCCGGATCATGGATTACGGCAAGCACCTGTTCGAAAAGAAGAAGCAGGTTGCTGCGGCGAAGAAGAATCAGAAACAGATTCAGGTCAAAGAAGTAAAGTTTCGTCCAGGGACGGAAGAAGGGGACTACCAGGTCAAGCTACGCAATCTGGTGCGTTTCCTGAGTGACGGGGACAGGGCCAAGGTGTCGTTGCGATTCCGCGGTCGTGAGATGGCCCATCAGGAGCTGGGGATGGAGTTGTTGAAGCGGGTCGAAACCGATCTCGCTGAATATGGCTCGGTCGAACAGCATCCTAAGATGGAAGGACGCCAGCTGATCATGGTCATCGCTCCCAAGAAGAAAAAGTAACCTCCAGGGCACTGGCAGGCCTTGCGGTTATTTGTAATCACCCACAATGTGGAGTACCGAACATGCCAAAGATGAAGACTAAAAGTGGTGCTGCGAAGCGCTTCAAGAAGACTGCTAACGGCTTCAAGCACAAGCACGCTTTCAAGAGCCACATCCTGACCAAGATGACCACCAAGCGTAAGCGTCAGCTGCGCGGTTGCTCGCAAGTGCATCCGTCCGACGTTGCAAAGGTGGAGCGCATGCTGCGCGTTCGTTGATCCGGTCAAGACTCAGAGGAATAACTCATGGCTCGTGTTAAGCGTGGCGTCGTTGCCCGTCGCCGTCACAAGAAAATTCTGAAACTCGCCAAAGGCTACTACGGAGCGCGTTCGCGCGTATTCCGCGTTGCCAAGCAGGCGGTAATCAAGGCTGGCCAGTATGCCTACCGTGACCGCCGTCAGCGCAAGCGTCAGTTCCGCGCTCTGTGGATCGCCCGTATCAATGCTGGTGCTCGTGTCAACGGTCTGTCCTACAGCCGTCTGATCGCCGGTCTGAAGAAGGCGGCCATCGAGATCGACCGTAAGGTTCTGGCCGATCTGGCAGTGAACGAAAAAGCGGCGTTCGCTGCGATTGTCGAGAAAGCCAAAGCTTCTCTGGCTTAAGCCCCGGCAATCACGAATCTTCGGGTTCGTTGCAACGTCATCAATAGGGGAAGAGCCTTGTGCTCTTCCCCTATTTCGTATCTGAGATGGGGCTTTTGCAAAAATGCGCTTGGCGTTAGGTCGTTTGCCAGCGCGGTTCTGCAAGAACCTCTGGAGGTTATGTACATGGAAAATTTGGATGCGCTGGTCTCGCAAGCGCTTGAGGCCGTGCAACGAAGCGAGGATATCGCTGCCCTTGAACAGGTGCGTGTTCAGTACCTGGGGAAGAAGGGCGAGCTTACCCAGTTGATGCAAACGCTGGGCAGGCTCTCTGCTGAGGAACGTCCGCAGGCCGGCGCTCTGATCAACGCAGCCAAGAACAGCGTTCAAGATGTGTTGAACGCTCGCAAGGCTGACTTGGAACAGGCGGCCCTAAATGCCAAGCTCGCGGCAGAGCAAATCGATGTGACATTGCCCGGGCGTGGCGAGCTGTCAGGTGGTCTGCATCCGGTAACTCGTACCTTGGAGCGCGTCGAGCAGTTCTTCAGCCACATCGGCTATAGCGTGGCAGAAGGCCCCGAAGTCGAAGACGATTATCACAACTTCGAAGCGTTGAATATTCCCGGGCATCACCCCGCGCGTGCGATGCACGATACCTTCTATTTCAATGCCAACATGCTATTGCGCACGCATACCTCACCGGTCCAAGTGCGCACCATGGAATCACGGCAGCCGCCAATTCGTATTGTCTGTCCTGGGCGTGTCTATCGTTGCGATTCGGATATCACTCATTCACCGATGTTTCATCAGGTCGAAGGTCTGTTGATCGATGAGGGCATCAGTTTTGCCGATCTAAAAGGCACCATTGAAGAGTTCCTGCGGGTGTTCTTCGAGAAGCCGCTGGGGGTTCGCTTCCGTCCGTCCTTCTTTCCTTTCACTGAGCCCTCTGCAGAAGTCGATATGCAATGCGTGATGTGCAGTGGCAAGGGCTGCCGTGTGTGCAAGCAGACCGGCTGGCTTGAGGTGATGGGCTGCGGCATGGTGCATCCGAACGTACTGCGGATGTCTGGGATCGATCCGGAACGGTACTCCGGATTTGCTTTCGGTATGGGTGTCGAGCGTCTTGCGATGCTGCGTTACGGTGTCAATGACTTGCGCCTGTTCTTCGACAACGACCTGCGGTTTCTCGCGCAATTTCGCTAGTACCGCCGCCAGTCAACGATCTATTAGGAGAGCAGGATGAAATTCAGTGAACAATGGCTGCGGAGCTGGGTCAATCCGCAGGTTTCTCGCGAGGAGCTGGTAGCTCGTCTGTCTATGGTCGGGCTCGAGGTTGATGCGGTGACACCCGTTGCTGGCAGCTTCAGCGGAGTGGTTGTCGGTGAGGTGCTAGAAGCGGCGCAGCACCCCGATGCCGATAAGCTTCGGGTCTGTCAGGTCAGCAATGGGAGTGAAACCTTTCAGGTCGTGTGCGGCGCGCCTAACGTGCGGCCAGGCCTGAAGATTCCGTTTGCCATGATTGGCGCCCAGTTGCCGGGCGATTTCAAAATCAAAAAAGCCAAGCTCCGCGGTATTGAATCCAACGGCATGCTCTGCTCGGAAACCGAGTTGCAGGTAGGTAGTGACGATAGCGGTCTGATGGAGCTAGCTAACGACGCACCAGTTGGTACTGATTTCCGCGAGTTTCTAGGTCTCGATGATGTAAGCATCGAAATCGGCCTGACGCCTAATCGCGGAGACTGTCTATCCATTGCTGGCTTGGCACGGGAGGTTGGCGCGATCTATGGCGTAGTGGTCAGTCCGGTGGATGTTGCTGCGGTGCCAGTTGGTCATGACGACTCGCGTCCAGTCGAGGTTTTTGCGCCTGCTGCATGCCCGCGTTACCTCGGACGTATCATTCGAGGCGTCGATCTGTCACGTCCGACGCCTATGTGGATGGTCGAGCGCCTGCGCCGTTCAGACATCCGCAGCATTGATGCGGTCGTCGATGTAACCAACTACGTAATGCTCGAACTGGGCCAGCCCCTGCATGCCTTTGATCTTGCCGAGATCAACGGTGGTATTCGGGTTCGAATGGCTGAAGAGGGCGAAAAGCTCGTCCTGCTCGACGGCCAGGAAATCACCCTGCGGGCGGACATTCTGGTTATCGCAGATCATCAACGGGCGCTTGCGATCGCGGGTGTCATGGGTGGGGAGCATAGTGGCGTAACTGCATCTACGCAGAGCATTTTCCTGGAGAGCGCGTTCTTCGACACCATTGCGCTGGCTGGCAAAGCGCGTTCCTACGGTTTGCACACCGATGCGTCCCACCGCTACGAGCGCGGGGTCGATTCGCAGCTGGCGCGTCAGGCTATGGAGCGCGCAACAGGGTTGTTGCTGGCGATCGTCGGTGGTGAGGCTGGACCCATTGTCGAAGTAGTCAGCGAAAGTAATTTGCCTAAGGTAACGCCGGTCACGCTGCGTACTGAGCGCATCACTCAGATGTTGGGCCTGGAAATGGACGGCACCGAGGTGGTACGCCTACTCACATCGTTGGGGTTGGCGGTGACCGAAGAGGCTGAAGGTCGTTGGCAGGTCAGTGTTCCAAGTCATCGTTTTGACATCGGCCTTGAAGTCGACCTGATCGAAGAGTTGGGGCGCCTGTATGGCTACGATCGCCTGCCGGTGCGCTATCCGCAAGCCCGCCTTGCGCCGGAAGCCAAGCCGGAAGCCCGCGCCGAGTTGCCACTGCTTCGTCGTCTGCTAGTGGCTCGTGGTTATCAGGAGGCGATCACCTACAGTTTCATCGATCCCAAGCTGTTCGAGCTGTTCAGTCCGGGCGTGAAGCCATTGGAGCTGGCCAACCCGATTTCTGCAGATATGGCCGCGATGCGCGCCTCGCTCTGGCCAGGTCTGGTCAAGGCATTGCAATACAACCTCAATCGACAGCAGTCGCGTGTGCGCCTGTTCGAAGCAGGGCTGCGTTTTGTCGGTCAGCTGCCGGAGCTTGAGCAGGAGGCCATGCTGGCCGGTGTGGTAACGGGCAGCCGTGAGCCCGAGGGCTGGACGAATGCTCGCGAAGCGGTGGATTTCTTTGACGTAAAGGCAGATGTTGAAGCTCTACTGGCTAATGCCGGCAACGCCGGCGCTTATCGATTCGTCGCTGGAGAGCATCCGGCTTTGCACCCTGGGCAGACCGCACGTGTCGAGCGCGAAGGAACGCTGATTGGGTTCGTAGGTAGTCTGCATCCTGAGTTGGCGGGCAAATTAGGGATCGAACAGCCTGTGTTCATGTTCGAACTCAAGCTCAGTGAGATCGCCGAGGGGCGGATGCCGTCCTTTGCAGAGCTGTCGCGTTTCCCCGAGGTGCGCCGCGATCTAGCTGTGGTGGTCGCGCGGGAAGTACCTGCTGAGGAAATCCTCACCTGCATTCGTGACGCTGCGGGCGACTATCTGACGGACCTCAAGCTATTTGATGTCTATCAGGGCAAAGGTATTGATCCTCTTGGCAAAAGTGTGGCAGTCGGCTTGACCTGGCAACACCCATCGCGCACTCTAAACGACGATGAGGTGAACGGTTCGATGCAGAAAATCCTCACCTCCCTGGAAGAAAGGTTCAATGCCACGTTAAGGAAATAGCGTATGGGGGCTCTGACGAAAGCTGAAATGGCAGAACGTCTGTATGAAGAGCTGGGCTTGAATAAGCGCGAGGCCAAGGAGTTGGTGGAGCTTTTTTTTGAGGAGATCCGCCAGGCGCTCGAGCATAACGAGCAGGTCAAGTTGTCTGGATTCGGCAACTTTGACCTGCGCGACAAGCGTCAGCGGCCCGGGCGAAATCCGAAAACAGGCGAGGAAATTCCTATCACGGCGCGTCGGGTAGTGACGTTCCGTCCCGGGCAGAAACTCAAAGCGAGAGTCGAGGCCTATGCTGGAACCAAGTCATAACGACGAGCTTCCGTCGATCCCCGGCAAGCGCTATTTCACCATTGGTGAAGTCAGCGAGCTTTGTGCTGTCAAGCCACATGTGCTGCGTTACTGGGAGCAGGAGTTTCCTCAGCTCAACCCGGTGAAGCGACGCGGCAACAGGCGGTACTACCAGCGTCAGGATGTCCTGATGATTCGTCAGATTCGAGCGCTTCTCTACGATCAGGGTTTCACCATTGGTGGTGCGAGACAGCGTATGTCCGGCGAGGAGGCGCGCGACGATACTACACAGTACAAGCAACTGATCCGGCAGATGATTTCGGAGCTGGAAGAGGTTCTTCAGGTGCTGAGGAAATAGTTGATCCGGCATCTAAAAAACTTTCACATTTTCAGATGCTTAATGTATAGTGCGATCCGCTTTCAGCAGTGCTGATGGCGACAGTCGGGGCGTAGCGCAGCCTGGTAGCGCACTTGCATGGGGTGCAAGGGGTCGAGTGTTCGAATCACTCCGTCCCGACCAAATAGATCAACGAAAAAGGCCGGTTGCGAAAGCATCGGCCTTTTTCGTTGTGGGACATTTTTCATCCTGCCTTCCTCCTCAGTTTCGTCAGCGCCCGGCCCCCTCGAATCCGTCGCCGATATCTTGTTGGCCTCATCGACTATTTTGCCTAAATCAGCCGCCGAGTAGCGGCTTGTGATGCTGCCGTTCATGGGGTCAAGCAGGGCCTTTCGGCTTTCCTCCGCCACGCCTGCGGCGCGAAGCCTGCGACAGACTAACGAGTGCAGTCTGATCACTGAAAATCGCGGCTACGCACATCGAGCCCGGTAAGCAGAGGCGTGAGGTCGCTCAGGCGGCCGGCAATGAGATGTCGTACGCCGCTGGCCGACTCAAGATGGCCATCCACACGAAGCAGTTGCGACTGGATCAGCGGTCGCCTTTGGCGCTCGGCCAGATCGCGCCAGACCACCACGTTGACCATGCCGAACTCGTCTTCCAGGGTAACGAAGATGACACCGCTGGCGGTCTGTGGGCGTTGTCGGCCGATCACCAGGCCGGCAACGCTGACCGGGCGGCCATGCTCGATCATGGCCAGTTCCCGTGAGCTGCGGCAGCGCCGGGCCTTGAGCTCATCTCGTAGCAAGGCCAGGGGGTGTGGTCCCAGCGTCGTGCCAAGGGTCGCGTAGTCGTTGAACAGGTCTTCGCTCACCGAAGGCAGCGGCAGATTGATGGGCGTTTCCTCCGTTGCGGGCAGGCTGGCGAACAGCGGTAGCTGTGGTTCGATTCCGGCGACGGTCCAGCGCGCTCGATGTCGATGGCCGGCCAGGCCGCCGAGGGCGCCGGCATCGGCGAGCTGCTCGCGCGCACGCGGTTCGAGTTCGGCGCGAAGGCACAGGTCATGGATATTCGTGAATAGCTGGCGTTGGCGTGCGGCTTCGATGCGCCGGGCATCGGCTTCCCGAAAGCTGCGCACCATGCGTAGCCCCAGGCGGATTGCCGGTTGCTCCTGGCTGCATGGCTCAAGACTGCAATCCCAGCCGCTGTGGCGAACGTCCACCGGGCGGATTTCCAGCCCGTGGCGACGGGCGTCCTGGAGAATCTGGTCAGGGTTGTAGAAGCCCATCGGCCAGCTGTTGATCAGGGCGCAGGCAAATGCAGCCGGCTCGTGGCGTTTCAGCCAGCAGCTGGCATAGGTGAGCAGGGCAAAACTCGCAGCGTGCGATTCGGGAAAACCGTAGCTGCCGAACCCTTTGATCTGCTCGAAGATCCGTGCGATGAATTCAGGCTGGTAGCCTTTGGCGAGCATGCGCTCGGTCAGGCGCACGCGGTGGGGCTCCAAGCTGCCGTGACGCTTCCAGGCGGCCATGGCGCGGCGCAGCTTGTCGGCCTCGTCTGGGGTGTATTCGGCCGCCACGATCGCCAGCTCCATCACCTGCTCCTGAAACAGTGGCACGCCAAGGGTGCGCGCGAACACCGGTTTCAGTTCTTCGGATGGGTAATCCACCTTTTCTTCATCGTTACGTCGACGCAGGTATGGATGCACCATGTCGCCCTGGATCGGCCCGGGGCGTACGATGGCGACCTGGATGACCAAGTCGTAAAAGGTCTTCGGGCGCAGGCGCGGCAACATGGCCATCTGTGCCCGTGATTCGATCTGGAAGACGCCGATGGTGTCGGCCCGGCTGATCATCTCGTAGGTGGGCTTGTCCTCCGTGGGCAGCGTGGCGATGGTCCAGCGCGTGCCGCGATAATGTTCGATCAGGTCGAAACAGCGGCGTATCGCGCTGAGCATGCCCAGTGCTAGCACGTCGACCTTAAGCAGACCGACGGCATCGAGGTCATCCTTGTCCCACTGAATCACCGTGCGCTCGGCCATGCTGGCATTCTCGATCGGCACCAGGGTGTCGAGCGGCTGTTCGGAGATCACGAAGCCGCCAGGGTGCTGGGACAGGTGGCGGGGGAAGCCGATAAGCGCATCGGTCAGTACCAGAACTCGGCGCAGAACCGGATTATCCCGGTCGAAGCCGGCTTCGCGCAGCCGCGAGTCGTCGGGTATGTGCTCACTCCAGCGTCCACAGCAGCCTGCAAGGGCGTTGATCTGGTCCGGTGGCAGGCCTAGGGCCTTGGCGACATCCCGCAGGGCGCCAGTGGCGCGGTAGCTGCTGGCGACGGCGGTGAGGGCGGCACGATTGCGCCCGTAGCGCTGAAAGACGTACTGGATGACTTCCTCGCGCCGGTCGTGCTCGAAATCCACGTCGATATCGGGTGGCTCGTTGCGTTCGCGGGAGAGGAAACGCTCGAACAACAGTTTGCTGCGCACCGGGTCGAGCTCGGTGATACCCAGCACGAAGCAGACGCTCGAGTTGGCCGCCGAGCCCCGACCCTGGCAGAGAATGCCCCGCTCGCGGGCGAAGCGGACGATGTCGTGCACGGTCAGGAAATAGCTTTCGTAATGCAGATCGGCGATCAGCTCCAGTTCATGTTCGAGCTGCGCGCGGGCCTTTTCCGGAATGCCGTCCGGCCAGCGCCAGCGTGCGCCATCCTCGACCAGCTTGCGCAACCATGAGGTGGTGTCATGTCCAGGCGGGACCAGTTCGTGGGGGTAGTGATATTTCAGCTGGTCGAGCTGGAAATGGCAGCGCTGGCTGATGTGAAGGGTTTCGGCGAGCAGTTCGGCTGGATAGAGCTGGGCCAGCTCCTCGCGCGACCGCAGGTGGCGTTCGCCATTGGGAAAGAGATGGCGTCCGGCCTCTGCCACCGGCAGATGGTGGCGGATGGCGGTCATGCAGTCTTGTAATGCCCGACGACCGCGGGCATGCATGTGTACGTCGCCACAGGCCACGGCGGATATGCCCAGGCGTGAAGCCTGGGTCAGGGATTGCCGCAGCTGCAGCGCGTCGTCCGGCCCCCGATGCAGTTCGATGCCAAGCCACAGCCGCTCGCGAAAACGATCGAGCAGCCAGCGGCCTTCGGCATCGGCGCCGTCGTGGTCGGGCAGCCAGATCGCCAGCAGCCCCTCCAGCGGCCAGTCGCGCAGGTCTTCGCGCAGCGCCTGGTACCGACCTTTTTCGGCCCTTCGGCGGGCGCGGGTGATCAGCTGGCACAGGGCCTGGTAGCCGGTCAGGTTTTCCACCAGCAAGACCAGTTTGGGCCCGCCCTCGATCTGCAGCTCGCTGCCAATGATCAGCGGCAGGCCGGTGTCCTTCGAGGCCTGCCAGGCGCGCACGATACCGGCCAGGCTGCATTCGTCGGTGATTGCCAGAGCGTCATAGCCCTGGCGTTTGGCGCGTTCGAAGAGTTCGCGCGCGCTGGATGCACCCCGCTGGAAGCTGAAGTTGGACAGGCAGTGCAGCTCGGCATATTCGGTGTTCATGCGAACCAGCCATGCAGCAGCAGGGGCCCTCCGGTGAGGGCGCGAAACGCCCAGCCCTGTTGGCCGGTAGCGGTTTGTACCCGGTAGTAGTCGCGTCGCGCGTCGCCACCATCCCACCAGCCGGACTCGATGCGCTCGGGGCCAGCCAGGGTGAGCAGACCCTCTTCGCGCAAGGGCTGCGGGGTACTCAGGAGCCAGCTGGGGCGCAAACCTATTTGAGGCAAGGGTTCGGTGTGGGCGAGGCTGCTTTCCCGCCAGGCGCACTCCGGGCGGTGGTCCGCTCGTGCGCTCAGCGAGACCACGGCGTCGTCGCCCAGTCGAGCGCGGAGGCGTTCGCGCAGTTGCTCCCAGGACACATTCTGTTGCGGGCGCTCGTCGAACAGGGCCTGATGGGCCGGCGTGAAGGCTGGCAGATCACGAGCCAGCAGACGCACGGCCAAGACGGGGGCCGGCAGTTGCAGGTGCTCGAGGCGGCCGCGGGTCAGTTCGAACAGCATGACGGGCTCGCGTTCGGTACTGAGCAGGCCGACCGGCACCTCGCTGTCGGGCAGGGTGCGATGTTCCAGGTACAGGCTGAAACGCTGGACTCCGCTGTCCCGTCCGGCGAGAAAGGCGGCCAGGTCGGCGGTCAGTCTGCGCAATGGAAACAGCAGAGCCTGATGGGACTCGACCTCGAAATTCAGTTCGATGCGGGTGTCGAAGACATCCGGCGGGCGGTAGAACTCCAGAGGTAGCGGCCGATGCCCGAACAAGGTGTCGAGCTGGGCCAGCACTTCGGCCGGAAAGCGTCTGGCCAGGCTGTCGCGCGGCAGGGCGAGCAGTTGATGTAGATGGCGTACGCCCATGCGTACCAGCGATGTGCTTACTTCACGGGGCAGGCCGAGGCGCTCGACCGGCAATCCCCCTAGCGCCTGATGCAGCGTGGCTGTATCGGTCACAACCAGCCCGTCATGGGCATTGGCGAGGATGCGCGCGGCCGCCGGGTTGGGCGCCAGGGTGATGCGGTGGCGGAAGCCCAGGGCCGTGAGTTCCTCGCGCAGACGCGTCTCGAATCGTGGCCAGGGGCCGAACAGGCCGAGGCTGGAATGCACCTCCAGCAGCAGGCAGCGCGGGTAGTGCAGGCTGACCTGAGCGCTGTAGCCATAACCCCAGGCCGCCAGAAACCGCTGCCAGCGTTCGATCATCAGCGGGTTGTAATCGGCGGTGGCGAAGTCGTGGGTCAATGCCTGGGCTGCGATCAGCGATTGCCCTGGCTTGAGGCCGAGCTTGCGGGCGGCTGCGTTGACGGCCTGCAGAACGCGGCGCTGTGGCGGGCCGGCGAGCAGGGCCAGCGGCGCGTCGGCATCGTCGCGGTGGCGCAAAACGCCGTCCATGGCCAGTTGCGGCAGCAGAATGCAGGCCCAGAGCATCGTCACACCTATTGCCAAGCGCTGGCTGGTAGCGGCCGGGCCGGAGCCAGGCCGCCGCGGCACTTGATGACCCGCAGCTGCACCGGCTGTGCTTCGAGGGTCAGGCGCAATGCTGCGGGCGACGGATTTTCCGCTTCGCGCAGCGGGCGATAGGCAAAGGCCAGGGTCTGGCCGGTTTCGGCGGCTATCTGCAGTCGCCGCAGGGCGCGGTCGTCGGCCTGTCGCGGCCAGCACAGCACGGCGGCGCAACTGCCGGAGCGCAGGCACTGTTCGGCGCTCCACAAGGCATCGCGGTCCTTGGCCTGGACGATGACCAGATGGCGCAGATCCACTCCAGCCGCAAGCCAGGCCTGGGGGCAGGGACGATGGGGCGGGGCGACCAGCACGACACGTTCGCCTGCGCTGGTCAGCCTGGCGAGCGTCGGCCACAGCAGGCGCAGTTCGCCGATCCCCGGGGCTGCGAAAAGGATTTCGCTGAGTGCCGAATCCGGCCAGCCGCCAGCGGGCAAGAGCGCATCCAGCATGGCATGTCCGGTCGGTTGGGCCGCCGTAGGAGATGCAACGGGCTGGCCACGCCAGATGCGGCGAGCATCCAGCAGGCGGTCAAGGGCGACCACGGAAGACATGAGAGAAATATCCGAATAACTGTATATAGATACAGTATTAGGGTGGCCAGGTCTGGTCAAGTTGCCTCGGATAGGCGTGTAGTATCCGGTGTCTGGTGATAGGTCGAGCGGCGCTGTCTGGTGAAAAAAACCAGCGTCAAGGGTCAATAGGCGCTGCTTGTACTTGGAAAATCAGTGCATTAGCATTCGCGCCCGGGATAAAGGCCGCAGTGCCTCTATTTGCTGTTCCCGGCCATATCGAAATAGAAAGCCCGGTTCGCCCGCGATCCGGGCTTTTTCTTTGCTGTGCGGGGCGCATGATGGTCCTGTATCGACGAAGCTGAACGAGGGAAATGCCATGCGCGAGCGTTTGTTGGCTACGGAAAAGGTTAAGTCGATCGAATGGCTGGACGGGCGCCTGAATCTGCTCGATCAGCGCAAGCTTCCCGTCGAAGAAGTTTGGTGCAGTTATGATTCCGCCGCGTCGATCGCTGCGGCGATCCGGGATATGGTCGTGCGCGGCGCGCCGGCAATCGGAATCAGCGCAGCCTATGGCCTAGTCCTTGCCGTGCGTGCCCGTATCGCCGACGGCGGTGATTGGCGGCAGGCGCTGGAGGAAGACTTCAAGGTGCTGGCCGATTCCCGTCCCACCGCAGTCAATCTGTTCTGGGCTCTGAACCAGATGCGCGAACGGCTGGAGCGCCTCAAGCCGGGTGAAGACCCGTATGCAGCGCTGGAAGCCCAGGCCATTTCGATCCATGACAGCGATCGCGAGGCAAATCTGGCGATGGCGCAATTTGGCGTCGACCTCATTCGCAGGCATCAGGGCAGTCCGCAGAACCTGCTCACCCATTGCAACACCGGGGCACTGGCGACCGGCGGTTTCGGTACGGCGCTCGGAGTCATCCGTGCGGCGCATCTCGAGGGGCTGGTGGAGCGGGTATACGTCGATGAGACCCGGCCTTGGTTGCAGGGCTCCCGGCTGACGGCCTGGGAGCTGCTCGGTGATGGTGTTCCGGCTATGGTGAATGCTGACTCGGCAGCTGCTCATCTGATGAAATCCAGAGGCATTTCCTGGGTAATCGTCGGTGCGGATCGCATCACCGCCAATGGCGATGTGGCGAACAAGATTGGCACCTACCAGCTTGCGGTCCTGGCGATGCACCACGGCGTGCGTTTCATGGTGGTGGCGGCAAGTTCGACCATCGACATGGCGTTGGAGAGCGGTGAAGAGATCCAGATCGAGGAACGCGCCGGCAGCGAGCTGCTTGAGGTCAATGGTCAGCGCTTCGCGGCTGATGTCGAGGCATTCAATCCGGTGTTCGACGTGACGCCGGCCGACCTCATCGACGCCATCGTCACCGAGAAAGGTGTGGTCGAGCGCCCGAACGCCGCGAAGCTGGCTGAGCTGATGAGCCGCAAACGGCTGCACTGAGCAACGGTCGATCGCGCTTGGGCGTGGTGTGCAAGCCGGTTTTGCTCCGTGCAAGGCTCAGTTTATAGCAGTCGTCTGTGTTACCATCCCGCGCTTATTACAGGACCCTGCTGACTATAAGGAACCAGGCTTCCATGGGCGAACTGGCCAAAGAAATCCTCCCGGTCAATATCGAAGACGAGCTCAAGCAGTCCTACCTTGATTACGCCATGAGCGTGATCATTGGCCGTGCGCTGCCGGACGCGCGCGATGGCCTGAAACCGGTACACCGCCGCGTGCTGTTCGCCATGAGCGAGCTTGGCAATGACTGGAACAAGCCTTACAAGAAATCCGCCCGTGTGGTCGGTGACGTGATCGGTAAATACCACCCGCACGGTGACTCGGCGGTATACGACACCATCGTGCGTATGGCGCAGCCTTTTTCGCTGCGCTACATGCTGGTCGACGGCCAGGGCAACTTCGGTTCGGTCGACGGCGACAGCGCTGCAGCGATGCGTTACACCGAAGTGCGCATGGCCAAGCTGGCCCATGAGCTGCTGGCCGACCTGGAGAAAGAAACTGTCGACTGGGTGCCCAACTACGACGGCACCGAGCAGATCCCGGCGGTCATGCCGACCAAGGTTCCCAACCTGCTGGTAAACGGCTCCAGCGGTATTGCGGTAGGCATGGCAACCAACATCCCGCCGCATAACCTGGGCGAAGTCATCGATGGTTGCCTGGCGCTGATCGACAACGCCGATATCACCATCGACGAACTCATGCAGTTCATCCCGGGTCCCGATTTCCCTACAGCCGGCATCATCAATGGTCGTGCTGGCATCATCGAGGCCTATCGCACCGGCCGCGGGCGCATCTATATCCGTGCGCGTGCCGATATCGAAGATATCGACAAGGTCGGTGGCCGTCAGCAGATCGTCATCACCGAGCTGCCTTACCAGTTGAACAAGGCACGGCTGATCGAGAAGATCGCCGAGCTGGTGAAAGAGAAGAAGATCGAAGGCATCACCGAGCTGCGTGACGAGTCCGACAAGGACGGCATGCGCGTGGTCATCGAGCTGCGCCGCGGCGAAGTGCCCGAGGTGATCCTCAACAACCTCTATGCGCAGACTCAGCTGCAGAGCGTCTTCGGTATCAACGTGGTCGCGCTCATCGATGGCCAGCCGCGCACGCTGAACCTCAAAGAGCTGCTGGAAGCCTTCGTTCGCCACCGGCGCGAAGTCGTCACCCGCCGTACCGTCTATGAGCTGCGCAAGGCGCGCGAGCGTGGGCACATTCTTGAGGGGCAGGCGGTCGCGCTGTCCAACATCGATCCGGTCATCGCGGTGATCAAGGCTTCGCCAACTCCAGCCGAGGCCAAGGATGCGCTGATTTCCACTGCGTGGGAATCGAGCGCCGTCGAGGCGATGGTAGAGCGCGCAGGTGCTGATGCCTGTCGTCCGGAAGGTCTCGATCCGCAGTTCGGGTTGCGTGATGGCAAGTACTTCCTTTCGCCAGAGCAGGCCCAGGCGATTCTCGATCTTCGTCTGCACCGCCTGACCGGCCTCGAGCACGAGAAGCTGCTCAGCGAGTACCAGGAAATTCTCACCCAGATCGGCGAGCTGATCCGCATCCTGACCAATCCGGTTCGCCTGATGGAAGTCATCCGCGAAGAACTGGAAGGCGTGAAGCGCGATTTCGGCGATGCACGGCGCACCGAGATTCTCGAGTCGCGTCTGGACCTGACGTTGGCGGACCTGATCACCGAAGAAGAGCGCGTCGTCACCATCTCGCATGGTGGTTATGCCAAGTCGCAACCGCTGGCCGCCTACCAGGCGCAGCGTCGCGGCGGTCGCGGCAAGGCTGCGACTGGGGTGAAGGAAGAGGATTACGTCGAGCATCTACTGGTTGCCAACAGCCATACCACGCTGCTGCTGTTCTCCAGCAAGGGCAAGGTGTACTGGCTGAAGACCTACGAGATTCCCGAGGCATCGCGTACTTCGCGTGGTCGCCCGCTGGTCAACCTGCTGCCGCTCGACGAGGGCGAGCGCATCACCGCGATGCTTCAGGTCGATCTGGAAGCGCTGCGCAAACAGGCCGCCGAAGGTGAGGACGACCTGGACGACGCCGAAGGCCTGGTCATCGAGCACGATGATGCGGACGAGGTCGAAAGCGATGACGCCGACAGCGACGAGAAAGACGAGCCGACCGGCTCCTACATTTTCATGGCTACTGCCAATGGCACGGTCAAGAAGACACCGCTGGTGCAGTTCAGCCGGCCGCGTACGTCCGGCCTGATCGCGCTCAAGCTGGAAGAGGGCGATACCCTGATCGCCGCAGCCGTGACCGATGGCGCCCAGGAAGTGATGATGTTCTCCGATGGCGGCAAGGTCATCCGCTTCAAGGAAAGCAAGGTGCGCATCATGGGGCGTAATGCCCGCGGTGTGCGCGGTATGCGTCTGCCCGAAGGGCAGCGCATCATTTCCATGCTGATCCCGGAGACGGGCGCGCAGATTCTCACCGCGTCCGTGCGTGGCTACGGCAAGCGCACCGCGATGGAAGAGTTCCCGCGTCGCGGCCGTGGCGGCCAGGGCGTCATCGCCATGGTCACCAACGAGCGCAACGGCCCGTTGGTAGGCGCCGTGCAGGTGCTCGAGGGTGAGGAGATCATGCTGATTTCCGATCAGGGCACGCTCGTGCGGACCCGCGTCGACGAGGTGTCATCGCTGGGCCGCAATACTCAGGGTGTCACCCTGATCAAGCTGAGCAAGGGCGAGCATCTGGTAGGCCTGGAGCGCGTGCAGGAGCCATCCGAGGAAGACGTGCTGGAAGACATCGAAGCGTTGCTCGATGACGATGCCCTCGAGAAGGAAATGCCTGTGCTCAGCACCGAGCCGAGCGAGGATGAACTGCTCGGCGGGGCTGGCGACGTATCTCCGGATGTGGTGCCGACAGACGACGAAGACTGATCGGCGAAAGCAATCCGCAAACAGGTGGTAGCGCGGTGGTCGGTAGAGGTACCGGTCGCCGCGCCGCGGGAATCAACATCGAGCAAGAGCGAGAGAACAGCAGTGAGCAAACGCGCCTTTAACTTCTGTGCCGGTCCGGCTGCGCTTCCCGAAGCCGTCCTTCAGCGCGCCCAGGCGGAGCTTCTCGACTGGCATGGCAAGGGCCTGTCGGTCATGGAGATGAGTCACCGTAGCGACGAATACACCGCCATCGCCGAAAAGGCCGAGCAGGATCTGCGCGACCTGCTGGCGATTCCGTCGAACTACAAGGTGCTGTTCCTCCAGGGGGGCGCCAGCCAGCAGTTTGCCGAGATTCCGCTGAATCTGCTGCCGGAAGATGGAGTTGCGGACTATATCGATACGGGTATCTGGTCACGCAAGGCGATCGAAGAAGCCCGTCGTTTCGGCAACGTCAACGTCGGGGCCAGCGCCAAACCCCTCGATTACTTCGCGATCCCGGGGCAGAACGACTGGCAGCTCAGCGAGCGCGCTGCGTACCTGCACTACGCGAGCAACGAAACCATTGGCGGCCTGCAGTTCGACTGGGTCCCTGAGGTTGGTGATACACCGCTGGTCGTCGACATGTCCTCGGACATTCTGTCGCGGACCATCGACGTGTCGAAGTTCGGCCTGATCTACGCCGGTGCGCAGAAGAACATCGGGCCGTCGGGCCTAGTGGTCGTCATCGTTCGTGAAGACCTGCTTGGTCGCGCGCGTTCCGCCTGCCCGACCATGCTCGACTACAAGATCGCCGCGGATAACGGCTCTATGTACAACACACCGGCAACCTTTTCCTGGTACCTCTCGGGGCTGGTTTTCGAGTGGCTGAAGGAGCAGGGCGGCGTCGAGGCGATGGAGCAGCGCAACCGCGCGAAGAAGGACATGCTCTACGGCGCCATCGATGCCAGCGATTTCTACACCAATCCGATCGCCGTCAACGCGCGTTCGTGGATGAACGTGCCGTTCCGTCTGGCCGACGAGCGTTTGGACAAGTCGTTCCTGGCCGGTGCCGACGCGCGCGGCCTGTTGAACCTCAAAGGTCATCGCTCCGTGGGCGGCATGCGCGCATCGATCTACAACGCTGTCGGTCTGGACGCGGTCGAAGCGCTGGTGGCCTACATGGCCGAGTTCGAGAAGGAGCACGGCTGATGAGCGACGCCGATCAGCTGAAGGCCCTGCGGATTCGAATCGACAGTCTCGACGAGCGCATTCTTGACCTGATCAGCGAGCGCGCCCGCTGCGCCCAGGAGGTTGCCCGGGTCAAGACCGCGGCGCTGGCCGAAGGCGAGTCGGCGGTGTTCTATCGTCCGGAGCGTGAAGCCTGGGTGCTCAAGCACATCATGGAGCTCAACCGCGGGCCGCTCGACAACGAGGAGATGGCGCGTCTGTTCCGCGAGATCATGTCGTCCTGCCTGGCCTTGGAGCAGCCGCTCCGGGTCGCCTATCTCGGTCCGGAAGGTACGTTCTCTCAGGCCGCGGCGCTCAAGCACTTCGGCCATGCGGTGATCAGCACGCCGATGGCGGCCATCGACGAAGTATTCCGTGAAGTTGTGGCGGGGGCCGTGAATTTCGGCGTAGTGCCGGTGGAGAACTCCACTGAAGGCGCGGTCAATCACACGCTGGATAGCTTTCTCGAACACGACATCGTGATCTGCGGCGAGGTGGAGTTGCGTATCCATCATCATCTGCTGGTGGGTGAGACGACCAAGACTGATCGGATCACGCGCATCTACTCCCATGCGCAATCGCTGGCGCAGTGCCGTAAGTGGCTTGATGCCCACTACCCGAATGTCGAGCGCGTAGCGGTTTCCAGCAATGCGGATGCGGCCAAGCGGGTCAAGAGCGAGTGGAATTCGGCGGCTATCGCCGGAGACATGGCTGCCCAGCTCTACGGTCTGACCAAGCTGGCCGAGAAGATCGAGGATCGCCCAGACAACTCCACGCGCTTCCTGATCATTGGCAGCCAGGAAGTGCCGCCGACCGGCGATGACAAGACTTCGATCATCGTCTCGATGCGCAATAAGCCAGGGGCCTTGCATGAGCTGCTGGTGCCATTCCATGCCAACGGCATCGACTTGACCCGCATCGAAACACGGCCATCGCGCAGCGGCAAATGGACCTACGTGTTCTTCATCGACTTCCTCGGCCATCATCAGGATCCGCTGATCAAGGATGTGCTGGAGAAGATCGGTCAGGAAGCCGTAGCGTTGAAAGTGTTGGGCTCCTATCCCAAAGCAGTCCTTTGATATTGCGGCTTCAGGCTGCGGCGGCGGGGGACAGGCGGGCGGCTTGTACCAGCTGCCAGAGGCCTGCAGCCTGAGGCTTATTTATGAGTTGTGATTACCTCGCTTTGGCTCAGCCGGGTGTGCAGAAGCTGTCTCCCTATGTACCGGGTAAGCCGGTTGACGAGCTGGCACGCGAGCTGAATTTGGACCCTGCTGGAATCGTCAAGCTGGCCAGCAACGAAAACCCGCTGGGACCAAGCCCGAAAGTGCTTGATGCGATCAGGGCTGAGCTTTCGGAGCTGACCCGCTACCCGGACGGTAACGGTTTCGCGCTAAAGCAGCGGCTCGCCGAACGCTATTCGGTTGGCATCAATCAGGTCACCCTGGGCAACGGCTCCAATGACATTCTTGAGCTGCTTGCGCGCGCCTATCTGGCGCCCGGGCTGAATGCCGTGTTCAGCGAGCATGCCTTCGCTGTCTATCCGATTGCCACGCAAGCGGTCGGTGCCGAGGGGCGTGCCGTGCCGGCAAAGAACTGGGGCCACGATCTCGACGCAATGGCGGCGGCCATCGACGAAAACACCCGAGTGGTTTTTGTCGCCAACCCCAACAATCCGACCGGAACCTGGTTCGATGCTGCTGCGCTGGGCGGATTTCTGGCTCGCGTACCGGAGCATGTTCTGGTAGTGCTGGACGAGGCCTATATCGAATATGCCGAAGGTCAGGAGCTGCCTGATGGGCTGGCGTTCCTTGCCGACTATCCCAATCTGCTGGTTTCGCGCACCTTCTCCAAGGCCTATGGCCTGGCGGCCCTGCGCGTCGGCTACGCCATCAGCTCGCCAGTGATCGCCGACGTACTGAACCGCGTCAGGCAGCCATTCAACGTGAACAGTCTGGCGCTGGCGGCGGCTTGCGCAGCGCTGGATGACGTCGATTATCTGCTTGCCAGCCGCAAGGCGAATGATGCCGGAATGCTTCAGCTGGAAACGGGTTTCCGTCAGCTGGGGCTGGAGTGGATTCCTTCTCGGGGCAATTTCATCGCGGTGGATTTCGCCCGTGACGCTGCGCCGATCAACCAGGCGTTATTGCGCGAAGGGGTGATTGTGCGTCCTGTGGCCGGATACGGTATGCCAACGTTCCTGCGTGTCTCAATTGGCACCGAGCAGGAAAATGCACGCTTTCTCGATGTGCTGCGCCAGGTACTCGCTCAGTGAATCACGCTCGTCACGCGCAACAGCCTTCGCCGATTGTGAATCGCCTGGTGGTGATCGGCCTTGGCCTGATTGGCGGCTCGTTCGCCAAGGGCTTGCGTGAGGCTGGCCTTTGTCGCGAGGTGGTCGGCTTCGATCTGGATGCGCGCTCGCGGGAGCTGGCTGTCGAACTGGGTGTGGTTGATCGTTGCGCAGACACGCTCGCCGAGGCTTGCGATGGGGCCGACGTAATTCAGCTTGCGACGCCTATTCTTGCGCTGGAGCGGCTGCTCGGTGAACTGGCGAAGCTTGAATTGGGCGGGGCCGTGATCACCGACGTCGGTAGCGCCAAGGGTAATGTGGTGCGCTGTGCGCGCAATGTTTTCGGCGAAATGCCGTCCCGTTTCGTTCCTGGCCATCCCATTGCGGGCTCTGAACTTAGTGGCGTGACGGCGGCAAACAGCACGCTGTTTCGGCGGCACAAGGTCATCCTCACGCCGTTGGAGAACACCGATCCACAAGCGCTCGCGCTGGTGACTAAGCTTTGGTCGGCACTCGGTGCTGACGTCGAGCACATGGGCGTCGCGCATCACGACGAAGTGCTGGCTGCCACCAGTCATCTGCCTCACCTGCTGGCCTTCGGTCTGGTTGATTCGCTTGCCAAGCGCCATGAGAATCTAGAAATCTTCCGTTACGCGGCAGGTGGCTTTCGCGATTTCACCCGTATCGCTGGTAGCGATCCGGTGATGTGGCACGACATCTTTCTCGCCAATCGCGAGGCCGTGCTGCACACCCTGGACGATTTTCGTGCCGACCTCGACGCGCTGCGCGCCGCGGTCGATGAAGGAGACGGGCACCGGTTGTTGGGCGTGTTTACACGTGCCAAGGCGGCCCGGGAACATTTCAGTAAAATACTGGCTCGCCGAGCCTATGTGGACGTTATGCATTCCAATGACCTCGTTTTCCTCGCCAATCCCGGCGGCAGCCTGACTGGCCATCTTCGCGTTCCGGGCGACAAATCCATTTCTCACCGTTCGATCATGCTTGGCTCCCTGGCCGAAGGCACGACTGAAGTAGAAGGTTTCCTCGAGGGCGAGGACGCCCTGGCTACCATTCAGGCGTTCCGGGACATGGGCGTCGTCATCGAGGGGCCGCATCAGGGGCGCGTGACCGTCCATGGTGTCGGTCTGCACGGTCTCAAGGCTCCGCCCGGGCCGATCTATCTGGGCAATTCCGGAACCTCCATGCGGTTGCTGTCCGGTCTGCTCGCTGCGCAACCGTTCGATACGACGCTGACGGGTGATGCGTCTCTGTCCAAGCGGCCGATGAATCGCGTCGCCAAGCCGTTGCGCGAGATGGGTGCGGTCATCGAGACGGCTCCCGACGGACGGCCTCCGCTGACCATTCGTGGTGGTCAGCGTCTGTCTGGCATGCATTACGAGATGCCGATGGCCAGCGCCCAGGTCAAGTCCTGCCTGTTGCTGGCTGGTCTGTATGCCGCCGGCCAGACTTCGGTCACCGAGCCGGCCCCGACGCGCGATCATACCGAGCGCATGCTGCGCGGCTTCGGCTATCCGGTGACCGTCAAGGGCAGCACTGCGCTCGTCGAACCCGGACATAAGCTGCAGGCGACCCATATCGAGGTGCCGGCAGATATCTCTTCGGCGGCGTTCTTCATGGTTGCGGCGAGCATCGCTCAAGGCTCGGAAATTGTGCTCGAGCACGTTGGTGTAAATCCGACCCGTACCGGTGTGATCGACATCCTTAAACTGATGGGTGGCGACATCTCTCTGGAGAATCCACGCGAGGTGGGCGGCGAGCCAGTGGCGGACATCCGTGTGCGTGGTGCGCAGCTCAAGGGTATCGATATTCCTGAAGATCTGGTTCCGCTGGCGATCGACGAGTTCCCGGTGCTCTTCGTGGCTGCGGCTTGCGCGGAAGGTCGTACCACCTTGCGCGGTGCCGAGGAGTTGCGGGTCAAGGAATCTGACCGCATCCAGGTCATGGCGGACGGGCTGCAGACACTGGGCGTCAAGGCTGAACCGACTCCGGACGGAATTGTCATCGAAGGTGGCGCGATTGGTTCCGGTGAGGTCTGGGCGCATGGCGATCACCGTATCGCCATGTCCTTCAGCGTGGCTGCGCTCCGCGCCAGCGGTCCGATCCGTATCCACGACTGTGCCAACGTGGCGACGTCGTTCCCCAACTTCCTCGCCTTGGCGCAGCGCGCCGGCATGCAGGTTCATTCGGAGGGCGATTCATGATCAGGCCTGTTCCGGTCATCACCATCGACGGTCCGAGTGGCTCGGGTAAGGGGACGGTTGCAGCGTTGCTCGCTGGCAAGCTGGGCTGGAATTTCCTCGACTCCGGTGCCTTGTATCGTCTGCTGGCCTTTGCGGCGCGTAACCATGGTGTTGATCTGACCAACGAAGAGGCGCTGAAAGTGCTCGCCGAGCACCTTGATGTCCAGTTCGGCGCCGCTCGTGACGGTCACGGCATGATCATTACGCTCGAAGGAGAGGAGGTTACCGAAGCCATTCGCAATGAAAGCGTTGGCGCCGGTGCATCTCAGGTTGCGGCGTTGCCGGTGGTTCGCACGGCTTTGTTGCAGCGGCAGAAAGCCTTCTGCGAAGCGCCTGGACTGGTCGCCGATGGGCGTGACATGGGCACCGTGGTTTTCCCCGATGCACCATTGAAGATATTTCTCACCGCCAGCGCCGAGGAGCGTGCTCGTCGGCGGTACTTGCAGTTGAAGGCGCGGGGCGATGATGTTAATCTCGCGAGTCTTCTTGAGGAGATCCGGGAGCGCGACGAGCGCGACACCCAACGTGCGGTGGCACCGCTGAAGCCGGCAGACGATGCCATTCAACTGGATTCCACTACACTCTCCATCGAAGAAGTGCTGCAAAAGATTCTGAGCGAAGTCGCCGACCGCGATTTGGCTGGATGATCGGAACGCCGAAAGGCGGCCAAACGGACTCAAGGCACACTCAGCCCAGGCTGCGAGTGTCGGAGCCGTTAACAAGGAGGCATGTGGGAGACCAGATCCAGTCCCACAGGCCTTTTTTTATATGAATGAACCCACATTGTCTGGAATGTGGAGATTGGGCGGATCCTCGCCTGAAAACAGCAGGAATCAACATGAGCGAAAGCTTCGCAGAACTTTTTGAAGAAAGCCTTAAATCCCTCGACATGCAGCCGGGCGCCATCATCACCGGCATCGTGGTCGACATCGACGGTGACTGGGTCACCGTGCATGCCGGCCTCAAGTCCGAGGGCGTCATCCCGGTCGAGCAGTTCTACAACGAGCAGGGCGAGCTGACCATCAAGGTGGGTGACGAGGTCCACGTTGCTCTGGACGCGGTTGAAGATGGCTTTGGCGAAACCAAGCTGTCCCGTGAAAAAGCCAAGCGCGCGGAATCCTGGATTGTTCTGGAAGCGGCTTTCGCTGCAGAAGAAGTGGTCAAGGGCGTCATCAACGGCAAAGTCAAAGGTGGCTTCACCGTCGACGTCAACGGTATTCGTGCGTTCCTGCCGGGTTCGCTGGTCGATGTCCGCCCTGTGCGCGACACCACCCACCTGGAAGGCAAAGAGCTCGAGTTCAAGGTCATCAAGCTGGACCAGAAGCGCAACAACGTTGTCGTTTCCCGCCGCAGCGTGCTGGAAGCCGAGAACAGCGCCGAGCGCGAAGCTCTGCTCGAGTCCCTGCAGGAAGGTCAGCAGGTCAAGGGTATCGTCAAGAACCTCACCGACTACGGTGCGTTCGTTGACCTGGGCGGCGTTGATGGTCTGCTGCACATCACCGACATGGCCTGGAAGCGTATCAAGCATCCGTCCGAGATCGTCAACGTTGGCGACGAGATCGATGTCAAGGTGCTGAAGTTCGACCGCGAGCGCAACCGTGTATCGCTGGGTCTGAAGCAGCTGGGCGAAGACCCATGGGTTGCCATCAAGGCTCGCTACCCGGAAGGTACCCGCGTTCAGGCTCGCGTCACCAACCTCACCGACTACGGCTGCTTCGCCGAGCTGGAAGAAGGCGTCGAAGGTCTGGTGCACGTTTCCGAAATGGATTGGACCAACAAGAACATCCACCCGTCGAAGGTCGTTCAGGTCGGCGACGAAGTGGAAGTCATGGTTCTGGACATCGACGAAGAGCGTCGTCGCATCTCCCTGGGCATCAAGCAGTGCAAGTCCAACCCATGGGAAGACTTCTCTGGCCAGTTCAACAAGGGCGACCGCATCTCCGGCACCATCAAGTCGATCACCGATTTCGGTATCTTCATTGGTCTGGACGGCGGCATCGACGGTCTGGTTCACCTGTCCGACATCTCCTGGAACGAGCCGGGTGAAGAAGCCGTTCGCCGCTTCAAGAAGGGCGACGAGCTGGATACCGTCATCCTGTCGGTCGACCCGGAGCGTGAGCGCATCTCCCTGGGCATCAAGCAGCTGGAAGACGATCCGTTCTCCAACTACGCCGCTGTCAATGACAAGGGCAGCATCGTTCGCGGTACCGTGAAAGAAGTTGACGCCAAGGGCGCCATCATCGATCTGGGTAACGATATCGAAGCTACCCTGAAAGCTTCCGAAATCAGCCGTGACCGCGTTGAAGATGCGCGCAACGTGCTGAAGGAAGGCGACGAAGTCGAAGCCAAGATCATCAGCATCGACCGCAAGTCCCGCGTGATCAGCCTGTCCATCAAGTCCAAAGACGTCGAAGACGAAAAGGATGCGATGAAAGAGCTGCGCACCAAGCAGGACGTAGAAAGCACTGGCCCGACCACCATTGGTGATCTGATCCGTGCTCAGATGGAAAACCAGAACTAAGTTCGGGTTCTTCATGAAAAAGGGCGCCTCCGGGCGCCCTTTTTTGTGCCCGCGATTCCGGCGTGGTGAAGCGGCCGGGCTCCGTGAAGGCTGCTAGCCTCTGGCCTTTTCCACGGCGAGCGCCTGGTTGACCGCGAGCCAGCCGTCTACTGCTTGTTCACCCGCATCATCGAAGGCGCGCTGTAGCAGTCTGACCTGTTCCCGACGCAGCGCTTGTTCCAACTTCGCCCCCTCTGCGGTAAAGCGCAGCATACGCTTACGCTTGTCATCCTCTGCCGTAAGGCTCTCCACCAGATGCATTTCGATCAGCTGGCGTAGCGGTGTGTTCAGCGCCTGCTTGGAGACGCCCAGGTAGCTAAGCAACTCCTTGACGCTCAGGTCGGGATAGCTGGCGATGAAAAAAAGGATGCGGTGATGCACGCGTGACAGGCCTCGACGGGCCAGCATCTCGTCAGGCTTGGCCGTGAAGGCCTGATAGCCGAGAAAGAAGCTTTCCATTATCTGGCGCTGCACTGCGCTTTTTTTTAGGTCAGGCATATTGACGTATTTATTGTGAGAGGCGTAATTTCGGTCAAGAAGTTTGACTTATTTTGCAGCGCCTCGCATCTGGTATGGAAATGGCCTTCTCCGAACGCATTACTCGTCTTAAAAGTTCTCTCATTCGTGAAATCCTCGCCGCAGCCCAGCGCCCGGAAGTGATGTCCTTTGCCGGTGGGCTGCCGGCGGAGGCGATGCTGCCGACGGTCGATTGGGCTGAATTGCCGGCGAGCATGGGGCAGTACGGCATGAGCGAGGGGGAGCCCGCTCTGCGCGAGGCCATCGCGGCCCAGGCGCGAGCGCTGGGCGTGCCTTGCGAGGCCAGTCAGGTGCTGATCGTCAGTGGTTCGCAGCAAACGCTGGACCTTGCCTCGAAATTGTTTATCGACGTGGGCACAGAGGTGCTGGTTGAAGCGCCGACCTATCTTGCGGCACTTCAATCCTTCCAGCTGTTCGGCGCACATTGTCTGGCGGTGCCGCAACAGGCTGATGGGCCGGATCTGGCTGCCTTGCGCGCCACGCTGGAGCAGCATGCGCCAGCTTTCGCCTATCTGATCCCGACCTTCCAGAATCCCTCAGCCGTGCGCTATAGCGAAGACAAGCGTGATGCCGTCGCTGCATTGCTGGATGAGTTCGGCGTGACGCTGCTGGAAGACGAGCCGTACCGCGAGCTGGTATTCGATCAGGGCAGCGCCAGGCCCATCGTGTCGCGTCTCAAGCGGGCCAGCTGGATCTACACGGGCACGGTATCCAAGACGCTGCTGCCCGGTTTGCGAGTGGGCTACCTGATTGCGTCTCCGGACCTGTTTCCTTATCTGCTGCGGCTTAAGCAATCCGCCGATCTGCATACCAATCGGATCGGACAATGGCAGGCGCTGCAATGGCTGGGCAGCGATCATTACCAGGCGCATCTCGAACAGTTGCGTGAGTTCTACCGGGTCCGTCGTGATGCCATGCAGGCAGCTTTGGACGAGCACTTCAGCGACCTGGCGACCTGGGAGTTGCCGCAGGGCGGACTGTTCTTCTGGTTGACGCTGAAGCAGCCGCTGGACACACGGACCCTGCTCAATCAGGCGCTGGCTGAAGACGTCGTGTTCATGCCCGGTGAGCCGTTCTTTGTCGATCCGGACGCGAACCCTGGTTACCTGCGACTGAATTTCAGCCATGTTGCGGGCGAGCGAATGGCGGAAGGATTGTGCCGGTTAGCGAAGGTCATTCGCGAAGCCGGTGTGCGGGAAGCTGCCTGAGAGGTTATTGCTGACCCGCAACGCGGGTCGATCGGGAGGGGAGACCATGTTGAAAGTCTATGGCGATTACAGGTCGGGTAATTGCTACAAGATCAAGCTGATGCTTCATCTGCTGGACCAGCCTTATGAATGGATTCCGATCAATGTCCTGCGGGGCGAGTCCCGTTCCGAGGAGTTTCTCAAGAAGAATCCGAACGGCAAGATTCCGGTTCTGGAACTGGAAGATGGCACCTGTCTTTGGGAGTCGAATGCCATCCTGAACTATCTGGCCGAGGGCAGTGAGTTTCTGCCGACTGACCCGCGCTTGCGCACCCAGGTGCTGCAGTGGCAGTTCTTTGAGCAGTACAGCCACGAGCCCTTCCTGGCAGTGGCCCGTTACATCAAGGTCTACCTCGGTATGCCGGAGGACCGACGCGAAGAGTACGAGGCCAAGCAGCTGGACGGCTATCACGCACTGAACGTGATGGAGCAGCAACTGCTGCGCACGCCTTACCTGGTCGGGGAGCATTATTCGATCGCCGACGTTGCGCTATATGCCTATACGCATGTCGCCGAGGAAGGCGGGTTTAAATTGGACGGCTATCCTGCGATTCGCCAGTGGCTCCAACGCGTCGCCAGCCATCCGCGGCATGTCGGTATGTACGATTGAACGAAAAACAGGGCCGCAAGGGCCCTGTTTTACTGTGCAGTCGGCTTTACTTGACCAGGCCGAGAAACTCGCTGCGAGTTGCTGCATTCTCGCGGAACTGGCCGAGCATCACCGATGTGACCATCGATGAATTTTGCTTCTCGACGCCGCGCATCATCATGCACATATGTTGCGCTTCGATGACCACCGCGACACCTGATGCACCGGTAACCTGCTGCATCGCCTCGGCGATTTCACGGGTCAGGTTCTCCTGAATCTGCAGGCGACGCGCATACATGTCTACGATCCGGGCCACCTTCGACAGGCCAAGCACCTTGCCGTTGGGCAAATAAGCAACATGAGCCTTGCCGATGAAGGGCAGCATGTGATGCTCGCACAGCGAATACAGCTCGATATTCTTGACCAGCACCATTTCGCTATTGTCCGAGCTGAACAGCGCACCGTTGGTGACTTCTTCAAGGGTCTGCTGATAGCCCTTGCACAGATACTGCATGGCTTTGGCCGCGCGCTTGGGCGTGTCGAGCAGGCCTTCGCGGCTAACGTCCTCGCCAAGTTGGCCAAGGATCGCGGTGTAGTGTTGTTCCAGGGACATTGAACTACCTGTCAGGCTTCATGAGGTCGCGAACGCGAAGGGTAGGGGGCGGCCGCTTGGCTGGCAAGTATTCCGAGTGATCTGCTGGGTCTGTTCACTCGTCCCTGCCTTCGAGCATGGTGCGCTTGAGCATCACGTAAATGGCACCGGTGCCGCCATGGCGTGGCAGGCAGGACGTGAAGCCAAGCACCTGAGGGTGTTGCCGCAGCCAGGTGTTGACGTGGCTTTTGATCAGCGGCCGCTTGCCATCCAGGCGCGCGGCCTTGCCATGGGTGACCCGGACGCAGCGTACTTCGAGCCGTGTTGCTTCTGCGATGAAGTCCCATAACAGTTCGCGCGCCTTCTCGACACTCATGCCATGCAGGTCGAGGCTGCCTTCGAATGGAATCTGACCGGCCTTGAGTTTGCGGACCTGGCTGTCTTGCACGCCGTCGCGAGCCCAGTACAGTTCGTCCTCGGCACCTACGTCGATGACGAACTGATCCGACAGGCCATCGACGCGAGTCGTGTCATTGCTTACGGTGGCATTGCTGCGGCGGGTGGCGATCTGCTCGCGATTGCTACGTGCCTTGCCCGTCTCGGCACGGTCGTGCTTGATCGGTTTGACGCCGCGCACGGCAGATTGGAAAAGGGAAAAGTCGTCGTCTTGCATGGAGCCTCCAAACAGGCAGGCAGTTTACCCCAGCCACTGCGCCTGGCGGATACGCGTTCCGTCCAGGCACTTATTTGTCGAGACAGCTGTTGTCGGCAAAAGGCGATTAAGTGGCGTAGATAGCACGGCGAGGTAAGCGCCTAGCGAGCAAGCGCCGCTACGTCCTGGACGCAAACGGCGAAATTGTCCGCCAGGATAGTCATCTCGATACGGTGGACCTGCTCGGCATCGATACTGCCGTCGCCCATTGGCAGATTGCGCGTGGCGCACGCGCTATCGACCAATGTGCAGCGATAGCCATAGTCCTTGGCAGCGCGAACGGTGGTACTGATGCTCGAGTGGGTCATGAATCCGCAAACGATCAGATCAAGACGCCCCAGTTTCTGCAGCAGTTCATGCAGTTCTGTACCGGAGAAGGCATTCGGAAGACGCTTGGCAACCACGGCCTCGCCAGGCAGCGGAGCGGCTTCAGGCATGATCTGTCCGCGAAAGCCCTGTGGGTCGAAAAGGCCACCGCTGATGCCGAGGTGATGCACATGTACGATCGGCGCGCCGGCTTCGCGCGCTGCTGCCAGCAGACGGGTGATTTCCGGAAGTGCCCGATCCAGGGCAGGCAAGGCCAGAACACCGCTGCGGTATTCCTCCTGCACGTCGATGACCAGCAGGGTGGCATTCGTCAGCGTCGCCGGGTTATAGCTACGGCCACTGAGCTGAAGCATGGTCTGTGGCTTGGTCATTGTCGGCTCCTTGTGCTGTGAGGGGGCTGATTGTGGCGCCTGAACGCGCCGATGTGAACTGTCCAGCCGATTGTTTCGCTTGGCCGGCAAATGACTGCGCGGTCGCGGTCTTAGGCTCGGACTGCCACAAAAATTCCGTGCCGAAGGGTACTGCCAGTGGCCAGCGAACGCTCGCAACGAATTGGGCATTTACAAAGCTGTCTTAAACATTGCTGGCGAACCACGGTCCGGCAACC
This sequence comes from Pseudomonas sp. SCT, assembly GCF_003864275.1. Taxonomy (NCBI): domain Bacteria; kingdom Pseudomonadati; phylum Pseudomonadota; class Gammaproteobacteria; order Pseudomonadales; family Pseudomonadaceae; genus Pseudomonas; species Pseudomonas sp. SCT. The sequence continues at coordinate 181,822 of NZ_BDJA01000009.1, forward strand.
ACCGCCGTAGCTCGGATTTTCCGATGCCTGTTAAACTCGCGCACTTTTTTCAGGAGACGCCCTTGTGACCGCTTCGCTCTCTCGCTTGCGTACCCTGCGTGACTATATTCGCTGGGCTGTCAGCCGCTTTCAGGCGGAGCAGCTTTTCTTTGGCCATGGCACCGACAACGCCTGGGACGATGCCCGGCAATTGGTGCTGGGCGCGTTGCATTTGCCGTGGGAAATGTCCGATAGCTACCTGGACTGTCGCCTGGAACAGGATGAATGCGAACACCTGCAGAACCTGTTACATCGGCGCATCGAGGAGCGCGTGCCGACCGCTTATCTACTAGGGCAGGCCTGGTTCTGTGGCTTGCCGTTCATTGTCGATGAGCGCGTTTTGATTCCTCGATCGCCGATTGGTGAGCTTATCGAGCATCGCTTCGAACCGTGGCTGCCTGGTACACCGAAGCGGATACTCGATCTGTGCACTGGCTCGGGTTGCATCGGCATTGCCTGCGCGTACGAGTTTCTCGAAGCAGAGGTGGTGTTGGCGGACCTGTCGTTCGATGCGATCGAGGTGGCCAACCGCAACGTCGAGCAACATGGCCTTGAGGACCGCGTTTACACCGTGCAAAGCGATGGTTTCGATGGCTTGCCCAATCAGCGTTTCGATCTGATCGTCTCTAACCCTCCTTATGTCGATGCGGAAGATTTCGGCGATATGCCTGATGAGTTTCACCATGAGCCCGCCTTGGGGCTGGCGTGTGGTGAAGACGGTCTCGATCTGGTGCGTCGAATGCTTGCCGAAGCAGCGGACCATCTGACTGATGACGGCACTCTGATCGTCGAAGTCGGTAACAGTCAGATTCATGTGCAGGCGCTGTATCCGGAAGTGGATTTCACCTGGCTGGAATTTTCACGCGGCGGGCATGGGGTGTTCCTGTTGGCCGCGCAGCAGTGCCGTAAGCACCAGGCGCTGTTTCGCTCTCGCCTCGAGAAGCATTGAGCTGCGGACCAGAACCGGTAGCTGCGCGACGAACAGGTGTCTGGCTGAAAAAGTGGGCTAGCGAGCTGGTCTAATCTCGTCGTTTCTTCTGAGCATTTGTCTCGTGAAGCAGGTCTGTTGCATGTAGCGATGATCTGAAGTGCCGGTTTGTTTGATCGGATGATCATCGTCATGCGCGCTGCATGCCACTGACTCAGCACTCAAGCGGACGGACCATGCCAGGCATCACGGTAGAATCCATCACCTTTTCGTTGTTTGGCGCCCTGGGCGACCTGGCGCTGCGCAAGCTGTTTCCAGCCTTGTATCAGCTGGACCGAGCCGGTCTTCTGCATCCCGACACACGGATTCTGGCGCTGTCGCGCGAGGGTGGCGAGCCTGCGGTGCATGAGGCGCGGATCGTCCAGGCTCTGCGTATGCGAGTTCCTGCCGCCGAACTTGATGAAAGCGCGCTGGAGCGTTTCAGTGCGCGCCTGAATTACATTTCGATGGATTTTCGCCGGCCAGAGGATTACGTAGCACTGCGCGAATCAGTCCCGGCCGAGTGCCCTTTGATCGCCTATTTCGCGACACCTGCGGGTGTATATGGAGAAATCTGCACGTCCCTCGCCTCGGTAGGGCTGGCCGAGCAGGCAAGAGTCGTGCTGGAGAAGCCTATCGGGCACGACCTGCATTCCTCACAGGGCATCAACGATGCGGTTGCGGAGCATTTTCCGGAGAGCCGCATCTATCGCATCGACCATTATCTAGGTAAGGAAACCGTTCAGAATCTGATTGCACTGCGGTTCGCCAATAGTCTGTTCGAAACGCAGTGGGACCAGCACCACATCTCCCATGTCGAAATCACCGTAGCGGAGACGGTGGGGATCGAAGGGCGCTGGGGCTATTTCGATCAAGCCGGCCAGCTACGCGACATGGTCCAGAACCATCTGCTGCAGTTGCTTTGCCTGATTGCAATGGATCCACCAAGCAACCTCACTGCCGATAGCATTCGTGACGAGAAAGTGAAGGTACTCAAAGCGTTGGCGCCGATAACGGCGGAGTCGATCCATCAGCGAGTGGTTCGGGGTCAGTATGCAGCTGGAAACGTTGCCGGTGTTTCGGTCCCGGGCTACCTCGACGAGGAAAACTCCAATGCCCAGAGCAGCACGGAAACCTTCGTGGCCTTGCGTGCCGATATCTGTAACTGGCGTTGGTCGGGAGTGCCGTTCTATCTGCGTACCGGCAAACGCATGGCGCAGAAGCTGTCGCAGATCGTTATCCATTTCAAAGAGCCGCCTTTCTACATCTTCGCGCCCGAACAGCGCGCGCTGATCAGCAACCGCCTGATCATCCGGTTGCAGCCTGACGAGGGCATCTCGCTGCAAGTCATGACCAAGGAGCAGGGGCTGGACAAGGGTATGCATCTGCGCAGCGGGCCGCTGCAGCTGAATTTTTCCGAAACCTACAAGAGCACCCGTATTCCCGACGCATACGAGCGGCTGCTACTTGAAGTCATGCAAGGCAACCAGAACCTTTTCGTCCGTAGGGATGAAATCGAATATGCGTGGCAATGGTGCGATCAGCTTATCGAGGGCTGGAATCGTCTCGGCGCGGAGCTCAAGCTGTATCCGGCGGGCTCTTGGGGCCCGGTCGCTTCGATTGCATTGATTACACGTGATGGGAGGGCGTGGTATGGCGATCTCTGAGCTGGATCTACCAATCGGCGTTATCGCGCACAGTTCGGCAGATCCTCAGTGCCAGGCCGAGTTGATGGCTGATTGTGTCGCAGGTGCGCTCGCCTATGCGGTGCAAACCCACGGAGTCGCCAGCCTGGTTGTGTCTGGTGGGCGCAGCCCCATCACGTTCCTCGAAGCGCTTTCCAAACGAGAGCTGAACTGGGCGAAGGTTCAGATCAGCCTTGCCGACGAGCGCTGGATACCAACTGGTGAACCGGCAAGCAACGAGGGATTGGTGCGTCGGCACTTGCTACAGAACGCTGCCCGCGAAGCTCGACTGATCGGGCTTTATCAGCCTGCCGATTCCCTTGCTCAGGCAGCGTCGCTGGCCGAGCTCGCCTTGGAGCAGCTGCAGCAGCCCATCGATGTGCTTGTTCTCGGCATGGGCGACGATGGCCACACGGCCTCACTGTTCCCAGGAAATCCGAACCTGGCACATGCGTTGCGACCGGACTGTCCGGAGCGTTGTCTGCCAATGCAGGCCCCGGCGGAGCCTGCAGCTCGCCTGACAATGACTTATCCGCTTCTATCCTGTGCACGGATGCAGTGCCTGGCTATCCAGGGAGCCGACAAGCTCGAAACCTTGCGCGCGGCATTGCATGCCGATCCGCTGCAAATGCCGATTCGTGCGTTCCTTCATTCTCCGCTCGAGATTTACTGGTGCCCGTGAGGCCCGAGGACTCTTGCATGACCATGGACCAGAAAAACGCTCTGATTGAAAAAATCTGCGTGGATGCGCGGATCCTGCCGGTGATCACGATAGGCAGCGAAGAGCAAATCCTGCCGCTTGCCGATGCGCTTGCCGCTGGCGGTCTGCGCACGCTGGAAATCACCCTGCGGTCCAGTCATGGCCTGACGGCGATTCGGCGGTTGCGCGAAGAGCGGCCCGATCTCTGCGTTGGTGTAGGTACCGTGCTCGACCGGCGGATGATGGATGAGGTGGAAGCCGCTGGGGCGCAATTCATCGTCACGCCTGGCTCGACCCGGGAGATTCTGGAGGCCGGAGTGAGCTGCTCAGTGCCTCTGCTGCCGGGCATCAGTAGTGCGTCCGATCTGATGGAGGGTTATGCACTCGGCTATCGCCGGTTCAAGCTTTTTCCGGCTGAGGTGTGCGGTGGTGTCGCCGCATTGAAAGCTTTGGGCGGTCCTTTTGCTGACGTTCGCTTTTGCCCGACAGGCGGTGTGACGGCGGCGAATGCTGCTAGTTATCTGGCCCTGCCGAACGTGATGTGTGTGGGTGGAACCTGGATGATCGATAGCACAAGCCTCGGCGAGGGCGACTGGCCAAGCATTCAGCAGCGCACTGCCGAGGCCCTTGCCGCGTTGGCATAGTGCAGTGATGCCTCGCCCCGGATCGCTGCTACGCTGTCGTTGGTGCGTAGCTGCCGCTATGCGCGTATGATTCGCGCCCTTTCAATCGGATTGCCACACCGGGAGGTGCCCAGATGACCGAGCACGAAGAAACAAGCACACACGTAACTCATGGCGAAAAGCTGCAGAAGGTTCTGGCCCGCCTGGGCATGGCTTCGCGTCGTGATGTTGAAAAATGGATCGTTGAAGGTCGGGTAAAGGTCAACGGTGCAGTTGCGAGCCTTGGCCAACGGGTCGACTCGCATGACGCCATTGCTGTCGATGGCCGCCTGCTCAAGCGGGAAGAGGCTAATGAAGTCGTACGACGCGTACTGATCTACAACAAGCCCGACGGCGAGATCTGCACCCGCAATGATCCCGAAGGCCGTCCAACGGTTTTTGATCGTTTGCCTCGACCAAAGGAAGGCCGCTGGATCAACATCGGCCGTCTGGACATCAACACAACCGGTCTTTTGCTCTTCACCACCGATGGAGAGCTGGCCAACCGCCTGATGCACCCATCGTATGAAATGGACCGCGAGTATGCGGTACGCGTGCGTGGGGAGGTCGACGACGAAATGATCGAGCGGCTGAAGACCGGCGTCATGCTTGAAGATGGTCCGGCACGCTTTACCGACATCCAGGAAGCGCCTGGCGGTGAAGGGTTCAACCATTGGTATCACTGTGTAGTGATGGAAGGTCGCAATCGTGAGGTTCGTCGGCTTTGGGAATCCCAGGGGTTGGTCGTGAGCCGCCTGAAGCGGGTCCGTTTCGGTCCAGTATTCATGACGTCCGATCTGCCGATGGGACGCTGGCGCGAGATGTCGCAAAGCGAAGTGGACATCCTCAGCCAGGAGGTTGGCCTCAAGCCGGTTGCTCTGCCGAGCATGAAAGCGAAGGCCAAGGAAAAGATCGACCGCATGCAGCGCAAGGTGGCAAAGCCGCTTGGTCGAGGCGAGCGTCGGCCCCGTGTACTTCGCTCGTCAACTGAAGCTGATGTCGCCGGCTCGGACAAGCCGCGGGTGCAGCGGGACGATCAGGCCGGGCGTAAGCCTCGTGTCAACGAAGGGCGTAGCGATAAGACTCGCGGGACACCTGTCGCCGAGCGTCCGGGCGACGCGCGTAAAGGCGGCAAGCGCAACGACGGGGCGGGGCGTCCGTCAGGGCCAGGCAAAAGGCCGGCTGGCGATGGTCAGCGTCCGGGCTTCGGGCGTAGCAAGCGCACCTGATAGCTGTATCCAGCGCTGCGCAATGGTGTGATGCCATTGCGCAGCGTTTTTGTTTCCGTAGAGCTTGGCTATTGCGCGTTCAGCGCCTGACCATTCACTCCGATGCTGTCCGGCCCCATCAGATACAGATAGACAGGCATGATCTCTTCGGGCAGCGGATTGACCTGCGGGTTCTCGCCGGGATACGCCTTGGCACGCATATCGGTGCGGGTTGCGCCGGGGTTGATGCTGTTGGCGCGCACCGGCGCGGTTTCATCCACTTCGTCCGCTAGTACCTGCATCAGACCTTCGGTGGCAAATTTGGATACCGCATAGGCGCCCCAGTACGCGCGTCCTTTGCGACCGACGCTGCTTGATGTGAATATCACCGAAGCGTCTTTGGCGAGCTTGAGCAGCGGTAGCAGGGTGCTGGTCAGCATGAACATCGCGTTCACATTCACCTGCATCACACGCATGAAGTTGTCGCCGGACAGTTGTTCCAGTGGCGTACGCGGGCCGACGATCGCTGCGTTGTGCAGCAGCCCGTCAAGATGGCCGAATTCGCGCTCGATCATCGCCGCCAGCTCGTCGTACTGGTGCGGCAGGGCGGTTTCCAGATTGAACGGGATGATGGCAGGGTGCGGATGGCCGGCCGCTTCGATGTCGTCATAAACACGGTTCAGGTTGTCTTCGTTCTTGCCAAGCAGTAGTACGGTCGCGCCGTGAGCGGCGTAGGCTTTTGCCGCTGCTTCGCCGATGCCGCGACCAGCTCCGGTTACCAGAATGATGCGCCCTTTGAGCAGGTCGGGGCGGGCGGAGTATTCGAACATCGGATGCCTCATAAATCGTCAGGTAATAGGCGCTCAACAGCATTCGTTGAGCAACAGGGCAGATGCTTGCTGTTGGTACTTCAACAGCTGCAGATGGCTCGATCCAGAACTTTCCGAAGCTCCAGCGGATGGTCCACGACCACGTCTGCACCCCAGTTGCTTGGGTTGTCTTCCGGGTGGATATAGCCATAGCGCACCGCGGCGGTTCTACTGCCTGCCGCGCGACCGGACTCGATATCTCGAAGATCGTCGCCGACGAACAGGACCGCAGATGGATCGAGATCGAGCTGTTTGCAGGCAAGCAGCATCGGCTCCGGATCGGGCTTACTCCTGGCAACGTGGTCAGGACAGACCAGTACCGCGGAACGCGAGGCGAGGCCCAGCTGATGCATGATCGGCTCCGCGAAACGCAGTGGCTTGTTGGTCACAACGCCCCAAAGCAGATTGGACCGTTCGATCTCGTCCAGCAGCTCAGCCATACCATCGTAGAGATGGCTGTGTACGGCGCAGTGTTCCTGATACCGCTCCAGGAATTCGAGTCGGAGCTCTTCAAACTCGTCTGACAGCGGGTCGACGTCAAACGCGCTGAGCACCATCGCTCTCGCTCCTCCCGACACCACATCACGGACCTGTTGGGCAGGGACGGGAGCAAGGCCACGAGCAACCCTCATCGCTTGTGCGACGGCAATGAAATCCGGAGCGGTATCGAGCAGGGTACCGTCCATGTCGAACAGAACAGCGCGCAGGCGCATCATCCCTCCTTAATTGTCTGGACCATGTAGTTGACGTCGACGTCGGCAGACAGCTTGTAATGCTTGGTAAGCGGATTGTAGGTGAGGCCGATTATGTCTTTGACGGCAAGCCCGGCGTCGCGGCTCCAGGCGCCGAGCTCCGAAGGGCGGATGAACTTCTTGAAATCGTGGGTGCCGCGTGGGAGTAGCTGAAGCACATACTCAGCGCCAATGATGGCGAGCGCATATGCTTTCGGATTGCGATTGATCGTTGAAAAGAACACTTGGCCGCCGGGCTTTACCAGTGCACAGCAGGCGCGGATGACAGATGCCGGATCCGGTACGTGCTCGAGCATTTCAAGGCAGGTGACGATATCGAACTGTTCCGGTGCTTCCTCTGCCATGGCTTCGGCAGTGATCTGCCGGTAATCAATCTCCAGGCCCGACTCAAGAAGATGTAGTCGCGCTACGGAAAGCGGTGCCTCACCCATGTCGATACCGGTGACTTCAGCGCCCCGCTGTGCCATGGCCTCGCTGAGAATCCCGCCGCCACAGCCAATGTCGATGACCTTTTTACCTGCCAGCGAAACATGCTCGTCTATCCAGTTCACGCGAAGTGGATTGATTTCGTGCAGTGGCTTGAATTCGCTTTCGCGATCCCACCAACGATGGGCAAGGGCTTCGAATTTAGCGATTTCAGCGTGGTCGACGTTGCTCATGGTCCGGTCCGTTTTGAATGCTTGAGAGAGAAGCTTGAGTCGCAAACGCGAATGTTGCCAGCTCAGGATGCAGTAGGGGCACCTATACGGCCCCTCGTTCATATGTCATATCGTCGCGCAAGTGCAGCCGAATTTCGATTTCGTCACCTTTGGCCTCGGTCCTTGCTCGATATTCTGTCGCCCCATTGGCAGGCGTTTGCGATAACGCGCTGCTCGTCGATCCGAGTCAATCGGCCGTTGTCGAGCAACTGTTTGCCGCCGACCCAGACATGACGAGCGGACTCTTTGCTGGTGGAATAGATCAACTGGGACACCGGGTCGTATATCGGTTGCTGGGCTAGGCCGGAGAGGTCGAAAGCGACGAGGTCCGCGAACTTGCCTACCTCCAGCGAACCGGTGTGGTCCTCGATGCCCAGGGCCCGGGCGCCGTTGAGCGTAGCCATTCGCAAGGCTCGATGCGCGTCGAGCGCGGTTGCCGAACCGGCGACCGCCTTGGCCAACAAAGCAGCGGTGCGTGTCTCGCCCAAAAGGTCCAGGTCGTTATTGCTCGCGGCCCCGTCCGTCCCGATAGCCACATTAACCCCTGCCTCCCAAATTCGTTCAACCGGGCAGAAACCACTGGCTAGTTTAAGGTTGGACTCAGGGCAGTGGATGACGCTGCAGTTATGCTCGGTTAGCAGCGCGAGATCGTCGTCGCTTACCTGCGTCATATGAACGGCCTGGAATCGCGGGCCGAGCAGCTGCAATCGCGCCAGGCGCGCCAGCGGTCGCTCTCCATGCTTTTGCAAGGCGTCTTGAACTTCCTGGGCGGTCTCGTGGACGTGCATGTGAATGCCTGCGTCCATCTCCGCCACCAGAATACGGATGCTCTCGAGCTTGTCATCCGCCACTGAATAGGGCGCATGCGGGCCGAAGGCAACCGTGATGCGCGGATGGTGCTTGAGGTCATCGAACAGCTCGACGCCCTTGCGTAGCGCTTCATCGGCATCCCGAGCGCCGGGAATAGGGAAGTCGAAAACCGGGATGGTGATCTGCGCTCTTACCCCGTGCTTATGGACCAGTTCGCTCGCCACGTTGGGATGAAAGTACATATCTGAAAAGCAGGTGATCCCGCTTTTCAATTGCTCGGCAATCGCCAGTTCGGTGCCGCAGCGAACGAAGTCTTCATCCACCCAGCGCGATTCGGCCGGCCAGATGTGCTCTTTGAGCCAGCGCTGTAGCGGCAAGTCATCGGCCAGTCCACGGAACAACGTCATGGCGGCGTGCCCGTGAGCATTGACCAACCCCGGCGCGAGTAGCATTCCTTTTAGTTCTTGAGTTTCGATGGCGCCTTGCTTGAGCGCCTCAGCACGTGGTGCTATCAGCGCGATACGTCCGTCCCGAATGCCAAGCCCGTGCCCTTTGAGCACTACCCCGGCCGGTTCCACCGGAACAAGCCAGGTAGGAAACAGCAGTAGGTCTAGCGGTGCATCGCATTGTGGGAGCATCGGGGAACCTTGGCTGAGTGGGAGGGCCGTCAGTGTAATGGTTGAAGCGGCTAGAATGAAGGAAGTGCTGGTGGGCCTAAACTCGCAGATCGGCCGTTGCCACATATATAGACAGGCAAGGCGATCGCCAAGCAAAAGCACAGCCCCGCAATGGCTGCCCGAACAAAACTGAAATAAACGGTTGACGTTAGTTTTCAGGCTCCTATAATGCGCACCACTTCCGGCGCAGTCCTTAAGCAAAACCTCTTGTAAATCAAAAGGTTAGCGAAATAAAAGGGTTGCACGGATGGCGGATTC